>JAICJH010000004.1 GCA_025928545.1 Bryobacteraceae bacterium | reverse complement strand
TTGGGGATGGCGCAGCTCTGGGAATTTACTAACCGCGTCCGTGTCGCGCGCGGGGTTTTCCCGAGGGCGCGAGTTAAACGACTCCAGACGCCGCAGCTGGTGGATGCCGATGGCCGCCTGAACGTCGGTCATGTTGCATTTGAACCCAGCCTCTGTCACTTCGTAATACCAGGAGCCGGTTTCGCCGTATCGCTTCCATGCATCGCGATTCATGCCATGCAGAGACAGACGCCGGACATGGTCGGCAAACGCAGCGTCGTTTGTCGTGATCATGCCGCCCTCGCCCGTCGTCATATTCTTTGTAGCGTAGAAGCTGAAACAGGTGGCCAGCCCATGGCCGCCAATCAAGCGACCGCGGTAGCGTGTGCCTGCGGCATGTGCGGCGTCTTCGATTACCGGTATTCCATGACGTTCCGCCACGCGGATGATCTCGTCGAGATCGCATGCCATCCCCGCATAGTGCACAGGCACGATGGCCCGTGTGCGCGGTGTAATGGCTTTCGCAACCTCCGCCGGGTCGATCTGCAAATGATCGTTCACATCCACCAATACAGGTCTCGCACCCGTGTGGATCACGACATTTGCGGTCGCGCAGAACGTCATGGTCGGCACGATGACTTCGTCGCCGGGGCCGATTCCCAGAGCCATCAGCGAAAGATGAATGGCCGCAGTGCATGAGCCGACCGCTATTGCATGGCTAACGTCGACGTACTTCGCGAACTCATCCTCAAAACGTTTGACCTTTGGTCCCGTAGTGAGCCAGCCGCCGCGAAGGCTATCGACTACCTCGTTGATCTCATCTTCGCCGATAGACGGCAGGCCGTATGGAAGGAATTCCGTTCGTGTCATAGTCGTTTCCCGTTCAATATCCTCATTCAACTCGCAACATCACACAAGTTTTCGCCACGTAAGACTGGCTGCGGCCAGTCGAAATCCGCAACGCTCATAAAGCCGGGCTGCGGCGATGTTGCGAAACTGCGTTCCAACTTCCACGAATGGGACCCCCTGCATTGCGAACCATTCGAGAGCACTGATGGTTGCTGCGGACGCGACTCCCGCATTACGGGAATTCGCAGTCGTGGCAACCATTCCAATCTCGCCGCAACCTACTCCCAGCACGCTGGTGGCCTCTTTATCGATGCGGCAGGTGACGTAGCCGAGGAGCGTATCGCCGGCACTCGCGACTATCACTGCATCGGCCATCTGTCCCAAACAACTATTGCGAACCCAGGTTTCGTTTATTCGATCCGCCGTGTCTTTATCGAGCGCGCTGTCGGCATGAAAACGGTCGTGCACATAAGAAGTTCGTGCAATCTCAAGCACCTGCGGCAGGTCGGATTCGCGGAACAAGCGCAGCGTGAAGGGATTCTCCCGCTTTTGGAAATGAGGCGCCGGCGGCATCAGCAGTGAAAATGTCTGAATACCGTCAATCAATGCAAAGGAATTATGTTGCAGTGCCTCGATGGATGTCGTGTCTGCCGCTGCTACGCGAGCCGTGACGTGTCGAATGCCACGCTCGCGCCAGTCCTCTACAGCACGCTTGACAAGGTTGGTCTTAATGACAGTAGCCGATTCAGACTCGCCGCTGGCCGCAAGCAGATCGAGCCGCGCGGCAGGGAATCCAAACTGTTCGGTATCCCACGCAAGAGGCGTCCAGCATGCAATTCCGCGCAGACCAAAGTCGCTGTGGGATGCGAGTTTCACGGTGTCTTTACGATTCAGGAGGCTTCGATTTTGCGTCGCGAGCAGGGCTGCAACTTTATCCGGAGTGGAAGCCGAATGCCACTGAGTGGCTCCCTCTGGCCCATAGGCTGCCAGGAAACGCTCCATTTCTTCCATGGATGCAGTGCTGCTCGCCTCAACTGTCGCTGTCATAACGAGGACTCCTTCTGGCGATTGGTATTGATGCCCTGCCGGCGAAGTACGAACGAGACCGTCTGAAAGAGCAGGCTCACATCGAGAGGTAATGTGCGGCGCTCAACATATTCGACATCAAGCTGGCGCCGCCGCTCCCAGGGAATTTCATTCCGACCACTGATCTGCGCCAAGCCTGTGAGCCCGGGGCGGACGCAGAGACGCCGCTTATCGCTTTCCGAATAGAAACGGATTTGATCGGGCAGTTCCGGCCGCGGGCCCACCAGACTCATATCGCCTTTGAAGACGTTGAACAGTTGCGGCAGTTCGTCGAGACTGGAGGCGCGAAGGAACGCTCCGAGACGTGTCACGCGGGGATCGTCCGAGGAACTAAACGCGGAGCCGTCCGCATTGCGGATATCGGGAGCGCCGCATGCCATTGTCCGAAATTTGTAGAGAGTGAAGAGTCGGCCACTACGCCCGAGGCGCTCCTGCCGAAACAGCGCCGGCCCCGGTGAACTCATACGGACCGCGATAGCCAGAATCGCCAGCACGGGGCTGAAGATCAGCAGCGCAGTTCCGGAGAGTAGTATGTCCAGCGCCCGCTTGCCAAACGGATCGTGAGTATCCGCTGGAACCACTGGCAGACTCTCCGAGAGAACCTTTTCGTATTCGCTGCGATAGTGGTCGAGCATGATGCGGTTCGTGTAACCGGAGCGGTAAATCGAGCCGGCTTTCTCGCCCAGTGCTTTCGCATAATGAGGATCGCCCGCGAGCCGGACCATTGCCGCCGCCAGGGCGTCGCGGTCGCGCGGCGCTACGAGAAGCGCCGCTTCTCCGTCGCGGGTCACTTCCCGATTGCTGCCGATCGTAGTCGCGACGATTGCCTTCTCCATTGCCATGGCTTCGAGTAACGCGATTGAGAGCCCTTCGCGCAGACTGGGGAGCGCTACCAGATCGCTGGCCGCGAGAAGATTGCCGGGGTCGTCGCGGAAGCCGAGAAACTGAACCGCCCGCTCCAGTTGCGGAGCTTTGGCGAGTTCCTCCAGAACTGTTTGCTGCGGACCCGTGCCGGCCAGCCAGACTTTCAGATGCCCCACTGTTTTGCGCGCACTGGCCGCGGCGGCGAGAAGATCGTCCAGGCCTTTGCCATCCGCGAGGCGTCCAATGGACAGTACGACGAAATCGTCCGGCTTCGCTCCAAGCTTTGTCCGAATCTCATCGCGGCTGCAAGTCTGCATGACACGATCCGGGGAAATGCCGTTCGCGATCGCGACCATCTTGCGTTCGTTTCCGATTCCCAGCTCAAGACCCCAGCGACGGTGGAATTCACTCACTGTGAAGATGCGGTGGCACCAGTGAGCGGCCAGGCGTTCCAGCCTCGCGTATGAACGCAACGCGAACGGTCGGGATTGCTCGTGGAAAGCGAACCCGTGCACTGTATGGACGATTACGGGAATGCCCGCCATGCGGGCTGCCAGCCGTCCCACGAAACCGGCCTTCGAAGTATGTGTGTGGACCAGCGTGTATGGATTGCTGCGGAGAAAACGATAAAGGCGCCAGAGGCCACGCAGGTCCTTCATCGGCCGGATGTCGCGCCATATCGCATCCAGGTAAACGACGCCGATGCCTTGTTCTTCAAGTACTCCGATCAATTGCGAATCCGTAGTCAGGACCTCTACGTCCCAGCCCAGATCGCGCGCCATGCGGGCGAGTTCCACGATGACAACGGAGCCGCCTCCGAATTTCGATTCACCGACGATGTGGAGAAGTTTCAAGAGATCCCCCGATATATTGCTATTTGGCGAATGGTGCAGCCTGAATCGGCGGCACTCCCCGGACAGCCGCCGCACCGCCGGAGGAGCTGCCGAATGGATCGAGCTTCAGCCACTTCAAAACGAGCCATGCTCCCAGACTTGCGAATGCCTGCGTCCCAACCACAACCCACGCCATCCCAACTCCGCCATAGTGCGGCGCAACTACGATCGCCAGGATTACGTTGAGAACTCCGCACGCCACAACCACTGCATTCAATTCGCGTTCCAGATCGAGCGGCAGCATCCAATGAATGGCCAACACATTGCGCAACGCAATCAATGGCGGGAGAACGCTGAGGATGCGGAGAGGCAGCACGGCTGCGTCGTAACCGGGTCCCAGCAGCATATGAACAAGGAGCGGCGCCAACAGATACTGGGCGCCCGCCATTGCCGCGCCCACGGTTGCCATGATTGCGGCGCTCAGCCGCGCCAGGCGCAGCGTTCGGTCCCGCGATTGAGTGGCGACATGGCTGATCCGCGGAAAGACGGCCTCGCTGGCAGGTGCGAGCAAGCCGACCAGCGCACGGGAGATTCTGTCCGCGCCCGCATAAAAACCCACAATTTCGGGGCGCGCGAAAAAGCCAAGCAGGAATGTACTCCCGACGGTATAAAGGCCCGAGGCATTCCGGGGGATGAATGTGCGGACGCCGTTTCGCAGCGCATCCATGACTGCGCTAAGCTTCGGAATTTCAAAACCGGTGATTTTCCAGGCAAGCCCAAACGAAAACAGGAAGGAGAGAAAGGAAGCCGCCGCCTGTAGCGCAAGCGCCCGCCACGCATCGGCCGGACCCTGAACAAGAACGAAGGTAGCGGCCACTGCGATTGCCCGAGCGGCGAAATCCAGCGTGGCCACGAGTCGCATGCGTTCGATGCCCTGAAAGAACCACATGAGATTGGCGCCCTGTGCTACGCCCCACGCGATCCCCCACCAAAATGTACCGGGGTTGTTCCGAAAAATCGGTGAAGCCTGCTGCACCGCCAGAGCTGCACCGCAGCTGAGTACGGCGAGCAGTATTTTGGCGCCTTGTACGGCCGAGATCAGCTTCTTCAGCGTGCCTGGGTCGTTGCGTGAGCGTGCTACTTCTTTCGTGCCTGAGAATGTGAAACCAAACTCAACGGCAATCAGCAGGCATCCCCCGAACGACTGGACGGCTGCCAGCATTCCCCATCCCGCGGGGCCGAGTGTGCGGCTGAGATACCGGACCGTGATGAGCGCCAGCAAATACGTAGAACAATAGATCCAGTACAGCGAAAAGATGTTGTAAAGGACGCCGTGCGGTATGGAGATGCCGAAGAAGACGCTGGAAGACCGTTTTGTTTTGGATGGCATTGAATTGGCGGGGGCCGCGGCACTCATAACCCGGCATCCCGATTGAATGCCGCATCGCGCGACGCTAATACAGCGGAGGCCGCGAGAAGTGCCATGACCAGCCACCAATGCCTCTGATACAAAACCTCAATGCCCGTCGATAGCCCCAGCATTCCGGCGTGCGCGCCCAACAGACCTATCACCAGCGGCTTGTTGCGCGCGTCAGCCAGTCTGAGAGCCATCCAGCCCCGTCTGAAAAACCAGCCCATGAAGGCGAGATAGACGGTGAGACCTATCAGGCCGAACTCAGTTAAAATCCAGACCGTCGTGTTGTGGATGATCATCGGATGAAAGCCGGCCGGATCGCTGCGTAGATCGAATTCACCCATTCCAATTCCCAACACCGGATGCGAGGCAAACATAGGGAGTGCCTGTCGGATTTGATCGATCCTTTGCATCGCGGTGTTCTCCCGCTCGAGCAGTATTTCGTTTTTGGCGCTTTGCTGGCTCTCAATCCATAGCCACGTACCACCGGCCAGTGCCGCTGTGAACACCACGCCGATTACCCAGGCGCGCGGCCGAAGCATGCTGATCAGGATAAAACCAAAGAAGAATCCAATCCACGCGGAACGCGAGAGAGTCAGGAAAAGGCCCACTGAGAGCGACAGTGTTGCAGCTATGCCCCACACGCCGGGTATCGCCACCCGACCGCCCAGATAGGTCCCGATCTGGATCAGCAACGCGACCAACACCAGACCGCCGAAGGCGTTGGGGTCGAGCAGCATTCCGGAAACGCGCAGGTTCCCGTAATTCATCCAGTTCGCAGAAAAGCCCGTTTTCAGGGCCACTACCGCTATCAGGCAATGCAGGCTGGTGGCGACGATGAAGATGCGCGCGAGACGCTCAATTTCCCCCCAGCGATCAGCCGCGTTCGTCAGGCACAAATATGATGCCAGAAGCGTCAGGAGTCCGACGATCTTGACGATGACATAGGTAGATAAATCTCCGTGAAGGTAAACGGAAATGCCCGCGGCAGAGAAGAACACAAGAACCAGAGCCAGATGAAGGAAACTCCAGGCCGCCCTGATCAATCTGAGGCGCAACCCGCAGAACAACACGGCTGATCCCAGAAACAGGTCAGACGGCGCAAAATTGATTGTCTCCGCGCCGAACTGAATCGGAAAGAAGAAGACATAGAAGCCCATCAGCCAGGCAAGCGGCGTCAGGGATGTTCGCCTGGCCCCCACATATTCCAGAGGACGGGAGTGAGCAATACCGTGCGCCAGGATTGGCATTCCGTTCATCGCGTTAATGGCCTCATGGTGCAGGGCTGCAGGAATGTACAGAAGATCTGTCTACTGCAGCGCCTTCTCCGTCTCCGTCTCTGTCTCCGGTTCCGTTTCCGCTTCAACTGGAAGATAGGTGCTGTATGCCGAGCTGTCGGAGCGAGGGTTCCAGTCGTTCAGGATGGTGCCCGCCAGCGGAATTCCATCGGCGGTCAGTCTGCTGGCAGCGGCCACTGCATCCTGATGGGACGTCTTGCGCGCCCGCGTGATCAGGATGGCGGCATCTGCAAGCCGGCCCAGCAGGCGTGCATCGGGGCCGTGCAGAACAGGGGGCGCATCAATGAGGATGACGTCGTACTGCGTTCGCATGCGGTCCAGAATCTGAGCGAGGCGCTTGCCGCCGAACAATGGAGCGTGAGTAGCGGTCAGCTTTCCGCTGGTCATCAGAAACAGGCTCGGAATCGGCAGGGCGTTCACCTTGCCGAAATCGCCGCTTTCCTGCGGTGTTATGTCGCGCAGGGCCTCCGCCAGTCCAGGCTCCACCGGCACATTGAATACCTTGTGCAGCCGCGGCCGCCGCAGATCGCCATCGATCAACAGGACCTTACGACGGCAGAGAGCGAGGGAGATGGCGAGGTTGGCGGTGATTGTCGTTTTTCCGTCGCCGGGCGACGGACTGGTGAAAAGAATGACGCGAGAACCGCGATCGCAACTGGCAGTTATGGAGGCCAGCGCATCGTGAATAGACTCGATGAGCAAAGCCGGCGTACCGTTCCAGGCGGCCAGTTCCAGACGGTCTTCCATCCTGTTGGCGCGCGGAGGTGGAAGCAGGTACTGCGCACCACGGCGTCTGTCGATGCATGGGATAGCAGCAAGTTCGGGAAGCTGAAGCAACATGGACGAATCGCCGGGCGCCCGAAGTCTGGGGCGCACCTGCTCACGCGACACTGCTGTTACAAGACCCGCAATCAGACCCGTGAAAAGTCCCAGGATAAGATTCAGCGGATAGTTTGGACTGTACGGGCGAGTGGGAGCCGACGCCGCACTGACAAGTGTCACATCTGTGTTCGGGGCCGCCGAAGTGAGCGCGAGCTGCTGCGCCTTCTCCAACAGTTCGGCATGCATCGTGCGCGTTGTTTCCAGCTGTTGCTGGAGGGTCCCGTAGTGAATGAATTTTGCCTCCTGCGCGGAGACATGCTGCGATTCATTCGCAAATTTCGACTGAAGCATGTCCTCTCTCGCCTGCGCGGCCTTATATTCGTTATCCGAACGGCTGCGGACATCCGTCAGTTCTTTCCGGATGGCGCCTTCGAGGACGGCGATCTGGTTCTCCACCTCCTGAACCTTGTAGCTTTCAGGCTGGTACAGCGACTGAAGACGCTGCGATTCCTGTTTCAAGGCCGTCAGCTTTGTCTGATATTCCTTCAGGACCGGGTCGTCGACCACCTGAGGCATCACCTCCGCGGGAGCCGCGGCCGCTACGGCGCTGCGCGATTGTTTGATCATCCGATCTGCTTCGGCCCGACCTAGTTCCTCACTCAGAAGCCGGAGCTGCTGTTGAGTTACGGTGTCGTGGCTATCTGTTTGAACCAGTCCGCTGTTTTGGGCGTAGTGCTGCATCTCCGCTTCGGACCGGGCGAGCTTCTGTCCCAGATCGGTGGTTTCTCTGTCCAGCCACTCTTTCAGCTGCTTTACGGCAGTGGCGTCATGGTTAGACGCTTCCCGCATGTGTTCATTGATGAGCGTATTCAGAAATTCGGCGGCCAATGCCGGATCGTCGGAGTTGTAATCGAGCTCAATAATTCGCGCCTGATGCCGGATTGACAGATTGTGATCGGCTGCGCGGACCGCCTTATCCATCGGCGTTTCCGGCGGAAGATTCTGGTGACGCAACGTACGCCATAAGACCTGTGAAGAGTCGGTGGCGGGCGCGAATCCACGCTTCTTATCGAGATTGAGCTTTTCCACTACGCTGCGCAGCAAAGGCTCGCTGTGAAGCAAAGTCACCTGAGTCACGATGGCTGAATCGGCAGCGGCTTCCGTGGAAGCTGTGGACGGGACAAACGGCGATACATTGTGCCCAGGGTCGCGCAGTTCGAGAATTGTCTTTGCCTGATACATGGGTGTCTGCAGGCCGCTGACGACGACAGCGAGCAGCAAACCGGCCGCGACGCAGCCGAGAATGATGAACTTCCCCCGCTGAACGGCGTGCCAGGCGTTGGACACGGTATCGGGATCGGAGTTGGCGCGTCCAGCTCCTCCTCCGTAGAGACCGCGCCGCGTGAGCGGCTGCCGTCGGCCAGCCAGAATAAGGGCCGGCTGTGAAGTGGCTGATTTTTTCGTATCGCTCATAGTGATTGACCTTAAGGAATGCGCCAGATTGCGACGCCCGTACCGATGCTCAATGCCGCTTCCGCCGCTCGAAGGGCAACGTTCTTGGTTCTGCTGTCCGGAACATAGAGCATGTCTCCGACCCGTAGCTGGACGTTCGGAGCTTTGCCTTTGAGAATTTTCGCGATGTCCACCGGGATATCGGCGCGCTTATTCGGATCTCCGGACTCCCGCAGAATCCGCGCCTCGCTCAGTTTGGCGGCCGGCGACGGGCCTTCTGCCAGCGATAAAGCCTGGAGCACCGTAATCTGTTCCTTCTGCCCCAGGGCGAAGCCACCCTGCTTGTGGACGTCGCCAATCACATAAATTGTTTCCCCCTGTGCGATCGTGATGACATCGCGTGGTTTCACGATCAGCGCGCTCGAAGCGTTCTTGCTGTCGAGAACGTCCCTCAGGCCGGTTTCAGCGATGTAGGCCTGACCCGAAGCGTCTTTGGTCGCGCCGGGCAAGGGGAGAGGCCCCTGATCCAATTGCCGGGAAATACGTACAGAGTTGCCTGCGTCGCTCTTAACTCCTTCGGCCAGGGAAAGCACTTCCAGTAATGTCTTCTGACCCTGGAGTTGATAAACGCCGGGCTTGTTTACGGCGCCCATCACGGAGACAGGCTGACTCCGAAGTTCAGTTACGCTCACCGTCACCTGCGGCTTCTTGATCTGAGTCGAGAGCTGCTTGACTAACTCCGCGCGAACCTGGTCGACCGTCAGCCCATCGGCCTTGATATGACCTGCGAGCGGGACGTCGAGGTAACCGGTGAGATCCACGCGGTACGGGTGCGAAGTGATCTCTTCGGCGCCGAGAGCCCAGATA
This sequence comes from Bryobacteraceae bacterium, assembly GCA_025928545.1. Taxonomy (GTDB): domain Bacteria; phylum Acidobacteriota; class Terriglobia; order Bryobacterales; family Bryobacteraceae; genus BOG-234. The sequence goes on along the minus strand of JAICJH010000004.1, from coordinate 178,135 downwards.
GTAACTTCATCGCCGGGGCCCAGAACATAAGTGGGGGGAGCGTCCGTCGCAGCCGGCAACAGCACGGACGTGGCGCAGAAAAACATGGCGGCGATCAGGCGTCTTTTATACATAGCTTCCTCTTGTGCAGTTGCTTTATTCCTGAGGCAATGACCGGTCTTCGCGCGCCACATTCATGGCCGCGCACATGGATTTGCATTAAAGTTTCGGACCCGTTTTCGATCAGCAACTGTTGAGCGGCCTTCTAATGCCCCTGTCCCAGAAACGCGATTTGGCGACAGCGACGCAGCCTCACGTCCCGGGAACTCCCTACACCGTTACACGTTGAAGGGTAAGCAAGGTTGATGCCACAACAGTTGTCCGTGGTTCTTCTTAATGGTTACTGCGGCTATTTGCGACGTGCAGGTAAAAGCAGGCTTGAGAGTGGTACTGGAAGTCTCTATCTGGCCGTGGAGGTGGCATCCGGCTGGCAGCAATTGGCAGATGCGGTAACTGTATTCGATTGGCAGATCCATTGCAGGCAACCGTATGGGTTGCCACGAAATCAGGTTTCTGCAAACAAAACACGGACCGCCGCGCGTCGTCTGGTCAACCGCGACCACGGAAATCGCACTGGCAGCGCACGCGCGTTCGCCGACGCGCGGAAGGATTTCGCTGAGGCTATAAAAGTTCTGCGACACAACGAGGCTGCCCTGCTTGCTTCGTGGACACAGGAGTTGCACAGTCTTTGGGGCCACATGGATGACGAGAGATCGGAAGCCGCCCTGTGGAATGCAGTGCAACGCGTTCCCCGCATGGGTTTTCGCGAGTTTCAGGATGATATCGAAAAAATCGGTGACGACCTGGCTCGACGCGAGATAGCTGTTTACGGTGTCTTATCGTGTCTCAACGCATTGCAGGATGAGGCACTGCGACTGATTGGCAAAGAAGATCCAAAGTCCGCCCTCGGTTTCCTTCGCATGAGTTTATTGGCTCGCGACATACTGGTGGTCGGATACGCTCGCCACTGGGAAGCACGGGCGCATACTATGGAAGCGCGCCTCAAAGACGCGGAGCATCGTCTGCACGGCACATCTTCTTATGTCACCGGAGTGTATGAAAGGGAACGCCGCCGGTTATCGCACGATTTGCACGACGAAATCGGACATGAACTGGTGGTTCTGAAGCTTCGACTCGAATTGATTGCGGCTGACGTCGGCCTGAACAAGCTCTCTCTGCTGACGCCACGGCTGAATGATGCTCTCGAATTGATCGGCCGTGCAATTGATTCGGTGCGGCGTTTGGTGATGGATCTCGGACCTGCTGTCTTCGACGATCTGGGCTTTCTGCCGGCCATCCGGCTGTACGCCCGTCAGTTTAGTGCCAGCACTGGAATCGAAGTAACTGTGAGGGAGGGGGATATGCCGCCGCAGATCGCAATGTCTCACCAGACGGCGTTGTACCGGGTGCTGCAGGGTGCGCTATCGAACGTATTGCGCCACGCCCGTGCCAAACATGTCATTCTTGCCTTCGCGTGCCTGAAGAATAGTCAATTGATGATGACGATCGAGGATGACGGTACCGGCTTCGACATGGCGGAGGCCAGAAACAAACAGCGCTTCGGGTTGACCGCGATGCGCGAACGAATTGCAGTTCTGGGAGGGAAGGTTCACGTGCAATCATGGCCGGTCAGCCCGCTGGGTGGCCGCCGTGGAACCAGAATTGAAGTGGATTTGCCATTAACCGGAGCAGGTGCCCAGTGAACCCCGTACTCAGAGTTCTCATTTGTGACGATCATTCATTATTCCGCGAGGGAGTGAAAGCAATACTCTCGGCGCAGCCGGAAATAGAAATCGTCGGCGAGGCGTTCGACGGTTTGCAGGCCGTCGAAATGGCGAAAGCACTACGTCCGGATGTTGTCCTCATGGACATATCGATGCCTTTGCTGAAGGGCTTTGACGCCACCAAAAGGATTCATCGGGTGCTGCCGGATATCCAGATTCTGATCCTCACAATTCACGACGATGAGGACCTGGTAACGCGTTGTCTTATGGAAGGCGCTGCCGGCTACATTCTCAAGGACGCGCCTCCGTCACAACTCGTATATGCCACGCTCGCAGTGGGACGAGGAGAACGTTACCTTAGCCCGAAAGTTCTGAAGGGCGTAGTCAACGCTTATAAGGTGAGTGCGGACAGAGCCCAGACGAAATACGACTTGCTGAGCGATCGGGAGCGTGAGATTCTCGTATTGCTTGCCGGTGGTGAGGCGCTCAAGGAAATCGCACAGAGACTGAATCTGAGCGTCAAAACGGTGGATGCTCACAAAGCCAATATCATGCGCAAACTGGAACTGCATGATCGCTCCGAACTGATCCGCTATGCGATCAGAAAGAAGCTTATAGAAGCCTGAGCCGCGCAGTCCGGATTCCGGCGATCGCCGACGCGATTGCGCAGGTTATCCCGCGGCGCTTCTGGCCCCGCCACCGATCTGCCATCTCTTGATCTTGTTGAGGAGAGCCTTGTAACTGATGGAAAGCTTTCGCGCTGCCTGCTTCCGGTTCCAGTTGACCTCGTTCAGAGTCCGCAGCACCATTTCTCTTTCCACACGCTCCGCCGCCTGAGATGAGAGCTTCTTGAGCGAGCCGAGATCGCGTTGGGGCTCTGCGGCCGACTGAATCTCCGGCTCTTCTGATTCTTCGGCCGCATTTGCGTGCTCGGGTTCCGTGAGATCGGCCAGCGCAAGTTCCACGTCCGGCAATATGACAAAGCGCTTGACGATGTTCTCCAGCTGCCGAACGTTTCCGGGCCACGAATAACTTTCCACCGCCTCCATCAGTTCGGGCGGCATTTCGCGGAGTGGCCGTTTATAACGCGTGCTGTACACGCCAATCAAAAAGTTGCACAGAGGTGCAATATCTTCACGTCTTTCGCGCAGAGGAGGAATCTCCAGGCGAATCACGTTGAGACGGTAATAAAGGTCTTCGCGAAATGTACCGTCGGCCACACAATCTTCCAGACGCTGATTGGTTGCAGCCAGTACTCGCGCCGTTGACGACATTGGTTTCACGCCGCCCAACCGCGTATACTCGCCATCCTGAAGGACGTGCAACAACTTGGCCTGCAGCAACGGACTCATCTCGCCTATTTCATCGAGAAAAATCGTGCCGCGTCCCGCCAATTCGAACTTACCCGGCTTTTCGCGGAGAGCGCCGGTGAACGCGCCGCGCTCGTATCCGAAGAGCTCGGATTCGAGTAATTCCGCAGGCAGCGCGGCACAATTGACTTTGAGAAGAGGCTCCGTGCGGCGCGCCGATGAATAGTGAATATGCCGGGCCATTACTTCTTTTCCAACTCCGGATTCGCCCAGAATCAATACCGGGACGTCCGTGTCCGCCACCTGCGCGGCAAGCTCGCGCATTCTGATCATTCTCGGGTTGGCGGAAATAACTTCGCGCGGACCTGAATTTGGCAAAACGGCAGCACCGGCGGACTGGCATTCTTCCAGTGCGCTCTGGACGGCACGTTCGAGGTCGTCTTCTCCGAACGGTTTGACCAGATAATCGCTGGCGCCGAGCCGCATGGCCTTCACGACCATGTTGACCTGACCCATTCCCGACAGCACAATAGTCGGGACGGTTCGGCGCGAACGTGCCATCTCCTCCAATACTTCCAGGCCTCCGACCCGAGGCATCATTAAGTCAAGAATCAACACCGAAGGCTGACTCGAAGCTCTTAATCTGGCGATCGCGCGTTCACCTGAAATCGCAGTTTCTACTTCATAGCCGCGGGACGTAAGAAATGTTCCCAGATATGCGCGGAAAGCATCGTCGTCATCCACTACCAACAAACTCGGTTTCGTCACACTTCTGGTCCAGCATGCTGTAGACCAACTGCAATCTCCCGAAGAACGTCTATATTTTTCAACGCGGAACAAAGATGCTGACTCGGAATGACGGGCAGATCTTCCAACGCCATACGCACAAAACCGCGCGCAGCCGTCAAAGGCATCCCCATATCGCGCGTTGCCGTTGAAATTGCATGCATAGCCTGCGCGCGTTCACGCAATCCCGACAGAGTCACGGCTCCGAATTGACAGATCCGTCGCAGTTTCTTTCGCGCAGTGTCATCAATCGTACTTGCATCGGCGACGCACAAGCAGCCCTCCAGCCACCCGTGCTCCCTTATCGGAATCAGCATCCGGCCGGAAAAAGTTACATCCTCACCGCACTTTAGTGCACGAATGACACCCGGATGGCCGGCGATACTCTCCCACAGTGCGGCTGCCGCATTGTCACTCGCGGGGACCGTGAAGAACTGCTGTCGCGCATTATCCCAACCGACTACTGCTACATCGTCACAGTTTAGTGTCGTTCGTGCTGAAACGCCCACCAGATTCAATGCCGCGTGAATATATGGATCGCCGGACTCCCCTCCGGAAGTGGCGCCTTCGCACTGAATACTGATGTGACCTCCTCGTAAACCTCACTTTTGCGACCCGGAACTGAGTCGGAGCGACACGTTTTCGTGCTGGTGGGTTTTAATACAGTTTAGCCAAATCAGTATCGGAACGGCAGGGGGAAATACCTGATTTTTAACCCTAAACCCCCCTGGCGAGGCCATGCGGGTGAATCGGCTGTGGAAGGCGCGAAGAATTCTGGCCGGTGAGTTGCTTACCGTGGTTGACGCTTCAGTAGAGAGTAAAGTCGGCTGTTGGATACGTGCGCGACAAAGGCGAGTCATGAGAGTGCCGATTCTCAAACAAGGAAATTACCTCATCGCATCGATTCAATCCGCCCTCGCTGATGAAGACCTCGTTCAGCTGCGTGACGATCTCGCCTCCCGGGTCGGTAAATACCGTTCGAAGGGCGTCATTGTCGACGTCACCGTCCTTGATGTCATGGATTCTTTTGCCACCCGCACACTACGCGATCTGGCACAGTCCGTTCGATTGCGGGGGGCGAGAACCGTAATTGTCGGGATTCAGCCCGAAGTTGCATTCGCCATGGTCCAACTCGGGCTGGAATTGGGCGATGTCCACACCGCCCTCGACCTTGAGGAAGGACTCGAGTTGATGGGCGCTCTCCCGGCTTAAGCCGGAGCACCTATGGCGGCAGTAACCAGGCATATTCCGATCCGGTCGGATGTAGACGTTGTCGAGGCGCGGGCCGCCAGCCGGGAAGTCGCGAATCGTGTCGGGTTTTCGGGTATCGATCAGGTCCTGATTGCCACGGCTGTCTCCGAAATAGCCCGCAATATCATCGAATATGCGCGCGCCGGCGAGGTGCTCATTTCCGCAATCGACGGTGGCCGGAGAAAGGGCGTTGAAATCATTTTCCTGGATGAAGGCCCGGGTATCGCCGATATCACCCAGGCGCTTGAGGCCGGGTTTACAACCTCGCGCGGGCTTGGCATGGGCCTGCCGGGAGCTCGCAGACTGATGGATGAGTTCGACATTGCATCCCGCGTGGGACGCGGTACTACCGTGAAGATGAGGAAGTGGCTCGCGTGATCCGATCATTGCTGCAGAGGTCGCGATCGTCCCTGATCGAGTGGGGTGTCTGCGGATGTCTCCCTCCCGGTGAAACCGAGTCCGGCGACATGCACGTAGTCCAGTCGGTCAGTCGCGGCGCTCTGGTGGCTGCGGTGGATGGTGCCGGCCATGGGTCTGAGGCTGCGGCAGCGGCCCGGATAGCCGTTTCCACTCTGAAAGATTTTGCGGGAGAAGGGATTATCTCCCTTCTGCGCGCGTGTCATCAGCGGCTGAAAGGCACACGAGGAGCGGTCATGAGCCTAGTGTCGTTTGATGGCTATCGGAACGAAATGATGTGGCTCGGGGTAGGCAATGTAGCTGGCATGCTCCGTCGTCGGTCTTCCCAGGGTTGCGTCACCGATGAGCCGCGGCGAGAGAACAGCGCGAGTGAAGGCATTGCACTGCGTGGCGGCATTGTGGGATACAGGCTGCCTCTCCTGAAACCGGCAGTGCTGCCCGTATCACGGGGGGATACGGTAGCTCTGGCTACCGACGGGATTCACCCCGATTTTGTCCGCGATCTCGATTCCGAAACCCCGCCGCGCGAACTGGCGGCTCGCCTTTGCGCCAAATACTCCACCGGCCGCGATGACGGATTGGTCCTCGTGGTGCGGTACCTCGGATGGAGCAAATGAGCATTTCTGTTTCGGGGAACCTCCCCTTAATGATTGAAAACACACGCCAACCAATCTGCGGTCACTCGCGTGCATTGTCAGCGAAGGCCGTGCCGACATCTCTCGCGAGTCAATTTCCGAAGCATTCCATACCCGAACGCAATTTCAACGCGATGAATCGTACAGTTCAGCCCACCGCCATCACAGATCATCGGAACAGGAGACGGTACATATGCCCGTGAAACATATGCCGATGAAGGACCGCAGCCGGAAAGGGATCGAATTCACCCTGTCCCCAACCACCGATTCGACGCAAGCGCTTCTCACCGAATTGGTTTCGCATCTGCGTCAGAACCGCACACGGTTGCGCGAAGAATGGGCCCGGCGAATCACTGAATCCAGGCTCCTCACCGCAATGACACGCGAGGAAGTGTTTGTCGAAGCTACCGCGGTGTACGACAACTACGTTGCGGTTCTTGAGACCGGCAGCGTGGAAGCACTTCAGGAATATGCCCGCGATCTTTCCGAACGTATTATTCCGCGCGGAGTGGAAACCCATGAGGTGCTGGGCATCGTATTGTTGCTGCGCGACGTCCTCGCCCGGTCTTTGTTCAAGAAGTATCAGACCGATCTTGCCATGCTGAATCAGGTTCTCGACGCGTACGAGCCTGCTGCCAATCGCATTGCCAATACAGTCGGTGTCAGCTTCGTGCAGGAACGCGAGCGAATTATCCGCCAGCAGCAGGAGGCGATTCGGGAACTCTCGACTCCCGTCCTGCAGGTGCGCGAACGGCTGCTGATTCTTCCGATTATCGGCGTGATCGACCCCCAGCGGGCTCGGCAGCTTACCGAGCAGTTACTAAGAGGAATCCGGGGTAACCGCGCCAAAGTTGTGGTCATCGATATCACGGGTGTTCCTTCCGTCGATTCAGGAGTGGCAAATCACCTTGTACAGACCGTGGATGCATCGCGCCTGATGGGAGCCACTGTGATCGTTACCGGCTTATCGTCCGAGATAGCGCAGACTTTGGTGACCATTGGCGTCGATCTGACGAAAATGAAAACTGTCGGCGACCTGCAGGGGGGTATTGAAGAGGCCGAACGCCTCCTTGGATATCAGATCGTTACCTCGCCCGGAGCGTAAGTGTGCGATTCGCACATTCCCAATAGGACTTTTTATAACTAGTAGGGTCGCTTCCTAGCAGTTGTCCCAGTTCGCCATCCTCTGATATCGGACTAACTTAAAACTATCGCATTCTGCCCATGCCGCCGGACGTGTGTCGGTGGTCCTTTATTTGCTTACTCTGGGAGCGCTTTTATGACGTTAGTCCACGAAACCGTTATGCCGTCCTGCTTCAGTCCGTCGACGCCGGCATCTGGTCCGGCTCACGACAAGCGCTGGGCGGTCGTGCTCGCAGGCGGCGATGGGAAACGCCTTTTGCCCATGACCAGAGTCATCGCGGGCGACGACAGGCCAAAACAGTTTTGCGCGCTGGTCGGTGCCGATAGTTTGCTTGAAAAAACCCGCAAGCGAGCCGAACGAAGCGTTCCGGCCGAACAAATTCTTTTCGCTCTGACCGCATCGCATCGCCCTTTTTACCTCCGGGAGTCCGGAATTCGGCCATCCCAGCGCATTGTGCAGCCTTCGAATAAAGGCACCGCGCCGCCAATTGTCTATTCCCTTATGAGCATCGCTCAGCAAAACGACCAGGCTCTCGTAGCGATTCTGCCCAGCGATCATCATTACTCCGATGAGAACGGTTTCACCAGTGCACTGGAGACCGCTTTTGAATCGGTTCAGCGCCATTCCGGTTCCGTCGTTCTGCTTGGAAGCGAGCCACGCGATGCCCAAACCGAGTATGGCTGGATTGAGCCGGGCGAACCTTTGCCCGCTCAAGGCCTTAGTCGCTACCGTGTTCGCCGTTTTTGCGAAAAGCCTTCGCCCGACGCCGCCCGGTTTCTCTTTGACCGCAAAGCGCTCTGGAATACTTTCGTCATGGTAGGGCGGGTCTGTGATTTTCTGGCTCTGGTGGGCGCCGCGCGAACCGGTCTCCTGAGGGCGTTTCCCTCCGGCCATCTCTGGAGTGGCGCAGAAGTGAACGTGCAGGACTGGATCTACAATCGCATTGCCCAATCGGATTTTTCGCGCGACATCCTTGCTACCCAACCGGATCGTCTCAGCGTCATGCACATGGGCGACATCGGCTGGAACGATCTCGGACATCCCGAACGCGTCGCTGACGTGCTGCAGTCCGTAGGCCTTCAGCCGTGGTGGATCAAAGAATGGCACGCCCTGAGGCGGCCGGCGGGCGTCGCCGCGGCGCTGCCCAGGACCCAGGCCGCAGTAGCTTAACCGCCACGTCTATAGCCCGGTGGGACCTTCTCCATCTCCCCGGTTGAGATGAAATCCCCCTGACGAGGGGTCCACGTCGTTCAACAGCCGTGTCAATTGACGCGAAGGAACAAAATAAAACTCCGACGGTCCAGGCAGGAAACCGGCGCGCCGAAGTGCTTCCCGCCACGCCCGATGGCTTTGATTTGAAATCATCAGATCCACGTGCCTGCCGGTAAGATAATCCGTGGCCGCTCTGATAACGGCCGCTGCATCGCGCGCGCCGGCCAGACAATCCACAATTGAACCCACGCGCAGATTGCCGAACTGAGGCGAGTTGTGCATTTTCGAATTCAGCAGCACCGCCCAGCCGAGTATCCTCTCCCTCCGAGTCACCTTAATCCGGATAAACCTCGGGTCGTTCGCCGGATACAGCAGATTGAGCACCGCGGAATCGCGTACCGCCGCCATCGAATAATCTTTTCGGCTGGCGTGCCAAAGATCGTCCGCCCACGCGCCAAAGCCTTCGGTGCATTCGATATCTGAAGTTGAATCCCGCGCGGTCAGCAGTGAATCCAGACTGCGGGCGGCCATCCAGCCGATTCCTGAGTAAGCCACCGCATTGCATAGAAGTCTTCGCAAACGGGAAGTCCTGAGGTATCGCGTATTCCGCAGGAACTGAAACCCATTCAGCACCTTGAAATAAAAAGGTATTTCCCACATGCGCCAACCCATCGTCTGGATCATGCTCATGAAGGTTTCATCAAACCCGCCGGCACTCATCGCGAACGGCAACGGCTGCGTTCGCGCGGCCTCGCGAATCAGTTGGGCAGTGACGGCACTATAACGCGAATTGACAACTGCCTCCGTGACAGGCGTCCTGTACAAAGCGACTTCGTGGATTCGCTCGCCAATGGCAAACTCCTGATGCTTGATGGTGTATGCGCCGCGCACATCCCCGTCTTCGACCGCAAGAAAGACCTCCTGATACAGCTTTTCGTCCCCGATTCTGGGCAACCAGTCCGGGGTAGGAGTGTCGGGAAGACGAAACGGCAGGCCGGCAGGCTTTATCCGCCGGTTGAACGCCGCCACCGCACTGCAATGCTCCAGCGTGTAGGGCTCAATCCGGCACACTGCACGTCGAACCTGCTGTGCAGTCGCGGGCTGCTGTGCAGTCATAGAGTGATGCCTGTCGCATGCGCCAGCAGAATATCGCTTCCGGAATCGTCGTCCTGAAGGCTGCGAATCAGGTTCGCGATCGAGCACACGGAGCGCAGGTCGTCGATCTCCAGTTCGGCAAGTTCGATTCGAATCGAGAAGCGCTGTTCAAGATGCAGGATCAGGTTAACCAACGCAACGGAATCGAGCGCGCCTTCCTGCAGCAAGTCGGTTTCGTCGGAGTCGACTCTGATGCCGAGCTTATCCGCCATCAACTGCCGAATCGCGGGCCTCGGATCCAGATCGGGCACTGCGGTAGACACCCCTTCCGGGGCCACCTGCTCGGTCATTCGGCGACCTCGCGCGATGCTCTGTGGAATGCTGTTCGCGTGTGTTCGAATTCTTCTTCACAGGCGGGGATATCCAGAATGAAAGTTTTGTAGCCGGCCGCCAGGTACCCGGACAAAGCATCCGCCACTGAGTCGTAACTGCCTACCAGGTAAGGACAGAACGTTTTGTAATTCTCATACGGCCCGAGCCAATAGGGTTTTCGGTTAGCGGCTCTGACGCCGGCGCTATCGGAGCCCTCCGCCCGACCAATCTCGGACAAACGGTGATGCCACACAGAATCGGAAATCTTCATCGCGAGTTGGTGCGTGATCTGTCCCGCCCGATCCTCAGGAAACCGCTCATAGGCCACTTGCCAGGCTTTCTCTGTTTCAGGGCGGGCGATAATCCCGATTCGCAAACCGCATCCATGCTGGACTCCCTTTCGGGCATCGATATAGCTTTCCGGGGGCTCCGGGTACTGCACCGGAATCGCGCCGATGGCCTCCGCCGCTGCAACGCCAGCGGGCGACGATCCCGATATCAGGACGTCCGGCATCAGTTCGGGAGGCAGAGACGGCGTCAATACGAGATTCGTGACTTGATAAAAGCGCCCTTTGAATGTCAGCGGCGATGGATCCCGCAGCAGCGCGAGCATAATCGTGGCATACTCGATCAGACGCTCATACCGCTCATCGTGCGGAGTAGGGTCGCTCAACGCCAACAGGTCGTTTCTGAACCCGCCGGCCACCATATTCAGGTGAATACGCCGTTCGTGCATTCCAGATAGCGATGCAACCATCTTCGCCGCGCTGTAAGGGTGCATATAGACCGGCTGGATTGCGACCAAAGGACTCAGATGGAAGGTGTTGTCAAGAATTGTTTGGGCCACGACCCACGGGTCAAGCATCGAGTTATCGGTATAGACCAACATCCCGTTGCAGCCCGCATCCTCACTCCATTGAGCGGCGCGAATCACCGTCTTTTTATACGTCCGGAAATCTTTCTGCCCCGAACTCGATGGGCAGGTGGAGAAGACTTTGCCGCCCGGGCAGAGCATGTCTGGTTGAATCGCCTTCGCCACTGGTTTCGCTACTGTGAGCGTCGCCACCATCTGAGCTCCTCCATTGGGTCCCTACTGCAAGATTGAGTCCACATCCACAAATCTGCTCCGGCGCACGTCCGCGCTGAATCGCAGCAACCGTAAATAGACCATACAGGAATACCCGGGGCCCATGGTCGGCACCCTTGGCCTTCTTATGGGCACTTCGGCACCTCTGCAATTCCTGAACTGCGGGGATTTTCACACTCATTGCGTGCGCAACAACACGCGCAAAACCGCGTGCCCACTCGCCGGTATGGGCTGGGACACGCGGCGCCGCATTGAACGACAGAACAGCGCATTACCGCGCAACCGCGATTTTCAGGCCATTCTGCGTACTTGCCCCACCGTAAGTGCAACTTATCGAATTGTCTCCGTTAACAGCTCCGTTCGGAATTACCACGTTCAGCTGATACAAGCCTGCCTGCACGAGTCCGGCAAACGTCACCGTCGCCGCAGCGTTGTTGATCAGGCAGGTCGGCATGGTTGCAAGCGACCCGGTCTGCGTAGAAGAACCCTGGGTCAACGTTGTCGTCGGCAGGCCGAATCCGATTGTCCACAATACTACGGTTTCCCCTACCGACGCTGGCGTGGAGAACCCGGGATACAGGGTCGTCGGTCCCAGGAGCCTGAAATCAGAGTGCGTGGCGGTGACGTAGTTGGATTTGAACAACAGCATCGCCGGTGAAACCGTACTTTCAGTGGCTGTCACTGCGGCGCTGGATAAGGTCCCGTTCGAAACCGTTACCTGAATCGGCCCGGTGGTCGAATCGAGCGGTGTAAGCACATTAATCTGATCTTTCGGGCAAATTGACGACGGAGTGGCGCCGCTACAGAAAAAATACACATAGCCCGGTTTGCCGTTGACGGTTACCGTGACGCCATACAAAGATGTTGGCAGTTTGCCGGTAGAGAACGACGGTGACGCGCTCCAGTCGAAGCCACTGGCCGGAACACCCGCGGGCACCAGATTGTCGCCGACAATAGCAATCCACGTATTCTGGGCCATTCCGGTACTGTAAGCTGTGCCCATCGAACTGATCACGGGCTGCAGAGTCGTCGGGCTGCTGACTGTTACCGTCACGGATACGCCGCTGACGGAGGCGAAAATGACATCCCCGGCCGACGACTTCATAACTCGGGCCGTCGGAAACGTAAATGTCGTCCCGCTGATGGGACCGATGCTCGCCGCCAACGTGTAAGTCGAGAAGGCTGGGTTACCTATTGTTAGCCAGTCGGGATCATTGTAGTGCCAGATACCGAGGGTTTGCTCCGATCCGTGCGCGAATACCGCCTGATCGTCGGTCAAAGTACCCGAGAGCGTGCTGCCAACGGAAAAGGTAGCTGCCGTTCCGGGCGGCGTCGTATAGTCTTCGGCGCAACACACAGTTCCGTGCGTCACGCTAGCGGTATCGGAAGAAAAGGTCATGTTAAACGGTTGGTTAGCGAATGCCGTGGTCCCTATAGTCCCCGTGGCATTACCTGTAAATACCACCTTCAGGGGGGCTGCGACCCCTGCCGTGGTGATCAGGGTCGCGAGCAATAGCAAACGAGTCGTCATCTGTGGAATAGCCTCCGTTCGCACAAGGGCAAGTGTGATGCCAGAGTCTGAAGTGTGCAAATATTGCCTCGAACCCTCGCCGACAATTGTGGAATCTTCCTGAAAGAGAACAGTGAGTCTACTAAGTGCCCGGCGATGTTACGGAAATTACCACTTGGTGGAACGTGCGGTACTATTACACCCGCTTGCTGCAACATCGCCGCGACACCATCGCATTATCAAGGAACAGGAAGTCGATGCCGGTCCCGAGAAAGGTTTCGATAGCTTCCTCCGGCGTATTTACGATCGGCTGGCCTTTTACATTGAAGCTGGTATTCAGCACCATCTGCCGCCCCGTGGTAGTTCCAACAGCCTTCAGCAGAGTATGAAATGCGCAGTTACTCTCCGCCGACACAGTTTGCACGCGTGCCGAGCCATTGACGTGCGTAATGGCGGGTAATTCGTCGCGGAACTCTTCGCGGACGTCCACGGTCACGATCATATACGGCAGTTCGGTTCCTGGCGTGACCTCAAACCAGGTGTGCACCTGTTCAATTGAGACGGCGGGCGCAAAGGGGCGGAAGCCTTCCCTCATCTTGACCATGGCATTGACGCGGTCCCGCATCTCCGGGCGTCCCGGATCTGCGATGATACTTCGATTGCCCAGCGCTCGTGGCCCGAATTCCATCCTTCCCCGGAACCACGCGAGCACATGCCCCTGCGCAATCAGGCTCGCCGCTTTCGCGCAAGTCTGCTCCAGATCGGCGAAACGTTCGACGGTAATCGACTCTTTGAACTTCGCGAATGCGGCTTCAATTCTGTCGCTGCCGTAACCGGGTCCCAGGTAAGGAACAGGAAAACGGCTATTCCTCACTTCGCCCGCCTTCATCGCGCGGGCCAGTGCAGCTCCCAGCGACGTGCCGTCATCCGCAGCCGCCGGCTGAATATAGATTTCGTCGAACATGCCGGATCGCATCAGGTGTCCGTTCGCTGTACAGTTCAACGCCACACCGCCCGCCATCGCGAGCCGCCGCTGGCCTGTGCTCCGGGCATAGGACCCGCACAAGTGGAGGATGGTCTGGTCCAGGCACTCCTGTAGCGAGGCAGCCAGATCCCGATGCTCCTGAGTAATTTCGCTGTCCGGATCCCGCGCGGGCATCAGTTGGTCCGCGAGATGCCGCCGCGTCGCCAGATAGTTTTCCCTTTCCCCGGGCGTGCGGTTGATGCTCAGGATGGGAATTCGGAAAGAGCCGTCCGCGTCGAAAAGTACGGTATCCCGGAAGAACGCGCGAAAGCGTGCCGGATCTCCGTACGGCGCCAGCCCCATAATTTTGTACTCATCGGAATTGAAGTCGAACCCCAGATGGAGAGTAATGAGCGAATACAGAATCCCGATCGAGTCGTGCACTGGCACCCAGCGCAATCGGTCGAGCTTACCGTCTCGTGCGCGGTACACCGAAGCACTCTCCGCTTCCCCCATGCCGTCGACTACAACCGTCAGGCAGTCGTCCCAACCGGATGTGCAGGCCGCACTCGCTGCATGGGCCTCGTGGTGCCCCACCTGAAATACGCGATCTTCCGGATAGCCCGGCAATTTATTCCGCACCAGTCCGAGCAGCGCGTCCCGGGAATAGACCTCACTGTATCTGCCGGCTGAAAGTATCCCTGTCGAGTAAAGACGTGCGTACGGCGAGTAGTCGAATCCATGCGCGAGTTCGTCCACCTCGTTCAGTTCGAGCCCGGCCTCTTTCAGGCAGTATTCAATTGCCTGCACGGGGAATCCCGCGCAATGTTTTTTGCGGTTGAATCTTTCCTCTGCGGCGGCCGCCACACACACGCCGTCTATCACCAGCGCGGCGGCCGAATCGTGTCCCTGAGAAATCCTGTATTCGCGCTCATCGAGACCCGGCCAGTGTTCTTTCTTGAACGCGACGGAGTTCTCAAGTCCGCTGATTCCGATAATGTTCATTTGCCTCCGCACGCACTAACGGTTCTCCGGCCGGGATGCGAGGGATTCAGCTTTGGAATGGAGTCGTCTCCGGCGTTGCGATCGATCCGCAGTATTCAGTCAACGCGTTCGCCAGGCGGTCCACAGGCGCTTTTATGAATCCGGCCATGCCGCAGGCTTTCCGCCACCAGCCATCGCTTTGCTTCGTCGCAATCAGATCCACGCCGCGTCTCCGCAGCAGTCGCGTCGCTTCCTCAATGACCGCGCTCTGTTCCCCTGGCAGGGCCATGCAGTCCACGATGCAGCCGATGTGCATATCGCCCAGGAGCCGGTTTGCGCGCATTTTCTCATTCAGCAGCACCGCCCACCCGATAGTGTGGTCGTGCCGCAGAACCCGGATACAGACAAATCTCCGATCGTTCGGCGAGTAGAGCGCATTGAGTTCGGCCGCGCCCGGCAAGGCGCCCATTGCGTCCTGGCCGCTGCATTCGCGCCGGATGTCGTCCGCCCAGCAGCCGAATTCGGTAAAAGACTCGGCAAATACATCCAGGTTTCCCGCCACCCGCTCTTCTGCCCGCGCCGCGCACAACTTTTTCGATACAAGGTGAACAACGCGCGCCATCACCGCAGCCGCTCCCGAGAATGCCGCGAAATCAAGCGCCAGACGGTGTAGTCGTCTCTTCCGAAACAACTGGCTGTTTTTTGAGAAACGGAATCCGTTCTCCACCCGGAAAAACACCGTGCCGTCAGCCGCATCCCGCCTGCGTAGGTTTTCACCCCGCGCAGGGATAATGCCCGGAATTGACTCCGCGAGTACCTGGTCATAGCTGATTGTGTCGCTGTTCACGTTGGACCCTTGCCTCTTTGCAATTCGCTTGCCGCGGCGGTATTGAAGCAATTAAGGCGCGAGCCCGGTCGGCAGAGCTGCAAAATTCGCAGTCAAATGCCGTTTTTGCCGTATTTCTGCCTGCTCCCCGGGGCCTCGCCGCGCGTATGCGACATATACATATAAAGGTGGAAGCACGCCACCGCGATGGCCAGGTTCCAGCCGGAGATGATATCGTTACAACCCGCCACCAGGCATGTGCGCGCACGCCGAGTATTTCGGCTCCTGATCCGCTCTCGCTCCGGTCAGCGTGACGTCCAGATTTCCTGCGATATCGTAATCGAGCGGAAAGGCCGCGCCCGTGATTTCCAAGTGCGCGTTTTCGGCGATCTGCGTCCGCAGATTATCGCTGAGCGCCAGCGTCTCCATCTCCATAGTGTTCCGGATCCATGCAATCGTCACTTCCGCTCGATCCAGTTTTCCAACCGTGGCGCTCACCAGGTCCAGACACTCGCGATCCGATGAGAAATGCAGCGGTGTTCTCACGGCGGCTAATGATCCCGAGGTCATCGCATTCAGACGGCCTGCATGAACATCCACTCGCTCCAGCACCGCGTCGTGAATGACATCTGCTAATCCCATGCCCACGGCATTGCCGGAACTCTCCTCTGACAGGCTCCGGATAAAGATCCGTTCCACCTTCGGCGTCTCCGGCCACGGATTGTACTGCCCGTGAACTCCCCGATTGACCACCTTCAGATCCATGCCGGTGCCGCTGATGTTCTTGCCGATCTGATCCACAATCAGCACGTCGACAGCGGGCACGGGAATCCGCGGCATCCACGCTTTCACCATTCTGAGTAACTCTTCTTCGCGTGCAATCAGCCGTTCAACCGGCAGAACCTCCAGCTTCGCCGTCTGGTGCGATGCATCTTCGAGTATTCCCAGTCCGCCCAAAAACTTTCCCGTATCAAAAAGGTATTCGCCGACTGAGCGGATCACATGATCCATTCCATGCCGGCGTGCATAAGAGTGCGCCGTTTTCGCGCCGTCCAGCTTGCCCAGCCCGATCGCCGCCATTTTCGTCAGGCCGCTTTCCAGAGGACCCGCGAAGCTGGTGTGCCACTTGATTCGCCCGATGAGGAAAATACCATCGCTCAGCCACGCATCGCGGCCAATGAAGGCTTCAATCCCCAGGCCTGATCGTCCGGGCGAGACTACATCCAGGCTGCTGACGATTGGGCACGCCATCGTCGCCTCGGTGATCCCGAAGTGAGCCAGCATGTCCATCTGACCTTCGGCTGTTCCTCCGGCGTGACTGCCCATAGCTGGTACCAGGAATGGCCGGAATCCGCCAGCCGTCCAGAAATCGGCAACCTCTCGCACGATGGCGGCAATACCAGTGATCCCGCGGCTGCCGACTGCAATGGCAACCCGCGCGCCGGGGCGCAACCGGGACGCCAGACCGCTGTCGTGCAGTTCCCGCCGGATACATCCGGAGATATCCTTTATTGCATGACTTTCAAAACGTTGCCGGACGGGTAAGAGCACGAAACCTCGTTTCAGCAATTAGAATGCCGGATAAGCGCTGCTTTTATGCAGCGCGGGCGATCCAGACGAGATTAAAACAACGCACATCGACTTGACATGCGATGCATGGTGCGAGAAACGTCGTTGCTCCGGATGAGACCAGCCTACGGTGCCGTTTCTTTAGCTGTTTTTTGTTGATTTGCGCCGCTGTTTTCGCTTGGGCGATAGGCGATTGAAAAAGGATGGAGCCCGGTGCCGGGATTGAACCAGCGACATCCAGTTTACAAAACTGGCGCTCTACCAACTGAGCTAACCGGGCGTATTCGCATTTTAGCAAATCGAACCAGTGAACGCCCAAAACACTGAAATCCGAACCTTCCGAAAATCCCGGTGACAAAAAAGTTGTGCCTCTATTTGGCATGTTTTCAATGGCTTGCGATTCTTGACGGCAAAGAGGCCCCACCCCATTCTCTATTATCGGGGCATGAAGAACTTACTTGCAGTATTCAATTCCTTTCCGGCGATTCTACAGATCGTGCAGTCCGTAGAGGCCGCCATTCCATTCCCGAAATCGGGCCAGCAGAAGTTGAACCTGGTGCTCGGCGCAGCCGGGGCCGCCTGGGAAGTTGATCAGGTCGGCCGGCAAATGAACAAAACGAACTGGCTGGCCGGTGTTCAGGCCATGACAAACATAGCGGTAGCCGGTCTCAACGCGGCTGGTGTCTTCGCCACCAGCCGGAGCAGCGCGGGCTCGCCTGTATCATCGAATTAATGTCGGAACCCGTCAATGTCGTCGAGCTTGAAGCGCAGTACCTTTTGCAGAACTACGCACGTCATCCGATCGTCATCGCGCGCGGCGACGGTCCGTATATGTGGGACGTCAACGGCAAACGCTATCTGGATTTCATTGCCGGCATCGGCGTCAATGCTCTCGGGCAAAACCATCCGCGAATCGTGGCGGCCATACAGGATCAGGCTGCGCGCCTGATCCACACCTCGAATCTCTTTTATAACGAGTATCAGGGACCGCTGGCAAAGCGAATTGCCGAAACCAGCGGTCTTGCCCGAACCTTCTTTACCAACAGCGGTACCGAATCAATCGAAGGCGCTCTCAAGATGATGAAAGCGCACGGCCATGCCATCAGTCTCGAAAAATTCGAGATCGTATCGCTGGAGAATTCTTTCCACGGGCGCAGCCTGGGAGCCCTCTCCATTACCGGGCAGCCTAAGTACCGGAAGGACTTCGAGCCGCTCCTTCCAGGAGCCAGGTTCGTTTTGTCAAATGACATTGCGGCGCTCGAAGCGGCCGTCACGGAGCGGACTGCCGGAATCTGCATCGAGTGGATTCAGGGCGAAGGCGGGGTGAATCCAGTCGATCACGCATTCCTCCGGCGGGCCAGGGAACTGGCCGACAAATTCGATGCGCTTCTTTGTTTCGATGAAATCCAGTGCGGGGTCGGCAGAACAGGCAAATACTACGGCTACCAGCTGGTTGATCCGCCGATCATGCCCGATATTATGACAGCGGCCAAGCCAATAGCCTGCGGTGTTCCATTGGGGATCATCGCAGCTAACGAAAGAGCCGCCCAGGCCATCCGGCCTGGCATGCACGGCTCCACGTTTGGTGGAAACGCACTCGCTGCCCGTGTCGCGCTGGAGTTTTTCGATGTTCTGGACGGGCTGCTGCCGCATATCGGCAGTGTCGGCGGCTATTTCAAGTCGCGATTGCAGGAATTGGCCAGGCGGTTCGATTTCATCGGGGAAGTACGCGGATACGGTCTCATGTTGGGAGTCGAACTGAAGATTCCGGGCAAAGAAATCACCGCCCGCGCCATGCAGAACGGCTTGCTGATGAACTGCACCCATGACACCGTGCTGCGCTTCCTGCCGCCGTATATCATTAACGATCAGCACGTCGATGAAGCCATTGAGATTCTTACCCGGGTCATGGCCTCCGTTTAGAACACGCTGTTATAATGCGGTTGAGTCCCATCTCATGAGCGGGAGTAACTCAATGGTAGAGTCACAGCCTTCCAAGCTGTTGGTTGCGGGTCCGATTCCCGTCTCCCGCTCCAGTATCGTAATCCGGCTTGGCCGGAAATAAGCTGTTGCGGTCTGTGTAGATGGATTACAAACCTACCCGCGTTTGGAAGAGGCGAAAGTCTCACCACGAGTCGAACGACGATGAGGCCCAATCCCTCGGTCCCGTAACTGTCACCTGCCCAAAATGCGGCTCCGTGGATGTTCGGGCCAGCAATACCCCGGAATTTAGTTTCGTGGTGAGTATAAAGGGAGGCCTTTACCGCTGCCGGATATGCAAGTCCCATTTCAGGATTCGTGGGATCAATGCCGATTTCACGGGCGTGATGTGGAGAACTGCCGGAGCCGCGATCACCCTGGTTTTCTTCATCGTGGGAGTCACCCAGTGGGACCAGATCAGGTGGCGCTTCGAAAAGCTGTTGTCAGCCCCCTCGCCTGCCGATCAGGCCCTGCAAAAAGATCAGGCAAAAGAATCTTCAGCGCAGAAGGGCGATGGACTGACGGATCAGGTTACCGAACTCAACAACTCGGCGAACCAGTATCGTGACCAGTTTCCTGCCGTGGAGCGGGCCTACCGCGACATGGCGAGTGACTATAAGATACTGGTGGACCGCGAAAACCAGGTGCCTGCAACGTCGGCCCACGGTTCTCTGGCTGAGCGCCTGCGAAACCTTTCGACTGACACCGCTCAAACGCTGGAAGCGGGACACAACATGCTGGTGAACTATGTCTCGGACTTCAGACATCAATCGGCCAGTGGGACTTTACTTGTAGCGCGACGCCTGCAGGAGTGTCGGGAGGCCAGGTACGAAGCGATGTCGCATGAACGGCTGCTTTGCGACAGGCTCGCGGAAGCTCTCCGTGCACTCAGCGCGAATTCCGTGATGCTTGAGAAAGACTTTTCCGCCAGCGAAGAGATTTATCGGCAGACTTGTCGGGAATTGAACCAGATATCCATGAAGTCAATTGGGGTACCTATAATAATTAACTAGGTTTGTGCGTCAATCAACCCACGTTTCGGCGAGGCGACGCAGCAGCAATAACCCACACGTATCGCTTTGATCGGGAGCCCTGACAACGGCGCGGTCCACGCCTTCAGCCGTAATAGTAATGCGAATCCAGGATGCGTGCATCCTGAAGGTTTCCGCTAACCACATGAAAAAGAGCAGGTTCGGGATCTTGAGCAACAACTTTATCTATGCGGCGATCGACACTTTTGTTGTTCGGGTTCAGGGAAGAGACGCCGCTGGCCATTGATTCCATGACGGTTGCGTTGCAGGAATATTGAGTCACCGGGAACTCCACGACGCACTCGGACCGCCATTCCCGCGGCATGCGGGAAATGGCTGCATACGGACTGACTCAGATTGCCGAAAGGCAGTATAAGCCGATACTATGCATGCATAAAGGAAGCGATTTCCAGAATTCTTCAGCATCCGGTAAAGCCGGTTAAGATTCTTCTGGTTATATGTTTCCGCTGTTGATTTCGCTCTGCCCGGAGGCCTACACTGGGAGATCAGACGAAAGTCGCCCTTGTCCACGGGCAGACCCAAATGTCGAATATTTCCATTGTAATTATCGACGACAGCACGGCCAACCTTGAGCTGTTGTCAACCGTTTTGGCCGCGGAAGACGTGAAGATCTTTACTTCTGCGGACCCGGAAGAAGGACTGGATATCGTCTTCCGGGAATCGCCCGCCATCGTACTCACGGATCTTGTGATGCCGGGCCTGACCGGTATGGACGTGCTTGAGCGAATCGTCGCCTTTGACCCTGCGATCGAAGTCATTTTGATGACAGGGCACGCGTCGCCGGAGTCTGCCCTGGAGGCAATCCGCAAGGGTGCATCGGACTACCTGACAAAGCCGGTATCGATCGCAGCGCTGCGAGAGCGCATCTCCGGTTTGCTGAACGACGCGCGCGTTCGGATGCGTGCACACGATCTCGAAGATCAGTTGTTGAGAACTTCCAGTTTCGAAGGGATGATCGGTCGTAGCCCGGCCCTTGTGGAAATGGCGGCCCGCATACGCCGTGTCGCCCCCCATTACAAGACAGCGCTGATCACAGGCGGAACCGGCGCGGGCAAAGAGCTTGCAGCCAGTGCTCTGCACCGTTTGAGTCCCGTGTCGAAAGGCCGCTTCGTCATCCTGAACTGCTCCGCCGTCGTGGAAACGCTCTTTGAAAGCGAGCTCTTCGGCCATATGCGCGGCGCGTTTACCGGCGCAGAAAAAGACAAGATGGGGTTGTTCGAGTATGCCGATAAAGGGACCATCTTTCTCGACGAAATCGGTGATATGCCCCTGAGCACCCAGGCCAAGCTTCTTCGGACGCTTCAGAATCAGGAAGTCCTGCGGGTCGGTTCTCTGACGCCGCGCCGTATAGACGTTCGGGTCATTGCCGCGACCCATCGGGATTTGCGTCAGGCCATTGTCGACAAGTCGTTTCGCGAGGATCTTTTCTATCGCCTTTCCATGATTGAGATCCGGATGCCGTCGCTTGCCGAAAGGAAAGACGACCTGCCGCTTCTGGCCCGGCACTTCATCGAAAAGTTCTCACGTCAGTTTCGGAAGGAGATTCGCGGCCTCACACGTCGGGCGGAGATCGTCATCGCCCGGCACGACTGGCCGGGAAATGTCCGGGAACTGGAGAATGCAATTGGTCACGGCTGCATGATGGCGGTCGGCGAGACGATCGACGTTCGCGATCTTCCCGAATACCTGCTATCCCCGACGAACAGAGTCGTCACCGCGCCCGTTCAGGCCGCGACTCCGTCCACTTTGGAAAGCCACGAAAAGCGCCTGATAGCCGAAGCGCTTGAACAGGCGAACGGTAACCAGTCGAAGGCCGCGCGGTCTTTACGTATTGGCAGAGATGCTCTTCGCTACAAGCTGAAGAAACACGGTTTCGATACCTCCTCCGACACCGACCTCCCGGACGCTGTTACAGCGCGACCGGGAGAGTAACCCGGGCAAAACTGCTCTCGAACGTCTTGGACTGACCGCTCCCCAAATGCGTGTTGTCGCGCATACAAAGCGCTATTTCGCGCGATTTCCGCCGCGAAAGCCCTGAAATACCGCCTCCACCAATGGCGTAGCGATTGCTGGACTGCGGGAACAAGTGGATACCGATAGCCTTCGATCCTCGCTCTCGGAGTTGGCCCTGGACCTTCGTTGGTCGTGGAATCACTCCGCCGACGAGCTCTGGCGCCTCCTCGATCCCGAACTCTGGAACTTCACTCATAATGCATGGCTGGTGATGAAGACCGCGCCGGAATCCCGATTGAACTCGGTGCTGCGCGATGAACGATTCCGGCAAACTCTGGAGCATGTTCTCGAAGAAACGCGCGAGCGCAATGAAAGGCCGAAGTGGTTCAGGACACTCCAGCCCGAACCGCACCTCACCACCGTTGCTTACTTCAGCATGGAGTACATGCTGAGCGACGCTCTGCCGCTCTACTCTGGTGGACTCGGAAACGTGGCGGGCGATCAGCTCAAAGCGGCAGACGATCTGGGCGTTCCTGTCATCGCGGTCGGACTGCTGTACCAGCAGGGCTACTTTCGCCAGCATATCGACTCCGACGGCAATCAGGTCGCGCTCCGTCCCTTCAACGATCCCGGTCAGCTGCCTCTCAGGCCGCTGCGGGATGCGAACGGCGACTGGCTCCGCATCCGTGTTCAATTGCCGGGATTCGTGCTGCACGTTCGCACCTGGGAAGTTCTGGTCGGCCAGACCAGACTCTATTTGCTCGATACCAACGCTCCGGAGAACCTGCCCGAACATCGCGGGATCACAAGCGAGTTGTATGGCGGCGGCATCGAGCTTCGCCTCCAGCAGGAACGCGTCCTCGGCATCGGCGGTTGGCGGTTGCTGCGGGCTCTCGGAATTCGCCCGGAGGTCTGCCACCTTAACGAGGGTCACGCCGCCTTCGCAGTTCTGGAGCGGGCCCGGAGTTTCATGGAAGATTCCGGGCAGCCGTTTCACATTGCACTCGCCGCCACTCGCGCCGGAAACCTTTTCACCACTCACACTCCCGTAGCTGCCGGATTTGATCGGTTTCCACCGGAACTCATGGCTGCTCGTTTCCGGGATTATGCCGAACGGGAACTGGGCATCTCTCTGCAACAACTGCTGGCGCTGGGAAGATTAGATCCGCATGACGATTCCGAGTCCTTCAATATGGCGTATCTGGCCATTCGCGGCAGCCTGGCCGTGAATGGCGTCAGCCGCCTGCACGGCGAGGTAAGTCGTCGTCTGTTTGGCGGACTATTCCCGCGCTGGCCCGAAGCCGAGGTGCCGGTTTCCCATGTCACCAACGGAGTTCACACCCCCACCTGGGATTCCATCGAGGCTGATGAGCTCTGGACTGAGATCTGCGGCAAGGACCGCTGGCATGGCGCCGATCTGAAGACGCTGGAAGAAAGGCTTCGCCTCACTCCCGAAAGCCGGTTGTGGAACATGCGTCAGAAGACCAGGCGGTCCATGATTGCGTACGTGCGGGACCGTCTGTCAACGCAACTCGCGGGACACGGCGCCGGGGAGTCCGAGGTGAAACAGGCCCGGCATCTCCTGGATGCCGATACGCTCACCATTGGTTTTGCCCGCCGCTTCGCCACCTACAAACGCCCCAATTTGCTGTTGCACGATTCGGAACGGCTCCTGCGCATTCTCACGAACCGTCAAAAGCCCGTGCAGATTGTCCTGGCGGGTAAGGCGCATCCGAATGATCTTGCCGGCCAGGCAATGATCCGGCAGTGGATCGAGTTCATCCGACACACCCCGGCTCGCGCACAGGTGGCGTTTCTGAGCGACGATGACATGGGACTCACCGAGCACCTGGTGCGCGGCGTCGACCTCTGGCTCAATACCCCTCGCCGCCCCTGGGAAGCCAGCGGTACCAGTGGCATGAAGGTTCTGGTCAACGGAGGGATCAACTGTTCCGAGCTCGATGGCTGGTGGGCGGAGGCTTATTCCCCTGAAGTCGGCTGGGCTCTCGGCGACGGCCACGAGCACGATGACGACGCGGCTTGGGATGCCAAAGAAGCCGGGCAACTCTACGATCTGCTCGAACAGCGGATCATCCCCGAATTCTACGAGCGTGACGAATCGGGCATTCCGTCCCGCTGGATCGCGCGCATGCGGGAAAGCATGGCGCATCTGACGCCGCGGTTCTCGGCCAATCGGGCCGTGCGCGAATACACGGAACTGCATTACCTGCCACTCGCCAGGGCGGTCGCCGAACGGACAGCGGAAAACGCCGCCGGAATTCTTCGCTGGCAACGGGAACTGGAGGAGCGGTGGCCCAAACTACGCATCGGCTCACCGAGTGTGTCAACCGATGACGCCAACCATAGTTTTTCGGTTCAGCTCTGGCTGGATGACCTGGACCCCGAAGCGATTGCGGTGGAACTGTATGCCGATTCAGCGCAAAATGCCTGGCCCGTCGTGTATCCCATGAACCGCGGCGCAACGCTGATAGGTTCGGAATGCGGCTACACCTATTCGGCCCGAATTCCAGCCGGGCGGCCCGCGGAGGATTTCACTCCCCGCGTTATTCCCCGTCACGCGATGGCGCGTGTGCCTCTGGAATGTTCCAGCATCTTGTGGTACCGCGGATGAAGTCCCGAAGAGCAGGCGGTATGCCGGATGGCGGCATCGGGGTCGTCCGGGACCTCGTGCGGGCAGTCGCGCACCCGCTGACGGGCGCTCCGGGGGATTACGATCCTCTCCTCACATACATCGGGGACGCACGGGTCGTTCTGTTGGGCGAAGCGACTCACGGGACACATGAGTTCTATCGGGAACGCGCCCGAATCACCAAACGCCTGATCCGCGAAAAGGGCTTCACTGCCGTTGCGGTGGAGGCGGACTGGCCCGACGCCTGGAGAGTGAATCGTTATGCGCAGGGGCAAGGGCCCGACAAAAATGCGGCCACCGCGCTTTCCGGATTTCGCCGCTTTCCCGCCTGGATGTGGCGCAATACCGACGTACTCGATTTCATCGCATGGCTGCGCGCGCACAACAAGTCGCTGGACCCGGCGGCGGATTCCGCAGGCTTCTATGGACTCGACCTCTATAGTTTGCATACATCCATTGAAGCGGTTCTGAATTATCTCGATCGGGTGGATACGGAGGCCGCTCAACGCGCCCGCCAGCGCTATGGCTGCTTCGATCACTTCGGAGAAGACGCTCAGGCCTGTGGCTACGCGGCGGGGCTTGGCTTAAGCCGCAAATGCGAATCCGAAGTCGTGGCCCAGTTGCTCGAACTGCAGCGTCGGGCCGCCGACGACGTCAGGCGCGATGGCCGCCTGGCGGAAGACGACTTCTTTTACGCCCAGCAAAACGCCCGACTCGTCAAAAACGCCGAGCTTTATTATCGAACCATGTTTCGCGGGCGCGTCTCTTCCTGGAATCTGCGCGACGAATACATGGCCAACACGCTGGAGGCTTTAATCCAGCATCTTGCGCTCCGCAATTCCAGTATGAAAGTGGTTGTGTGGGCTCACAACTCCCATCTCGGCGATGCGCGCGCCACGAGCATGGGTCATGATGGCGAATGGAATCTCGGCCAGTTGGCGCGCCAACGGTATGGCCGCGATTGTGTGTCGATTGGCTTCTCCACATACTCCGGAACCGTGACCGCGGCCGCAAGCTGGGATGCGGCGGCTGAGCGCAAGGCGATCGTTCCGGCGTTTCCGGGAAGTTACGAGGCACTGTTCCATGCAACCGGCATTCCTGCCTTCCTGCTGGCGATGCCACGTGGTTCGCGCGTGGCCGGAGCCCTCTCAGATTCCAGGCTCGAACGGGCCATCGGCGTGGTCTACCAGCCAGCCACCGAACTGGCCAGCCACTACTTCAGTGCGCAATTGGCCGAACAGTTCGACGCCGTGATCCACTTCGACGAGACCCGCGGTGTAGAACCGCTGGATTCAATTCCAAAGCGCAACGGCGAGCCCGCCGAAACTTTCCCATCGGGAGTCTGACCAACGTGTCATGATGCCAGCGGCACGCCATGGTCATGTTTCCGATGACTGCGGACGAGCAGAGCCTGGACTTCCTTGTCGCCGACCTGTTCGAAATCCCGGTACCACTCGCCGACTGCCTGGAAGAACGGCGGAGCTGCGAGGCAGACAACACCGTCGGCTTCCTCACGCAGCCGGGCAACAGCGTCGGCTGATCCCACGGGAACGGCTACAATTACCTTCGCCGGATTGAGGCCGCGCACATGATGAACCGCCGCCACCATTGTGCTCCCGGTTGCCAGACCATCATCCACCAGAATTGCGGTTCGGCCGCGCAGATCGGCCGCCGGCTTTCCGGCGCGATAGGCTGCCTCACGGCGGTGCATCTCTTCCTGCTCCTGCTCAATCGCGTTTTCTACTTCCTCGTCTGAGATTCCCAGTTGTCGGACCATGTTTTTGTTGAGAATCCGCGCCGTCCCGGTAATGGCCCCCATGGCCAATTCGGGCTGCCAGGGCACTCCCAGCTTTCGCGCAATCATGACATCCAGGGGCAAATTCAATCGGTCCGCGACTGCGAAGGCCACCGGTACGCCGCCACGGGCAAGACCAATGACTGTTGCATCTTCGTGCGCGAGATTGGATAACTCACGTGCCAGCAACCGGCCCGCTTCCAGCCGATCTGCAAATGGAAGGTGAACCATGGGCACCTCCTTTTGCCGATCACATTGCAGGTCGGCTTCCACGGTTTAGTTTCGAATCAGCCTTTGTTTTCAACGTGACGACGGCGCGGGCGGGGGATCCTTTCCGTCATTACACGCAGGTCCTCCGCCCGCCGGGGGTGACGGAACGGATCCCTTTTTAGACCGCATTAGCCGTTCTGGTCGTACCGTTCCGCTCGTTCGTGCGGTAACGCAGGATCGCTGTCAGGCTCGCTCCGGGCTCCCGGAGGATGCCGATTCGCCCCGAATGACGTAACGTGGCGAGGGCCACCAGGTTGATGGTTTCATCGCAGGCAACATCGCTACCCGCGAGTTCAGGGACCAGCAGTTCCTCAACCCTGCCGTTGTCTGCGGCATCGAGTATCTCCGAGAGTCGTTCGACCAGCAGACGACGGCCAGCCGCGTCGTCCATCCTGAGACGCATGGTTTTCTCTGTTTCGCAGGAATTCGCCGCCATCACCTCCGCCGCTTTGGCATGAAGTTCAGCGGGGCCCATCGAATCCGGACTTCCGTGAATGCTGGATTCCAGCAGCCGGGCGTAACTGTTTACTTTGCGGTAAATCGCCAGTTCACGTGTCACGGCCGCCAGAATGAGCGGATCGCCGGCCAGGGTTCGCCCTATGCCTTTGTCGATTGCACGAAAATAATCGTGCAGATAATCGGCCTGACGGTCGTGCTCCTGCGATGTTCCGAACTGAACGCCTTTCATGCTTCCCGAGGATGGTCCGGCACTGGAGCGCCCGCGCAGGGTGTGATCGGGCTTGTCGAAGGCCCCGTCGGCCGCCAGGCTCTTCGCGATACCATCCGGCAGTTGCACTTCGGTTATTCCGCTGGAACTTCCCCGATATAGGCGCACGTGCTGAATGCTCAGCGCGAGCAGCCAGAAATGGCGCCGTTTGAGCAATCCCCGCAACAGCGGCAGGACAAAGAACTCCTGCGAGTAGTGAACCTGCGCCTCCAGTTCATCGGCCCAGAACTCTGTGATCGTGAAGCCGGGTGAATGAAACATGACGAGACTTCCATTGCGCCCTTTCCAGGGCATGTTCGCGGCAATCTTATGAAATGGACGAATCATTTCCCTGCGCGCGGCCGCATCCATGCCGCCCCCGGTCAGCAGGCGTTCTCCTTCGTGAATGCTTGCGGCGAGAACGGCGTCATCGGCGCGAAGTGGATGAAAGATGGTCAGGCATGGCCCGGAAACAGCGGCCAACGTTCGGAAATCGTCGTAGCTCAACAATGAAAATAACCCTTCAAACTTTTGTCGAAGGCACGAGACGCGCCATTTGAAGATCGGCTGTTCCTGCTGAATTCCGCATTTCCTTTGCGTCGACGTCCTGGGTAAAGACGCGCAGCCTACATCGCGTTCCGGCGCAGTTATTCCCGCCAGCAGGCTCTATAAACTGCGAAATCAATTGGCCTGACGCTTGCACAACCGCTTGCGCAACACGATGAAAAAAGCCAATTTCAGGCGCATGGCTTCTTCGCCTCCGATCGATAGCTGCTGCATTTCACGCAGCTCTCTGTGTCATCTGGCGCAGAACGAAGGTCTGGTCTGCAAAAGGCGAACTCAGTCATCGAATTCAGGAATGGAAAAATGAAGATGAATCGACATCTGCCAGCCGTTCTCGCAAGCTTTGCAATTGCCGCCGCTCTCGCTTCGGCTCAGACGCCGAAAGCCGCGGTAGCAACCGCCGCGGATTCTATCTCGGGCCGGATTCTTTACAGCGGTCCGCCGCCGGTTCTCAAACACCACAGCCTGAATTCCGAACCCGACTGCGAGAAGAAACATCCCGAAGGAGTGATGGCCCAGGATATTGTCGTCAATGCCGACCATTCCCTGCAGAACGTTCTTATCTATGTGAAGGACGGTCTTCCCAACAAGCAGTATCCCGTTCCAACCACTCCCGTGAAGGTCGATCAGAGCGGTTGCACCTTCCTTCCCCATGTCATCGTCGCCATGGTGAACCAGCCCGTGCAGTTCGTGAACAGCGACGCCGCCAGCCACAACGTGCACGCCATGCCGGCGCTCAATCGCGACTGGAACATTGCCCAGGATCGCGGTTCGGCCGAAATTACGAAATTTCCGAAGTTTGAAATCGGCATGCCCGTGCGATGCAATATTCACCGGTGGATGCAGATGTATGTCAACGTTTTATCGAACCCCTTTTATGCCGTGACTGGCAAGAGCGGAACGTTCGTGATCAAAGGTCTGCCGCCCGGCGAATACACCATCGAAGCCTGGCAGGAAAAACTCGGCAGGCAGACGCTGAAGGTGAAAACGGGCACTCCGGCCAATTTCACTTTCAAGGGTTGACGTGACGGTTGGAAACGCAACAGGGATCGGGCCACCTAACCAGTGTGGGAGCGATCCGTTCATGAATCGCCGCCGTTTTACGTGGGCTGCCGTCTGCGCCTTCTTCGGTGTGGCGGTGCTCATGTTCCTGCGCTTCTTCTTTCCCCGCACGCTTTTTGAACCGAGCCCGCGGTTTCGAATCGGGCAGCCCTCGGACTTCCAGCCAGGCGTCGACGAGCGTTTTCGGCAATCTCATCGCGTCTGGGTCGTGCGCCAGCCGGAGAAACTGTTTGTCATCTTTGCCAGATGTACACACCTCGGCTGCACGCCGAACTGGAGCGAAACCGAGAACAAGTTCAAGTGCCCGTGCCACGGCAGCGGTTACGACATGGAAGGGCGAAATTTCGAAGGCCCGGCGCCGCGGCCGATGGACCGCGCTCATGTCGAACTCGATGCCGAAGGCCAGGTTGTGGTGGATCTGAGCCGCCTGTATGCCTGCCCTCCCTCCGGTGGCTGCGGCTTCGAACAGGCGGAATCCTTTGTCACGCTTTCGGGCACCCGGAGTTGATCCATGGCGCTCAAAAAAACGCAGCTCTGGAAGTCGATCTTCCGCGTCAAACACGAGCGTAAGGATCCCCGCACGCGCGCCCTCGGCGTGCTGGGAAATGTCTTCCTGCATCTGCATCCCGGTAAGATCAACCGCGACGCCGTCCGCTACAGCTACACGTGGGGAATGGGCGGCATCAGCTTCTATCTGTTCCTGATCCTGACTCTCACCGGCGCTCTGCTGATGTTCTATTACCACCCGACGAAGATCCAGGCTTATCGCGATATCCTCTACCTCGAACACGACGTGCCCTTCGGCAGGCTGCTGCGGAACTCGCATCGCTGGGCAGGGCATCTGATGGTGATTACGGTCTGGCTCCACATGTTCCGCGTCGTTCTCACCGGAGCCTATAAGAAACCGCGCGAATTTAACTGGTGTGTTGGCGTCATCCTGCTCGTGTTCACGCTGTTGCTCTCATTCACCGGCTACCTGCTTCCCGACGATCAGCTGGGTTTCTGGGCCGTAACGGTCGGCACCAACATGGCCCGCGCCACACCGTTGCTCGGCCATGAAGGCCCATTCGGCCCGCAACTCGGAATGACCCAGGCAAACGACGTCCGCTTTGCCCTGCTCGGCGGCACGATTGTCGATGCGAGCGCTTTACTGCGCGCGTATATCTGGCACTGCGTCGCCATCCCGCTGATCGTGTCGGTCTTTCTGGGCGTACATTTCTGGCGCACGCGCAAAGATGGCGGCATCTCCGGGCCCGCGCCCGCGGTTCTTGAATCTGAGATCAAACCGGAATGACTATGGACTGGCGCCAGATCTGGGAAATCGTCTCGCAACCCGACAACGTGCCGATCGTCGGCCTCGCGTTCGCCGTGCCGTTCTTCGCCTGGTTTGCCGTGCGTCAGGCACACGCGACCGACCGCCTCATCGCTCAACTGGAGGCCGATCCGAGCCTTGCCGGAACGCACCATCGCAAAACGCACCCGTGGCGTCCGGGGTGGGACCGCGAACTGCCCGTCTGGCCATACCTGTTGCGGATAGAATTCCTCGCCGCCCTCGTGGTAACCGTGCTGCTTCTGGTCTGGGCCATCGCGATCAACGCGCCGCTCGAAGAACCCGCCAATCCAAACTATTCCATGAATCCGGCCAAGGCCCCCTGGTACTTCGTCGGTCTTCAGGAAATGCTGGTCTATTTCGATCCCTGGTTTGCGGGTGTCGCACTCCCGGTGCTGATCATTGCCGGTTTACTCGCGTTTCCATACATTGATGCCAATCCGCTCGGCGTCGGCTACTACACCCTGCGCCAACGCGCCATTGCGTTGTGGGGCTTCGGCGCCGGCTTCTTCATTTGGCTGATGCTGATTTTTATCGGCACGTTTGTGCGCGGACCGGGCTGGATGTGGTTTTGGCCCGGCGAAAGCTGGGACCATACGCGCGTCATTTATGAGGTCAATCGCAATCTCGCAGGCGTCTTCGGAGTTTCGAATCCCTGGCTTGGCGCAGTCATCGGCGCGGTGGCACTGGCAGCTTTCTACTTCCTCGCCGCCAGGCTGATTCACAAATTCGTCACGCGTACTCCGCTCGATCGCAAGGTCTTCGCGCGCACCAGCCGCCTGCAATACGGCATTTTCCAGTTCTTCGCCATCACGATTTTGTTGGGCTTGCCGGCCAAGATGATTCTGCGTCTCGTCTTCCGCATTCAATACGTGCTGGTGACTCCATGGTTCAACATCTGACATGACTCCGGAACAGCCACAGGAGCAACTGCCGCCCGATCCCATCGTCAGCCGCTCCCTCAGCGGTCCCATCGCGGTGTGCGCCATCCTGCTGCTCGCTGCCCTGGCCTGGGCGCTCTACGGCGAAGCCTGGGGCGACCGCCCCTGGAAAAGCTACCAGCACCGTTTCGTTCAGCTCTACACCGCGCATCTGGAAAAACTGAAGACCAGCCAAAGCGCGAAAGAGAAGGAACTCCGCGAGTCGCCGGAAGCCCGCGAACTGGAACAGCAGGCGAAGGCCGCGGAAAGCGCCGCTGCCGGAACTGTCCGTGAGATCGACGTGCAACTCGCAGCCGTCAGGAATCAACTCGCTTCCATCCAGACGCCGTTCCAGGATATTCGTGCGAAGGTGGCGGCCTTCGAGTACCAACTCGATCACACCGCCGACGCTTCGGCGAAAGCCTCCATCCGCCGCACCATTGAGGAAGTGCGCCGCGCTGGCGACTTCGATCGTCTCCAGCAGCTCTTCGACAAGCTCAAGACTCAGGAAGCGGAACTCACTGCCAGCCGTGTCGCCGCCACCAAACCGGCGGACGAACTACGCGCGCGCCTGAACGCTTACCTCAATGAAAACAGAGATGGCCCTCCACCATCGCAGATCGACGGTCTCCTGCGCAAAATCGGCGAATTTCCAGTCGAAATCCGGCAAATCTACGTCCCCGAATCGGGCCTCGTGGATCGCTGTGAATCCTGCCATCTCGGAGTCCGCGATCCTCTTCCGCTCACGGCCGCAAATCTTGGCGGCCAGCCAGCATTCGCCAGTCACCCCAATCCGGAACTTCTGAAAATCCACGATCCGGCGCGCTTCGGCTGCACCCCCTGCCACAACGGCAACGGACTCGCCGTCTCCAGCGTGAAGGAAGCGCACGGTAATTACACCCACTGGCAGTGGCCGCTGTTCAGCTCGGAGAATCGCGAAAGCGGCTGCCAGCAGTGCCATATGCAGGACCGGGTTCTCGATCACGCTCCGGCTCTTACGCGCGGCAAAGATCTCTTCCAGCTGAAAGGCTGCGCCGGTTGCCATCGCTTCCAGGGCTTCGATCGCGATGCCGACGCCCTCGCGGAAAATCAACGCCAGATCCGCCTTCTCCGCCAGCGGCAAAACCAGCAACGCATCGATCGCAATCTCGAAACCAAACGGGGCGATCAGGCCGAGAGCAACGAAGAAACAAAAAAGCACTATGCCGCCGCCGACGCGCTTCTCCTCCAGGCCAGCCAGATCGACGCGCAGATCGACGCCCTGGAGCTCTCCGCCAAATCGCTCCAGCAGGACGTCAAGCAGGTCGGCCCGAACCTCAAGGACGTTCGTCTCAAGCTCCGCAAAGAATGGCTTCCACAGTGGCTGAAAGATCCGCAGGCTTTCAATCTCGGCACAAAGATGCCGCGCTTCGGTCTCGCCGATTCGGAAATTCGCGCCGTTTCCGCGTTTATCTGGCAGGCCGGTTGGGACGGCCCTCAGCTGCCATCCGCCAAACCGGGCGACTCGGCTAAAGGCAGGCAGTTATTCGAAACCCGCGGCTGCCTCGCCTGCCATTCCATCGGCGAAGGCGCCGATCGAACCGGTGGTGATTTCGCCGCCAACCTCACTCATCTCGGCCAGAAAGCCAATTACGATTACATCGTCCGCTGGGTGTTTGACCCGCGCCAGCGCACGCGCCCCTGGTGCCCGCTCGAAAAGCGCGACCTGACCCCTGAAGATTACGCGCGCCACGCTAAGCCTTACACCTTCGATCTCGCCCATTCCAGGTGTCCGAACGATGGCGCTGAGCTCCAGGTGCAGAACATGACCGTGATGCCCAGCCTGCGCCTCACCACGGAAGATGCGCAGAACATCGCCACCTATCTCCTCAACCTTTCGCATCCCGCCACATCTCCGGCGACCTCCTATATGGATGACCCGAAGCTGGCCGCGACTGGCCGTGCTCTCGTCATCCGTTATGGCTGCGCCAACTGCCATGAAATCCAGGGTTTCGAAAATTCCCGCCAACCTGCCGCCGATCTCACTACGTGGGCCGGCAAACCAATCGAGCAGCTGGATTTCGGTCTCCTCGAAGGCAATGCGAAACACGACGGCTGGTACAGCCACAAAGGCTTCGTCGAACACAAACTCCAGGACCCCGCGCTCTTCGATCGTGGCCGCGATAAGGCCCCGCAGGATCGTCTGAAGATGCCCGCCGTTCAGCTCTCCCCGGCGGACCTGCGAGCCTTGACGACTTTCGTGCTGGGCAGTCTCGATACGCCGGTCAGCGGCGAGTTCCGCACCATTCCCGAAGCCCTTCGCTACAATCCGGCCGGTGCGCAAAAGGATATTCAGGATGGCTGGTGGTTGATCAAGAAGTACAACTGCATGGGATGTCATTCCGTGCAGATCGGCCAGCAATCGGTCCTGAGCGGCCTTTCGCTCTATGCCGATCCCGACATGAAAGATCAGTTGCCGCCATCCTTGATCGAAGAGGGTGCCCGCGTTTCCCCCGACTGGCTGGCGCGCTTCCTTGCAAATCCCTCGCTCGATGACAAAGTCGGCGACCGCAACGGCGTTCGCACTTACCTCCAGGCCCGAATGCCCACATTCCATTTCTCGCCCAACGAAATCGCGATATTGGTCCGGTTCTTCACCGCCCTTTCCGGTCAGCCTCCGGTGGCCGCGCCAGCCGCATTGGAACCGCTCGATGACCGTGAGCGCCAGGTGGCCCGCGCCTTATTCAGCGCACCCGGAGCCCCTTGCCTGCAATGCCACATCTACGGCGACCCGGTGCATGACCGCCAGGCCTCCGCCCCCAATTTTCTGCTGGCAAAGGAGCGCCTGAAACCTGGCTGGACGCTCCGCTGGCTGCTCGATCCGCAAACCATCATTCCGGGCACCGCCATGCCTTCGCAACTCTTCCGCCGCTCCGGTGATCGCTGGATATTGGCGGGCCAGACTCCGAAAGATGCGCAGGATTATGCCGGCGATCACGCGCAGCTGCTCGTGCGCTACATGCTCCAGATGACTCCCGACGAGCAGCGGCGCCTGATCGGCATGATCCCCCGCCGGAGCGCAAAATGACCAGACGCTTCCTCTTGCCGCTGGCAGGTTTCGCCGCCGTTCTGGCTCTCGCCATCCCGTTCCTTTTCTGGTATCAAACCTGGTTCGGACGTCATCTCACAGACGTCGAAATCGCCGGGGATCTCGATTCCGCGGCGCGTCCCCGCGATACCCAGCACGCACTCACGCAACTTGCCGAAGCACTTCAGCACGGCGATGCGCACGCGCAACGTTGGTATCCGCAGCTCGTGGAAATTTCGCACAGCCCGAACCCGCGCCTTCGCGCCATGTCAGCCTGGGTCATGGGGCAGGACAATCGCTCCCCGATATTTCACGACGCACTGCTAACGGGCCTGCGCGATCCCGATGCGCTGGTTCGCCGCAACGCCGCCCTTGCTCTCGTTCGTTTTGGCGATTCCGCCGGCAAACCGGAACTGCTGACGATCCTGCGTTCCAGCTCCCAAACCGGCGCGCAAATCGATGAGCAGCAGGTGTGGGAAGCCCTGAGGGCGCTTTATCTGACAGGAGACGCCGCAGATCTCCCGGCCGTCCAGTCTTATCGGAGCAGCCCGTCTGCTGCGATCCGTGCCCAGGCCGATATCACCGCGCAGGCAATTCGGATACGTTAGCCACCATCTCGATTGCATCCCACGGGCAGCCATCGAGAAAGATTCCCTCCGGCCCTTTGCTCGTGCACTTCGCGCAGCCGATGCAGGTGGTCTGGTCCACCTCAATCCGGCCGAATGGCGGAAACTCGGCATCCGGCACCCAGTACATGCACTCGTCCACCGGGCAGTAAACAATGCAGGCCGGAGCGCCGCCACAGCCCGTGCAGTACTCATTGATGGCCGCAACGGTTTTCGGGATGCGCTTACGCAGATCGGTTCGCCCATGGGACATCGGCTCCTTCTTGCGTACAGCAAACGGCATCGATTTTAGTATGCCGCATGCAGGCGGCGCGGCGGTTGCGGCGTGTTGAGAAGCGGCTCGATACAGATGCTCCGCCGGATGATGCTCCTTTAGGTGCGCGCGGTAGACCTCTCTCGACATCTCACAATCCAGGCGGGCGTTCCGGACCATCTCAGCCATGGAAAGCGCTGGAAAGCGCATCCCGGAAAGCTGGACAACAAGTTGCGCATATCGTCGGGTTGCGTTGGCCATTTGCCTTAGAAGCGCGTCCCTGGTCTCGCAGCGGTCCACAATCATCTATACAAACGTACGGTTTATGACAGCTGGCGAAAAGCTGGCAAATGTTCCAGTGCGCGTCCAGGACGGCCGCCAGCGCTTGCGGCGCGCTGGAACAGCAAACTCCGCATCGCGCCAAACGCATCCCGACTGAAATTTAAGCGGCCTTCCAGAGCGCGCACATCCCGGCAACGCAGGCGAGATAAGTGAAGATCCAGAGCACCACCGGTCCCGATGCGCCCTTGAACTCAAAACTGAATGGCATTTTGATTTCAATTGGCTCGGTCGTTGTGGCGCGGTAAAGGCCAACTACAACGAGGGCCATCATCGCAGCCAGAGGCGTCCCGAACAGGAAAAGCGTGTGTTGTTTCTCTATCTCCTGCAACTCGGCACGCGTTGTCGCCAGAAATAAAGCGAGGACCGTGCCGCCAAGCAGGCTCAAAATCGCAACGACGGCGGCCACGCGTGTTAATAACTCATTGACTCGGTTGGTGCTCACCCTGTGCGGTGTGGGAGCCGGTGCCATGCTGTCCTCCTCCGGAACTCAGTTCTAATAACAATACCCGACGCATCCCGCAACCGCAAACCCACCTCCACCCGGTTGCCGCGCCACGGCGTCCGCTCTTTGTCCGCGAAATCAATAACTTCCGCCGTGGAATTTCCGGCATGCCCGCCGATGCGCTCCCGGGCTTACCCCTCGGGCGTGCAGGCTTTTGTAACTTCGTGCAAACATTTCCGAAACCGCAACCTTATTAGTCCCTGAACGTCTCCTATCAAGTAGAATCTATTCATGGTTACGGATGTCAGCATTAGCCCCGCGGTCGCCAAACTGAACCTTGTCCGTTCGGAAATTGGCAAAGTGATCGTGGGCCAGCAGAGTGTCGTCGATGGTGTCCTGGTCTGCCTCGTGGCGGGCGGACATGTTCTGCTCGAAGGCGTCCCCGGCCTCGGTAAAACAACGCTGCTCCGTACTTTGGGCCGCACTCTCGGACTGCGTTATTCGCGCATCCAGTTCACCCCCGATCTCATGCCCGCCGATATCGTCGGCAGCATGATCATGGAAACAGACGATCGCGGTCACAAGACTTTGCGTTTCCAGCACGGCCCCATCTTCTCCAACCTCGTTCTGGCCGATGAAATCAATCGCGCCACTCCTAAGACTCAGTCCGCGCTCCTCGAAGCCATGCAGGAGCGCACCGTCACCAGCGGCAACACCACCCACGAACTCGAGTCGCCTTTCCTGGTCATGGCTACGCAGAATCCCATCGAAATGGAAGGCACCTACCCGCTGCCCGAAGCGCAGCTGGATCGCTTCCTGATGAAGATCGTCGTGACCTATCCCAGCCACAGCGAACTCTCGCGGATCGTGGACCGCACCATCGCCCGCGAAGAAGCGACCGTGCACGCCGTTCTCGACCGCGCCGACATTCTCGATATCCGTTCCGTATGCCACGATATTTTGATCGCGCCCCACGTGCAGGATTTCGCCGTGCAACTCGTGATGGCCACGCAGCCGGATCAGAAAGAAGCCCACGAAGAAGCCAAACGCTACATCCGCTACGGCAGTTCTCCGCGCGGTGCGCAATCGCTCGTGGAATGCGGCCGTGTTCTCGCGCTGATGCGCGGACGTCTGCATCTAAGTGTCGACGACATCAAAGAAGTTGCGCCCTCCGTTTTACGGCATCGCATCATTCTCAATTTCGACGCCCACGCCGATGGCAAGACGCCGGATAATATCCTGGCCAGCATTATTTCCGGTGTGACCGTTTCAACTGCGGCGGCGTAGCTGGCCTTCTGAAGAACCGAGCGAGATTTCGTGGCCAACGCCCCACTACTGGATCGCAAATTCCTCGAACGACTGGAACGCCTGACCATCCACTGGCAGAAGTCGTTTCCCGGCCTTGTCGGCGGTCATAATCGTTCCCGCCTTCCCGGCGGCGGTCAGGAATTTCTCGATCACCGGCACTTCCATCAGGGCGACGATCTGCGCGCCGTCAACTGGCGCGCCTACATGCGGCTTGACAAGATGTTCCTCAAGCTGTTCCAGGTGGAACCGCGCGTCCCGGTCCGCCTGCTCCTGGATATTTCCGCGTCCATGACTTCCGGCAACGGCGAAAAATTCGACTACGCCAGAAGACTCGCCGCCGCGCTTTGCTACGTGGGGCTGGTGCGCCTGGACACGATCGAAGTGCTCCCGTTTTCAGCCAGGCTTCAGGAAGGCAAAACGTGCGGCGGTGGACGACACCGCTACACGCCTCTCTCCCGTTTCCTCGAAGCCCTCGCACCAGGCGGCACCACCGGCTTCCTCAAGGTCGTGCGCGAATTCTTAAACGATTACCCCCAGCGCGGCCTGGTTATCGTCGTTTCGGATTTCCTCGATGAGCACGGCTGCGAAAAAGCTCTTCAGTACCTCGCCGATTACGGCAACGAACTCATGCTGATCCAGATCTGGTCGGACGAGGACCGCACCCCGCCGTGGACCGGTGAATGCGATCTGGTCGAAGCCGAAAGCGGCGCGCGCCTGCACATTCACGTCGACAACGAAGCCCGTGCGCGCTACACGGAGGAGTTCGATAAATTCGCGGCCTCCATCCGCTCGGTGGCCATGCGGAATTCCGGCCGCTATGCCGCCATTCCCACCTCCACGCCCATCGACGATGCGATTTTCGGCAAGCTGATGCAGTCGAGGAGCGTGGCATGATCGCAGCCGTCTTCAGTTTTGGGATCGATGTATGTTCCTGAATCTCAGCCTCGGCGAATTCCTCGGGGCCTTCGGCGCAATCGCGGCAATCTGCGTCGCCCTCTATCTGCTGGATCGCAACAAACGGAAACAGGTTGTCTCCACGCTCCGCTTCTGGGTGACTCCCGGGCTCCCGAGCCCCGTAACAAGGCGAAGGAAAATCCAGCAGCCCATCTCGCTGTTACTCCAGCTCCTGGGCATGCTGCTGCTCCTGCTCGCCATCGCGGAACTTCACTGGGGCGGCGTCATGCGCGCCCGCCGGGATCACGTCCTGATCCTCGATACCAGCGCCTGGATGCGCGCCGGCGTCGCCGGTCGCCCCAACGCCACGCTCATGGATCTTGCGCGCGCCAACGCAATCTCATGGCTGCGCGCGGTCCCGGCCTCCGATCGTATTCTGCTGGTCAGAGCGGATGCGCTCGCCACACCGGCAACAGCCTGGGAAACCGACCATGTCAAAGTAGCCCGCGCCATTCTCGAAACCAAAGCCGGCGCCACCACCATCAACCTCGGACAAAGTATTCAATTCGCACGCCAGCTTCAGAGACAGACCGGTTCCGAGGGCGGCGAAATCGCCTATGACGGCCCGGGCCGCATCGGCGCGGCCGAAGTGGAGGCCGGAGTTTCGGCCAACGTTCCCATCCTCCGCTATCTTCAGGTTGCCGACCCTGCCGAAAACGTGGGCCTGCGCAGCGTCGGCGCGCGCCGCTCCAGTTCCACCCGCGATGCCTGGGATCTCCTCGTCCGGTTGCGCAACTACGGCAAGACCGCCCGTACCGTCAGCGTCACCCTCAACCTCGGTCATGCGCCGATGGGGATGCATCCCGTTACCCTGCCGCCCGGCGGCGAAGAGCAGACCACATTTGAGGTCCACACTAAAGCAGCCGGCCTCGCCGAAGTTCGCCTCTATCCGGCTGATGCGTTTGGTGCCGATAACTACGCGGCGCTCGAACTGCCAGCGCAGCGAAGCCTCCACGTCGTCGTGTACTCCGATTCTCCCGATCAGTGGAAGCCCGCCCTCGGAGCCGATCCGCGCATCGCTCCCGAGTTTCGCGC
Organism: Bryobacteraceae bacterium; assembly: GCA_025928545.1. GTDB lineage: Bacteria > Acidobacteriota > Terriglobia > Bryobacterales > Bryobacteraceae > BOG-234. The sequence goes on along the minus strand of JAICJH010000004.1, from coordinate 138,901 downwards.
CACCCGCGAATTCACTCCGGCGAACGACGGTCTGGTGATTCTCGACCGCTTTCATCCCGCGCAAGCGCCTGCCGGCAACACCCTTTGGATTGACCCGCCCGAGAAGTCTCCCATCCCGGTTCGCGATCACATTCTCGAACCTTCCGGGCTGCGCTGGGCGGCGGATCAGCCCTTATCCACCGGCCTGCGTGAACACGATCTCCAGATACCCTCCACCGCCATACTCGAAACCGGCGCCAACGATATTCGTGTAGCCGAAGTCGACAAAGGTCCGGTCGTCGCGGCCCGCGTGAGTCCGGATAACAAAACCAAAACCATCGTCATGGGCTTCAGCCCCTTCTCGGGATCTCTCAAATATCAACTTGCGGCGCCTCTGCTGCTCGCCAACGAGCTGCGCTGGTTTGCCCCGGATGTCTTTCGCGACATTGATGTCAGCGCGCAGAACGCAGGCACCGTTTCCGATGCTTTCAACGCAAGCCCCGGCGCCACTGAACCGGGAAATGGCGTACAGGTCATTACCGATGCAGGCACGAATCTGCCGTTCAATATTCGTAATGGCAAGATTCAGTTCTTCAGCGGTTCCCAGTCGCGCGTAAGCGTCATTTCCGCCAACACCGAACGTGTCTACTCGCTCACCCTGCCCGAAATGTGGGACGACAAATGGAATCCCCCGGCCGGCGTCCGTCGCGGCATCCCCGCCTGGAACGATGCCCTCCGGCGCAACACCGATCTGTGGCCGTGGCTGGCTCTCCTCGGAGCCGCTATTCTGATCGCCGAGTATCTGATCTACGGGCGCGACGTATCCGCGCTTCTGCGCGTCATGCGCGCTCACATGGATCGCTCCGCCGAATCCGTTACCGGAGGGCGGGCCGCATGACCTTCGACCGTCCCTGGCTGCTCCTCCTCACCATTCTTCCCGTGGCGTGGTGCTTTTATGAATGGCGCAGACATAGCCGCCATTTGGGTCTGATCACCAAAGCCGCCGTGCTGCTGATGATCGCGCTGGCGCTTGCCGGACCCGTGCTCTCATGGCAGGAACACAAAGTCGCGCTCGCCGCGGTTGTCGATACCTCCGCCAGCCTCTCACGCCAGGATCTCGCCCGCGAACAGAATCTTCTGAAGCAAATCGATTCGGCGAAGAGTTCGAATGAACTCCACGTCATCCCGTTCGCCCGCACACCGCGCGAACTGGCCGCTGCCGAATCCGACTTTAAATTGGCGGTGACCTCCGGCCCGGCCGGGAAGGGAACGGACCTGGAAGCGCCGGTTCGGCAGGCTCTGGCATCTTTGCCGGCTGGCATGCTGCACCGCATTCTGTTGATCAGCGATGGCAATGAGAACCAGGGCGCACTCACCCGCGCAGCCTGGCAGGCACGGCAACTTGGCGTTCCCATCGATACGATTGCGCTGGCCGGACACGATCGTCCTCAGATCCTGGCCGAGGCCCTGGGCCTGCCCTCCGCCGTCTTTACCGGCGAGCAGTTTCCGGTCGATCTCACCATCTATTCCCCGCATGCCACCGCGGCAACCGTCGATCTTGCGGCCGAAGGCAAGTCCATCGGAAACCACAGCGTGAATCTGACGGCCGGCGAAAACCGGCTTCGCATTCGTGCCAGTCTCAATGCCGCCGGAGCCATTGATGTCAGCGGTACCGTCCAGGCCGCGGGACTGGGCGAATCGCGTTTCGAAGGGGCCGTCTCGGTGCGCCGTCCGCGCGTGCTGTGGGTCTCGCAGGATATCGCCGGCTCGGAAAAACACATCGCCGATCTGCTGGCTGCCAACAAATTCGATTTCGTCCCCGTTCACGCACTGCCGGACAATCTTGACGACGCGCAACTCGTCGTCTTCAACAACATCAACTTTGAGCCCATGAAGCTCGAAGAGAAACAACGTATCGAAAAATTCGTGCAGGGCGGCGGCGGTGCGCTCTGGATCGCGGGCGAGAACAATATGTACGTGGATCACAAAAACCTGCCCGAAGATCCGGTCGAACGTACCTTCCCCGCCAAGCTGGCTCCGCCGCGCGAACCCGAAGACACCGTGGTCGTCCTCATCATGGATAAATCCGCGTCTATGGAAGGCAAGAAGATCGAACTTTCCCGGCAAGCCGCAATCGGCGTGGTCGATAATCTCCGTCCGGAAGATCAGGTCGGCATCCTGATCTTTGATAATTCTTTCCAGTGGACGGTGCCCATCCGCCGAGCCGACGACAAACCGGTACTGCGTCGCCTGATTTCCGGCATTACTCCCGATGGCGGTACCCAGATCCCGGCGGCCCTCACCGAGGGCTACCGCAAAATCCTGCCGCTGACCGCCACGTTTAAACACATGGTGCTGCTGACCGACGGCATCTCCGAAGAAGGCGACAGCATGAAGCTGGCGAAGGATGCGCTGGATCACAAGGTCACCATCTCGGCCATCGGACTCGGCCAGGACGTCAACAAACCCTTCCTCGAAAAGCTCGCCACAATCGCAGGCGGCAAGTCCTACTTCCTCAGCGATCCCAGCGGTCTGGAACAGATCCTCCTGCACGACGTGAAGGAGCACACCGGCACGGTTGCGATTGAGAAGTCGATCGCCGTCGATATCAAACACCCATCGGATCTTCTGGATAAGGTGGACATGACGAAGGTGCCCAATCTACAGGGTTATGTCCGGTTTGATGCCAAGCCCAGCGCCGACGAAATTCTCCAGGCGGACGGCAAAGATCCTTTGCTGACCCGGTGGCAATACGGGCTGGGCCGGGCCACCGTGTTCAGTTCGGATGCCAAGAGCCGCTGGTCCACCGACTGGGTCGCATGGTCCGGCTTCGACACCCTCTGGACCAACATCTTCCGCGATCTGCTGCCCCGTGGCACCGAAAGCGAAGCCAACGCCAGTTACGATTCCGCCAACCAGGAGCTGGTTGTCGATTATCACCTTTCCAGTCGCTCCGCCGCGCCCGATACTCCGCCTGAGATATACGCGATCGGACCCGGCGATTTCCGCAAACCGGTGCAGCTGGCTCGTGTCTCAACTCTGGACTATCGCGCCAAAGTGCGGATCGGCGACCTCCAGGGCCTGTTCCGCATCAGGCCTCTGAATGAGAGCCGGATTTTCCCGGAAGTCGGTCTCTACCGTCCCGAGGAGGAGCTCACTGAGTACGGCTCGAATCAGACGCTTCTAAAATCGGTCGCCGTGTCAACCGGCGGCAGGTTCAATCCCAATCCGGATCAGGCGTTCGAAACCGACGGACAATCGATCCGATCTTCAGTCCGGCTATGGCCGATCCTGCTGGGTCTCGCGATTCTGCTGAATCTGGCCGAACTCATCATGCGCAAATGGAGAGGAATCGTGGAATCGGTTCGCGGCCCCTCCCCCATGACCGCAAACTAACGCCGAACAAGTGCGACCAAGCCGATTCTGAGCCGCGACCGCGAGGGAGCGGATTCCTCTCCATGCCAGATCGAACGCCTTCCGCACATCTCGATCTTTCAGAAAACCAACCGGGTTCTTCCCCCACGCTCGCCCTATAATGAGGACATCTTGCTGTTCGAAAACTACAAAGTTGTCCTGTATCGTAACCAGCCGGACGGCTGGATCGCGGAAATACCCGCAGTCTCGGGCTGCTACGCTCTGATGCCCACCCGCGAAGAGGCACTCGCGGAACTCGCCGCTGTCTTCGAAATAATCCATTCCGAGTATGACGAATCGGGACGGCCGCTACCGGACGACCCTACTGAACCTGTACATGCCTGACTCCCCGAATCACGCTACGCCCCGCCTAACCACCCCCTACAACTTCCCGGAAAAACCTTCCCGCGACAGCACCATCTTGCCCCGGCGTTCCACCCTGTAATAACCGTCTTCCGATTTTCCCGAGATATGAAGAGCGTCGTGATCGCCTGAATCCACTCGCTTCCATTTCTTTTCGATCACGCTCTGATAAGCGTTAAGAAACGCCACCGCCGAATCTTCGCTGTCCCATTCGGTCGCAAACACCAGGGACGTGTGCTGTTCTTTTTCCCCTTTGACCGTCTTCCTGTTCCGATCGATCCGATAGCGCCCACCCACCATTCCAGGCGCCAGTCCCTGTGCCAACGGAATTGATGTGTATTGGCGCAGCATCACTTCGACGTCTTCTTCGCCGAAAACCCCCTGGATCGCTGCCTTCATGTCCGGCGTCGGTTTGGGCAGCTCGGGAATCACCGGCATGATCTTTGCGAAGTACCGGTCCGGATGAAGCACCTGCGACGTGGAGACGGGCGGCTTCGCAAACACAATAGCGAAAGCGGACTGGCCATCATGCTGCACAACAGCCTGCTGAAAGTTCTCGCCTTCCTCGTAAGGAAACAGCATCGTGGCCCGCAGATACAGCGGCGCTCGGCTGAACACCGGGTACTGCTGGTCGTCTGGCTCCACATCGTGCCGGAAATACTGCTGAGCGGTGGCCGCGTCCGAAATCGTTTTCCCCGCCTGCCGTGCCGTGTACTCCAGCGTCAGCCATGAGGCCTGGCCCTCCACCACGGTCTGTCGCGCCAGAGACTCTTCCGCATCGGCGGGATCTTTATTCAGATATTTCTCGATATTGAAATTCTGATCCGCCAGCGCATGTGCCAGTTCGTGGACGAGCGCCTCCTCCCGCATACTCGACGCGGCCCAATCGGAAATGAACAGTTTCTTCTGGTGGAAGTCGTAGAACGCAGCGGCCTGCTCGGTCAGCAGGTCGATAGTCGTCTGCCTCAGGTCGAAGTCGGCCGTCACGAAGCCCAGTTTCCTGAGGCTCAGTTCCTCGGCATAAATGTCCTTCGGATTAACCGAATGCTTAATCTGTTTCTTGACGTAGTCGTTGATCTGATCCCGCGTAATCAGCTGAAACGGCAGCTGACGGCGGATGCGGAAACCGGTGATATCCGACAATCTGTGCAGGATTGCATTGATTTCAGCCGCATCCGGAAGTTTACCCGGCTTAGCTTCCTGCCAGGCGCCGGCGGAACTGGCAGCCAGGAAAAGGACCAGCGCGACCCGTGTCATGCCTCTATGTTATCGGGCCGGGACCTCGCGCTACAATGAAAAATTACCTGCATAGCAGAAAGAGAGAAATTTTCACTTGTCCGATAAACAGATCTACAAATCAGAGAACCTTGGCAGCGGCACCTTCGTCATTACGAAACCGAAGCGCAAGAAGGTGAAAACCCGCCAATCCCGCCTGAAAAACGTCACCCGCGGTAGCCGCAAATAGCGCTCCGGAGCCGCTTGCACAGCCTTCGGGCTCCTGCCATCTTTTCATTAAACCCCGCGGTAACGGTGCCCGGTTGTGGATGAAATTCCGTGTCTATGCGATTCTAGACAACAGAGGAGTTTTGTCCATGAAATTTATCCGTGTATTATCAGTTGCTGTACCCCTTGCCATCGCGCTGATGAGTCCAGCTCTGCGCGCTGCCGACATTCCCGCGGAGGGTACGCAGGCCCCCGATTTTACCCTGAGTTCCCAGGAAGGCAAGCAGGTCAGCCTGAAGGATTTCAAAGGCCAGTGGGTTGTCCTGTATTTTTATCCCAAAGATATGACCCAGGGCTGCACGATCGAAGCCCACAATTTCCAGGCCGACCAGGATAAGTACACAGCGAAGAAAGCCGCCATTGTCGGCGTCAGTGTCGATTCGGTGGATTCTCACGTACAGTTCTGCACCAAAGAAAACCTCACCTTCAAACTCCTCGCCGATCCCACCCATCAGGTTGTCGATAAGTATGGTTCCTTCGGTGGCATGGTGGCGGCTCGAAACACTTTCATCATTGACCCCAAAGGTGTGATTCGGAAGGTTTACACGAAGGTCAGCCCCAACCCGCACAGTGCGGAAGTCCTCGCAGCCCTCGACACACTTCAGAAGTAATTGGGCCGCGGCATGCGATCCTATGATCGGGGTGGTGGATACGTTTCCGCTACCCCGATTTTCTCCATTGATCGGACGTCAGGGACCTTGACCAGCCGCGAACAGGAATTCGGTGAAGTGGCATTACCCCAGGCTCCCGGCCTGCTGCGTTTCGCTCGCCGTCTGACGTCGGATTCTTTTGCGGCGGAAGATCTGGTTCAGGAAACCCTGATGCGGGCGTGGCGCGGTTTTGACCAGTTTCGCGGTGGTACCAATGCTCGCGCCTGGTTGTTCCGTATCCTGTTGAACACATTCTACGGCCAGGGACGCAAAGGGCGCCTCGCCCTCGTTCCACTGGGCGAGACGGATAAGGCCGGTGCGCACACCGATAACTCGGCCTTTGAAATAACCGATGCGCTGGCAAAGTTGCCGGTGGATCACAGAACGGTTTTGATGCTTGGCGTGGTGGAGGGGTTCACTTGCCGGGAGATGTCGGAGATGTTGCACATACCGATGGGTACTGTGATGTCCCGGCTGAGCCGCGCCCGTCAGGCCATGCGGGCACAACTGGAGCCGGTCGCAAAAAACAACACCGGAACGCAAAAAGCGTATAGTCAAAGGGAAAGCTGATGAACTGCGGAGACATCAACGAACTATCGCCCCTATGGCACTCGGGAGAACTCGATGCGGAGAGCCGGAAATCGTTCAGCGCCCACATCGCGGCCTGTTCCGATTGCGCGTCGGATCTCCTCATTCAGGCGAGCTGCGACGCCCGCCTGCGCGAGGCGATAGCCGCGGAGCCTGCCGACACACAAGCCATTGAAGCCGGTGTTATGCGCCGGATTGCGCGCGAGCGCATTCGCCGCTGGCTGTGGCCCGGTGTGGCAGCGGCGGCAGCGATTCTGGCCACAGTGCTGGTCCTCAACCGGCCCCGCCCGCTTCCCGTGAATCCTGCGATTTTCGCAGATGCGGCCCGCGACCATACCGCCGAAGTCATCAAACAAACTCCACGGCGCTGGCGCACCGACCCGGTCGAAATAGCCTCTCTCGAAACTGCCCAGGGCATCCCGGATTCCGATGTCAAAGCCCTCCTCGCAACCGGCTATTTGCTGGAACGGGCCAAGCCCTGCCGCCTGGCGGGCACTCCGTATCTACATCTCGTGTATGTCAAAGATGGTCGTGAATTCTCAGTATTCCTGAAAGCCCGCGGCAATCAGGCCGCATTTGACGATGCTTCCTCGACCACGGGAAATCTGCAACTCGCCTCATTCACAGGCGCCAACGTTCAGGCCGTAATCGTAACCGACGCCCCCCGTGGTGAATGCGCAAAGTTCACCCACGACGCCAAAGCTGCTCTCTAAACTCCGCACCGGCCCCACCGGCAAGCCGATACTGAGCCGCACGCGCGAGCAAGCCTCGATGTCCTGGTAGACACTGCCGCCACCCTTCCACTCCCCCCTCTCAAACCCACCGGGGCCATTCACGTGCTCCAACCTCCGCAGTAGTCCGATCGTGTCGGAACCGACTCCATATTCCTCGCCTACCCGGCAATCTATGCCCGCAAAGAAAACCCGCACTCCAGAGATCCTTCGGACTGCTCGCGAACGCCTCGGCTTCGAATCGCTGCGCCCCGGCCAGTCTGAGGCTGTGACCGCCTTACTCGATGGCCATGACACTCTCGTCGTGCAGCCCACGGGCTCGGGGAAATCCGCTATTTATCAGCTTGCCGGTCACATGATGGAAGGCGCCACCGTAATCGTGTCGCCCCTGATCGCCCTCCAGAAAGATCAGGTCGATTCCATCGATGGGCAGCCTGATACCGCCGCGGCCGCCCTGAATTCCACCCAGCCTCTCTCCGAGGTCAGAGAAGAACTGGAGAAAGTGCGCCACGGTGAGATCGACTTCTTTTTCCTGGCTCCCGAACAACTGCGCAAGCCGGCAACGCTCGAAACGCTCTCCCGCGCAGCCATCTCGCTTTTCGTTGTCGATGAGGCCCACTGCATCAGCGAATGGGGACATGATTTCCGTCCCGATTACATCCGCCTGGGTACCGTGATTGAAAATCTGGGGCATCCCCGTGTGCTTGCCATGACCGCAACCGCTACCGCGCGCGTGCGCGATGAAATTGTGGAGCGGCTGCGAATGAGGAATCCCCGCATCTTCGTGCAGGGGTTTGATCGGCCGAACATTTCTTTGCGGGTCGACAATTTCCGGACAGACTCCGAAAAGCGGGACGCCCTGGTGCACCGTGTTCAGTGGTCCGAAAAACCAGGCATTGTTTACACCGGCACTCGCCGCGCCGCTGAGGAGATTGTCGAAGCTCTGGCGGCCGATGGCATTGACGCGCTTTTCTATCACGGCGGACTCAAAGCGAAAGACCGCCACCGGATACAGGAGCGCTTCATGGAAGGGAATGCTTCGGTCATGGTGGCAACCAACGCCTTCGGGCTGGGCATCGACAAGCCTGACATTCGCTTCGTATACCACTACGACGTTCCCGAATCTCTCGATTCCTACTATCAGGAGATCGGCAGAGCCGGGCGCGACGGTCAGCCGGCCGAAGCCGCACTTTTCTTTCGTCTCGAAGATATCGGAGCCCAGAGCTTCAAGGTCTCCGAAGCCAAAGTGGATATTCGCCTTTTGGAACAAGTGGTGGAGACCATTGCTGAGGAGCAGTCGGTGGATCCGGATTCTCTCGCGGAGGAAGTTGGACTCTCACCACGCAAGCTCACCACCACACTACAGCGTCTGGAAGACGCCGGCGCTGTGGAGACCCTTGCCGATGGCGCATTGCGGACCGTTGCCTCTGCCGATCCCGTCCAGGCCATCCAACTCGTGGCCGAGAACCAGGAACTCCGCCGGAGCACCAAAAAAGAACGGCTCATGATGATGCATGAGTATGCCGAATCCAGTGTTTGCCGCAGGCAAATACTACTCGAATATTTCGGCGAATCTTTTGAGGGGCCGTGCGGCAACTGCGATAACTGCGAAGCCGACGCCAGCCAGGGGCGCGTGGACCCTAAGCTCGGCACCCGCCGCGAAGTGGCCTGACAATTGAAATCGTCTTAGCCGAGCATATCCATCAACCGCGCCCGCACCGCTTCCGCAACTGCGGCATCGGGGCAGATCACCAGCACAGTATCGTCGCCCGCCAGCGTGCCCACAACTTCCGGCCAATCCGCGCTGTCCAATGCAACAGCCACCGAACTCGCATGCCCGGGCGCGGTCCGCAGTACTATCTGATTCTGCGCAATGCGCACGTCGCGAAGGAATTCGCCGGCCAGTGATGCCAGATCCTCCGGCCGCTCCCTGACCGACAACGCGCGATAGCCTTCCGTCGTTTTCACCAGACCCATTTCACGAATATCGCGCGAAAGTGTGACCTGCGTCGCCTCGACACCGCAGCCCTTGAGCGCGTTTGCGAGATCCTCCTGTGTCGAGATAGTTGCCGACCGGATCAGCTTCAGAATCTGTCCCTGCCGGTAACTCTTCGTCATATTCAGGCCAACTCAGCCAGACGTCTTCGTGCTGTTGCGAGCGCCGCGGCAACTACCCCGGGCCCCGTGCCTCCCTGGATTTCGCGCGTCTTCATGCCTTCGCGCGGATCCACCAGTCGCGCCACATCCGCCGTGATTTCCGGTGCGAATACGGCCAGCGATTCCGCAGTCCAGTCGCCCGGCTTCTTGCCGTTTCGAACACTCTCCAGCACCAGCCGCCCCACAATCTGGTGCGCCTGATGGAATGCAGTGCCGTTGCGCGCCAGCGCTTCTGCCAGGTCGGTCGCCACAACCCAGCTTTGTTCCGCGGCCGCAAACGGAACGTCCGGCCGCAGAACCACCGATTCGGCGACCACACGCGCCATCTCCAGACAGCCATTCACCTGATCGGCTGCTTCAAACAGCGGTTCCTTGTCTTCCTGCATATCGCGGTTATACGTCATCGGCAGGCCCTTCATCGTGAACAGCAGTGAATTCAGAGCGCCGATGACGCGTCCGGATTTGCCGCGAATCAACTCCAGCGAATCCGGATTTTTCTTCTGCGGCATCAGGCTGGATCCGCTGGTCACGCCGTCCCCCAGTTCCATCCAGGCAAATTCTTCCGATGAGTATAGAATCCAGTCTTCCGCCAGGCGGCTGAGATGGATCATCGTCATGGATGCCGCATACAGATAATCGAGCGCAAAATCCCGATCGGCCGAAACGTCCATACTGTTCGCCGTGATGGATGCGAAGCCCAGGTCCCGAGCAATGGCTTCACGGTCGTGTGGGAAGCCCGACCCGGCCAGCGCGCCGGATCCGAGCGGCATAACGTTGACTCGTCGCCGCGCATCCCCCAGCCTTTCAAAATCGCGCGCCAGCATTTCGAAATACGCCAGCAAATAGTGCGGCCAAAGCACCGGCTGCGCGCGGCGCAGATGCGTGTAACCGGGTATCACGGCATCCGGATACTTGTCCGCGAGATCCAGCAGCGCAGACATGAGCGACCGCACCAATTCGCGGGTTCGGTCGCATTCTTCGCGCAGCCACAGCCGCGTATCGAGCGAAACCTGCTCATTCCGGCTCCGGCCGGTGTGAATTTTATCGGCCAGCGCGCCGACCCGTTCCTTCAGCTTGTGAATGACGAATGAATGAATGTCCTCATCGTCGGCACCATGAAAGTATTCATCCTGAGCGGCATCCGCCTGAATAGCATCGAACGCCGCGCACAAAGTAGCGCATTCCGCGTCTGTCAGCACACCCGCCCGGGTCAGCGATCGCGCGAAGGCCTGCGAGCCGCGCACGTCGGCCGCGAGCAATCGCCGGTCGAAATGCAGAGAATTCGAGAACCGCTCGAAAACTTCGGAAGGTCCGGTTTCAAAGCGCCCGCCCCAGAGTTTCATTGATTTGGATTGTCCCGGCTTAACAACATCAGCAACAACGCTTTTTGAGCATGCAGCCGGTTCTCCGCTTCTTCGAACACAACCGAGCGGGAAGACTCCATCACGCTGTCCGTTACTTCTTCCCCGCGATGCGCGGGCAGGCAGTGCATGAAAATAGCTTCGGGCGCCGCCTGCGAAAGCAGTTGGTCGTTTACCTGATAGGCCTCAAACGCAGTGCGGCGAACGGCCGCTTCATGCTCGTCGCCCATGCTCGTCCAGACGTCCGTGTAGACGACGTGAGCCCCGCGCACAGCAACCGCGGGATCCGTGGTGACCTCGATTCCGCTTTCGGCCAGTGCCACAACATCGGAGGGAAGCGCATACGCCGGTGGGGTTGCGATCGCGAAATCCATACCAAGCCGGGTGGCATTCAACATCAGCGAACCAGCCACGTTGTTGCCGTCGCCAACAAACGCCAGCTTCAGTCCCCGCGTATTGCCGAAATGTTCCCGGATGGTCTGCATGTCGGCAAGCGCCTGGCAGGGATGCCACATATCGCTCAGTGCGTTGATCACCGGCACCGAAGACCAGAGAGCAAGATCATCTACCGTTTGCTGACGGAAAGTGCGCGCGACAATGCCGGAAACCCAGCGATCCAGATTGCGGGCCATGTCCTTCAGAGGTTCGCGCGCACCAATGGGGCCGTCGTTGAGCACGGCGAACCCGCCGAGTTGCTGGATGGCCAGTTCAAACGTGATACGAGTGCGCAGCGAAGGCTTCTCGAACAGCAGAGCCAGAGACTTTCCGCTCAGCGCTGTCCGGTACCGCTCGGGAAAGCGTTTCACGTCAGCCGCAAGATCGAGCAGCGAACGGAGCTCATCGACACTGGCGTCAAGGTCGCGCGTGAAATCCGAATGGGCCAGACGCTCGACCCGCGGCAACATGGCAGTCATGAATTTTTATTCAACTCTATGAATATTTAAGCACTTGCCGGGGAGGTCCGTCAAGCAGTTGAATCGAATGAGTGACTTAGCGTACGAAGGATTTTTGAGATGCACTTATAAGTGCATTCAGTTGTGTTATTCATAACACAAACTTGCATTCGAAACAGGCTTGGCCGATAATGATTGTAGTACGTTTGCTCAGCGTACTTTTGGAGCTCACTTTGGCCGTTGTTGCCTCCCGGTCTTCCCTGATGGGTGCATTAATTCGCACCGCCAATACTTCAAATCTGCATTCTGTTCTCGATTTTCTGACTGGCCTTTCCTGCGGTGAACTGGAGTGTCTCGCTGAGTTTCAGGGGGCGTGTCTGCTTGAGATGGATGCGATGCCCGTGAATCCCTACCGCATGCTGGCCGAATTCTTCGATCCCGCCGTTTCCGAACGCTGGCGAAACTGTGAAGACCGCGCTCACAAGACCTTTGTTGTCCTCTCCTGGTTGGAAGTTCAGAAAACCCCCAAAAAACGAGCATTCGCCGCCCACGCCGCCTGAGAATAATTCCCGCCCCGCCCACTATGTAGTGTGCGGCTGCGCGAACCTCTCATTTTACCGTTTGCATGTCTCGCGGCCGGCATAGTCCTCGCCGAATTCGAACCCATTTCGCTTCGTTCCACCCTCTATGCGGGAGCCGTGTGTGCGGTGCTTGCGGTTGTCGCAAACCTCGTGGCTCGGCGCGGCATCGCGGCCCGGATTGCAGCCGGAGTGGCTGTCGTTTTCGCCGGCCTCGCCCTCGTCGTCTCGCGCCCCACGCCGTTGCCGCGCGTGCTGTCCGTTCCCGATAATTCCGTCGCCATCTTTGAAGGCTGCGTAGTCGACCCGGCATTAGTCGGCGCCGATCGGGAACGCTTCGGGCTCGAACTCGCCCCGGGCGCCCGAGCCCAGGTTTCGTTGTACGCGAAGCAAGGCGACACATTCCCGTCGCTGCCCTACGGAACCGTGGTCGAATTGCAGGGCAAAGCGCGCAGTCCTCACAACTACGCCAACCCGGGTTCGTTCGATTATGTTCACTACCTGACCCGGCAGTCGATCTATTGGACTATTTCGGCTTCCGCCTCCACGGTTCGGATTCTGCCCGGGCATTGCGGCAACCGGTTCGCCGCCTTTGTTTATGGGGTCCGCGGGGCTGCGCTGGAACGCCTTGATCGGCTTTATGCCAACGACCTCTACACCAACGGCATGATGCAGGCCGTGCTGATCGGAGCAACCGCCAAACTCGACAGGCTTTGGACCGAAGATTACCGCTCCACCGGAACCTTCCACGCCCTGGTGATTTCGGGCAGTCACGTCGCCGTATTGGCCGCTGTCCTGTTGTTCTTCCTCAGGATACTGGCGGTGCCGAGGGGCGTTGCGATTACGGCAACCATAGCCGCGGCGTGGCTCTATGCGGGCATCACGGGATGGCAGGCGCCGGTACTGCGATCCGCCGTCGGGATGTCGCTTTACGGTATCGGCCGCTGCTTTTACCGCGAGGGGCGGATCCTGAACATTCTCGCGGGAGTGGCCTGGTTGTTCATCGCGGTCGATCCGGAACAGCTTGTCGATCCCAGTTTTCAGTTGTCATTCCTGGCCGTCGCCCTGATCGGCGCCTTCGTGGTCCCGGTATTGGGCGCGACGTCCGGGCCTCTGGCGCGGGGCCTCGGCGATTTGCGCGATGTCCGCCGCGATCTTCGCCTGCCCGCCAAAACCGCGCAATTCCGGGTCGAACTGCGGTTGCTGATTGCCACGTTCTGCCTGCTCTTCAGCCGCCGTCTGCAGCGACTTTTCGAGGTACTCGTGATCGGCGCAGCCCGGATTTGCCTCTACCTTTGGGAAATTTTCGTCACGTCGTTCTTTATCCAGGTTGGCCTCGCGCTCCCGATGATCTTCTACTTCCACCGCTTGCCGGTTTCCGGGCTTTCCGCGAATGCGATCGTCGTGCCCGCGCTCAGCGCACTGGTGCCGCTGGGCTTCATGGCAATCGCCTTTCAATCGCAGGCACTGGCGGCGGTTTGCGCGTGGCTGCTCCAACTCTCCCGGCATGCGGTTTCATTTCATGCGCGGTGGGAACCCGATTGGCGCATTCCGTCGCCACCCTGGTGGCTGGCGGCGGCGTTTGTGCTGTTGCTGATAGCCGCAGCGTGGCGCCGACCCCGCAGGCGGGCGAGGATCGCCGCCTGGTCCGCCGCAGCCATCGCGCTGGGAGCAATCTCGATACACCCGTTCGCACCCGTCATCGAACATGGCCAGTTTGAACTGAGCACAATCGACGTTGGGCAAGGCGATAGTCTGCTCACCGTCTTCCCGCGGGGTCAACTGATGTTGGTGGATTCCGGCGGCATCGCGGCTTTCGGAGGAACCCGGCGGCCCGGCATCGATATCGGCGAAGACGTCGTTTCCCCCTACCTCTGGACACGTTCCATCAAGCACCTGGATGTGGTTGCGATGACCCACGCCCACGAGGACCACATGGGCGGGATGGTGGCCGTCATGAAGAATTTTCATCCTCGCGAACTTTGGATCGGAGCCGCAGGGGAGAGCCCGGAGTGGCAGCGAATCAGAAAGACCGCCCAGGAACTCGGGATTTCCATTCGGGCGCTCCGGCAAAGCGGTCCCTTCAACTACGGGGGAGCAACCCTCCAGGTTTTGGCCCCTTTACCCGACTATGAGGCCACCGACAAGGCCCAGAACAATGATTCCCTCGTGATGCGGGTGGAGTTCGGATCCACCTCATTCTTGCTGACCGGCGATATGGAAAAACAGGTCGAGGAGCGGTTGTTCGACCAGGGGCTGCTTCGCCCCGCCGACGTGCTGAAGGTCGGTCATCACGGCAGCCGCACTTCCAGCACTGCCGATCTGCTGAATGCGGTCCGTCCTGCATTCGGGGTGATCTCAGTCGGATTCGACAACAGCTATGGACATCCACACCCGCTGACCCTTTCAGCTCTTCAGCAGCGGGGAGTCGCTGTTTACAGGACCGATGAACAGGGGCTGGTGCGGGTGCTCAGCGACGGCCATCGGCTGACCGTGGAAACGGCTAAAGAGGAGCGAGAATTTGCTCGGGCGAGAACTCCGTGATGCGCCAGGCACCTTTGAGCAGTTTCAGCGTCACTGCGACGCGCTGTCTGCGGCGTTCCACTTTTCCCGGGTCGCCACGGGATTTCAGCATCATGAACCAATCCAGATCCAGATGATGAATGTCGGAAAAGTCGTTATCGGCTTCCTTGTCGCTGACGACATCGATCGAGCAGAGCACTTCAGTCTGCGCGGCTAAGGCCTGGACGTTCTCCGCAATCGCGCCGTAGTGCGGCATGTTCTTGTCGAAGGCTTCCAGAGCCCCGACAGGCTCGCCATCACTCAGGTAGGAGGCCAGCTTTGCAATTCGCTTGTAAGGTGTGTCCTGATCCGTCGCGGAGAAAGCCGCGACGGAAGCCAGAACGAAAAATACAACCCTAGGTGCGATAGTTCGCATTAATGTGAATGTAGTCTTCGGTGAGGTCGCACGTCCAGAAGGTCGCACTGCCTTTTCCCTTGCCTACGATCCGGAAAACCACGGACACGTCGGTGTCGTCGAGCCGCAGTTTCATATCGGCTTCATCGAAGGGAGAAGCCAGACCGTTACGGCAAACCTTGACGTCCTGCAATGTGATTTCGACAAGTGAAGGATCGAAGTTCACGCCGGAGTTACCGGCTGCGGAGAGAATCCGGCCCCAGTTCGGATCGGAACCGGCGATTGCGGTCTTCACCAGCGGCGAGATGGAGATCGCCCGCGCGATGGCCGCCGCGGAGGAATCGGTAATCGCACCATGGACTTCGACCGAGACCAGTTTGCGGGCGCCTTCGCCGTCGCGCACAATCTGGCGCGCGAGCGACTGGAGTGTTTCCGCCAGAGCCTCTTCGAAGATGCTCATTTCTTTCGGATCCGGACGGACACCCGACGCGCCGTTTGCCATCACGATCAGGGTGTCGTTGGTGGAGGTGTCTCCATCCACTGAAATGCGGTTGTAGCTGAGCTCGGTTGCGCGAACGAGCATGCGGCGCAGCAGCGTTTGCGGCACCAGCGCGTCGGTCATGACGAAGCCGAGCGTGGTTGCCATGCGCGGGTGAATCATGCCGGAACCTTTGGTGACACCGGCGATGCGGACGGCGCCGCGTCGCAGCGTCACTTCACGGGATGCACCCTTGGGCTGCAGATCCGTTGTCAGGATGGCGCGGGCCACATCGGGCAGCGCGGTGTCACTGAGGTTATCAACCAGGGTTTGCAGCTTGTCCAGGATCAGGTTCTCATCGAGTTCCACGCCGATCACGCCTGTGGATGCGGGCAGAACCTGATTGGCCTGAAGTTTGAGCAGTTTCGCCAGAGTTTTGGTGGTGTTCAGGGCGACGCGGTCGCCACTTTTCGTCGCGCAGTTGGCGTTGCCGGCGTTGATGAGAACGGCTCCGCAGACTCCTTTCGAGGCGCGCATGCTGGCGCGGGCCAGTTTCACGGGAGCTGCCTGCACTTTGTTCGTTGTGAAAACGGCCGCAGCGGCCGCGGGCACTCCCGACACGATCAACGACAGGTCGTCTTTTTCCTGTTTACGGATGCCAGCGTAGGTGGTGGCGTATTTGAAGCCAAGTGGTAAGTCGAAAGGTCTCATTGTTCCAGTTGTTCTGTCTTCGTTAGTCGATGACCGTTGGCGAAAATTTCCGCCTCCATGCGTTTACGGCCTTCGAGTTGTAGTTCCAGTAGTTCCAGGCATGCCCCGTCACCGGCAACGGCAAACACGCCACGATCGTGAATTAGAGCTCCCGGCGCCAAGTCCCGCTTTTCCGCGACCAGGCGCGAGCGCCAAAGATGCAGGGACTGCCCACGGAACATTGTGTACGCTCCGGGCCAAGGTTGCAAGCCCCTGATTAAATTATGAATGGTTTGGGCAGGCAGTGTCCAGTCGATGCGGCCGTCTTCCTTTTTCAGAATAGGGGCCCACGTGGCTTTGGAATTGTCCTGGGCGATCGGCTGGACCGTTCCTTTGGCCAGACCGTCGAGCGTTTCGATCAATAGATTCGCGCCTGCGGAGGCGAGACGAGGCGAAAGCCCGGGAGCCGTTTCATCCGGATCTATTGGTGTCTCCCATTGAAGTACGGTATCGCCCGTGTCGAGGCCCGCGTCGATTCTCATGGTGGTGACGCCGGTTTTCGGGTAGCCACGGGCAATTGACCACTGGATGGGGGCGGCCCCGCGAAGTTCCGGCAAAAGCGAGGCGTGGACGTTGATGATTCCCAGCGACGCGATATCGATGATGCTTTGGGGAATAATCTGGCCATAGCCCACGATCACCATCGCCTCAGGCGCCAGTTCGCGAAGCCGGGCCACGGAATCGGCATGGCGGATTCGATCGGGCTGATAGACCGGCAGATTGTGGCGCAGCGCCGCGATTTTTACAGGCGATTCGGTGAGGATCTGTTTACGGCCTTTCGGCCGGTCAGGCTGCGTCACCACTTCGAGGACGGTGTGACCGGCGGCTACCAGTGCATCGAGCGTGGGGACTGCGAATTCCGGGGTGCCTAAAAAAACTAATCGCACATCGGCCGCCGATGTCCGCCGATGGATGCCGATGAGAACAAAATTAGTGCCATTCGCCGGCCTGAATCAGCTTCTTGATTTTTCGCTTGATGACTTCCCGCTTCAGCGGGCTCAGGTGCTGGAGGAAGAGGATTCCGTTGAGGTGGTCGATCTCATGCTGCATGGCTCTGGCCATCAGGTCTTCCCCCTCGACTTCGATCACTTCGCCTTTTGCGTTCCGTGCCCGGACTTTCACTCTCTTGTGACGTTTGACGTCTTCGCGGAAGCCGGGAATGCTGAGACAGCCTTCTTCGCCGGTCTGCTTGCCTTCCTTATGGATAATTTCCGGATTAATGAGGATGACTTTATTCGGTTCAACGTCGGCCTCTCCCCCGGAAGTGTCGATGACAGTCAGGCGTTTGTGCACGTCGATCTGGGGCGCAGCGAGGCCGAGACCCCGAGAGGCGTACATGGTCTCGAACATGTCGGCGACGAGCTGGTGAAGTTCCGGGGTATCGAATTCGTGTTCGGCTACGTCGGCCGCGGGCTTCTCGAGATTCGGGTTGTTCAGGTATCGGACGACTTTGTAGGTCATCAGAACGCCCTCACTTGTTCGATGTAAGCATCGAAATTCCGTTTCATTTCGCGAAGGGAATCGCCTCCGAATTTTTCGATCATGGCTCCGGCAAGCACGATCGCCACCATTGCTTCTCCGATTACACCAGCGGCTGGAACGACACACACATCGGATCGCTCGTAGGCTGCTTTGGCCGGTTCGCGGGTGGAAAGATCGACGGATTCGAGCGGGCGGCGCAGCGTGGAAATCGGTTTCAGAAAGCCGCGGACCCGCACTTCCTGACCGTTGGTCATGCCGCCTTCGAGGCCACCGGCGCGGTTGTCGCCACGGAAAAAGCGGCGGTCGTCCTTGTTGTAGTGAATCGTATCCTGCACTTTAGAGCCGAAACTCAGGGCTCCTTCTTCGGCCCAGCCGATTTCCACGCCTTTGACAGCCTGCATGGAGACGATGGCCTGGGCGAGTTTGCCATCGAGACGGGAGTCCCAGGTGGCGTGGGAACCGAGACCGACAGGAACGCCGCGCGCCACCACTTCAAAGATGCCGCCGATGGTGTCTCCGGTGCGATAGGCTTCATCGACCAGGGCTTTCATGCGCTGTTCGGTTTCCGGATCGACGCAGCCGAGCAGAACCTCTTCCTTTGCGCTGAGCTCGGCGATTTCGTTCCATTCGACGGTGCGCGCGAGCCGCTCCGAGCCTACGGCGATCACGTGGCTCAGGATTTCGATGCCGAACACGCTCAAGAACTGCTTGGCCAGCGCTCCGACGGCGACGCGCGCGGCAGTTTCGCGGGCACTGGCCCGTTCGAGAATGTAACGGGAATCGGTGAGGTCGTACTTAATGGCCCCGGCGAGATCGGCATGGCCTGGGCGAGGGCGATCGACCTTCTTATGGAGTTCCATGTCGCCGGCTTCGACGGGAAGGGACTCGGTCCAGTTTTTCCAATCGGCATTGGCAATAATGAGCGCGACAGGCGCACCGATGGTGTGACCGTGGCGCACACCAGCGACGAGGTGGGCCCGATCGGTCTCAATTTTCATGCGACCGCCGCGTCCAAAGCCCTGCTGCCTGCGCCAGAGTTCGTGTTGTATTGCGTCAACCGCGATGGGTATGCCGGCAGGGAGGCCTGTGAGGGTCGCCACCAGGCATTCGCCGTGGGACTCGCCCGCCGTTTCGAACCTGAACATGTCTTGAATCTTCTATCTTGACAGAAATATGGGGCTTCCGCCACCTTGTGAGGTGACGGGGGTGACAAGCAAAGGAGTTGGAGCGGGAGGATCTGCCGAAAACGAGGCGCCGGCAGCCGCCGATTTGGTTCGCACAGGGGTGCGATCAATAGGACTTATCCGATTTGCGGCCAGTTGGATGGCTTTCCAGGCGGCTTCCAGGGCTGCCTGGCGGCGGGCGGCGGTCAAGACTTCCTCATTCGAAAAAACCGACCCATTCGGGGTTGCGGCCAAAGGGGCTTGATAGGGTAAATTGCTGATTTCGCAGCCTCTTGCGAGGAGCACCTGCTCGGCTAGGTCGCGCTCGTATTGCTGTTTGCGCTCTGCCTGGAGGTCGCGGAGAGCCTCCATATTCTTATGAAGACTGCGGCTCATGCGCTGCTCGTAGAGGCTCATCAGGCCGAACTTCTTCGCGTGGAGGAGAAAGGTTTTGGCTCCTGAGAGCGCATCGTGCAGCAGCGGGTCGTCGCCGCAGTCGACCATGGTTTCCGGATCTTCGGTTCCCAGAGCGTAAATGCTGATCTCGACCGCGCGGATATGGTTGATTCGCCAGGTGTCCCAGGCAATGGCGTCGGCAAGATTGGTTTCGGTGACGTTATTTGGTTTGAGGTCGGCGACGAGTTTCTCCCGAAATTGATCGAAAACGGGCCGGTCCTCTTCGGAAAGAGTGATGATTTGGCCGGTGAAGCCATCTCGTTTGGCGTTCAGACAGGTAATGGATTTGCCGTGGGCGGACGTGGGTCCGGTGGAACGCTGTGCGTTTCGGCGATTTGCTTCGATTTGTTTCCGGGATGTGGCCATAGTGCTATCTCCGGTCTAAGAGATAGCACAGGTTGTCAAGGGCTCAGAGGTTATGTTGTTGAAAACATTCAGAAAGAAAGTTGTGACTGACAAACGTTCGACCGGCCGGGCTGGCCACAGAGCCGTCGGGCGTACGGGAATTGAATTGCGGCGGTGATGAAACCGCGTAGTGAACTCAATCGCGGTAAGCATCGGGTGTGGGTTTGGGCGCGCTGGTCACTCGGGGAGGCGACGGCTCGGGCGGGGTGAATCGATGTCTCAGAGTCAGGTGGCGCGTTTAGCAGTTGACGCACCTGATCTTTCGGCCTGGTCAACTTAGAGAGCGGTCGCAATCCATTTCTCACTTACACGTTCTTACTTACCTGGTTCGAGACGGAGACTTATTGCACTTACAGCTGGAACATCCCCGAAGGCAGGCCGCATAAGAAAAACATCAATTCTATCTGAAGAAAATATTTATGTTGCGGGCTATATGTGGTACTCGGGTACCTGAGGAACTAATGCCCCGCAAACTCGCGGAGGGTTTTTTCCAACAGCCGATCTAACTCTCGCGAACCCGGGCCAGCTGTGGAACGATACGCGCGCAACTCTCGCCTGCGCGACCGAGACCATTGAACACGAGGCCGTTTCGATTCTTAGTTCCGATTGAACGGATGCCATGTAGTTCTGGCTAATGAATGCTGGCGTCTGGCAACTGTATACTGCCTGATCGCCGACGGTCTCGACGTACTGGCAGTGAGCGAGTCCAGCGGCATTCCATCGACGAGAAACTCTCGCACTGGCGCTGTTATATGTCGACAACGAATCAGCGACAGAGTTGGCGCGCGGCACTTACTGGAAATAGCCCAATGGGCGACTTCATTAAATCCGGGAATTGAGAGTACTATTACCATTGTTAATACTCCCTGCCCTCCACATAATAAGTTATCTTCCGCACAACTGAAGATTTGTCGTCGAAAGGACGGCCATATCTTATGTCCACCACACGCAGGGCTCTTGTCAGTTCTCTCATGCTTTTGGTTGCAGGTCTCGCCATCTACGGCGCCCGCAGCTCCAATTCATCGGACCAAAACAGATTCGCCTCGGCTCGCGGCTCAATGAACACAGCCCGCGCCAATGCGGCTTCTGTCCTTTTGAAAAGCGGCAAGGTCCTTATTATCGGTGGCAAATCGCAGCGTGGTGTTCTTTCATCGGTTGAAACTTACGACTCTGCAACTGGCTTCCAGTATGTGGCTGCCATGGCCTTCCCGCGCACCGATCACGGCGCCGCCATCCTTCCTGACGGCAGAGTGTTGGTGGCTGGTGGGCGATCCAACAGCGGCGCGGTCCTGAGCGACACAGAAATCTACGATCCGGCGACGGATAGCTGGACAACCGGTCCGGAAATGGCTTCGCCGCACGCAGCCGCGACGGTTTCATTGCTGAAGAATGGCCGCATTCTGATTGCCGGCGGCGATTCCGGCTCCGGTGCCAGCGACCGCCTCGAACTTTTCAACCCCGCCAATTCGACTTTCAGTTCTCTCGAAGCGCACCTCTCCTCGCCCCGGATGCAGCACGCCGCGGCTGTGCTTGAAGACGGCACGGTTCTGATCGGCGGCGGCACCAACGGCGAGACAACGCTGGACTCGGTGGACCGATTCTATCCAGCGAGCCTGAAAGTTTCTCCCGCCGGCCACCTGAGCGCGGCCCGTTCGGGTCTCAGCGCCACCACTCTTTTGAGTGGCCGTGTAGTCTTCGTGGGCGGCAACACAGGTAAGACGGACGTCGGCGTTGCCGACGTGTTCGATCCCGAAACTTCGAAATTCACGACAGAAGGCGCGTATCTCTCCGTTCCCCGGAGTGGACACACCGCCATTCGCGTGAAGGACAACAATACGGTCCTGTTCATCGGTGGCACTTCGAACGGCAAAGCGACTGCACAGACCGAAACGTATATCCCCTGGCGGCATACATTCCAGCAGGGTTCGCAGCTGGCCAGCGCCCGCACGGGCATTACAGTGTCGGCAATGTCCGCGCGCGGACAGGTTATTGCGATTGGCGGCCAGATCGCTTATGGCAGCGTTTTGGCGGATGGCGAAACCAAATGCGTCCCGACGATCACGACGGATCAGGCGGATTATGCGCCCGACACACCGGTCACATTTACGGGCACCTGCTGGGTACCCGGCGGCCATGTAACGATCTCCATGACAGAAGACCCATACCTCGATCAACCGACCTCGATAACGGTAGAGGTTGACGGTGAGGGAAACTTCTCCAACAGCACCGGTTTCGCGCCGGATATAAACGATCTGGGAACAAAGTTCTATGTCACCGCTACAGAATCGGATGCTTTGGATTCGAATGGAAAGGCTCTGACGGCTCAGACGAGTTTCACGGACGGCGCGGGAACGGCCACACTAACGATTTTGAGCAGCCCGCCGCCGGCTTCGACCAATACCATCTATAAATTTCAATTTGTAAACACCAGCCCGGGCGGACAGAAAGGCGGATGTTTCACAATCAACTGGCCGACCACCGATTTCACTTCAGCCGGAACATCGGTTTTCAAGGTCGATTCGACCACACTTGCTGGTGTCACCAGCACGTCTCCGAACTGGTCGACAGCCACGGTCGGTCAGGTTTCCGGCAACACGCCTGGGTATTTCACGGTATTTGCGAACGCTGCCGCGGCCCAGCTGAATACAGGCGATCAGGTGACACTGGAAATCAACGTAACCACACCAGCCACGGCGAATTCATATGTTTGGACCGCACAAGGCGAGGGCGGTACAAATGTCAATACCGCGAATCAGTGCAGCGCGAACAACTTCGGCCCGATCTCGTATTCGCAAACGGTGGGAGTAACGCCTACGACAACGACGGCTTCTGCCTCTCCATCCTCTCCAACCTACGGTTCAGCGGTGACATTGACAGCGAGTGTCAGCTCCACGCCGACCGGAGTTAGCGGCGGCACGGTCAGTTTTTACACTTCCGGGACCTGCGCGGCCCCTGGCACTCAGGTTGGCACGGCCCAGACTTTTAGTGGCAACCCCGTGTCCGTGAGCAGTTCGACGCTTCCCGCGGGTGGTTACACCGTAATCGCCTGTTATTCGGGAACCGCCGCTTATGGTCCCAGCAGCGGGACGACGGCATTCAACGTGAATAAGGCGCAACTGACGGTGAAGGCGGATGACCAGAGCAAGAAGTACAACGGCAGTGTATTCTCGCCGTTCACCTCAACGATCACCGGTTTCGTCAACGGCGACACCGCCTCGGTGGTGGCAGGCAGCGCGTCTTACAGCGGTACGGCGGTAACGGCAGTCAATTGGGGCAGTTACACCATCACCCCGGCAGTAGGCAGCCTGACGGCGACGAACTACGCCTTCACGACTTTCAATAATGGATCACTGACAATCAACAAAGCTGACGCGACGGTAGTAGTCGCGAACTATACGGTGCCCTATGACGGCCTTGCCCACAATGCGAGCGTTACCTCGATCACCGGAGTCAACGGCGAAACCGGGGCCACGGTTGGCACCGTCGATGTGAGCAACACTGCGCACACTGGCGCTAACACATACTCCAGCGATTCCTGGAGCTTTACGGGCACGACCAATTACAACAACATCGCCAACACTACCATCACGGATAAGATCGACAAGGCCGACGCGACGGTAGTAGTCGCGAGCTATACGGTGCCCTATGACGGCCTTGCCCACAATGCGAGCGTTACCTCGATCACCGGAGTCAACGGCGAGACCGGGGCCACGGTTGGCACCGTCGATGTGAGCAACACCGCGCACACTGGCGCCAATACATACTCCACCGATTCCTGGAGCTTTACTGGCACGGCCAATTACAACAACATCGCCAGCAATACGATCACGGATAAGATCGACAAGGCCAATGCGACGGTAGTGGTGGCGCCTTACACCGTGACGTATGACGGCAGTTCGCATACCGCGACAGTTACCTCAATCACGGGAGTGAATGGCGAGATAGACGCGACGGTCGGCGCCGTGACGCTGAACGCTACGCACACCGAGGCCAACACATATTCCGGCGATTCGTGGAGCTTCACTGGCACGACGAACTACAACAACATCGGCAATACCGCGATTACCGATACGATCGACAAAGCCAATGCGACGGTTGTGGTGACGCCCTATACGGTGACGTACAATGGACTCCCACATACAGCGGTCGTTACCTCGATCACCGGAGTCAACGGCGAGAAGGATGGTACCGTCGGCGCGGTGGACGTGAGCCACACGACGCACACCGACGCGAGTGCCTATGCCGCAGATTACTGGACTTTCGCGGGCACGACGAATTACAACAGCATCGGCAACATGCCGATTACCGATACCATCAACAAAGCCAATGCGACGGTTGTAGTGGCGCCCTACACGGTGCCTTATGACGGCGGACCGCATACAGCGACCGTTACGTCAATCACCGGAGTCAACGGCGAGACGGACGCCACGGTCGGCGCCGTGACGCTGAACACTACGCACACCGCCGCCGACACATATTCCGGCGATTCATGGAGCTTCACGGGCACGACGAATTACAACAACATCGGCAATACGCCGATTACCGATACCATCAACAAAGCCAATGCGACGGTTGTGGTGACGCCCTACACGGTGACATACAACGGCCTTCCGCACACAGCGACCGTTGTCTCGATCACCGGAGTCAATGGCGAGACGGACGCCACCGTCGGGGCGGTGGACGTCAGCCACACCACGCATACCGACGCGAGCGCCT
Organism: Bryobacteraceae bacterium; assembly: GCA_025928545.1. Taxonomy (GTDB): domain Bacteria; phylum Acidobacteriota; class Terriglobia; order Bryobacterales; family Bryobacteraceae; genus BOG-234. Next base: position 114,317 of record JAICJH010000004.1, on the reverse strand, counting down.
ATACCGCAGATTACTGGAGTCTCACGGGTACGGCCAATTACAACAGCATTGCCGGCGCCACCATCACCGATACGATCTACAAAGCCAATGCCACGATCGTGGTGACGCCCTACACGCTGACGTATGACGGCGGCCCGCACAGTGCGGCCGTCAGTTCCATCACCGGGGTCAACGGCGAGATGGACGCGACGGTCGGCGCCGTGACGTTGAATACCACGCACACGACCGCGAACGCATATCCCGGCGATTCCTGGAGCTTCACTGGCACGACGAATTACAAGAACATCGCCACCACCACCATCACCGACACGATCTACAAGGCCAATGCGGCGGTAGTGGTGACGCCGTACGCTGTGACGTATGACGGCAGTTCGCACAGCGCGGCCGTCACCTCGATCACCGGAGTCAACGGCGAAACCGGGTCCACCGTTGGCACCGTCGATGTGAGCAACACCGCGCACACTGGCGCCGACACATACACCGGCGACTCCTGGAGCTTTACCGGCGCGGCCAATTACAAGAACATCGCCAGCACAACAATCACCGATGCGATCTCACAGGCATCGTCATGGACCACAATTACGTGCCCGGCCAGCGTAGTCTACAACGGCTCGGCTCAGACACCCTGCACTGCGACGGCAACCGGTGCAGGCAGCCTCAGCGCGTCCGTATCGGTGACGTATGCGAGCAACGCCAATGTTGGAACCGCAACAGCCAACGCTACCTATGCCGGCGACAGCAACCATACCGGGTCCACCGCGACAGCAAAGACCTTTGGTATTACGCCCAAATCTGCGACGGTAACGACGCAGAACAACAGCAAGTTCTACAGTCAGCCCGACCCCTCTCCATTGACCACCGCAACTCTCTATGGATTCGTGCCGACCGACGGCGTCAGCGCGTCGTTCAGTCGTGCCGCGGGAACTGCTGTCGGTAATTACGCCATAGCAACTTCGCTCTCCTCGACTGCCTCGGCACTTGGGAACTACTCGATTGTCAATCCCGGCGCGACGTTTACCATTAACGCCGACACGACATCGCTGACTTACATCGGCCCGACCAGTTCGACATATGGCCTGTGCAGTAACGTGACACTCTCGGCCAGGCTCGTCGATTCGATAACCGGGTCAGCGGTCAGCAATGCCACAGTAAAATTCACTCTTGGAACGCAGGGTTCCGTCACCGCCGTAACCGATGCCAATGGAATAGCCAGCGTAGCCTTCAATGTGACGCAGAACGCCGGGACTGTAAGCCTGGTTGCCGAGTACGCCGGCGGTTCGACGCTCGCGCCTTCCGGCAGCAACGTATCGTTCACGATTAACCCGAGCTCAAATGTCGGGCCGGTAACGGGCGGCTCGCTCTATACGGGCGCCCTGTTGGTCTGGACGACCAGCTCCACCAGCAACACGGCGACGGTGACGCTCAGCACCACTGTTCAGGACACTGGTTGCGGGAACGTTTCGACCGGCAAAGTAACGTTTGCCATCCGCAACGGTGCAACGTATACGCCCATTCCGAGTGCTACAAATCTGCCCATCGGACTGGTCACGCCAGGGGTTGTATCTGTCGGCACTGCTTCGGCCATCGTGCAACTCAGCACTGGAAATGCAACTTATGCGGCGTTCGAAATAGCGGTCATCCTTGGCGGAAGCGGAAGCGGCCCCGGCAACTACAACCTCAACAATCCTGCTTACGACCAGGAGATTACCGTGGTTCAGCCGGGCGCGGCCGCCTCAATTGCAGGAAGCGGCACTGTCGATTTGAACGCTTCCCCGGCCGCAGCCGGCTATCTCGCCACAAACGCGGGGACGGCCAACTCGGCGGTTCCTGCCGGCTCTGAGAACTACATGAAGGTCTCGGCCGGAGTCACGTACAACAAGAGCTTTACCAACCCACAGGGTAAGGTAACGCTCCTGATCAACAGCTTCAACAAGCCGGATGGCACGGTAGGCACAACGCTTCGCACTTACCTGATATCGAGTAACTCCATCGCAAGCCTGACTTCTCCGGTTAAGGGAGCTGTGTATTATTTCAGTGGCAAGGCCAACATCCAGGACATTACCAACCCCGCTGCGCCAGTCAGCATCGATGGCAACTGCACATTCCAGATGACCACCGTCAACTCCGGAGCCAGCTATCAAAGCGTGACATATCCTCATGGCGGAATCCAGATTGAGGTGCAGTCGCAAAAAGGAAACGTCTGGATCGCGGGAGGGTGGACTGGCACGCAACCGCAAATGAAGCCGCAGGCCAGCGCCACCGGTGGTGTTGCGGGGAACTAGGTTTCCCCTCGGCAGAGTCATAAATGGGTTTCCGGCCTTTGTTTCTCCCGGCGTTGCTCCTCAGCGCCGGGATCACTCTCTCCGCGGCCGAACATCAGGAACGCCGCGCAGCCTCAACGTCGAGCGCCGGGACATGCTCCGCTTCTCTTCCCGATGGCCGCTCCTTCCTGAGCGGCGGCTCTCGCCTTGAAATCCCCATCGCCACAGCCAGCTTCTTCCAAAAAGATGGCCAGATCGTCACGGCCAGTCCAATGCTGGCCGCCCGCGCTTCTCACGTCTGCATCGCTCTTCGGGACGGTTCGATCCTCGCGGCCGGGGGCACCACCGGCGCGGGAGGCCCCAGTAACGCAGCTGAGATCTTCAACCCGGCCACAAACCTTTGGACCACCACCGGCGCTATGCTCACGGCACGCACCGATGCCGCCGCTATCCTTCTCGCCAACGGCAAGGTGCTCGTGACTGGTGGCCGGACCTCGGGGCAAATTGCCAATTCTCTTGAAATTTACGATCCGGTCGCGGGGCGCTTCCGCCTTGCCGCCGGTGTCCTTTCCTCGCCCCGTTCCCGTCACGCCATTGCGGTGCTCAAAGACGGCCGTGTTCTGATCGCCGGAGGTTACGATGGCGATCACGTCCTCGACACTGTCGATATCTTCGATCCAGCCACCGAAACCGTGCGTCCGGCGGGTTTCATGAGCGGACCTCGCGAAGCTTTTACCGGCACCGAACTCTCCGACGGCCGTGTGCTTCTGGCCGGCGGTTTCGATGGCACTCAGGAACTGGCTTCCGCCGAACTCTTCGACCCCGCCACCGGGGCGGTAACTCCTGTCGGCCCCCTTGCCGAACCGCGTCAAGACCATATCGCGATTCGCGCGGGGGACGGCCAAAATGTACTGGTTGCCGGTGGTTCGTCGGGCCGCCGGCCGGGACGCCGTTCCATGCCATCCGCCGAACTTTTCGTTCCTTCTCTGAAGGCTTTTGTGCCAGCCGTGGAGATGCCTGCGGCAAGTGCCGATGGCGCATCAGTGACCGTAGGCGCCCTCGATTCCGCAGGTAAGCCGATCGATGTCAGGATCTGGTCGACCTCGGAAAACCGAAAATAGCCGCCGATGAACGCAGATGGAGGCCGATCAGGCCTTTGTTTTCAGGCCCTTGATCGGCTACTGGGCAAATCCGTGTACAGATGATCGAGAATAGGAGTGTTCCCGGGTGACAGGGGAACTTTTTCCCAGGCGCCGACAATACAGGTTTGAGCGCCTTGCTGTTACACCGAACGAGTGATGCAGCGATCTGACGAAGAACTTTACCGGCTGATGAAAAATGGCGATCGGGAGGCGTTCGGCGAGCTTTACGAACGCCGGGGTCCCGCGTTGCGCCGCTATGCGCTCCACATGTCCGGCAGCCCCGCGGCAGCCGAAGAAGTGGCGCACGAAGTCTTCGTCCAGTTGATGCGGGCGAACACGAATTTCGACGATAAGCGCGGCTCACTGGAAGGATGGATGTACGGGGTGGCGCGCAATCTGGTGCGCGTGATCCGCCGGAAGGGCCCTGTGGAAGCGCCTGTGGATCAGGCTGTCCGGCACGACATACTGGGCGAACTGATTCAGGCCGAAGCCGTGACTGCGCTCCAGTCGGCAATGCGGGAACTGCCGGTACTGTATCGCGATGCAGTGGTGCTGTGCGACCTGGAAGAAAAAAGCTATGAGGAAGCGGCGCGGGCGATGGATTGCCCGGTGGGCACGGTTCGCTCACGCCTGCATCGGGCGCGCGGTTTGCTGGCGGCGAAACTCAAGCGGCAACTGGCGGTGAAAGAACTTGCGGTTCGGTAATGGGCGGGAAGGGAACGGAGATCGGCAGATGATGACATGCGAAACGGCAAACCGGGAGCTCGTGGAATGCGCGCGGAGCCTGGGGGCGCCGGATGAACTCCTGAAAGCTCACCTGGCCTCCTGCGCTGCCTGCCGGGGGCGCTGGGAGGCGGAGCGTTCGCTGACCGCTCATCTGCAGGTCATGCGCCTCACCGGTACGCCTGCGAATACCGAATGGAGTAAGGCTGTTTTGATGCGCGAGTTCGATGCCAACCGGAAGCGGGAGCGGCAGGTTCGGTGGGCGTGGGCGATGTCGTCGGCAGCGGTTCTGGTGCTGAGCGTAGGCGCGGTATGGAACGCGTGGGTCCGGCCTGGCGCAGCGCCGCCGGTTCCGGCGGGTGTGGCGATTGCGCGATCGTATCCATTGCCGGAATATCCACGCGAGGAGTTTGCGCCGGCGGAGGCCGCGGGGGACGAAGGATTTATCAAAGTGCCTTTCGCGCTGCCTCCGGTGCAGGGTGAGACTTTCGGAATTGTGAGAACGCAGCTCGATACGGCTCAACTGGCGGAAATGGGCGTCAGTGTCGATCCCGGGTGGACCGGCACGATGCAGGCGGATCTGTGGGTTGGGCAGGATGGCTTCCCTCAGGCGGTGCGTCTCTCGAACGATGACATTCAGCAGAACTGACGGACGATATTCAGCAGAACCGACAGAAAGGGACTGAGCAAAAAGGGGACATATGAAGAAGACAGCGGGACTTATGTTGTTGAGCGTAGCGATCGTGCTGGCGCAGGGACCGGGACCGGGTCCGCGCGGCGGCGGTCCAGGCAGGGGACCGGGTGGAGGTCCGGGCGGACCCGGCGGCTTCGGCGGGCGAGTTGTGACCGGCGCTCCTTACTCCGGCGTGGAAGTGCGCACGACACAGGAAAAGTACGCGGATGGCAATTCCATCAATACAACCAGCAGCACGCAGCGCGCACGCGATGGGGAAGGCCGCACCTATTCGAGTGAGACCATCACGCCGCCGGCTTCGGCCGGAAAAGCGCCCTACACCCGGATTGCGATTACGGACCCGGTGGCAGGATATCGCTACGATCTCAATTCATCGACGATGATCGCGGTACAGAGCAGAATGCCCAGGGGGCTGCCTGTGCCGGCTTCGACGTCGACCCCGGCGGCTCCGACTCTGCCTTCAACGGTGACATTACCCAATGGAGCCACCATCACGACGACCAGTCTCGGCACCGCGACTGTCAACGGCGTGCCGGCCACTGGAACACAGACCACGGAAGTCATTCCGGCCGGGGCAATCGGGAATGCCCAGGCGATTACGATCACGCGCACTTCCTGGGTAAGCACAACGCTGAAGCTGCCCGTGCAGATCAAGACCAGCGATCCACGCAGCGGAACCACTGACATGGAACTGACCAACATCTCGACCGGTGAGCCCAACGCGTCGCTGTTCACGGTGCCGGGTGGCTACACGATCCAAAAAGGCGGCGGACCGGGTGGACCGGGCGGCCCGGGCGGGCGTGGAGGTTCGGGCGGACGTGGCGGCCGCGGTGGTTCGGGTAGGTTCGGTTCGGCCTTCCGGCGCGGTTGACCGTCTCCGGCGGCGGCAGGTAAATCTGCTTCAAACGAAAAATGAAAAGGGGAAGCCGTTGGGCTTCCCCTTTTTGCTGTTTTAAGGCGGATAACCACTTGCTTGCGCGCGTGGCTCAGAAAGGCAAGTTTCGGTCGCTCGAAAGTAAGTTCCGGGTCGCTCGGAACGCGAGTACCGTTATTTCGGCTGGGCGCCCATCCGCAGGTAGGGCTTCAGGACCCGCAGACCGTCCGGGAATTTTTCTTTCGTTACTTCTTCGGGCATGGCGGCCGGCACTACGACGTCGTCGCCCGGGTTCCAGTTCGCTGGAGTTGAGACCTGGTGCTTCGCGTTAAGCTGCATCGAATCGAGCACGCGCAACACTTCGTCGAAGTTGCGGCCTGTGCTCATCGGATACATCAGCATCAGCTTGATTTTCTTATCGGGGCCGACGACGAATACCGTCCGGACAGTGGCATTGTTGGCCGGGGTCCTGCCTTCCGAAGTTGTCCCGGCATCGGCCGGCAGCATGCCATAGAGTTTGGCAACCTTCAGTTCGGGATCGCCAATCATCGGATAATTCACCGCGTGTCCCTGAGTTTCCTGTATATCCGCGGCCCATTTGCCGTGGCTATCGACAGGATCGACGCTCAGGCCGATGATCTTTGTGTTTCTGGCGGCGAACTGAGGCTGCAACCCGGCCATATAACCGAGTTCCGTGGTGCAGACCGGAGTGAAGTCCTTGGGGTGCGAAAACAGAATTGCCCAGCCGTCGCCGATCCATTGGTGAAAGTCGATTGTTCCCTGGGTCGTTTCGGCTGTGAAGTTGGGGGCTTCGTCGTTGATTCTCAAAGACATAGTTGTTTCTCCCTGAAATTCCACCGCAGTGCGGCAGATCGAACTTTTACGCTAGCATAGGTCGCGAGGGCGATTGCTATCGTTGATTCGCCTTCAGAATCTTCTTGCGCAGGCGAATGGATTTCGGCGTGACTTCCACCATTTCGTCGTCACGCACGAATTCAATTGCCTGTTCGAGGCTCATGATTCTCGGCGGAATGAGCCGGATCGCTTCGTCGGCCGAAGACGCCCGCATGTTCGTCAGCTTTTTTTCCTTGACGATATTCACGTTGAGATCGGCGGTCTTGGCGTTTTCGCCGACGATCATGCCTTCATAAACCATCAGGCCCGGGCTTACGAAAATTTCGCCGCGCTCCTGGAGGCTGAAGATTGCGTTGCCGGTGACTTTGCCGTCGCGGTCGGAAACCAGCGAGCCGGTGGGGCGCGTGGGGATATCGCCCTGCCATTCGATATAGCCGTCGAACAGTGAGTTGAGCATCGCGGTGCCGCGCGTGTCGGTGAGAATTTCACTGCGCAGACCAATCAGGCCGCGGGACGGAATATGGAATTCCAGACGAACACGTCCCGATCCGTTATTCACCATCTTGCCCATTTTGCCTTTGCGGCTACCCAGCTTTTCGATCACTACGCCGATAAACTGCTCCGGGCAATCGATCACGAGGTGTTCGAGCGGCTCCATCTTTTTGCCATCGACTTCGCGCGTCAGGATTTCAGGCTTGCCGACCGCCATCTCGAAGCCTTCGCGACGCATCATTTCGATGAGAATGGCAAGCTGGAGTTCACCGCGGCCGAGCACGCGGAAGGTTTCGGGCGAATCCGATTCGACGCGAATAGATACGTTGGTCAGCAGCTCTTTGTCCAGTCGGTCGCGAATGTTGCGGGATGTGACGAACGTCCCTTCCTTGCCTGCGAACGGCGACGTATTGACGGTAAACGTCATGCCGATGGTCGGCTCATCGATCTGGATGGGCGGCAGCGGCTTGGGTTCCACTGCGCTGGTGATCGTCTCGCCGATGGTGATACCCTCCACGCCGGCCACCGCGACGATATCGCCTGGCATGACAATCGTTTCATCCACACGCTTCAGACCTTCGAAGGTGTACATCTTCGTGATGCGGGTCTTGTGGAGCGTTCCATCCAGGCGGCAGATGGCGACTTCGTCACCGTGGCGCAAAGTTCCCTGGAAGACGCGGCCAATGGCCAGGCGTCCCAGATAGTCGCTGTAATCCAGATTCGCCACCTGGGCCTGGAGGATGCCGTCCGGATCGCCGGCAGGCGCGGGAATGTTCGCCAAGATCGCTTCAAACAGCGGCCGCAGATCTTCCGCTGTATCTTCCATTTTGACCTTGGCGACGCCCAGCTTGGCGTTCGAGTAGAGCACGGGAAAATCCAGCTGGTCTTCGTGCGCGTCCAGATCGATGAAGAGATCGTAGATTTCGTTGAGCACTTCGCCGATCCGCGCGTCGGGGCGGTCGATTTTGTTGATGACGACGATTGGCTTCAGATTCGCCTCGAGCGCTTTCATCAATACGTAGCGCGTCTGCGGGAGAGGGCCTTCGCTCGCATCCACCAGCAGCATGACGCCATCCACCATCTTGAGGGCGCGCTCCACTTCGCCGCCGAAATCGCTGTGGCCCGGGGTATCCACAATGTTGATTTTGGTGCCGTGAAAACGGACGCCGGTGATCTTCGAAAGAATGGTGATGCCGCGTTCTTTTTCGAGATCGTTCGAATCCATGACGCGTTCGGCGACGGCTTCGTTGGCGCGGAAAATTCCACTCTGTTTGAGCATGGCGTCGACAAGGGTGGTCTTGCCATGATCGACGTGGGCAATGATAGCGATATTACGGGTGTTCTGACTCATTCCAGCTTTCTTTTGCGTCTGCCTGTTATCAGGCTTGTATTCGATTACTCTTCATGCGCCGCTTCAGCGGGTTGTAACTTTGCGGCGAACCGGGCCGGATAAACGCCGGCTGCGATGGTAAAAATCCAGACCAGCAGTAACGCACCGGCCAGCAGACCCAGGGGCGGATGGAACTGAATCGTCCAGCCGAAACTCTGCTTGTTGATCACGTAGATCAGCTCGAGCGATAACGCCGCGCCGAGCACTAACCCCAGCCCCGCGGCCAGCAGTCCCACCAGTCCCGCTTCCGTCAGAACCATGCGTCGGATCTGCGTGTCGTCCGCGCCCAGATACCGGATGAGTCCGATTTCCCGGCGGCGGTCCAATACCAATGCTAGCAGCGAGTTCGCCGTGCCCAGCATGGCGACGAGGAGGGCAATGCCTTCCAGCCCCCAGGTGACCGCGAAAGTGCGGTCGAAAATCTCTGCCGCGGCTTGTTTCAGCACCTGGCTGGGGGCCAGCGAAACGGGAAACGCCGCAAGCCTTGCCTGGAGATCGTAGCGGACGTCTTTCGGACTGAAGCCCTGCTTCACATACACGGCAATGCTGGTAACCGGCAGGTCCGGCAGATACTTCTGCATGGTCCGCCAGTCGGCCATCACGAAGCCGCGATGACTCGAGTACTCGTAGTAGATTCCGGCCACCGTCATCGGCATGGCGATGGAGCCGAGGGGTATTTTCAGGACATCGCCCACCCGCACGCCAAACTTGTTTGCAAAGGGCTCGGAGACGACGACACGGTTGTTGCCGGGCAGACTGCGCAGGATCGAGTCGGCGTTGCCATCGAGAAAGCGGAGTGTGTTCCAGCGCCGCATGATTTCGCTGTCGCCCGCGCCGAAAGTCGCCTGTTCGCCCCTGTAGCGGAAGGTGAAGGCGTGGAATGCATCCACTTCCCGAACGCCTGGCGCCGCGGAAATAATTTCCGGAACTTCGGAGGCAATGGGGGGAAACAAACCTGCGGTTCCCGACCCCTCCGCGCGAAGGTAGATATCGGCGCGCAACTGGCCCTCCAGCCAGACCTGCACAGTCTGGCGAAAGCTGGCGACCATGATGCCGACGCTGACCGTCATGGATATGGCTGTCGCCAGCGCCGTGACCACGATGGAGGTGCGGGCCAGCGAGGCGGCCAGACTTTTGCCGGCGATCAATCCCGCGGCCCCCGGAATGCGGCCAAGCGCGCCTTGCAGGCCATGGATAGCGCCGTTTACAAAGGCGGGCGAAATCATGGCTGCCGCCGCGACCGCGCTCAAGGTGGCCGCGTAGCCGAGTAAAGGCATGCCGCCGATCGGCCCGAATTGGCTCAGGGCGAGTGCGCCGAAGGCTGCGACTCCGGCCAGTGTCAAATCGCGCCGGACATGCAGATGGGCTGTGTGCTCGCGTGCGTCCCGCCGCATGGCCTCCGCCGGCGTGACTCTTGCCGCTTCGCGCGCCGGTATCAGGGCGGAAACAACGGCCACGCAGACCGCGGTGCCGATCGCCGCCAGGGCGACTGGCCAGGAAAGCGCCGCGGAGCCTGGCGCACTGGTCAAGAAGATGGAATTCACGGTGTTCGAAATCGTGCCGATCATGCCGCTCGCCAGCACAGTACCGAGCGCGAGCCCGCAGAGCGCTCCGATGAATCCGAGCATCGCGGCTTCACCCAGAAAGATCGCCAGTATTCCGGGGCCGCTCACACCGATCGCGCGCAGAACGCCGATTTCCGTTCTTCGCCGCACGACGCTGACGGCGATCGTGTTGTAGATGAGGAAGGCTCCGACGAGCAGCGAAATGTAACTCAATATCCGCAGATTTCCGGTGAACGCCCGCAGCATTCGCTGGTTCTCTTCCTTCCGAGCGCCCGGAGTCGATAAATCCCAACTGAAAGGAATCGTTGCGCGAACCATGCGTTCCACGGCGGGTGCGTCTTCGCCGGGATTCACGGTGACTTCAATGCGATCGACCTTGCCGTAGCGGCCGAGCATTTGCTGCGCGGCCGCTATATCCACCGCAACCCAGCCGGTATTCTGCCCGGAGACGATCTTGTCGATCCCGAAGCTGGCCGGACGATTTCGGGCACGGAGCTGGATTGCTTGCCCGGCCGCCCAGCCAAATCGCTCCGCGGCGTCGCTCGAGACGATTGCCACGCGGCTGTCGGTGACCGATTCGACTCCGTACAGCGTCACCGAGCCACGCGCGCCAACTGTGACGGAATCCTGAATCACGGCGGCGAACTCCGCGTTGACGGGCAGCGCGGTGAGTTGCGCCATGATCCGCTCGTCCACCCCGCCATTGGCTGTGATTTCGTAATCCACTTTGCCAACCAGCGAAGTCAGGGAAGATTCGAATGAGCCGGTCGCTGCCTCGCCTGCCAGTTCAACGGCAATGACGACGGCCACGCCCAGGGCCACGGCAAGGATCGTGATGCCGGTCCGCATTTTGTCGCGCCGCAGCGGGCGTACGACAAATTGCCGGATCAGGGGGGCCCATGTCATTCGACACTCTCGATAAGGCCGTCGCGCATCCGTACCCGGAGATCGGCGATGGCCGCAGCCTCGGCACTGTGCGTAGCCATCACGACCGATGCGCCGAATTCATCCGCCGCGCGGCGAATCAGCCGCAGCACCAGATCCCCGCTGGCGGTATCCAGGTTGCCGGTTGGCTCATCGGCTATCAGGATTGCCGGATTGTGGACGAGTGCCCGGGCAATCGCCACGCGCTGCATCTGACCGCCGGATAACTGCCAGGGCAGGGAATCCGCCTTTTCCGGCAAGCCTACCCAATCCAGTCGCTCACGGGCAGTGGCACGCACGTTTGACGCGCCGGCCAGCAGCAAAGGCAGTTCAACATTCTCAAGCGCCGTCAGAGTCGGCAGCAACTGGAAGAACTGGAAGATGAATCCGATCTTGCCCCGCCGCAACCCGGTCAGGGCCTTGTCGCCCAGGCCGCTGGTGACCAGCCCGGCGACTTCGACTTCCCCGGACGTAGGGAAATCCATCGCGCCGCAGAGGTTGAGCAGCGTTGTTTTGCCGCATCCGCTGCGGCCCACCAGAGCGGTGATCTTGCCGGCGGGCAGTTCGAGCGAGACACCGCGGAGAGCTTCCACGCCGCCCTCGTAAGTTTTGCGAACATCCCGGACTGAGACGGCGGTTATGCTGTCCAAACGCACATCCGGCGAATTTTGCTTTGAAAACAATTTACTTGAGCCCTGTTTTTAGTGTATTCTGGGGGTGCTCTGGTATAAATCCGCGCGTCATCGAGAAGAATGCTTGCCCCGCAGAACTCTCTTACACGCGACGACATGGAAACTCGCCGTCTTGCAGCCGCAGGTGAGCTGCTGAACGGTCTCCCACAATCTCAGGTGGCGCGCCGGTATGGCGTCAGCCGCACAACGGCCTCGCGTTGGCACAGATCCATCGTGGTGAAAGGTGTGGACGGAATGCGCAAACGCCGCGCAACCGGCCGCCCCAGCCGCCTCACGGGGGATCAGGTGGAAGCCATTCGCATTATGTATTGCGAAGGCGCTCAGGCGCATGGCTTCTCCAACGATCGCTGGACGACTGGCAAACTCGCGGAAACGATCGAAAAACGCTTCGGCATCCGTTATGACCAGGACCACGTTGGCCGGCTGATGCATAAGTTCGGCCTGCGCGAACGCCGCTTTACCTACACGCCGGCGCCGGTGTTTGTGATGGAATCGACGGCGGATCAGATGCAGGCAGTCGCGGTCGCGTGACGATCTGGTTGTGAAGGAATAGCCGCGACTTCAGTCTTGCGAACCCGCGCCCACCGCGGCTCGCTGAATCAGGGTCCCGTCGCGGATTTCGAGCTGCATGTCGCAGTGATCGAGCGTACCCAGCCGGTGCGCAATCACGAATGTCGTGCGGCCGTGCATCAGGCGCTCCAGCGCATCCAGAATCGTCGTCTCCGTGCCTGTGTCCAGTGCGCTGGTCGGCTCGTCCAGAATCAGAATCGGAGCGTCGCGCAAAAACGCGCGGGCGAGAGCGATACGCTGACGCTCTCCGCCGGAAAGGCGCATACCGCGCTCGCCCACCAGGGTGTCGTAGCCATTCGGCAGTGCCGAGATGAAGTCATGGGCATTGGCGAGGCGCGCGGCGTCCACAATCTCAGCCTCGGTGGAACCCGCGCGGCCATAGGCGATATTCTCCGCGATGCTGGATGAAAAAAGGACGGCATCCTGCAAAACAATCCCGAACTGATCGCGAAAATCGGCGAGCTTATACTCCCGGATATCCTGGCCATCCATCAGAATTCGGCCACCGCTCACATCATAGAAGCGCGTCAGCAAACTCATCAGTGTGCTCTTGCCGGCGCCGGTTTTGCCTTGTATGCCAGCCCGCGTCCCCGCCGGAACATTCAGCGACACGTTTTGCAGCACGGGATGCCGGCCGTCATAAGAGAACAACACATCCTCAAATCGGATCTCTCCCCGGGCGCGCTTCAGCGGACGCGCATGGGGGTGTTCGGCGACTTCCGGAGTCTCATCGAGCAGTGCAAAAGCCCGCTCGGCGCTGGCCAGGGCCCCCTGAAGATCGGCCATTTTCTTGCTCAGGGCCTTGAGGGGATCGTACAGCTGAGAGACGTAGGCAGTGACAAGCATCAGGTCGCCAAGACTCAGCAAGCCTGCGCGAACGTGGGTTACGCCGATGAAGAGCGTCGCCGCCGTACCTGCCGCGATCGTCATACCGACCAGCAAATCGAAGCCATCCTGCAGGAATGAAACGCGGAGCAATTCCTGCTTGCGTGTGGTCGCGCGTCCGAAAAAGCGCTCTTCTTCGTGGCCCTCGCGACCAAAAGCCTTCACCACGCGGATGGAGGAAAGTACTTCCTGCACCACGGAGTTCGCCGAGCTTTCGAGCTTCTTCACATTCTTCCAGCGCTGCCGCAGGCGTCCCCGAAAGCTGCGGGCCAGCCAGAAAAGCACCGGGGAAATACTCAGCGCCACGAGTGCGAGTTCTTTGTCGAGCCGAGCCGTGACATAGATCATGCCCACCAGAGTGGTGGCGGAAGAAACCAGGGGAATGATTCCGTTGACCGTGATCTGCTGCACCGAAGGCGCGTCGTACTGAATCCGGAAAGTTGAGTCGGAAGTGCCGATCGTATCGTGATAACGCAGCGAGAGGCGCTGCACATGCGCAAACAGGCGGGTACGGAAATCCAGCACCATACCCTCGCCGGTGGAGGCCTCCAGCAGTGAACTCGCCATCGATTGGAGATAGGAGAGCAATTTAACGCCAATCAGAATTCCGATGGCGATCGTCAGCAAAGCACTGGCGGAATGCTGCAGATCCTGCGGAATGATCCCGCGCAGCATTTTCGGAACGGGATGAGAACCGACTACGGAGTCGATAACGATCTTGATCGGTAACGGTGTGAGGAGGGAAAGCGGAGTTCCGGCCAGACTCAGCAGGAAAATAAAACCGATGCGCGTCCAGTATGGACGGGCCTGTTTGGTCATGCGGCGGATAATGCGCCAGTCCGAAGTCGTGCGGGCGGCCGGCAGGTTACCGGGATATGGTTGACGGCTGGCCATGGGTTTCGCGCACAATCCGACCGGGCAGGTTCAACATGCCTGCGCCACCTCTTCCGAAATCCCCAATGCCGATGCCGCCAGTCTGTATTTGGAAACAATAGCGGGAGTCAGGCCGAATTCCCCCATCATGCGGCTGAACAGCTCGGGCATCTCGTGGCGAAATTTGAGTTCGAGGATCATATGCTTTTGCGACAGCAGAGTTCCGGTCGCGTTGTGATCGAAGCGCATGAACTCAGTTCGATGCGCCAGCAGATCCTGATCGAGGGTCAGGCGAAGGGGGCCCAGGCGTGTTTCGGTCACCCGTGCCAGGCGCCGGTAAGAAACCTGACAAACCGGCCGTAAACGGCGCGCCAGAATGCGGCGGTGAAACCAGTAACCGGTCCAGCCGGATTGCGCATCCGGATCCGCCAGGCGGCCAAGATCGTGTATGCCGATTACCGACCTGCGCTTTGTCACGACCCCGGACTTCTTCATCTTGCGTTCCAGAAATGCGCCGTCGCCGGCGCCGTAACGCCGCACCCGGTATTTGCTGCGCGCGTACGATCCGCGCTGGTTCAGAACATCCAGGTTTTCGGTGTCGAAATAAAGGCTGGTGGTGTGATAACAACCGGACTCATCGGGAGCGTAGGGGTCAGGGCCCACATTCCTGCGCGCCCAGTCGCCGACGGCCGCAGCGGTGGCCGAGTCGATCAGGAATTTTACTTCGTTGGCTGGTTCGCGAACTTCCGGTTCGCGGGATACGGAGACGAGCCCCATTCTGGAGCTCAGAATATCACGATACGGTTACAGATCCGCCTGTTGCCGATGTCTTGCGACGCGCGTTACGAAACAAGATCTCCGCCGGACCGTAAGCTTTACCCCTGCCGTTCCAGATATCCCGTGGTCAACGTTCGCGCCCAGTTTCCGGGCACGCGGTGTTCATTCTTCAGATGCGCCACAACGTCATTGGACCGCTTTTTTTCCGCGTCGAACTGGTTCAGCACTTCCGTCCAGTGCGCCAGCGACTTACCGGTCATCGCCACAACCTGCTCATCGCTGACTTCCCAATGGTCTGCTGTCAATTGTTTATTTTCCTTTTGTCGGCCTGTTCAATTCGCCATCCAAGTGTCGCACCCGTCTTGTTGCCGCTGGAAACCGCGGAATGTGATATGGTCTCCGCTATGAAACTGGTCCTGTTCTTTTTTCTGGCGATCGCCCTGTACGGGCAGCAGTCCGCGGCTCCCGCGCCGATCGGCTTGCCGGCCAACCAGCAGGGCGGCAAGATCAAGACCATTCCGGCTCCCGGAATTACAGTTCCGGATGCCGATCAAAAAGCTCTGCGTGCCAGCCTGACCCGTCTCAACGCTCGCCTCGAGTCGATGAAAGGAAATCCGCACCTCCCCGATATTCAGATCTTTACCAAAGCCGTTGCTTATGCGCTCGATGGCAATGAATTCTTCGCCGTGGAAGAGGTTTTCAAGGCTAAAGAACTTCTCCGCATCGCCAATGAACGAGCCGACCAGCTTTCTCACGGCGACACCCCATGGCTGAATCCAAATTCAACCCATTCACCCGGTCTGGTGGTTCGCGGTTACGTTTCAAAAATCGACGGCAGTGTTCAGCCTTACGGCCTGGTTCTGCCGCTGTCTTATTCTCCCGACCGCGCGCATAACTGGCGGGTGGATGCCTGGTTCCACGGCCGCACTGAAACTCTGAGCGAGATCAACTTCCTTTGGGACCGCATGCGCAATGCCGGCGAGTTCCAGCCGCGCGACACGATTGTGCTGCACCTTTACGGTCGCTATTGCAATGCGAGCGCCTTTGCCGGCGAAGTGGATCTCTTCGAGGCGCTGGCAGACGTGAAGAAGAGTTTTCAGGTGGATGAAAACCGCATCTTCGACCGCGGCTTCAGCATGGGTGGCGCGTCGGCCTGGCACATTGGCGCCCACTACGGAACATACTTCGCAGCCGTCGCACCCGGTGCCGGCTTCGCCGAAACGATGGAGTACTCCGGCCAGGCGCAGAAGGGTGTCAAGCTGACCTGGTTTGAAGACAAACTCATGCATCTCACCACTGCGACAGACTACGCGGCCAATTTTTTTAACGTTCCGGTCATCGCCTACAACGGCGATCAGGACCCGCAGGCTCAGGCCGCCGACATCATGGCGCGTAACATGACACCGGAAGGGCTCACGCTATCGCGTGTAATCGGGGAGAAGATCGGCCACGCCTACACGCCCGCGGCGAAGGTTCAACTCGATTCCATGATGGAGGCCATCGCCCAGAAGGGTCGCGATCAATGGCCGCGCGAAGTTCGCTTCACCACCTGGACATTGAAATACAATCGCATGCGCTGGGTGGTGGTGGATGGTCTGGAGAAGCACTGGGATCGCGCCCGCGTCAATGCATTGGTTCAGAACGATCACACGGTTCAGGCGACAACATCGAACGTCTCGGCCGTGAGTTTCGAAATGGGCCCCGGTGCCGGCCTGCTGAACCGCGCTTCAAAAGTTTCGGTGCTGATCGATGGCCAGACTGTGGCCGGCCCCGGTCCGTTGAGCGATGGCTCATGGAACGCGCACCTGCGTAAAACAGGTACGAAGTGGGCGCTCGCGGATGACGATTCCAACCTGCTGCGCAAACGTCATGACCTGCAGGGTCCGATCGATGACGCTTTTATGGACAGTTTCCTCATGGTGAACCCTACAGGCGCGCCTATGAACGAGATGGTCGGCAAGTGGACGAAATCCGAAGAAGCTCACGCGATTCATCTTTGGCGGACACAGATGCGCGGCGATGCTCCCGTGAAAGACGATGCCGCCGTCACGGACGCCGATATCGCAGCGAGCAATCTGATCCTCTGGGGCGATCCAAAGAGCAATAAAGTGCTTGCCAGGATTCTCGACAAACTGCCGGTGCAGTGGTCGGCGGATGCCATTTCCCTCGGCGCGCGAAAGTTCGGCAGCGCGACGAACGCACTGGTCATGATTTACCCGAATCCGCTGAATCCGAAGAAGTATGTGGTGCTCAACAGCGGCAATACGTTCCGGGAATACGCGCAATCGACGAACTCATTCCAGGTCGCCTATTTGCCGGATTATGCCGTGGTGGATCTTACGACTCCGCCAGACGCGCGCTGGCCCGGAAAAATAGCTGCCGCCGGATTTTTCGGCGAGGCCTGGCAGCTGGAAGCGAACGATGGCAGATAGGCTTTCCGGGGTTGCGGACCGCTAGAATAAAACCAAGCCACAAACACCTTATGCGCCTTTTGTTCCGAATACTTCTCGCCCTGACGCTCGTCATCCTTTTCCTCGGCCGCGTCTCGGGTGGCAAGCTGATGCCCGCCTTCCTCGTGGGCCCCTTCCTCGCGTGGTTCAGTGTGTCGGTTTTCGTCTTCGGAGTATTCGGCCTGCGCGCCGCGTATCTGGCCTGGCGTGACATGCCCAACCGCCGCGCCTATATGTTCGACATCATCCTCGCGGTGGCCTGGATTCCTTACTGGTATTCGAATCTGCATCCGCGGAAGTAGCTGGAAGATCCCGCAGGCAGCGCGCAATCAACGCCGTCCAGCCGGTCTGGTGCGATGCCCCGCAGCCTCTCCCCGTGTCGCCGTGGAAATATTCGTGGAACCAGGTTAAGCCCCGCCAGTTTGCGTCTTCGGAGAAAATCTTCGTGTTCCCCTGCCACGCCGCGCGGCCTGGCGGATCGGATTCTTCCGGCAGAAAAATCGCGCACAGCCTCCGGTTCATTTCGCGCGACACTTCGAGCAGCGTCAGGAATACACCAGACCCCGTGGGACATTCGATCTTAAAATCCTCACCATAGAAATGGTGGAAGCGTTCGAGCGCTTCGATCAACAGGTAGTTTGCGGGAAACCACACCGGCCCCCGCCAGTTGGAGTTGCCGCCGAAAAGCGCCGTCTCCGATTCAGCCGGTTCGTACTTCACCCGCCATTCCTGCCCGTCGAGCCGTAGCACGTACGGATTTTCCCCGTGTTGCGCGGAAAGCGAGCGGATGCCATGTGGCGACAGAAACTCGTTCTCATCCAGCATGCGGCTCAGGACGCGGCGCAGCCGGTTCTTCGTCGGAATTCCCAACAGTCTGTGCCGGTGAGAATCCGAATCCGTCCCCCCGCCCCCCGATTCCATCATCGAAATCTGATGGTACAGATCGCTGCGATTTGCCAGAAACCACTCCATCCGTTTCCGGAAGCCGGGCAGACGATCAATCGCGTCCTGCTCCAGTACTTCCACGGCGATCAACGGAAGCAGTCCCACCATCGATCTCACCTTCAGCGGCTTCGTCATGTCTCGGAGCCGCAGCTGGTCGTAATAAAAACCGTCTTCCTCATCCCACAGCCCCGCGCCGCCCAAGGTATTTATGGCATCCGCGATAGCGATGAAATGCTCGAAGAACTTGGACGCGATGTCTTCATAGACGGGATCTTCCACCGCCAGTTCCAGACCCATCGCCAGCATCGTCAGACAATAGAACGCCATCCATGCCGAACCATCGGCCTGTTCCAGCACGCCGCCGTCGATCGGCTTCGAACGGTCGAAGACTCCGATATTATCCAGACCCAGAAAGCCGCCCGAGAAAATCTGTGTGCCCGCCACGTCCTTGCGGTTCGCCCACCACGTGAAATTGATCAACAGCTTTTGAAACACGCGCTCCAGGAACGCGCGATCGCGCTGGCCCGCCGGAGCCGAAATTTTGTAAACCCGCCATGCCGCCCACGCGTGTACCGGTGGATTCACGTCGCCAAACTCGAACTCGTACGCCGGGATCTGTCCGCTTGGATGCATATACCACTCGCGCAGCAGCAGAATCAGCTGTTCCTTCGCGAAGGCCGGGTCGAGCTCCGCAAACGCCACCATGTGAAATGCGAGATCCCACGAAGCGTACCAGGGAAACTCCCAGTTATCCGGCATCGAGATGACGTCGCGATTATATAGATGCAGCCATCCGGCGTTGCGGGCATGCCAGCGGCCTGGTGGTGGGGCAGGGTATGCGGGATCGCCTTCCATCCAGTCCAGCACTCCGAAGTTGTAAAACTGTTTCGACCAAAGCAGGTTGGCTTCGGCCTCGCGCGCGATTACCTTCGCGGGCGCTGGCTCTTCCGTTATCGAAAAACCGTAGAACTCATCCGCCTCCGCAATCCGCTTCGCGAATACCGCTTCGAAATCGACATCGGCCGCCGAGCCATCCACCGCCAGCCGCAGCCGAATCTCACTGGTCGCGCCCGGCGCGATATCGGAAAAATAAATAGCCGCGGCTTTCGTGCCTGTCGCTGCCCGATTCACGGCCTCGCGCTCTCCCTCAACCACATACCGATGGAACGCATCCTTCACATATTTCCCACCCGTATTTGCGATCTCCGGGCAGACGCGCGCGAAATTGGTCTCGTTATCGGTAAAGACCCATTCCGAGGGCGGCGTCAGGCATTCCAGCGAATACTTCCCCAGATCTTCGTGCCGGCAAACCACGGTACTTCCGCTCGCGGCCCTGTCGATTGAGGGCTTGCGCCAGTAGCCTTCCCCCGTCCGTCCCCACACCCACGTATTGCGGAACCAGACCGTTGGCAATATATGCAGTGGCCAGGCTTCGGGGCCGCGATTCGTGGCCCGAATGCGAATCAGAATATCGTTTGGACCCGCCTTCGCATACTCAACCTGAACGTCGAAATAGCGGCTTTCCCCAAAAATCCCGGTATCGATCAGTTCGAACTCCGGCTCCATCCGCGTCCGCCGTTTGTTCTCATCCACAATCTGCCGATAGGGAAACGCACGCTGCGGATACTTATACAACGCCTTCATGTAGGAATGAGTCGGCGTGCAATCGCGATAAAAATAGCACTCTTTGACGTCTTCGCCGTGATTCCCTTCTTTGGTTCCTAACCCGAACAGCCGCTCTTTCAGGATGGCGTCCTGGCCATTCCACAACCCCAACGCAAAGCAGAGGCGGCCTTCGCGGTCGCACATTCCCAGCAAACCGTCTTCGCCCCACCGGTAAGCCCTGCTGCGCGCGTGGTCGTGCGGAAAATAATCCCAGCACTCGCCGTCGGGCGAGTAATCCTCGCGCACCGTGCCCCACTGTCGCTCGGAGAGGTAAGGCCCCCAGCGCTTCCAGTTCTGCTCCCGCTTCAGGTCCTCCCTGAGTCTGAGTTGTTCCGCGTTCATGAGGCTACTTCGATAATGTTCTTGATTCCCGCCGCATTCCGGATCGGCGTCTCGAACTGCTCCAGCGTGAAGCGTCCGGTAATGAGCCCGCGGACCGCGTCCGGCCAAAGCGTACAGAATTCGCCAAGATCGGCGATGGCGCGGTCGAACGCATCGTTTCCCGCATTCACAGTTGCAAGCAGGCACTGGTTCTTCAGCGTCATATTGGTGATCAGCGCGCCCAGATCCACCGCCTCCGGTCCGTGCGCACCAGGCACTCCCGTCAGGATCAACACACCGTTCCGCCCCAGCACGTTCAACATGCGGAATGCCAGCTTCGACGATCCCGTTGCTTCGTAAATCAGATCGATGTTGCCGATCCCGGCCGCCATCTCTTCAGGCGTTCGATCCTGCGCCGAAACGTATTTCGCGCCGATAGCCCTCGTGATATCCGCCCGTGGATCCGGCTTCCGCTCGCGCGAATAAACGGTCACCGCGCAGCCGCGCAGCCGCAGCGCCATCGCACCCAGCAAACCAACCGGACCCGCCCCCAACACAACCGCCTGCGAACCTTGCAATACCCCGCGTTCATTCCACGGCAAACGCATCTGGATCCGCTCTGCCTGAAGGAAAGCCTTTTCCGCGATCGTCAGCGGTTCCACCAGCACCGCCACATCGCGGATCGCTGCCGGCACCTTCCGCATATAGCGCGCTTCGCCCAGCACGAATTCCCTCAGGAAGCCGTGCATGCCCATAATGCCGTGCTCGCGGTACAAACCGGTCACACAAAAATCCGGACGGTCGTTCACGCACGCCATGCATGCGGGGTCTTCGCATGGCCTCCGCACCGTCGGCACCACGAGGTCGCCAGGTTGAAGCTCGCCGGCTTCCGGCCCGGCCTCTACCACTTCCGCAAAACCTTCATGCCCCAGTACCAGATAATTGAAGCCGTCCGGCGGCGTTCCAAACATGCAGGAAGCAATCTCGCGATCTGTTGCGCAGATGCCTACCTGCAGCATTCTCAGCTTCACGCCGGTCGGGCTCTCGAGTTTCCGATCGGGGACATCCGCAACCACCCGCAGGGTTTTGTCGCCGGGGAAAACCGCCGCGCCCTTCACGCCATCCGCCGCAGCGCGGCACGGGCCGGAGCGCCCTCCGCGCCCACCCACTTCAATGGAAGGCAGACCAGTTCGTAATCCCCCGGCTCCACGGCTCCCAGCGTCAGGCCCTCCACTACCCAGATCCCCTTGCCCAGCAATGCGACGTGCGTTTCCACCGCATCCTGCCGGAACCCGCCAACCGAAAGATAATCTACCCCGACGGTCCGCACGCCACACTCCGCCAGATATTCCGCAGCATCGCGCGCGATATACACGAAATCTTCATCGAACGGCAAATGCCCCCAGTCGCGTTCCGAGTTCGCGGTGCGGAACAGAATTCGTTGACCTGCCTGAATGGAATACGGCAGCAGTTCCTGACGATGTATCGCCGTGCGGTCCGCGATCCCGATCACGCGGGCTGGCCCCACCGTTGCCTCAATTGGCATCTGATCGATCGTCGTTGCATTACGGATGAAGTGCAGCGGCGCGTCCATATGCGTGCCGGTGTGTGCGCCCATGGCGGCGCGCGTCACAGTGCAAACGTCGCCCTTATTCTGATCCATGGTGCGTTCCAGGATAACGCCCGGGTCGCCCGGCCACACCGGCATACCGGGGTGCACACCAACCGAAATATCCATCCAACCGGAATTGTTCTGGCTCACTCTGCCATCCTAACCGAAACGGAGACGCGTCATACTCATGTATTGGCAAATACGTCTTCTCAGCGGCGAATCGCCGCCGCATTGGCTCTCGTCCTGGTCGCAGCCCTTTACCTCACAGGTCTCACCCGCATGGGGATGTACAGTACCGACGAGCCCCGTTATGCCGATATCGGACGCGCCATGGCCCGCACAGGCGACTGGATTACTCCGCGGCTCTGGGGTCAGCCATGGTTCGAAAAACCTCCTTTGCTTTACTGGATGACTGCCGCTGGGTTCCAGTTCGGCCTCAGTGAGGATCTTGCCCCGCGTCTCCCGATGGCCCTGCTGAGCGTCGGCTTTCTCGTTTTCTTCTGGTTACGCGTCAGGCAATTGTTCGATGAAAAAGTAGCGGCTTATTCGACAGCAATCCTTGCCACCTCGGCCGGGTGGCTGGCCTACAGTCATGTCGCAGTGGCTGATTTGCCAGTCACCGCATTCTTCTCCGCCGCGGTATTGTTATCCATCCGACCGAAAGAACCTGCTGCCGAACCGCGGCGAGTTGCCGCGGCCATCGCACTCGGACTGGCCGTCCTGGCCAAAAGTCTTCCGCCGCTCATCCTCTTCCTGCCGGTGCTGTTCGTTGACCGCGCGAACTGGCGCCGCTGGTTCGCGTCCTGGCCGATTGTGGCGTTCTTCGCGGTGGCGCTTCCCTGGCACCTGCTGGCCGCAGTCCGGAATGGCAGCCACTTCGCCCGCGTCCTGTTCATCGAGCAGCAGTTCGGCCGATTCCTCAACAGCTCCCGCCAGCATGGTCAGCCCTGGTGGTTCTATATTCCGATCTTTCTCGCGCTGCTGTTCCCCTGGTTCCCCTTATTACCGCTAGCGTTCCGCGCCGGAAAACAGGACACCCGGGCCCCGCTGCTCTTCTCCATAGTCGCCGTTGGTTTTGTTTTCTTTTCCGCGTCCGTGAATAAACTGCCGGGCTACGTGCTGCCCCTGGTTCCCGTTGCCTGCGTTCTGCTCGGCATCGGCCTGAACTCTGCCCGTCCGGAACGTTGGCTTGTCGCTCCGATTGCGCTCCTGGGAGTCTTTCCATTCGCGATTTCCGCGATGCCCGGCATAGCCTCCCAGGGCCTGAAATCAACTCCCATACAGTGGACCCAGGCAGCCCTGGCAGTGGTTGCCGCCGGCGCACTCGGCCTGGCCGCCGTTTATTATTTGCGATCCAGAGCCTTGCCCTTAGCGGTGGCCCTGGCGGTCGCCGGTTTCTTGTGGGCGGAAGCGGAGCTTTTGCCCGCGCTCGACACCGCCGCGTCTGCCAGACCAATGTGGCTGTCAACCCATCCGGAATGCGCCCCGGTACTGGCCCGAGCCAGGCTTTATGGGTTGTACTATTACTCCGGAAAACAGCTTCCGGGCTGTGCTATTGTTGACAAGAATGCCTTCCCGGCGGAAGGGACAGCGCATTGAAGTAAACACGGAAAACCGAAATGATTCTTCCTGGCAGCCAGCTCTACAATCTCATCCTGCTTGCCTTCGGCATGCTGTGTCTCGGAACCTGGGCAAATACTTTTAAAATCACTTCCAAGTGGCGTTTTGAGCTCTATTACTTCGATTTTGCGCTCGGCACTCTCCTGGCCGCAATCCTGATCGGCCTCACATTCGGAAGTCTGGGGTGGGATGGTTTTGCCCTCACCGACGATCTGAGAATTGCAGGCAAACAGAAAGAAGCTTTGGCCATGGCCGCCGGAGGCGTTTTTAACCTCGGCAACATGCTGATCGCCGGTGCGTTATCGGTGGCCGGAGTCACCGTCGCCTACATGCTCGGGCTGGCCATAATGCTCACTGCCGGTATCGTGATGTCTTACTTTATGTCACCGGCCGGAAATGGCGCCATGCTGGCAGGTGGCGCTGTGCTGGTTCTCGGTGCTGCGATCCTCCTTGGTGTTGCGTTCCGTATGCAGGCCCTCGCCCGCCTGGTAGTTTTGATGCGTGAAGGCAAAACGAAAAGCACGAAGAAAATTGTCAGCACCAAAGGACAACTGTTGGCCATCGGCGGCGGCCTCATCGGAAGTGCTTATTTTCCGTTGATGAATTCGGCGCGCAGCGGCGAGAATGGCCTTGGACCCTACGGGCTCGGGGTATTTTTCGCAATCGGTATCGTGATCACCACCTTCGTCTACAGCCTGTTTTTTATGAACCTCCCCGTGCATGGCGAGCCGCTTGAACTGTCCGCCTATTTCACAGGGAAAGCGAAATCGCACTGGCTTGGTATTGCGGGCGGCATTCTCTGGTATATCGGCATCGCCTCCACTTTTGTCGTGGCGCGCGCCGAAGATAAGGCCATACCTTCGCCGGTCTCCGTGCGTGCGATTATGCTCGCGGCTGTAGCTGTCGGCGCATTTTGGGGCTTGTTCGGCTGGAAGGAATTCGCCGGAGCCGAGGGCAGAATCAAAACCATCGTAATGGTTGCCTTGTTCATATTTGTCGTCGGTGCAGTCGGAGTGTCTTTCTCAGCCGCCATTTCCACTGCCGGCTGATCTCCCCGGCTTCGTCACAAAAAACAGACCCGCCATCACGTTCCGCGCGAACCTCGCGGACGCTCTAAACTGGTGGATATGAGCACTGTGGGCGCGCTGCTTCTCGTTGTACTGCTCGCCCAATCTCAGGACTATCTGGCGCAGGGTCTCAAGGCGCTCGATGCCAACCAACCCGCCACAGCCGAGCCGCTCCTGCGCCAGGCGGTGGAAGCCGCTCCAGCCGACATTCAGGCTCGCTTCAACCTCGCCCTTGTACTCGGGATGCAGGGGAAGGACGCCGAGGCCATCGCCGCTTATCGCAAAACCCTGGAACTGCAACCCGCCCTTTTCGCAGCCGACCTGAATCTCGGCATCATTCTTCTGCGCGATAAGCAACCCTCCGAGGCCCTCCCCGCACTGAAAGAAGCGGCCGGTCTGAAACCAAGCGAATACCGGCCCAGATTTTTCTACGCGCAATCTCTCTACGATACGGGCGATTTCGAGAAGGCCGAACAGGAATACCGATCTGCCGCCGCAATCGATCCCAAATCGGCGGCGGCCAACCTCGGCATCGCCCGTTCTCTTCTCAAGCAGGGCAAGCTATCCGAGGCCGAAGCGCCCTACCGCGCCGCCAGCTCGCTTGACCCCGCATACAAGAACGCGCTCCTTGAACTCGGCTCTGAATACGACAAGGGCGGACACAGCGCCGAAGCCATCGCCATCTATCGGGAATTCCCGGCCAACGAAGCGGCCTCCAAACGCCTGACGCAGCTCTTGCTCGAATCCGACAATGCCGCCGCCGCCATTCCGAACCTGGAAGCAGCGGTCAAGCGTGCGCCCACCACCGAAAACCGCATGGCGCTCATCGACGCTTATCGCCTGAGCAACCAGAAAACGAAGGCTCTCGAACAGTTGCAGTTCGCAGTAGCGGCCGATGGTTCCAGCTTCGACCTCCGCATGGCCTATGGCAGAATGTTGCGCGACGAACGCCGCTTTCCCGCCGCAGCCCACGAATTTCAGGCGGCTGCCGCCCTGCGTCCCGATTCAGTCCCTGCGCTGAACGAACTGGCTGGTGTCCAGATCCTCATCGGGCAGTACGACGATGGGCTGGCGACCCTCGACCGCGTGCGCGCCCTCGGCAAAGAAATCCCCGGCGATATCTATCTCCGCGCCATCACGCTCGACAAACTGCATCGCAACCCTCCGGCGCTCGACGCCTACAAACAGTTCCTTGCCGTGGCAGGCGGCAAGTTTCCCAACGAAGAATTTCTTTCGCGTCAGCGCGTACGCATCATCGAAAAGGAGCTGGCAAAGTGATTCTGGCGTTCCCGGTTCTTCTCCTGCTGGCCGCTGCCGCCCCTCCCAGCCTTGCGCAAGTCAAGGCCGACCCGAATCCGGAGCACCGCGCCAAAGCCGCCGTGGACTATGCCGCTGTCGCCGAACGCAACGTGGAATCTGCCAACGACAATGGCGATAATGCGCGGCTCGCAACCGAGATTGGCAACATGGTGGCCGCCATGGAACTTTCGCGCGATTCCTTTGCCGCCGCGGGAAAAACACCTTCCCGTCAACCCGGCACTTTCAAAGGTGTAGAGCTCCGCTCCCACGAACTGTTACACCGGCTGGCCGACCTTCGGGAGAAAATGGACCTCGACCAGCGGAGTGTCCTCGATGGGCCGATAATGAAGATACAGGAGATCCACGATGCCTGGTTCGACGGCATCATGGGTAAGAAGAAATGAAGAAACGACTGCTCATCGTCCTGCTTCTGGCGCTTCCCGCTTTCGCGCAAAAAGACTTCCTGACCGCCACTGAAATCGATCAGGTCCGCGAAGTGCAGGAACCTGTCGCCCGTATCAAGCTTTATATTGTTTTCGCGAAACAGCGCCTCGATCAGCTGCAATCCCTCCTGGCGAAGAACAAAACCGGACGTTCCGGTGAAATCCGGCAGTTGCTGGAGGATTACACCAACATCATCGACGCCATCGGCACTGTTTCAGACGATGCTTTGATCCGCAAGAATGACGTGACCGCTGCCCCCGCCGTGGTGAGCGAGGGTGAGACAAAATTCCTCGAACAATTGCAGAAGATCCAGGCCAGTACGCCACAGGATCTGGCGATGTATGACTTCGATCTGAAAGAGGCCATCGCCGCCACCACCGACGGTCTCGAGGCGGCGAAAGAGGACCTCGGCGCTCGCGGCCAGGAAGTGAACGCCAAGGTTCGGAAAGAACAGAAAGAAGTGGACGCCGTGAACGCCGCGGAGCGAAAGCTGGGGAACGCAAACGCCTCCACGGATAAAGCCGCGGCCGCTGCCGAAGCCGCCGCCCAGGACGCAGCCAAACCAGTCCGCAAACCCCCGACGCTTTACCGGCCCGGCGAGAAACCACCGGACTCCGACAAGTAAGCTCGCCCGAATCCCTAGCCCTTAGTCTCCGTCGCAGCTTGTGACTTGGCGACCTGCGAATCCAGATAGCGCTGGCGGCTTTCCACAATCGCCCGCCGTGCTTCCATTGGCCCGCCCCAGCCTTCCATCCTGGTCAACTTGCCTTCCAGTTCCTTGTAAATCGTGAAGAAATGCTCGATCTCGCGCCGCACATGCGCGAAAATCTGATCCATGGTGTGGATCTGGTCATACCGCGGATTCTTCGTCGGCACCGCCAGAATCTTCTGATCGCCCTCTTCCGCGTCCACCATGTTGAGCACGCCCACCGGACGCACCTCGATCATGACTCCCGGATAACTCGGCTGCTGCACCAGCACCAGGCAATCCAGCGGATCGTTATCCTCGGCCAGCGTTCCGGGGATGAATCCGTAATCGCCGGGATAATGAATCGGCGAAAACAGGGCGCGATCCAGCCGGAAAACCCCCAGTTTCCCGTCGTATTCGTATTTGTTAGCGGAATGCTGCGGGATCTCGACGATCATCCGCACAATTTCAGGAGAGTAAGGTCCAGGTTCAATATCGTAAAGGCAGGGCACTGCTTTCAGGCTAGCATTGCGCTCAATATTCCACGCCCACCATGGTCAGCCCCTTCGCAGGTGCGGTGCGCCCCGATTTTTTCGGCAGCGCGTCCGGAGCGATATTCCCGCGACCCGCTTCGAGCATCGTCCCCACTATGTTCCGCACCATGTGTTTCAGAAACCCGTTGCCGCGAACCGTATAAATCAGCTTGTTCTCATGCCGTTCCAGCACCGAGCTGAAAATAGTACGTACCTTTGACACCGGCTCGTCGCGATTATCGGCAGCCGCGAAGGCCGAGAAATCGTGCTCACCCTCGTACACGCGCGCCGCGGTCTTCATCGCCTCTTCATTCAGCGGATACGGGTGATGATACACATAGCGCCATTCAATCGGCGGACAAACTTCCTCACGAAAGATCGTATAGCGATATGTTTTCGCCACGGCATCGAAACGCGGATGAAAGGTGGCGTCTGCTTCTTCCACCCGCAGGATCCGCACCGACGCCGGGAGCAGCCGATTCATCGCACGCCGCAGATTATCCACCGGGATTGGATTTTCCAGCGTGAACGCAGCCACCTGCGCCATCGCATGCACTCCGGCATCGGTGCGTCCCGAACCTTCAACCCGAACGGGGCTGCCTTCAATTCCGGTTACGATTTCTTCCAGAACTCCCTGAATTGTCGGCAGCGCGGGCTGAAGTTGCCAGCCGTGATAATCCGTGCCGTCATAGGCTACCGTGATGCGGATGCGTCTGGACAAGTTCTTGTTTACGCCGGACGCGAACCGGGCTTGGTTACGGCTTCACCTGCCTGGCACATGGGGCATTCGGCGGGCTGATACGATTCCACCTTCAGCGTGGCCAGCGCCGCGCGCGGAATCCCCAGATCGGCCGCGCCGCCGCTGCGGTCGATAATCGAACCGGCCGCCAACGGCATCGCCCCTGCCGCGCGCACAATCTCGATCACTTCGAGCGTACTGCCGCCGGTCGTGATGACGTCTTCCACCACCACCACGCGTTCGCCAGGCGACAGCGTGAAACCGCGACGCAATGACATTCGGCGATCCGAATCGCGCTCCGTAAAAAGGAAACGCACTCCCAGCGCACGCGCCACCTCGTGTCCGATGATCAGACCGCCCAGCGCAGGCGAAATTACCAGCGCGATACTTTCCGCGCCCGCCAGTTCTTTGATCTTCGCCGCCAGTTCGCGGCCCAGGGTTTCCGCGTGCCGCGGATGCGCCAGCACCAGCGCCGACTGCAGATAAGCTCCGCTGTGCAGGCCGCTGGAAAGTTTAAAATGCCCGCGTAAATAGGCACCCGTTTCCAAAAACAGGTCGAGGATGGTGCTTTCCGCTGCTATGTTGTGTGGATCCAAAAAGTTAATATAGCAATCGCGGAGGGAGGGGGTGTTTTCCCCCTTCAATTGTCCGTCGGCTTGTCTTCCATATGATCGATCACCAGAACCGAGCGGCACGTACGCAAGCGGTTTCCGGGAGGCCGATACCGAGCCGGCACGTAAGCCAGGGGTTTCCGGCCTTTTCAGAACCGCCCGACTAACGGCATTGGTCCAGGCTACAGTATTAGGTTGCCGGATATCCTCCAACCCGCCAGTTCCGAAGAGCTCCGGGACGCGCTGCGCTCGGCAGCAAACGCGCATCAGTCGGTGGAGCTATCTGGTACCAACTCTAAACAACTGATGGGTGGACCGATAAAACGAAGCGCAGTCCGAATCAGCACATCCGGAATGAAACGGATCCTGAAATACGAGCCGCGTGACCTTACAATCAGCGTCGAGGCCGGAATCCCGTACACGGAACTCAGCCGAGAACTGGCGCGCAATGGCCAGATGATTCCGCTGGCTGGCCCGTATTCCGGTGAATCCACCATCGGCGGTATTGTCGCGGCCAACATCAGCGAATCGCGCCGACGGGGATATGGAGCCGCCCGCGATCTGGTGATCGGGATGGAATTCGCGACCCTGGAGGGCAAACTCATACGTTCCGGCGGTATGGTTGTCAAGAATGTGGCCGGGCTCGATATGGGGAAACTGATGATCGGGTCGTTCGGAACCCTGGCCGCCATCGCGACTCTGAATTTTAAGCTCCTGCCCATTCCCACGGTTTCGCGCACCGTTCTGTTGCAGTTTGACGAATTGAACGCTGCAATGGCGGCTTATGCGTCCGTTGTGAAAGCTGGTCTGAATCCACTTGCGGCGGATGTTCTGAATCCGATTCTTAACGCGCAGTTCAGCGCGAAGGGCTTCGCTCTTGCGCTCCAGTTTGGCGGAAATAACGCGGTTATCGAACGCTCCGCCCGCGAAACTCTTGCATTGGGTGGTAATTCCGGAACCGCGCGCGAGTTAACGCGGGAAGAAGAACAGCGTTTCTGGACCGGTATTGCCGCCGTAACTCCCCACCATCTGGAGAAATTCAACGACGGTGCGGTTGTGCGCGTGACAGCGCCGCTTTCCGAATGCGCGGAAGCTCTTTTGAGCGTAGAGGGCGCGGGCCATGCCATGGTCGGCACCGGTATTGTTCGCGCGTGGTTTAGCCGTCCCGACGCCGCGTCGCGATGGCTCGCTGCGTCGGCAAAACGCGGCTGGAAAGGCGTGATTGAATTTGCCGGGCCCGGAGTGGACCGGGCCGGACTGGTCCTGTGGCCCGCCCCCGGAGGCGAATTTGAGATCATGAAAGGGATCAAGAAGATGTTCGATCCCGAAGGTCTGCTCAATAGCGGGCGCCTTTACGGCTTGCTGTAAACCATGGCCACAACAGAATCCAAACCGTTGGTTGTTCTCGGTGCGTCCGACATCGATAAACCGCATCAGGTCGATCTCGATCGCTGCGTTCACTGCGGGCTTTGCCTGAATGCATGCCCGACATACCGTGAATTGGGCGTGGAAATGGATTCCCCGCGCGGCCGCATCTATCAGATGAACCAGGTCGCCGCCGGGGCGCCGATTACCGAGACCTACCAGGAGCACATTGACCTGTGCCTGGCTTGCCGTGCCTGCGAAAGCGCCTGCCCTTCCGGTGTGCCGTACGGCCGGCTTGTGGAAGACGCCCGGGCCGAAATCGAGGCGAAAACGAAGCGCAGCTGGCCTGCCCGGCAACTTCGGAGATTCGTATTCGCCAGGCTGCTTCCCTCCTCAGCGCTGCTCACCGCCGCGGGAGCTTTGTTGTATCTCTACCAGGCGAGCGGTCTGCAAAAAATTCTGCGGGCGCTCGGACTGCCCCGTCTCCTGGGAACTCTGGGGGACCGCGAAGCACTGCTGCCGGATGCCGAAATTCCATTCTTCTTCCGCGAGTATGGCAAAACTTTCCCTGCCAAAGGAACGAAGCGTTACCGGGTGGCGTTCGTAGCGGGGTGCGTCGCCAACATCTCGTTTGCGCGCCTGAACGAGGCCACGGTCCGGGTCTTGCAGGCGAATGGATGCGAGGTCGTGATTCCGCCGGACCAGACTTGCTGCGGAGCACTTCAGGTTCATGCCGGAGTCCGGGATGTGGCGAGACGACAGGCGCGAAAGAATATCGACGCTTTCCTCAGCGGCGGATTCGATGCGATCATCAGCAACGCGGCCGGCTGTGGCTCCACGTTGAAAGAGTACGGCGAACTTCTGGCCCATGACCCCGAATACGCGACGCGCGCTCTCCAGTTTTCGGCGATGATGCGTGATGCGACCGAGTTTCTTGCTTCCATCGAGCTGAATCCCACCATGAGCCCGGTGAACGCGACCGTCACTTATCAGGATTCATGCCATCTGGCTCACGGGCAGAAGATACGGAATGCCCCGAGGCAATTGCTGCGCGCCGTACCCGGTGTCGAATTCCGGGAAATGCCGATGGCAGATGCCTGTTGCGGAAGTGCCGGAATTTATAACGCACTGCACACGGACATGTCGATGCAGATTCTGGAAAAGAAGATGGTCAACGTGAACGCCACAAAAACTCAGATCGTTTCGACGGCGAATCCAGGCTGCATGCTGCAACTCCGGGCCGGTGTGCGCAAATGGGGACAGGAAGGCGTGCGCGTGGCGCATGTCATTGAAATTCTGGATGAAGCCTATAAACCCGCGGCGAAAAGGACGGCCAAATGATTGCCCATGAAATGACATCGACGGTTTTCGAACTCGCCGGATATCAGGTGACTCAGAACCTGGGGATTGTACGCGGAATCGTGGTACGGTCGCGTTCGGTTTTCGGCACCATCGGGGCGAGCCTGCAGACGGTGATCGGCGGGGATATTTCACTGTTCACCAATCTCTGTGAGAAAACCCGCGAAGATGCGTTCGAACGCATGCTGGCGCACGCCGCGGAAAAAGGCGCGGAGGCGGTTGTGGGTGTTCGTTACGACGCCACCGAACTGATGCAGGGCGTTACCGAAGTGCTCTGCTACGGCACGGCCGTCAGGGTCAAAAAGGCCTGACGCCCGGCCCGCGTTTACTGGTCGTTCGTTTCTTCTACGAACTTCTCCACAGACACGCGGTAGAGCGCCGGCTTGCCGTGACGGTCGCTCACAAAGACAATACTCTGGCTATCTGGAGCGAAGACGACCGAGACCAGGGACGGATCGGACGCGTGGTGTTCGCAGAGTGTCAGTTCGCGTTTCGCCACACGAAGCAGAATCAAAATATAGGCCGACGCCCTGTTCCGGCTGGCTCCCGCGAAGACTGACGCGTCGCCGTTCGGAGCAAAAGTCGCAAACTGACTCGTGCGGGCAATCAGCTGGTCCGTGGCTTCGTCGGGTGAGTTTTCCCGCAGCGTGATCAGTTGTTTCGGATCTTCCGGGTTCTGAAGATACAGCAGCGTATGGCCGTTCGGGGACCAGAGGACTTGTCCTGTGCTGCCCGGCCTGGCATTCGGTGAAAGCGAAATCTGCTTCTTTCCCGTGCCGTCGGTGTTAACGAGCCACAGTGCGCCCTTTTGCCGGTAGAGAAGTTGTTGGTGGCGGGGACGCGCCATGACCAGATCGATTTTGCCGTCGGTTTCGAGAATTGGGCCGGTCTTCTGAAGTGCCACACGCATGATTCGCGAGCCTTCCGAGAACACAACGGAGCCATCGCCCGCCACGCTAAGGTTTGACGCACCGGCCTTATTCGGGACCTTGTACATGTCACGCGGCTTTGGCGACAGGGTGGACACGCTTTGAAGAACGGCTCCATCGAAGAAATACAGGTATTTCTCGTCGGACGAGAGCGAGAAGTTGTTGATGTTGAGATCGGCGGCGGCAGTAAGTTGTTTCGATTCGCCGCTCTTGAGATCCAGACGGTATATCTGACGGGAGCCGTCGCGTTCGCTCCAGTAGAGCAGGGAATCGCTCCGCCTGGTGAACTGGTGAAGATGCGGGGCCGTGAGGCCGCTGGCGAAGGCGGGGTCCGTGAGGCGAACCACCGTGAGTTCCGTGGCCGGGTCGGCATAGCGCCTGAACTCCGAGGCGGAAACAGCGCCCACCGTCATAGACATGAAATTGCGCCGCGATATGGACCGAGTCGAGATGGTTCCATTTTAGCGACGGCAGTTCGCTACCGGCAATTGCCAACTGATGCGGAAAGTCGCTCCGTCTGCGCCACTGACGAAAAGATTCCCTCGAAGTTGTTTGACCAGAGCCCGGACCACTTTCATGCCAAGCGAATGTTCGCGTTCCCATTGGAAATCCGCTGCGAAACCGACCCCGTTATCCGCCACCGTGAGGTGAGCGAAGCCATCGGGAGTATTTTGCAGAGTAACCGATACCATTCCCGCGCGGCCGTCTGTGAAAGCGTGTTTGAGGACATTAGAAAGCAGTTCGTTCAGAATCAGACCGCAGGGAACTGCCTGATCCACTCCCAGGCGCACCGGCTCAAGAGTCGTCCGCAGCTGAATTCGCGAAGGATCGATGCAGTACGCGGCAAATATGAATTCGGAGAGCCGGTCGATGTATTCCCCGAAATCGAGCTCGGACACGGTTTCGGATTGGTAAATCTGTTCGTGAATCAGCGAAACCGCGAGAACTCGTGCGTGGGCGTCATTCAGTGCGCTGACCGAAGAATCGCCGCCCGCGCAATTGATCTGCATGGCGAGCAGACTGCAGATCACCTGAAGGTTGTTTTTGACGCGATGATGAACCTCCTGAAGCAGGGTCGTTTTCTCGGCAAGGGCGTTGCGCAGATCTTCCTGAGAGCGATTGTGATCGATGCCCATTGCGATCGAATCGGCAACGGAGGCGAGCTTCTCGAGTGCCGCCTCCGAAAACGGAGCGGCCGCAAATACAGCCATAATGCCCAGAAGGCGCTCTCCGACGATCAGCGGGCGGATAATGCGTTCCCCGCTTCCCGAAGCTTCACCGGCCCCGGCCTGCCATTCGAGCGATTCGCCGCCGGCGTCGCAGGTCCAGATAGTGGCGGAGCTCGCGTCCAGATGTCGAACCAGCGCTTCGCAACAACGGCACAGGGTTTGTGGCAACGTCTTCCCATGCATCAAAGCCGAGCCGATCTCGACCGACAGCGCCGACATTCGCAGTTCGCGCTCCAGGTGCAGGTTCTTCTCTTCGAGTTTGGTGACCAGGCGGTCGCTGTAGCCCTTGAGCACTTCGATTTCGCGCACGGCTCCCGGCTCAGGGGAAGCATGCTGCATCGAGATGGCTCCGTTCATCGCGGCGAGGATGGTCTCAATCGAAGCTGGTTTGGTGAGGTACTTGTCCGCGCCAACGTCGCCCGCCATCTGCTCATCGGCAGGCGAAACAAAGGTGGAGGTATAGAAGATAAAGGCAAGGTCGCGCAGCTGCCGGTTGGCGCGGATCTCGTTACAAAGCCGGTAACCATCCATCCGGGGCATGAGGATATCCGAAATGACGCCATCCACTTTTTCGCGGGACAGGACCTGGAGCGCGTCAACGCCATCGGCGGCTTCGAGCGCGGTGTGCCCTTCCGCTTCCAGCCTGACGCGGAGGAGTTTGCGGTTGATCGGAATGTCGTCCACAATCAGGAGTTTCATGAGGCGGCCAATAGGTTGGAAACGAAGACTGGAAAAGCTCTCGTATCGATGGGTTTTGTGATGTAGCCGTCGCAACCGGCGGCGAGCGCCTTCTGTTCGTCGCCTTTCATGGCGAAGGCGGTGAGAGCGACTATCGGGATCTTCCCGGTACGCGTATCACCCTTGAGCAGACGGGTGAGTTCCAGACCATCCATGCCGGGCAGAGCGATATCCATGAGGATCAGATCCGGCAACGCCCCCTCCAGAATGACCTGGGCTTTTTCCGCATCACTGGCGGCGAGGACCCGGTGGCCTTCGAATCTCAGAAGTTCGGAGATCAGCTTGAGATTGGTGGCATTGTCGTCCACCACGAGAATGCTGGCTGGAATCATCCCCGCCTCCCGTGGCTTTCACTCGTCATGGAGACGGGCAGAATGACGGAGAAAGTGCTGCCCTCCCCGAACTCGCTTTCGACGCCGACCGTGCCGTCCTGCATTTCGACAATCTTTCGGATCAGAGCCAACCCCAAACCGGTGCCGCCGAAGCGGCGCGATGTTCCGCATTCCAGTTGTTCGAATTCCGAGAACAGTCGCCCCAGGTCTTCCCGGCAGATGCCGATGCCGGTGTCGCGGACTGCGAGGCGGAAACGATCGGGCGGAACCGGCTCACAGCGGATTCCGACACTCCCCCCGTCATCGGTAAACTTCAGCGCGTTCGACAGCAGGTTGTAGAGCACCTGCTTGAAACGCTGCCGGTCCAGAATAACCGAGCCGAGTTCAGGTGAGACGGTGACGGTAAGGTCGATCTTCTTGTTCTCGGCGAGAGGACGGACGCCGGCGCATACCTCCTGAATGCCATCGAGCAGGCAGAAGTCTTCCGGAATCAGGTCGATCTTCCCAGCCTGAATCTTCACCACGTCGAGAATGTCGTTGATGAGGTTCAGCAGGTGACGTCCGCTGGTCAGGATGTCCTCCAGATACTCCTTCTGCCGGGCATTGACCGGCCCGGGCTTGCCGTCCGACAGGAACTCGGCAAACCCGAGAATGCCATTCAGCGGGGTACGAAGTTCGTGAGACATACTGGCGAGGAAGCTGTCCTTCGCCTTATTCGCACGGCTCAACTCGACGTTCTTTTCGTGCAGGGACGTGATATCCCGGATCGCACTGATGACAAGCAAACCCTGGTCTGTTTGTAACGGACTGAGGCTGATGTCGACGGGGAACTCGGTACCGTCTTTGCGCAAGCCATAGAGCGAGAACCCGGTACCCATCGGCCGCATGTGGCGGTCGGCAAAATACCCCTCCCGGTAGCCGGGGTGTTGGGCGCGAAAGCGTTCCGGAATCAGGGTTTCAATCGGCTTACCGAGCAGTTCGGCACGGGTGAAGCCGAACAATCTTTCCGTCTGGAAGTTCACCAGGGCGATCATGCCAAACCGATTTACGATGACCATCGCGTCCGGCGCGGCTTCCAGCAAGGCGCGGAACTGGACGTCATTTCCCTCAATAGCCGAACTCATGAACTGTCTTCGGCTGAACGGCGGCAGTACTTTAGCTTGCGGGCAGAGATTATCGTCGGCGGAAGCGGTCGATTTCGCGGCGGTCTCGTTTGGAGGGTTTGCTCTCGCGGCCTTCGAAGGCCAGCATGGCCTTGCGCTCGGCTGCCAGTTTCAGGCGCTGTTCACGGCTGGCATCGGTTTCGCTATAGAGAGTCTGGGCTACTGCGGCGGGCCCGCGGATGTCGCTGAGCACCAGGACATCCACGTGGAAGTCGCCGCTCTCGGTCCTGATCTTCAGACGATCACCGAGGCGGACTTCGCGGGAGGGTTTAGCTTGTAGTGAGTTGGATTCGATGCGGCCCAGATCGCAGGCTTTTGCTGCGAGAGCACGCGTCTTAAAGAATCTGGCTGCCCAGAGCCACTTGTCCAGGCGAATGCCGGTCATAAGTGAAAGGGCGGGGGGGCCTTACTGCGAGTCCGCCCGGTGTTCCGCCGACCTCCATCGGTTGGCGTCTGCTTAGCGCACAATGCTGTTACTGATCGCATTGTTTTCCAGAGGTCTGAGATTACCGGTGTACAGCTTGCGGATTCGTTTCAGGCTGCCCCGCCCCGAGGCTTTTCAGGTGGTTCTATTCAGCACCTCCCGATCCTGAGATTTAAACCGTCACGGTGACGGATACTCGTGATCGAATTCCTCTTGCGATTTGATTGTGCTCCTGTCGGCCGAAGATGTCAAGCCCCCAATTCGGCTCGATTTTACAGGTCGGCGAGACGCTTATCGGAATCGCCGAAACGGTCGAGCTGCACGCCCATTCTGTCCATGATTGAGAGGTAGAGACTACAGGCGCGGCGGTTGTCATCGCCTTTATCCAGGTAGTCGAGAATGCGGCCTGTCCTGATGCTGCCGCCGCCTTTGCCTGCCATCACAATCGGCATCTGGTCGGCGCCATGGGCGTCGCCGTTGTACAAGCTCGACATCATGAGAAGCATGGAATTATCGAGGAGGGAAGAACCTCCTTCATCGATGGATTTCAAGCGATCGAGCAGGTAGGTGAACTCCTTCATGTGGTACTGGTTGGTCTTCAGGTACATGGCTTCGAGCGCCGGCACATGGCCATTGTGCGTGAGATCGAGGTGCAGCACTCCCTGCACGCCTTCGAGGAATTTCATGTTCATCTGTGACAGATCGTTATTGAGCATGATCGTCATGATGCGCGTCTTATCCATCTGGAAGGCCAGAACCATGAGATCGAGCATCAGCTTCATGTGATCGGGGACCACCTGCGGAATCTCATCCGCGGGTCGCTGCATATTGGGCTTGTCGATGGTGGGACGCCAGCCTTCGAGGGTGCCTTGCTTCGCGGAGCGGTCGAGACGGGTTTCGATGTCGCGGACGGACTCCAGATATTCGTTGAGCTTGACTTTGTCACCGCTGCCCAGTTTGGGGCGCAGAGCACTGGCTTCGCCGCGAATTTCATCGAGGATGCTGCGGTCCATACGGCGGGCGCTGCCATCGCTCACAAGCTGATCGAAAGTGCGCGCCGGATAGATTTCTTTGGTGACGGGTTTCGTGGGAGAGGCCCAGGAAATAGCGGAACCGTAGATCATCGAGAGGCCGTCTTCGAGTCGAAGCTCGTTCGGTTCGATGCCCAGGGCCATGCTGGGGATCAGGGTGTTGCCGCCGATCTGTTGCGCAAGAACCTGGTCGAAGGTGGTGCCCACCTTGATCACCGTGGGGTCCATGCTGACATGAGCCCCGGAGAGCATGTTGGGGCACTTACCGAG
Organism: Bryobacteraceae bacterium; assembly: GCA_025928545.1. Taxonomy (GTDB): domain Bacteria; phylum Acidobacteriota; class Terriglobia; order Bryobacterales; family Bryobacteraceae; genus BOG-234. The sequence goes on along the minus strand of JAICJH010000004.1, from coordinate 76,766 downwards.
ATGCGGACTGGTGGCGCGGAAGGCGGCTTCGTTGTAGAGGCCTTTGATGAAGTTCAGATCTTCGCCGTGGCCATTCAGGGGCGCGCCGGCGGGGCCGAATTCCATCGCGGCGCCGCTGCCTTTGGCCCACCAGTTGGCGGGCTGGACTCCGTTCGAAAAGTAAACCGTGGCGAAGCGGACGGGAGGCTTATTCGAGGGCGTGGCGGCTTTGAGAACATTCAGCGATTCCAGCCACGGGAGGGCTAACGCTACTCCTGTTCCTCTGAGAAAGTGGCGCCGGGACGGGCCGCGATTGGTCCGGCTTTGCTCGAAATCGCGCTGCCTGCGTTGTTCGTTGTTGTTCACTGTTGACCTGCTTTATTGGAAATTTTGGCGGTGGCCACTGTGGCTGGAGGAGTTGAACCGGCTGGAGCTATGTTGCGGAACTGAGCGCTGGTGACAACGAGAGTGGCGAGGTCCGCGATGGTTGCTTTATTGCCAGTCGCTGTCATTTTGTCGAGCAGGAGCTGGTCGGAGCCCTGCACGGTGCGGCCGAGGGCGTAGCCCAGAATTTTGCGGCAGAGTGTCAGCTCCACTTTGTCCTGCTGTTTGCGGAGAGTGCTCAGCAGGCCGTTGATCCCACCGTCGTCATCGATGGGTTTGCCATCGGAGTACTTCTCGCGCCAGCGGCCGGTGGAATCGAAGTGCTCCAGGGGGAAGCCGAGCGGATCGATACGCGTGTGGCAGACGGCGCAGGTGGCGTTGCGTTTGTGGACAGCCAGGCGGTCGCGCACGGAGAGGCCTCCGAAGAGCTTGTCGTCGGACGGGATGGAACCGGCGTCGGCGGGCGGAGGCGGAGTGGGCGTGCCGAGGATGCGGCGCAGAACCCAATCGCCGCGCTTAACAGGACTGGTGCGGAGCGGCGCTGAGGTGGTGGTCAGGACTGCACCGAGACGAAGCACTCCGCCGCGATTGAGAGCATTGGCGCCTTCGACTAATTCGACCGCCTCGGCAGATTTGATGTCCTTTGTGACGCCGTAGTATTTGGCGAGCGGCTTGTTGAGGAAGTCGTAATCGGCGTAAAGGATGTCGCTGACGGGTTTATTGTTGCGAACGATGTGCTCGAAGAAGGAAACGGCTTCGTCATACATGGCCGACTTCACTTCGTCGGTGAATTCGGGATAGCGGCCGGTGTCGACGCCTTTATAGCGATCGAAGTGATAGAAGCCGAACCACTGGCCGAAAAATTCGGTGGACATGCGGCGGGCTTTGGGATCGGCCAGCATGCGTTTCACCTGTTTTTGCAGGCCCGCGGCAGTGATCAGTTCATTCGCGGCGGCGGCGCGGCGGAGTTCGTCGTCCGGGATCGAGGACCAGAGGAAGTAGCTGAGGCGGCTGGCCATTTCGAAGTTGGTGAGGGGACGAGGTCCGGCTGCCTGCGAGGTGAGTTCGACCTTATAGAGGAACTGCGGGGCTACCAGGATGCGGGCGATGACGGCGCGGATGGCTTTGATGTGGTCGTGATCGGGATCGGTCGCCTGGGCTTTGACGAAGAAGGCGCGCAGGTTTTGCTTTTCGGCATCGGTGAGCGGACGACGCCAGGCGCGGCTGGCAAAGCGGATACAGTCTTCGATGTGACGCGGTTTGGCGGCAGCTTCAGCGGCCATACTGGTTTCCCACTGTTTGCGGAGAGGCGCGACGTAACTGCGCATCGCCTCGGGAAGAGCGGCCATCGCGGCCGGCGTCATGTCGGCCATTTTCCTGCCCTTCAGGTCATAGTTGAAGTGCTGGGCGAGGAGGCGCAGGTAGTTATCGTGATAGGGGAATGAGGCAAAGACATCGTTCCAGGCATTGTCCAGACGCGCGCGGTTTTCGTCGTTGAGGAGGTGATTCCAGACGAAGCGATCGTTACGGATGTATTTCACCCAGTTCACATAATTGTCGTGCTCGGGGACGTTGTAAGTGGGATCGAACGGTTCCGGAGCAGGATCCTTGTCGGCTGGGGTGGCCGGGTCATTGGAATTGGGAGGAAAAGTGATCGCGTATTCCATGACGCCGTCTTTGAAGGTCTTGTAGCCGGGGCTCTTCATGTCGCCGACAAGGCCGCGGATGGGAATGCCGCGCGGAGTCGTCGAGTCTGCAATCGTAATGCGGAAAACGTGATCGCGATTGGCGCCGAGGGTCGCGTCGAGTTGAATATCGAAAGCAGTGACACCGGGTGGCGTGGGCACTTCGAAGGAAATGGAATCGGCGGAGGCGAAATCGTCCGGTCCAATGGCGCTGCCATCGAGGCTCTTACCGAAGTTGAGCAGTTTGGCGGTTTCAGGGCTGACGACGGAACGCAGGGAAACTCGCGGAAGGGCGGGACCTCGTCCACGGCCCGCTCCGCTGGCGCCGACTGCACCGACGGCAGCAACGCCGCGGCCGGAGCCACCAGTTGCACCGCGTCCTCCACCGGCCGGCGTGAACGCGATAGTGGCGTTCTTCCAGAGGATGGCTGCCTGGCCTTTGGCGTTGGGGTTTACCGAGGCAACGTTGAGGTAGATCTTTGTGGGACCGGACGCCGCCGGGGCTCCGCGGCCGGCAGTGCCGCGATGGGCGAAGGTGAAATGGTGTTCGGTATCCGCTTTGAGCGATTTGTCATTGAAGAAGAGAGGGCTCTCATCGCCCGCGCCGCCGAAAGCAGAGTCGCCACGTCCGAAAAGCCAGCCCGCCCAATTGGCGATGTAGGTCTGGAGCTCGGTGGACTGGGCGCGCGCGGCGGCTTCGATCTTTTTGATGTCTTCCGGACCTGCGCCGGGGGCTGGTTTGGGGAGTTTATGCCAGCGCTCCACCATATCCGAAACAGGATAAGCAAGACCGGGGCGGTTCGCCACGTCGAGAATATGCTGCGCAAAGCGGACTTCGGTGCCTTCGCGGTCGGCGATGGATTTCAGGCTTGCGGTGGGCTCGCGGAGAGCTCCGCGGTTGGCATATTCCCACGCGGTGTAGAGAGCCTTGCCATACCTTTCGAGACCGTAGGCGAAGCCGCCTTCGCCGGACACAGTGCGGAACCCATATTTTTCGTAGATGGATTTAACGCGGGTGATAGCGGAGAATTCGAAACCGGTCTTGCCCGCATCGGAAAAGAATTCGAGGGGACCGGAGCCGATGACGGCATGATCGGCGATGAGTTTGGCGGCGTCGAGATAGTGTTCGAGGTTGGCATCCTGCATGAACTGCACGTCGCCGAAATTCGAGAAGCCTTCGCCGCCGACGGAATCGCTGGAAGCGTCAATGCCGGTGTCGAAGTTGTAGCCGGTGAGGTCGTAGATGGAATAGGCGTATTCACCGCTGGTGAGACGGCGGACAGTGACGCGGCCGGGATCGCCATCGTGTTTTTTCGCGTACTCGCCGAGTTGGGCGCGTATCCAGGCGGCTGCGGCAGCGCGATCTTTCTCGTCGGGCTGGGGCATGCCTTCCGGTGGCATGGCATGCCGTTCGAGGGCTGCGGCGACGCGAGCCCATTGCTGAAAACCATCGGCAAGAGAGGTCTGGTTAGTGGCGAGCTTTTCGATGCTGATTCCGGCTTGCGGGCTGGTGACGCCATGGCAGGGGAAGCAGTATTGGCCGAACATTGGCGGGGCTTTAGGGGCGGCGGTGGGAGCCAGATGAGCGGGGCTGGTTGAGGTGCTGGCGCCGCGAATGTTGCCGCCCACGGCGATGAGGGTTACGGCGCAGACTCCGAGCGCGGCCGCCGCGCGGCGGGTGATGGGGAAACGATTCCTTACCATGAAAAGACCGCTCCCATTGTATTTGGCGGGACCATTAAAGTCCAAGGGATGGGTGTGGCTGGGCGCTGGCGTGTATGGACTGGCGGTAAATGGGTTGCCGGGTTCGCATGGGTTCGCAAATTTTTGGAGTTCCTTTGTTTTGTTCAGCGTGGCGGCTTCGCTTGGCACCGGCATTTTTTTGGGGGTGAGATTTGAGGGATTGGATGCGATTGTCCCGGTTGATGGAACGGGTTCCGGGGAGGCGGTGATAGGTTGCGGGCGTCGCATTGTCATTATCCGAATCGACTCTACACTATGGGGTCAGAAAATCGGGCTTGACAGAGATGGAGTTCTGGAGGTAAAGCGTTTTGGATCAGGTGGATACGGGGATTTTATTTCGTTGTCACTGCAAAAGACCTCTTCAACTTTTGCGCCGGGGAAAAGCGCGGGCACTACCGGGTCATTCCGCGAGCGCCTTTGCTATCCGGGCGAGCGACGGCGCCTTCCTTACGGCACACTCCCTGATGCGGATCACCTTCCATCCGTCGCGCCGTAGCGCCTGCGATACACGCCGGTCACGGCGCTTGTTCGTTTCGATTTTGTTACGCCAAAATTCGGTATTGGTGCGCGGCAAATATTTGCAGCGGCAGCCATGCCAGAAACAGCCGTCCACGAAAACAGCGACTCTCTTGCCCGGCCAGGCGAAGTCCGGCTTACCGGCTACCGGCCAGTGTTTGCGGTAGCCCCGGATGCCCGCTGCCCAGAGAAGCCTGGCGAGCGGCAATTCGGTGGTGGTGTTGCCGCGCGAGTGAACGGCGGCCATGATTCTCGAACGGACTTCTTTCGTTACATGGTCCATAGGGAACCATTTTTACTTTTACCGCTTCGCGTAGAGTTTGAGGTCGTCGGCAGTGATCTGATCGGAGGGAACCAGTTTGTAATGCCGTTCTTCCACGATCTTCACGTCTTCGCCCTGAAGCGCAAGCTCAAAGAGGGCGATCGTGTCGTCGGTCATGAATTGTGCGGAGACCGGACGGCACGTAAGGCGCGGAAATTTCTGGACGCAACAGGCGATGTCCTGGCGGGTCTGGGTGATCCCAAGCTGGTCCCTGCCGCCCTTGGCCTGGACGGGCACGACGAATTGCTGGCCGTGCCGGTTCACGCCGACATACACCTCGTCGATTTCGATTTGCCCCATGTCCTGCACGAAGGTCTGCAAGTGGTTCTGGAGCGAATAGCTGGCGATTCCAAGAAAGATGTCGATTAGCCGGTTGTAGCGGACCTTAGCGAGCAGGGACTGCTCGTGAGTGAGCGCATAGGCGGTAATAATCTCCGGAGTGGCGTCGGGTATCTTGATCGCGATGAGATTGGACCGGGGTACAATGCGCACGAGCTTGCCGAGTTTGAAGCGATACTGTCCTTTTCCAGCAAGCTCTATTCCCCACTCCATTCCTTTGCTGGCCGTGGCAACGATCTCGGGCGGCAAGGCTGTGCGGAACCGGAATGAGTAAATGGTGTCGCCCAAATTCTTGGGGAGGGCGATGCCAAGCGATTTGGCGATCTCGACGAATTCATCGCGCGAGAACCCGAACTGTGTTTTGCCCGGCTTGTAGTGATTCCTGAAGATGGTGCCGATGATGGCGGAATAGCGATTCGGCTTCTTCGGCTCGGTGTCAGCGTCTTTCTTCTTAGCCATTGGCTTGGCCCCCATGCCCGGCGCGGGTACGTTTTGGAACTACGTCCGAGGGCACACCGTAATGGGCGGCGGCTTCGGACATACCAAACGACAGCAGTCGAGCCTCGCCCTGGACAACGGGACGAACAGACTTCCTGGGTGCGGGAAAAGCTTCGCGTACTTTCGCTGCCACGGCCCTGGCGAGCAGCGGCGGCACGGAATTACCGATCTGACGGAATCCGTGCCACTTCGTAACATGAAAACGGAACCAGTCGGGATAGGAGTGCAGACGCGCGGCCTCGCGCACGGTAATGCAGCGCGGCGAATAGGGATGTATGGGCCTGGGCGACGTAAATGCGCCATGATCGCTGGCCGTTCCGGCGCGAATCGTGTTGCAGACGCCTTTAGGGTCGAGCTTGTGGAATCGGCTGACGGGCTCGGTGTCGCCAAACTCTGTTTCGAGAAAGCGCTTCTTCGACAGCTCGGTATGAATCGTACGCATGCTGGACGTGAGCAGGCTCGCGTCGAACTCGCGTGGCGTGGAGTAATCCTCGGGATCTCGCTCGTCGCCGCGCAAAGGAGCGCTGTAGCCCGTGGATTTCTTGAAAGGGGCCTTCACCCAATCCCGGTGCAGCAGTTCCTCATAGTCGTCAGCTTCGGGGATGTCCCGCAGCGCATCCCAAACGGTCGGCGTCGATGGCAGAAACAGGTTTCCAGCGTCCTGCTTCCTGTTCACTTCGTGGGTGGCCTCGGGATATTCCGGCAAAGGGAAACCCTTGCGCGCGCCCATGAGAAACAGGCGTTGCCGGTTCTGCGGCACGCCGTGGTGCGAGGCGTTGAGCACCCGGTAGTCTTCCAGCACCTTGTAGCCGTTCCTGCGGAATTCCGCGATGATCTCTTCAAGGAACTTCCTGTGCGCTCCTACGGTGAGTCCCCGGACGTTTTCGAAAACAAAATAGGACGCATTCAGTTCGACTACGAGACGGACGAAGTGATGCACCAGCGAATTACGCGGGTCGTCGAGAGCGCGTTTTCCGATCATGCTGAAGCCCTGGCAGGGGGCTCCTCCGAACAATACGTCTACGGGGCGATCGCCGATGCGGGAATGCTCGCGGATATATTTGCCGTCGATGTCGGCAACGCTACGGCAAATCGCTGCGCATTCGGGGAAATTAAACTCGTGCGTGGCGCAGTGAACGGGGTCGTACTCGACGGCTGCCGCCACATCGAAGCCAGCCTGCTCGAAACCGAGGCTCATCCCGCCCGCTCCCGCGAACAAATCGACGCCGATTGGTCTCTTTCCGTTGCCGCTCATCAAACAAAAATATTACCGAATGTTTAACCGGCTCGGGGGAGGTGGGTCAACATCCGATTGTAGCAATCGCCGCCGCGGCCGAGTTAAGCTCGCGGTGTGCGGTTTTAGTGGCGGCCTTTTCCGCCGTCATCCTGGGTGGGGTTTCGATGTCGGGGTGTTGCCGAAGCCAGAAGGCGATTAAACGCCTTGGTCATTATCGCCGACGATTTTCAGACCTCGTTACTGTTCAGTCGGTATTGTTTCCACATGGTCGAAGATCAGAACCGGCATCTCCCGCTTCTCCATCTTCACCTTCAGGCCCAATTGCTTCTCAATCGCGTCGTTCAGCGTCAGGCCCATATCCGGGTCCGGCGCCTGGCCTTCGGCCGCGGCGCCCCGCCCGGCAAACTGGGGAAACTGAGAATTCATCTGGGCCGTGGTGTCCCAGGTGATGGTAAAGTCCCAGGAACCTTCAAGTCCGGTCTTGTCGAGCGCCGCGAAGTTCGCGCTGTAGTCCACCGCGCTATATTGCTGGGCAAAATCCGCCATTGTCATGTTGCGGCACACGAGCTTCGCGGTCTGTCTTGCCGCGTTCGTGAAATCGCGATTGCACCCTTTGCGCTCGTTGGGGTCCGCGGTCCTCGTCAGTTTGGGCTTCACCGCCGTCAGAACCGGCGCGTTGATCTGCCGGTTTTCCGTGTGGAACTTGATCTTCAAGCGTTCAATGAGCAGCGCGCGCAGCATGGGTGCGATCAACTCGCCCACAGCGTCCTGTGTCGGCGCCATACCCGCCGGAGCCCTGGCAGTAATGGCGAGGAGAGGGATGGGCTGACGGTTGCCTAGTCCATCCGGCAATACTGCCTGGGGATCCACCGGCTTCAGACCCCACGCCTGGTCGATCAGGCCGAAAATCGGTATGCAGTTGGCGGTTACGGTTCCACCTGGCCCGAAGGTTGCGCGCACCCTGCCGGTACCGCTATCGGGCTCGCAGGCCTTGACCGAGGCGACATCGAACCTCGGTTCGGGAAGCGGGGGCAGCAAGGTGGCAAGGTTCGCCGCATTGGGCGTGGGCCGCTCAGTCGCCTTCACGATGGAAAGCACCGGCTGGGGAACATCGCCGTGATCGAGCTTCAACCCTATCTTATTAATTGCGTCGAGGATAAGCTCGTTACTCGATGTCGACATATTCGCGGTAACCCGCACCGTCTTTAATTCCCACTTGAGGTCGAGATCCCACGTTCCATCGAGCCCGGTCTGGTTGGCGATGGGCAGCGGTTGCGCCGGCGTCGTGCTGGCCAAACGTCGCAGCGAGGCGGCAAGCGTATCCATATCGACGTTCGTACATTTGAGCTCACCATAGCCCTGTGGCGGGGTACCGAGAACCTGCCGGCATCCGGCGGGCCCTGAATCCGGAGCGGCTGACGTATAGCCTGGATTACCCTTCCCGCGCGAAAGGATCAGACCCGGCGCATTCTGTGAATCTGGCTTGACCGCGACTCCGAACCGGTCGGCGAGCAGTGACTTCAGCATCGTCCGCAACGCGGCTTCGGACGCGTTGGGCTTCGCCTTCGCCTCGATCTCGTAACGGTTGTAATCGACCCATGGCGGTCCGCCCAGGACCTTATCGGCATCGACGTTATACGCGCGCGCAATCAGGTCAACCACTGTGGCGCGGTGAATCACATAGCGGTCAGGGGCGGCGAAACCCGCAACCGTCGGATGTTTGGAGTCCTTCACCTGGTCGGCGGGCGGGCTCAGATGTACGTCGGCCGCGTCAAAGGATTGGCAGAATGCCGCACTCGCGGTGATTAGAAGCAGGACGGGAAGTTTCATGGCTTTCATTTCCTTTGCCGGTGGTTCTCTGCTCGGTCCAGAACTCCGTGAATGTTAACAGCATAGGGCTTTTTCCGGAGTAACAGGGAATTAGTTCTGTTGGATCGGATTCGCAGGGGAGCAGTGGCAACTCAAACACCACTGGTTATTGGCAGCAGAATCAAGATTTCTGCTTCATCGCCGCGTATCTGTTCTTCCACAACTGGCCCAGCCCAATACAGGGCTCAGGCGAAACTGATGGTGCGGCGGCGGCTGCTTACACGTCATCCATGAGGCAAAGCGATTTTTTCCCGCCGGGCGCTTAGAAACAACCGCGCGGCGGGAATCGGGAAACGCTTCGCATGACTGCCGCGCGTCACTTGACTCCTGAAGGTCAGTCCCGCTACGGGAGGTACGTGCACGAATTGCGTACTAAACCCATTAAACAGGCATTTTGAGGTTTTCCAAAATGTTCCGCCGTTGGGCCACGGGCGTGCCTTTACTTTTGCGTGCGGGTGAATCATAAACGCCCGTCACGATGTTTTTGTGGGCGCACGGTTGCGACCCTGAAAGATGAGGAACGATTAAATGCTTTGGACTATTGCTTTGATTCTGGTTATTTTGTGGGCGCTGGGACTGGCTTCGGCCTACACCTTGTCGGGGTTTATCCACGTATTACTTGTGGCGGCCATCGTCGTCGTCCTCATCAGAGTCATTCAGGGCCGCCGCGCCTTTTAAGTTTTCGCGGTCAAACAGAGAATCCGTTTCAGGAGAAAAGACTGAGTATGTTCAAGATTAAATTTCGTTGCTTCATGATCGCCGCCGCGAGCCTTTCTATGTCCGGGGCCGCTTTCGGGCAGTTCGATATACAGGTGCGAGCCCGACAGTTACCGGGCTGGGATGCGCGGGCACGGGAAGGCAAATGCGAGGTTCGTCTTTGGGTAGACAATCGCGCTGAAATTCGTTTGCGTGGCGACAGTATCTTCATGCGAACCATTGAGGGCTCGAAGAGCCGCGATGAGGGCAGTGAGTGTTCTCAGGCGCTCCCGTATAATTCGGTTGGCGATTTCCAGATACATCAGACGGCTGGACGAAGCCCAGCGACCCTGACGCAGACGCCGAACCGGGGAAATAATTTCACGGCTGTGATCCAGATTGAAGACAGGCAGAGCGGCGGCGATAATTACGCGTTTGCAGTGAGCTGGCGTCCAGAGGAGGATGTCGCGGCCGCGCCCGCGCCATTCTTCGATGATGTTCGCGCATGCCAGGACGTTGTCCGTCAGCGCTTCGTCACACAGAACGGACGCGGATCTTACATCGATTTCGAACCCTTCGCAAACCGCCAGGGCTACGCTCGGGACGGGGGCCGAGGAAGGGGACAGGGCCGAAGCACTCAGGAGTCCATTCAGGGCCGCGGAAGCGCACGCACCCGGAGTGAGTCGAGGGATCTCTCGTATTCCTGCGGGGTAGATACCCGGCGAAATACCGTCGTCTCCGGCTCATACGAGTTCACCGGGGCCAGCTCGCGGACCCAGAATGGTAATGCTTACGGTCGCGAGCTTCGCTAACGATGAAAAGGTTGTGAGGCCAGGCCGATCGCTCCGACGCCTCTGCAAATATCCTCAACCTCTATTGCGACGTTTAGGACCGCGAATATCTGGAATGAAGTCCTTCACGCATGGTGAACCGGGCGGGCATGATCGGGCCGTATGTGGCGCCCCTGCCCGCTCGGATCCCGGGCGACAAGCCACCTCGGGAAATGGGTCACCGGGCCTGTCCCTGCATCATCCCTTTGGCAAGAAGTACTCCCGACGCGTTCCCCGGTGGAACTTCAGTCCTCTTTCGTTCTGATCGTGCCCATCGAGGTGGTCTCACCGCGTTCGGTCTTCGGACCCAGCACCTCACGCATGATGGTGGCGAGATCCCGGATGGCCTTTGCTCCATTGCCGCAGTATGTTGAACCGTGCATTGCAGCAAGAGTTTTCGGAGTGTATTCCGCCAGTCCCTCCAATACACGCCCGGTATGGTGCGTGTATGGCACGTAGTTCGCGAACGGACCGGCTTCCGCCTGCAGCAGCGCATCCTGACATCGGTCCATTATGCTGTCCGTAGTTGTTGGTGAGTGCTGACCCCATTGATGGAAGAGATCCGAGCAGAACAATGTCTTCTCCGTTTCTTCAAACAGAACGCCGGCGTCCCAACCATGTGGAACATGGGGTGTGGGAATGAAACGAAATTTGTACTGCCCGGTAGACAGGACATCGTCCTTTGTCATAGCGCGGGCCGGCCTTATAGAGAAGTCGTTCACGCTGACAAGCGCGCCCACAAGGCCACAAACGGGCTGAGCGGCAGGCGCGAGTTCGAGCCATTTGTTCAAAGCTCCGCATTCGTCCGATTCAAAATGACTGAAGCCAATATGCCGGATTTTAGAGATGTCGATCAGCCGGGAGACCTGTTCGCTTACGACTGGAAACATTCCGCGCAGTCCGGCATGGAACAGCAGTGGCTCGTCGTCCCTTACCAGGAAATGGCTGAACTCAAGATTGATCTCCGGAACGAAAACGGCTACGCGGAATACGTCTTTTGCAATTTCTGTCGTACTTACCATCGATGGTCTCCTCTATGGGACATTCCGGTCTGGTGGCAATGCGGCTAATCGCGAGTGCCTCTGGTCTGGGTCATGTCTTAATAATAATTCGTTCAGGAGTGGATCGGTCGACTGCGGCCTGGTGTGGCGCGCATTACAGTAGGCTTCGATTGTACCTTTGCGCGGATTTCAGCCAGGGCGCAAGCTGCACGATTTTCCGCGTGTCAAAACGTAGACCTGCTTGCAGTGATCTGTCCAGCGCACCGTAGCTCATGATCGTGTTTTATCACCGAGGAGCGCATATTCTGAAGAAAGTCCGATGCCGGGCTGATCATCGCTGTTCAATCACTGATGCCGCAGCATCGCCCGCCTGACACCGCCGAACCATGTGCCCCCCGATCGGTATCCTGAAGCGTAATCGCAATTCCGGTGTGCCTGTCACGAGGTCAATCCGTGGCAAGGCGACACACATTATTTCGTTAACAGCCACGATTTACGATAGATCCATTGGCATCCCAAGTGCACGCGCTGTATCATGCGCCGCGTAGCATTCGTATGGCTCACGTTATTGACCGTGCCCCCTTTCGCAGCGGCGGCCGATTTCCGCTTAGGTCTCAATTACACCGAGTGGGGACCAACTATCGACCAAGTCCGGCAGAAAGCCAACATAGCAAGCGACAGTTCCGGGGCGCTCTATATTCTGTCGTTTTGCACGTCTGACTTCTTTTCGCCGTCGTGTCTGACGAAACTTGCCGCAGACGGGAAGACGATCTTGTGGCAGAACACTCTGGCATTTCGTGTCCAGGTCTGGGCAGTGGATCCCAATGGAGGCATTTACGTGATTCCTGCTGGTCCGCCGTCGACTTCGCCTGTGGTCTTCCCGTTTGTGATTGAGAAGCTGAGCGCCGCCGATGGGACGACGGTTCTATGGAAAACCCTGCTCAGTGACGGAGGCATCGGTTATGTTGCCAGCCTGGCGGTCGATGCCAGCGGACGCGCGTTCATTGCCGGATCCGCGTGTAGGCCGGAGTGCGTCGTCCGGTTGAACACGTCTGGCGCGATTGATGCGACATTCCCGAACCTTCCGACACAGCCAATCTCTATTGCCGTCGACCCAAGCGGCTCCGATGTCGTGATCGGAAGCTACCCTAACTCCGTTTTCGGTCCAGCTCCTAATGCGCCCTATATTCTGGTTCGACTGGCGCCGGATCAGGCAACGTGGCTCACGGTCACGCCTCAACGGCAGATCACTCACGCGGGACTTGCCGTGGCGCCTAACGGGGATGCGGTTCTGTATGGCAGCGATGCCAGTGGAAACCGATCTCTGCAGCGCATCGACCGAACCGGAGGCAGTGTATTCTCCAACACAGTGCTTTCGCAGACGTCGCCCGTCTGGACGGTCCCTGCGGCGGGAGCACTGGTGCTCGACGCTGCGGGTAATGCGTACATCACCGGCTATACAGGCCCCTTCGGAATACCGACCAGAAACAGCGTTGCACCATGCGGCACGACATGGATGAATGTCTATGCTCCGGATGGCACGATTCTGCAGACCACTTACCTGCCTGGCGCAACAAGTACGCCGCCGGCGAATCCGGTCATCGCGCTGGGATCGGACTCCGGATTGTTCGTGGCGGCCACCGCCGATCCGACGCTCAGGCCGACTCAGGACGGGCCGTTTCCGCAACTTGCTGGCGGCGTTCTGCTGAACTTCTCGCCGAATGCAAGTGCGCAGACCCTGCCGCTTGCCTGTGTCGCCAGCGCTTATACCTTCAGCAACGGCGCCGTCGCTCCCGGCGAGATGGTGGCGTTATATGGAAACAGTCTTGGCCCTCTCCAGGGAATTGTGGCCGGCGCTACACCGCTGAGTCCCTTTCCAACCGAGGCAGGCGGCGTGGAGGTGACCTTCGACGGTGTGCCTGCGCCACTCATGTGGGCGCAGGATTCCCAGATCAACGCGGCGGTTCCGTGGTCTGTTGCCGGGCCGACTACGCAGGTTTGCGTCACGTACAACCAGGTCAGGACCAACTGCCTCACGTGGCCAGTCGCGCCCGCCGCACCGGGAGTTCTGACAGTGGACGGCACTTTTGCTGTGGCCGTGAATCAGGATGGGACGCTGAACTCGGCTTCGAACCCCGCATCGCCCAATTCCATTGTTGCGATCTTTGCGACTGGTCTTGGGCCCATCAGTTCATCGCCCGCAGATGGAGCGCTGGTGACCGGATCGCCGCTGCCTGTGAATACGTTTCCGGTAACGCTGGAAGTACTTATGGCGATTGGTTTCAACCTGGCCGCGTTCCCCGTTCCGACTACTTATGCCGGCCCCGCGCCCTTTCAGATTGCGGGGACCAGCCAGATCAATTTCAATGTGAGTTATGTCGGTTTGGGAACCCCTGCCGCAGGTGGGCCTACTCTTTTGCTGAGGGTACAGACACCCTCGGGCGCGGTGTCCAGCAATTCTTTCCGGATCTATGTAGCCGCGACGGCCGCTCAACCGGTTGTTCGCCGTGCTCCCCACGAAGCGCACTGAAGACCACCGCGGTGACAGAGGCAAGCTGGGGGAAGGGATACTATCAGGCGCACGGTTGGCCGAAGCGATAACGGTCGTGGCAAGCACCACCTTCCGGTTTGCTGACGACGCTGCTAGTGCAGAATACGGATATAGGTCCCGGCAGCGGCGTCCACCAGAATCGAAAAGCTGCTGGTGGCAACGCTTTCACCCCAGATGACCCGCCAGACCGGGGCATGCGACTGACGATCGCTTTCGAGCACGTAGGAGATCGGCGTTTCGGGATGCTGGTCCGCGTACTGCTGGCCGTGGCTTCGCGCAATTTCCCACGCTGCATCCGAATCCGTTTTTGCTTCGCCCACCGCAAAGGACAGCGTATCGCTCGACAGCGGCACCGGCGCATCCGGGAAAATGCCCTTGCGTAAGGTCGCGCTCGCTTCATACACAGAGAAGGTATAAGTGCGCGCTTTGCCCATGATTTGCGACGCAAACATGGCTTGCCAAACCGCGGACTTGCCCGGCAAAGGTTTGACGTCCGGGATGTCGCGGTTTGAAAGCCGGATCACCCTCAAATCCTGCGCCCAGGTCCGTGCAAACGTGAACATCTGATAAAGGGCATGGAGGCCAGACACCGGTTCCGGCGGTTTTTCGACAGTTTTTTTGACGGGAGTCTCGTCAGAACAACTCTGCAGAAGCAAGCCCGAACCGATCGCAAGTGCCTCTCGTCTGGTCATGTCTTCATAGTAATTCGTTCGGGAGCGGATTGGTCGGCTGCGGCCTGGCCTGAGGCGCATTACAGTACGTTTCGGATCGTACCTTTACGGCGGATCGCAAGAGCTGTTCAGCCGGCTTTAAAAGACTGCGGAATTGTACAAATTCCTCCAGGTGAATATGCCAGCGCCGGTTCCGCGGTGATAGCGTTGAAGGAGCACGCGTCATTGCCTGAAGCAGAGGTTTATGAGAGTCGCTCCAAAACTGCCGCTGGCGTCCCTGCCCGCCTTGCTGTTATCGGCCACCTGCCTGTTCGCTCAAAGCCCGATTCCAAATTCGGTTCAGAACCCGGCCAGCAATATTCTTCCGGGTCTGCCGAATTTCGGCATCGCCCAGGGTTCCATATTCGTGGTGTATGGTGCGGCCCTCGGTCCCGCGACGATAGTGGTATCGCCATCCCTGCCGCTACTTCCGACGCTCAGCGGCACCTCCGTTCAGGTGACCGTAGGAGGAACGACGGTCAGCGCCCCGATGATTTACACTTTGCAGTCCCAAATAGCCGCGGTTCTGCCTTCGAACACGCCGATCGGCACGGGAACGGTTACCGTGACCTACAACGGCGTAAGCGGCACGACACCCGTTCAGGTAGTGAAATCCAATTTCGGTATCTCCACCGTGAATGAGACCGGAGCGGGACCGGCCGTCGTGACCTTTGGCGATTACACACTCGTGACCGCCACCAACTCTGCGCGTCCCGGCGATACTCTCGTCATCTGGGGAACTGGCCTCGGCCCGATAACCGGCAGCGATGCGGCCGTTCCCACAACCGGGGATCTGGAAGCTCCACTGAAGGTATATGTCGGAGGTATTGAAGCCGATGTTGTCTATCACGGGCGGTCGGGTCAGCCGGGGCTCGACCAGATCAACTTCGTGGTTCCGAAGGGCGCTTCCGGATGCTTTGTGTCTCTGGTCGTTCAGACGGGCAACGTCGTCAGCAACACCACGTCCATGGCGATCGCGACCTCAGGTGGTCCTTGTTCCGACGCCAACGGTCTCCCGGTGCCGGATTTGCAAGACCCGACGAACACGAAGGGCGCAGTCAGCTTCGGCGTGATCAATCTGTTCCAGGAATCTGTTTCGGGCTCGTTCGCCAACGCCCCGGCGCCCCCGACTGTAATCGGAAGCGCGTCCGCAACGTTCGAGAAGTTCACGCCAAGCCAGCTCGCGACGGGCGCCACTCCTGTATCGCACGCGGCATCCATCGGCAGTTGCCTGGTTTCCACATTCAGGCAGTCGATAAACAATCCGATTCCGGTACCTTCCGTTTCTGCAACTGGTCTCGACGCGGGGCCCGCCATCGAGGTCCGTCCTCCCTCGGGCAATCCTGTAAATCTGACCGGACTCGCAGGCGCAAGCCCGGGCTTCTATTCGGGAACGCTGACGACACTCTCCCCTGGCTCGTACCGGTTCACCAACGGCACCGGAGGCGCGGATGTAGGAGCGTTCACTGCAACGCTGAACTTCGCGACGCCGGCCACGTGGGCCAATCAGGCGGCGATCACTAACTCCGGCGTGGATCGCACTCAGCCCCTTCGGGTCACGTGGACAGGCGGCGATTCAACGAGCACAGCAAGGATTCAGGGAAGCTCGACGGTGGTGAATGGTTCCGACATTATCGGAGCCACGTTCGCATGCTCAGCTTCGGTTGCGGCCGGAGAATTCACCGTGCCGACCGCTGTGCTGCTCGCTATGCCGGCAACGGGAACACAAGCCGGCTCGGCAGGTACCCTGATGCTCGGTACTGCTTCGAACCCCCAGCTATTCACCGCTCCGGGGCTCGACGTGGCCTACGTGCTTTCAGGGAGCTTCAGCGGCGGCAGGGTCATTTTCAAATAACGTCGCGGCCGTTCAACTAACCTACGGCGATACGGGCGCGGCCGAGCAGGATCACATCGCCGGCCTGGAGCGGCTCGGGGATCAGGATGACTGGAATGGAGTGACCGTTCCGAATAATCGCAACCGGTGTCTTATCATGACGCCGGCTGTTGGCGAGCGCAAAGCGGCCGTCTTCGCGGCGGATGATGTGCGCATGCGTCCGGCCCACGGTTTCGTTGATGCCATTCTCCACTTCGCTGAAGGCCATGTCATTTGAGCGGACGAACTGGCCATCGCTGTCGAAGACTTCGCGCAGGCGTCCCAGATTCGTAATCGCGGCGGATAAAACGAGCGAAGCGGGATCGGCGGCGCCTGAAAGGACGCTGAGAGTGAGCGGAGAGCGGGCCTCAACCGGAGAAGCGGCGACTGCCTGACTTCCCGCGCACTCAAAGCTCAAGGTGAAATTCCTTCCGTTATCCTGTTCGCCCGTTGCCTCGCGAAGATCTACCTGGACGGTCAGGTTCTTGTCGTACTGGCAATCGGCGCGGGAGAGCACGGAACGGATTTCGGCCTGCAATTCTCCGTCATCGAGCCAAACCTTTTGAATTGCCGCCTGCTCGGCCGGGGTGCGGGGCCGGATCGCGACAACAATGCGGTTGAAAGGGAAAACATAGCGGCCTGCCGACAGCTCCTGGACGTTCCCGCGAATTTCTTCGAGGATGTCATGACGGATTTCCGCGAGTTCGGGTGCATCCGCGGATGTTACGCCGGGGGCCGCATGCGATTGCAACGATTGACGAACAGAACTCCATATTTTCTCTAGTGACATGACAGGTTAAATTATCCCAAGTTCCCGCGCCGCCGCGACCAATTCTCCGGCAATGGGAGCGGCCAACGCTCCACCGTAACCACCGTGTTCCACAAATACGGCAAAGGCGATCCGCGAGTCGCCGTCATAAGGGGCGAAGCCCGTAAACCAGGAATGGGCAAGGTTGTCTTCGGCGCTGGCGCCCGGACGCTTATCCACCTGTGCGGTACCGGTCTTGCCGGCAATCGAAACGCCGGAGCCGGAAAGGAATTTATGCGCCGTGCCCGAAACAACCACATTGCGCATTGCCTGGGCAAGCGCACTCGCGGAAGCCGGACTGAGGATGACCTGGGGCACAGGGGCAGGCTCAGTCAGTGCGCCCTGAACCAGCCGCTCGCGGATCAGTCCGCCATGGTTGGCAATCATGGAAGAAACCAGCGCCATTTGCAGGGGACTTGCGGTCACTTCGCCCTGGCCGTAGCCGGAATCGGGAAGAACCTTCTGGAGACGCTTCACGGCGGCGTCCGGGTTCTGTGCATCCTCGCGCAAAGGTTTGACGGCTCGAATGCCAAATAACGCCGCAGTTTCCGCGAGCTTTGCCGCGCCCACCTGGTAGGTGGCGAGCTGCGCGAAGTATGCGTTACAGGAGACGCGGAGCGCATCGGACATGGTGAGGGTGCCGTGGGGCGAGTCGCCGATATCATCGTGGATGCCCTTGTTGCCGTAGCCCTTGATCTTCGCGCCGGCGCGGCCATCATCCAGCCGTCCGCAAGTCTCCGGCTGCCCGAGCAGCGACGGATCTTTGCGCAGGGCCGCGACGGCTGTTACGAGTTTGAAAGTTGAGCCCGGTGGATAAGCTCCGAAGCGGGCGACATCCTGATACGGTCTGAGATCGTCGCGGGCGGCGGCCCTTTGCGCTCCGCGAAAGAGCATGGGATCGTCTGGCTCTTCCGGATGGGTTTCGCGTGGAGCGGGCAGATTGACGGACGCGAGAATGTTGCCGGTCGTGACATCCAGAATGATCGCGGCGCCGCCGGTCTTGTGAGCGCGGGAGAGCGCATCGGCCAGGATAGTTTGGGCGCGCTGCTGGAGCCGAATATCGAGGGTGAGATGCACATCACGATCGCGATGGAGGAACTTCGCGAGTTCAGGCTGGTCGGGGCGTCTGCGCCGCCGGACGGCAGGAAGAATCTCACGAGTATCTTCGAATCCCCGGAGACGCCCGTTGGCAGTACGTTCCACGAAAGCGGTATCGGACGCACCGAACCTCGCCTTCTCGACATTGTCGCCGAGCAGATGATATGTGAGATCGCCAAACGGATAGGAGCGCTCATCCGATGCGCGACAGCAGCGGTCGAGCGATACGCCGAGTTGCTCCAGATCGGATTTATGGGCCGTCAGATGGTCGGGCTGGCTTGTGGCAAGAAGGATTCCGGAGCGATCGTAGATATCGCCGCGGGGAATCAGATTCTCGACAAGCGCGAGCCGTGGATTGTAGATCGTGGCCTGAATGGTCTTCGGGCCCGCGACTGCCGACCGTGCCCCTTTGCGGGCATTTTCGACAAGGACGCGGGCCGGGCGGCCAAAAACATCGTCCGCGCGAATTACATCGAGCCAGGCAGTGCGGCCCAGCAGGAGGCAACCGGCCCCCGCAAGGATCATGAGAACCCAACGTTGCGGCATTTCGAAGATCTGCCGCACAGGCTCGTCTTTGGTTTCGCGCGAGGAAACGGAAAGGATCAGCGCTATCAGGAAGAAGTTGACGACCATGGAGGTTCGTCCCCAACAGAGAAACGGCGCCGCCACGCCGGAGAGCGGAATGGCGCCGGTGACGCCGCCGATAATGACAATCGCTTCCAGCGAAAGAAGAAGGCTGGCCCCCAGCGCGAGGAAAAAACCGTATTCGGAGGGGGCGCGGCGGGCAATGCGATAGCTGCGATACGCCAGCCACGCATAAACCATAAAGATCGCCGCGAGGCCACAAAAGCCCCACTCCTCGCCGATGGAGGAATAGATCATATCGGTGTGATTGGTGGGGATGAGCCACGCGTCGCCCCATCCGATGCCGGAGCCGAAAGGTCCGCCGGTAGCAAGGGCCCAGAAGCTTTTGACCAGCTGATCGCCGCCACGAAGTGTGTTTTCCCAGGGCGAACTCCACATGCCGATGCGAATGCCGAGCTTGGGTGCAATCAGGTTGTACGAAGCGGCGACGAAACTGCCGATCAGCAGGATAAAACCCGCGACCGGCAAACCGGGGCGCGCCAGTGCGACGCCATAGAGAAGCAGAAACAGGCAGGCGACGATCAGGGCCGGGCCAAGATCGTTGAGCATCTTGAAGACGATCAGCGCGAACAGAGTGGAAGCAAGCAGCGGCAGTAAATGTTTGAATTTGGGGAGGTGGAACGGGATGCCCTGCATGCCGAAACGTTTTTCCCGGAGATCCCGCAAGCGGCCCCATTGCTGGCTGAAGTAACCGGCATAGAACACTACGATCAGAAGCTTGATGATTTCCACGGGCTGAAAGCCCCAGAGATTGACGTTGGCGTCGCCGGTTGGCGAACTGCCGAACAGCCTCAGACAAAGAAGCAGGACGACAATCAGCAGGAGCGGCACGAACACCAGCGCCTGCCGTCCGCGCACGGAACGGCCCAGGCCACCGATCAGCCGGTAGTCGAAAAACGAGAAAGCGGGGAGCGACAGCAGCAGCGTCCCGACTGCAATCCCCCACGCGAAGTTGGGGAAGAGCAGCGAATCGCGGGCTGGATTGCCGAGACTGAGCATGGTTACAAAAGCGACCCCGGTAATGAGGTGCAGCGGCGGAAGGAACGTGAGATCACCGCGAAAGTCACGCCACCACCAAACGCCGGCTACGACGTAAAAAGGCAGGATGAAGATTGCGACGGCAAGCCAAAGCGACCCGATGAACTCCGCCGGCGTGCGGACCAGAAAGACCTGGTGAAGTGCGACGGAAGGATTTGAGCCGGCATCGGGATCCGCAGGTGGAAGAGATGCCGTTACCGGGGCGAGGGTTGTTCGCAGCCAGCCGAGGCCATCGACCGGGCGGTACTGTTCCAGGTGGCCCCAGATGGCCTTCGCGGCAGACGTTCGGACACGCTCTGAACGATAGGCGCCGAGACTGGGAAGCAACTGGCTGGGTGAAGTGAGCTTGTTCAGGTTCACCATCCGGCCGGACTGAAGTCCCTGCCGCGTCTGCTCAAAATCCGGTTGGCGCGCCTGAAGATAAAGCAGGACGCCGAGGAGAACGATGCCGGATGTAACGGCAAGAGAGATCAACAGAAGGAGTAAGTTGCCTGCCTCCGGAGGCCGGCGGCCCCTTGAGCCCGCCACGCGGCGTGTGACGGTCATTTCGGACTCCCGTAGGTTGCGGCGGGGTGCTGAACCTCAGACAGGCGCTGCTGAATGGCAGATCGTCTGTTGTGAATTTCTTCTATATCCGCCTCGGTGTGCCCCCAGCCACGGCAGCCCTGGTAGTCTTTTTCGGCACGCACGAAATCATCGTCGGCATCGCGGAGAAAATGGGTTTCCTCTTCCGCGGAGTTCTTGTGTCTCCAGTTGAGAGACGCGGCGATCGCGCGGCGGCCCAGAATCATGGAGACATCGCCACGCTGCGCGGCCTCGCGTTTGGCGGGTGTGTAGTGGTTCTGCTGCGCCTTGATCTGATCGGAAATCAGCGCCTGAAGATCATTGGCATAGTAGGCATCGACCCAGGCCAGACCGAGCCACGGATCCGGCGAATCGCCGGCGAGCGTGGATGCCTTCGTGAACTTCTGCCGCGCGAGCGAGTAGTCTTTTCGCAGCCGCGCAAGGTGGCCGTCTACTACTTCAAGCTCGGCGCGGGCACGTTTATCGGAAGAGTCAATTTCGGTCGCGAAGTTAAGACAGGAGTGGGCACGGAGCCAGTCGCTTTGCAGGGGCTGATGGCTTTGGTCGGTGCGATAGGCGTTGATGGGACGCTCCGCCGTTTCGACGAGGCGTGGCTTAATCGATGTGCGCAAATCGCTGGTAAACGCGAAGAAACGCCCGAACGTTGTTTCGCGCAGATCCTCCAGCTCTTTGTATTGCGAATCGATTTCGGAGACCGGCACGGAAGGGAAGTCTTCCTGCGCGAGTTCCCCGTAGAGGCCCTGAACGTGGCGGTGCGCGCTCGCGGCCGAGAGCGTCATATATAAGACAAGAATCCCCAGGATCACGCGGAAACCGGAATAGATGGGCCTGCGCGCGAAGGCAGCGCCGACAGCGGCAAGCGGGCGCGGAAGTCCGCGCGGCGGCAGAACAGGTGCGCCCACATCCGAAGCAGGCGTGCTGTTGAAGCGCGATGGGGCAGTCTGAACCGGGGGTTGCTGCACTACCGGAACCGGAGGGCGGCTACCCACCTTCCGGGTGGGGTTTTCCGTTGTCTTGAGCGCGGGCTGGTTCATGTTTGTGCCGGGGGGTGTGTCCGGCGCCAGGCAGTATTTCTGGAGGTCGGCTCCGAAGGAGCGCGCATCGGGATATCTGTCCGCCACATTGGCTGACAGAGCTTTGTAGATGATGGCCTGGAGGAGAGGCGGGCATGACTCCGGAAGCGCGACAGGTGGGGCGCCGCTCGTGATGAGCAACTCCAGTTGCTGATGCGAGGATGCGCGGAACGGCAGGCTGCCCGCGACCATCTCGTAAAGCACAACGGCAATACTCCAGAGATCAGTCTGCGTATCCGAGAGTCCTTTCTGCAAACGCTCGGGCGAACAATAAGCAACGCTGGCGAAATCGTTGCGCGTGAAGTTCCTGCTGTAAGTCACGCTCTTGGCCGCGCCGAAATCAATCAGCCGGATCTGGTTATCCGTTTTCCTGATCTGAATGTTCGAGGGCTTGATGTCGTTGTGGAGAAACGCCTGCGATTTTCCATCCAGAGTGAGCTGGAAGTCATGCAGGGTCGCGACCTGCGAGCAGAGTTCGCAGGCGATGGAGGCGGCTTTCGTCGGGTTGAGGGGACCTGCGTGGCCCTTCAGATATTCTTCGAGGTTTTCACCCTCCACATATTCCATGGAGACGAAGAAATATTCCTTCAGCCGACCGCTTGCGTAGACCTCAATAATGTGAGGATTCCGCCCGTGCGCCTGGCGCTGGAGTTCGGCGCCCTGTTCTTCCGCATCGATCAGCTCGCGGTTGTCTTCCTTACCCGGAACGATGAGAATGCGTTTCAGAATTTCTCTGCGCCCGGAACCATCGCTGTTTTGGACGAGAGTGTTCTCGACGAGATCGATCCGCGACTGATTGCGCGCAGCCAGAGTCAGTAATACGCGATAGGGACCGAAGAGTTCACTCATGCCGCCGTCCTTTGCGCGCGCCGGAACCACCGGATGGGCGGGCTTCGGCGGAACGGAGTTTGGCGAGGCTGGCTGGTTCCGGGACGATCTTCTTTTTACCGGAACAGGGTCCGATGACATTCGCATCGGCGGCGAGGGGAGATGCCGGATCGATGTCGACGCCGTTGTCGCAGATATGATTACCCCGCATGTCCGGAACGGAAGCGGATTCTACGCGGACGCCGTCTTTGACGTTTTCATGGATGAGGTTTTTCGAAAGCCGGGCGGAGGAATTACCCTGAATGACTACGCCGGCGTCCGACGCGCCGGAGATTTCAGAATCCTCTATTTCGAGCGATGAATCGCGGGCCAGGACGCCGATCTGGAGTGTGTTGGTGAGATCGGGTCTGATGCGGAATCCGGAAATACGCGCGCCGGTAATCGTTTGAGCGTTCAGCGCCGTGCCGCTCGACTGAATCTCCGCCTCGCGCGGTTTCGCACTGACAAGCGCCACGCCGGACTTCAATAAGACGTTTTCCGGATAAACACCGGGCGCGACGATGATGCTGTCTCCTTCTTTGGCAACTGCGAGCGCCGCGGCGATGGATGAATATTGCTGGCCGCGGCCAACGTGAAGGGTGGCAGGTCCGAGAAGATCGCCAAGCTCGGGCGTGCGGTCGCGAAACAGATAGAGAAGGAAGACGGCAAGAGCCAGGACCGCGCCCAGAATCGGAACCCAGGTCGGGATGCGGCGCGGCAGGGGCAATGGCTGCGGAATGGCAAGGCTTTGCTGATGCCGGCGAATTGGCGGAGGCTCAGGCTGCCACAGTTCCGGCGGCACGGCAGGGAACTCCGTGACCGGTGGGGCAGAAAGCTTCGTGACAGGCGGGGCAGAAAGCTCTGTGACCGGCGGGGCAGAAGGCTCTGTGACCGGCGGGGCAGAAGGCGGACTCTTCGGTGCGGTTGGCCGCATGCGACGAGTGGTGGAGCGTCCGTTGGCGGAGGCGAAGCTGCTGCCGGGGATGAAGACTACCGTGATGTTGTCTTTGCCTCCAGCCGCATTGGCGGCATCGACCAGAGCCTGCGCGGTATGGTTCGGATCTTTGTCGTAGCCTTCGATAATGCGGAGCATTTCGTCGCGCGGAACCATATCCGTGAGGCCATCGCTGGAGATCAGAATCGCCGCATCGGGAGGCAGCGAAGTGCGAAAAATATCGATGAAACGGGGGTCCGCCGGTTGATGCGGCTCGGAACCGACGTCGCGATAAACCTCATTCCGGCGGGGATGGCTCATCGCTTCGGCTTCGGTCAGTTCACCGCGGTCTTCACGCTCGCCTACCGGAGAATGATCGAGCGTAATCTTTTCCATGCGCCCTTCGCGGATGCGGTAGAGACGGCTGTCGCCGACATGGCCGACCGTGACGGTGCGGCCCTCGATCACCGCGAGAGTCAGCACGCAGGCCATACCGGACAGTTCCGGGCGGGCCTGCGTCGCCTGAAAAATACGATTATTGGCCAGGGCAATTGCTTCGCGGATACGCTCTTCGGTGTCTCCGCCGGGGTCTTTGAATCGGAACCGGATGGCTTCCACCGCAAGCCTGGCGGCTTCTTCTCCGGCTACTTCGCCACCGACCCCATCCACCACCGCGAAGAGACCTTCGCGCTCATTGACGAACGCGAGGTCTTCGTTGTTGGTTCGCCGCTGACCGGGATCGGTTGCGACTCCGGCTTTCAGTAGAGGGGCGCGTTTCATAGAATCCCCGAAAAATCTACTGCCTTTCGCGCCGGGCGAGCCAGATGAAGGCTGCGACGAGCAGGGGGATGGCGATGTTGAAAGCGATGCGAAGGGCGAGTTGCACGGGTCAGGCGCTCCGCCGCGTGAAATTCAAAGTGACAACGCCGTTCGCCAGTGAAACGCGCGAAGAGTCGGGCAGGGCGGTTTCGGTATTCGCGGCCAGCAGGGCACCGTCAAGGGTGGTGCCGTTCGAACTGCCGAGGTCGGAAATCCAGGCGCGGCCGGCTGTATCGAGTCGAACGCTGCAATGTTTGCGGGAAACGTCTTCACTCGAGTTTCGAATGACGACATCCATCTGGGAACCGCGGCCAATGGAAGCAGAGGGCGCGAGGAGTTCGAACGTTTTGTCACCTTCGTCATCGCGCCAGGAGAGCGTTCCCCAGGCAGGTTGCGCCGGCGTTGAGGCGTTCTGCGGCGTCTTCCTTGTTTCGCGCGCGTCCTTTGTTACTCGCGGGTCTTTTGTTAAGAGCGGGTCTTTCGTGCCCGACGCAGGAGGAGCGGCAGCCACCGGAGCGCGCTTGACGCGAACAGTGACAGTTCCGACCAGTTCCGACTCTTCGGCCCGCGCCAGACTGGAGACGACCTTGACGGTGGCGACGGCGGCGTCGTCATGATGGTCGGCCAGTAATTTGATGTCCCAATCCTGCGCTTGTATGCCGTATGGAACGGACTTGCGGCCGAAGCGTTTGCGATTGAGATTGCGGAGGCGCTTGTTCAGACTGCCCTTGCATTCTTCAAGGATGACCGCTTCAACGGGTTTCAGACGATCAAGATCTTCAGGATGAAGGTAAATGTGATACACGGCCGGGACGATTACACGTTCCGGGAACTCAAACTGGCCCTGCTCGGAGTTGTGCAGAATCTCCTCGACGATGTCCGTGCCCTGGAGGATGGCGTCCGATTCTGTTTCGGGAGTAGCAGTTCGTTTCAAGTTGTCCTGGTTTTTCAGCCTCTGAGACTTGGATACGCGCCAGCAGCCTGGGTTGTTCCTGAAATCTCATTATGAGTTAAATGCGATGGGGTTTTGAGGGCGGGCGATCAGCGGCAGCTGCGACTGGAACCGAGCCTTTATTTTCATCGAGGTAAAGGTTCGTTCTGACCGCAGGTACGCACCCTGACCGCTCTACCTGATGGGATAACCCTGCCAGACATACTCCAGCGCCAGGGGAAGGGTCTGCGCTCTGGTGGGCTTGTCTACGTGTGCGGCATTCTTCGCGAACACGAACTGGTAATGATAGCCTTTTTCCGCCAGCACTTTGGCCATGTTTTCATTGGCCACAACCCAATCGTGATAAACATCGCGTCCGCTGTTATCCCGATCGCCCACTTCCATCCAGAGCCGAATCGGCTTCACGGGCGAGTTCGGTATCAGGCTGCCGTGCAGTTCCCACGCGCCGTGCGGCGTTACCGGGCTGACCGGCGACTCCTGCCCGACAAAAGTGCCGGAGTAAGTGAGCACGCGGTGATAAAGCTCCGGATGGTACCAGGCCATGATCAGCGCCGCCGATCCGCCGGAACTGCCGCCCGTCGTCGCGCGGCCTTCCGGATCTTTCGTGAGCTTCACGTTGGCCTTCTGTTCCACGAGCGGCAGCACTTCGTTCTCGACGAACTCCGCGTACTTCGGCGACATGGTGTCGTACTCGAGGCCGCGTTCGCTGCCCGGCCCGTCGCCGCCACCGTTCCCGATCGAGATGCAGATCATGACGGGCACGCGTTTCTGCGCGATCAGCGTGTTGAGGGCGGCGAACATCGTAGCGTCAGGACCATCTGCCCCAACGATGAAGGGCGCCACCGTTCCGGGAACATATTGCTTCGGAACGTAGACCGCGACCTTGCGCGTGTATGGCACGATGGGGCGCGGAGCATTTGGATCCACCGCCGGGGCGGGCGGAGCGGCGGCAGCTGCTGCCGCAGGTGCGCCCCCGGCAAAGCCGCCGGAAGCGCCAAACGCGCCGCGTCCGCCTCGGCCGATTCTGGCCGGGACGCCCGGATAATACTTGCTGTCGGTCGACTCCATTGTGAAGTTGATAATTTCGCCTTGCGGCACGCCATCCTGATTGGTGATTTCGACGGCGGCGGGGTGCGTGGGACCGATGATGAAATTGCCATCTTCTTTGGGAGTGGGAATCGTGTTGTCGGGCAACTCTTTGGCCGTGACGTAGCCTTCGGTGTGTGGATCACGCAGCGGATTGCCGCCGCGGCCGGACCCGCCACGTCCGCCTGAACCAGCGAATGCAAATCCCGGACCGGCGCCGGGTGTCGCAGCCTGGGGTGTTGCAGTTTGAGGTGCCTGGGCAACAACGAGAATTGCGACGGCCGTCAGGCCAACTGCGATGGTGAGAAATCGAAACATGACCAACTCCCTGGAACGTGTAAGTGACAGCACGGAAGAAGAGCCGGAGCTCCCACTGGTGCGTGCAGAAATTATTACATAGGCGAGGGAGCGGGAACTCTTCACCTGCCGCGTCACGTGCTTCGGGCTGCGGAAACCTGAGGTCGAGACGGTGATACGATCATTAGCCGGAAGGCTCCATTTCATGAACTCATTTACGAAAACCCTTTTCGTCTGCGGAATTTTCGCCGCAAATATCTTCGCCGCCGATCAGGTAAAGACCGCAAACGGCGTGCTCGAATCCACCACGCCTCCCGTGGATGGCGTGAGGAGTTTCAAAGGAATTCCGTTTGCCGCGCCACCCGTAGGCGACCTGCGCTGGAAGGAACCGCAGCCGGTGAAGAACTGGACGGGAGCACGCAATTCCGATCAGTTCGGCGCGGGCTGCATGCAGCGCGCCGGCGGCGACTACTGGCATCGTGGCAACGGTTTGAGCGAAGACTGCCTGTTTCTGAATGTCTGGACCCCCGCGAAATCCGGCAGCGAGAGGCTCCCGGTGATGCTCTACATTTTTGGCGGTGGCTTCACAAACGGTGAAGGTTCGGAGCCCCGCTATGACGGCGAAAGTATTGCCCGCAAGGGCATCGTCGCGATTTCCATCAACTACCGACTGGGTATTTTCGGCTTCATGGCGCATCCGGATCTCACAAAAGAATCCTCCCACCACGCGTCTGGTAATTATGGCTTTCTCGACCAGGTGGCTGCGCTCCGCTGGGTGCAGAAGAACATCGCGGCGTTCGGCGGCGACCCGAAGCGAGTCACCATCGCCGGCGAATCCGCGGGTTCGATTTCGGTCAGCGCTCTGATGGCCTCTCCTCTCTCGAAAGACCTGATCGCCGGCGCCATCGGCGAAAGCGGCGCGTTGATTTCCACACTGCCGCCACATTCACTCGCAGATACGGAAAAAGACGGTTTGAAATTCGGAGAGATTGCGGGAACACCCTCCATTGCCGGTCTTCGGGCTCTCACTGCGGACAAGATCATGGAACTCACCGCTCCCGCCGGTGGGCGCGGCGCGGCGGCGGGCGCAGCACCTCCGCTCTCCTTCACTCCAAACCTCGACGGCTACTTCCTGCCGAAGACGCTGCTGCAGATCTTCGAAGCGGGCGGGCAGGCGAAAGTCCCGCTCCTCGCGGGAACCAACTCGGAAGAACAGGGAGCGCGCTCGGTCCTCCTGCAGGCCGAGCCCACGGTGGAGAACTTCACTGCGGCAGTCCGCCGCCTGTATGGCGATAACGCCGATCAGGTTCTCAAAGTCTACGCGCCAACGACGCCGGAAGAAGTGACCCAGGCGGCTACCGACCTCGCCAGCGCGCGCTTCATTGCCCACGGTACATGGAAGTGGACCGAACTCCAGGCGGCCAACGGCGGCAAGCCAGTCTATCGCTACTTCTATGCGAAGGCCCGCCCTGCCACGATTCCCGGGCGCGGACCGGCTCCTGCCATTGCCGGCGGTGGTCGGGGGGCATTCGATGGCAGCGGCGGCGGTGCAGGGCGTAATGGCGGTGCAGGACGTGGCGCAGGTGCAGGGCGCGGCGCTGCTCCCGCCGGTCCGCGCGGCGCAGGCCACTCCGTCGAGATTCAGTACGCTTTGGGCAACCTCGATTTGGATAACCGCTACGCCTGGGACGCCGATGACCGCAAGGTGTCGGAGACCATGCAGAGTTACTTCGTCAACTTCATCAAGACAGGTAATCCCAACGGCAGCGGCCTGCCGGAATGGCCGGCTTACAGCGCGAAGACCAATTATCTGCGCATGCGCATTAATGTGGAGTCGAAGGCGGAACCGGAGCCGGATCGCGCGCGGTATCAGGTGCTGGACGCGATCTTCGCGGCGCAGAAGTAGCCGGACGCGTTAATGAAGATTTAGTCGTCGCGACGGAAATTTGGCATCAGGAAGTCGCGCGCTTCAAAAAGCAGGTTGCCGTTGCTGTCGCGAGAAGCTTGCCGTCCGAAGATTTCAGGGTGCCTTCCGAGGTTGCAAGATTTCGGGAAACATGAACGGCGCGTGCTTCTCCGACCAAGTCCTGATCGCGCGGTACGGGCCGCAGCATCTTGACGTGCAGGTCTATCGTGGCATAACCAACACCAGCATCCAGCGTTGAATGTATTGCGCAGCCGGTCACGGAATCCAGTACAGATGCCGCGAAACCGCCGTGGACGTCACCGAGGGGATTGAGATGCCGATTGTCGGCGCGCGCGGACATCTTCACATATCCAACCTCGACATCCACAAACGACATGGGGATTGTCGCCTCCATTGAGGAAGGTGGGATGCGTCCTGCAATTGCAGCGCGCAGCAATTCAAGACCTGTCATTTCCAGAGGGCTCATCACAGGCCTGCAATCTTTGCTGAGAGTTCCATGCGCGCAGGATAGCAGCTAAATAGCTGTAACTGTCCTGGTCGGGTCTTATAAACTGAACATATGAAAAAGTTCCTGTTCCTCGCCGTCGCAAGTCTCGCCTTTTCGGCAGAGCCGGACGGCCTGATTCTGCCGGCGGGATTCCACGCCAGTGTTGTGTCTGAAGGTCTCGGTCCGGTCCGTCATCTGGCTGTACGACCGAACGGCGATTTGTACATTTCGACGCCGGTGGACCGGCAAAGCAAAGGCGACGGAATCATTGCGATCCACATGGACGCCAACCACAAGGCCGATCATGTGGAGCATTTCAGCACGGTGGCCGGCGGTACGGCGGTTCGCTTCTATAAAGGTGCGCTCTACGCCGCCTCCGCCACCAGCATCTATCGCTTCACATTCGACGGCAATGATGCGCTGCTTCCGAAAAAAGATCCCGACATAATCGTCGATGGAATGCCAGGTGAACATCCTGGTTACGCACGCGAAAACGTGGCGATCGCGTTCGACGACAAGGGTAATCTCTACATCGCGCTGCCGGGCTCAGACAATCTCTGCCTGGATAAGACTGTCCCGCAGGGCGCTCCTCCTGTCGGATTGAAGCCGTGTCCCGATCTGGCAACACGGGCGGGCGTGTGGCGGTTCGATGCGAATAAGGTTGGCCAGAAGTTTTCCAATGGCGAGCAATTGGCCACGGGAATTCGCGACATCAGTTCACTTGATTGGTCGGCAGCCGATGGACACCTCTACGGCATTATGCATGGCCGCGATAACACGAGCCGGATGTTTCCGAATCTGGTAAGTGCGGATGACGAGAACAACATCGCCGACGAGATGCACGTCATCACTAAAAACACGAATTTCGGCTGGCCATATACGTATTACGACGGCACCCACAAGCTGCGGCTGATTGCTCCCGAATACGGTGGCGATGGCAAGAAGGTGGCTCCCGCAGGCACTTACTCGACTCCGGTTGTTACGTTCGAGGGGCCGCGTGCGGCGCCGGTCGATCTCTTGTTTTATACGGGCACCAAATTTCCTGCCGAGTATCGCGGCGGCGCGTTCGTAGTGCTGCACGGAACACGCAATAAAAGTGGATATGACGTCGTGTTTGTCCCCTTTAACCGGGAAGGGAAGTCCGGGGAGCCGAAGGTATTTGCCAACGGGTTCGCTGGCTTCGAAACAACCGGGACGACACCACCTCGCGCGAAGTACAGGCCGGTCGGCGAGGCTGTCGGTCCCGATGGCGCGCTTTATGTCAGCGATTCTCAGCAGGGCCGGATCTGGCGCATCGCTTACGGGGAGTGACAGGGCTAAGCGGATCAGGCGTGCGCTGCCATTTCGGCTGGTTTTGATGTGGCCGCAAGGCGCTTCACGAAATAAGGCGTCAGGGCGAACAGAAAGCAAGCCGCAACGCCCCCTGCGAGGGCATCGGTGCGCATCAGTCCTCTGGCGCCACCGCTTCGATAGCCGATGCCATCGACCCATGTCATATAAATCAGGGATGCATTGCCCATAGAAGAATACACGGAATACGAGAAGGCAGCACCGCGTTGCCCCTTTCCGATCACATCAAGGATCAGGGCGGAATATGCCGCATAGGCGAGGCCCGTTGTGAATGAGTAAGTAAAATATCCGGCGCCGTATGTGAAGGGAGTGGCAGGGCCCCACCAGAGCCAGCACGCCGAGAAAGCCTCCAGAAGACCGAACGCGGCATAGGCGTACATGCGATCCATTGCGTCGCATAGTCTTCCACCGATCAGGCAGCCGAGGCCCATGATTGCGCCACCGGCAGTGCCGGTCACGAGGGCCACCACCGTTCCGGGAGCGTGGTAATCGGGGCCAACGCTCGATATGAGGTTTCCAATCGCTCCGGCTCCAACCGGGGAGAGGATAAAGACCGCCCCATATAGAGATCTGCGGGACCAGATGACGTCGCGGATGTTATGAAACATCTCGGTGAACAGCGGGCGCAGCGCCAGATGTGGATGGGGCGTCTCTTCGATGCGCAGTGCTGCGAGGGCTGCGATGAAGGTCAGGAATGTGGAGACGAGCGCCAGCGGCCAGACGGAAACATGATCAGCGAGCCAGATTAATGCCCCACCCACCAGCGGCCCCGCTCCGATGTTGCCGGCCTGGTACCACCCTGCCGCCGTGCCCCGAACATTTGCCGGCAGTGCGGCCATCAATGCGCCCGAAGCACAATTCTTCAGATTCAGGGCCAGCGTGCCGGTGAACATCAGCGCCGTCAGAAGGACAAGTGAGCCAGCCGCATGCGTGATGATCACGAAGGTGCTGATGGCCAGGATCACAGAGGTCAGCAGAATCCAGGTGCTCCGGCGTAACCCAACATCGATTGCAGGCGCGGTGACGAAAGACCACATAGTCGGCAATGAGGAGATCGCGACCACTTCGGCAATCCGATCCACCGCTACGCCGTTCTTTCGAAGCAGGTAGGGTACGAGCAGCGCGCGCACACCCCAGGCGAAGACTCCCCCCGGCGTGGAGAGAAGAAAAAAGAGCCACGACGGAGTATGTTTCACCGACGCAGTGTGCTCCTGGGGTGCGCTGGGCATCACGTCATTAGAGCACAGACAACCAAAGGGTCTGGTAGGTAAAGAACTCACCCTCGCGTCAACAAATAATTGGTTTGCGAACCGGGATTTCGCCCGCGGCCTCCGTCCACCTTCGGTTCGCGGAAAGTGTCAACAATATGCAGCATGCCTGAGCCGCTAAAGCCGCCCCGGCACTCGTCCCGCGAATCTGTTTTAAGGTGCAGCGGAAGGGGGGATACCGGACAATTGTACGAAATATTACGTTAAATCGGCGTAGGTGATAAAATTAACGAACAGCTGGCTCTGAATACCGGCTTTGGTAACTATGACGAAGTCGCACCGAGTCGGATATTTGCTCTGTATATTATTCGCGGGGAACGGGGCCCTGTCGGCCGCGACGCAGACGATCGTCTTCGATTCAATTCCGAATCAAATCTTCGGAGTTTCGCCGTTCCCGATGGCAGCGAAGGCGAGTTCCGGCTTGCCTGTAACGTTCAACTCCACGACGCCGGCAGTTTGTAAGACCGCGGCTAACCTGGTCACGCTCCTGAGCGCAGGCCCGTGCTTCATCACGGCAAGTCAACCAGGAAATGGCTCGTTCAGCGCCGCAACTCCCGTCATTCGCAGTTTTACGGTCACCCAGGCGAAACCGGCGGGCACGCTAATCGAACCGGCGGGCAGTCCGTTTGCGGCCGGAACCGGTCCGAGTGACATGGCAGTTGGGGACTTCAATGGTGACGGCATTCCCGACCTCGCGGTGACGCATTTCGGCTACAGAAATGGAGGCATACTGCTGGGGAATGGATCGGGCGGGTTTAGCCTGGCTGCCGGGGGCTCGGTTACCACCGGATTTGAACCTGTCTCAGTGGCGGTAGGGGATTTTAACGGGGACGGGAATCAGGATCTTGCAATAGCAAACGAAGGCGACAACAACATCACGGTAGTGCTGGGGAACGGCGCGGGCGGATTTACACCAGATGCCGGCAGCCCGTTTACGACAGGAAGCCAGCCCGTCTCCATTGCGGTGGGTGACTTTAACGGGGACGGAATTCAGGACCTTGTCGCCGCGAATCAAGTCGGCAACAGCATAACTGTATTACTGGGGAATGGATCGGGCGGGTTCAACTCAGCCACGGGCAGCCCATTTGCGGTTGGCTCAAGCCCTGCTTCGGTGGCGGTCGCAGATTTCAACGGGGATGGCATTCAGGATCTTGCCGTGGCAAATCTCGGCAGTAACAATGTCACGGTGCTGCTTGGGAAAGGCACAGGAGGGTTTAGCACTTCGACATTTGCAGTGGGAACGGATCCTTTTTGTGTCGTGTCGGGGGACTTCAATAGAGACGGAATTCAGGATCTTGCTACGGCCGACTGGGCAAGCGGCGATCTGACGGTACTGTTGGGGAATGGCTTGGGAGGGTTCAGTCCAGCCCCAGGTAGCCCGTTTACCGGAGTCGCGTCCCCTCAATCGGTCGTAGTCGGGGACCTTAACGGTGATGGAATTCCGGATCTCGCGACCGTCGATTCCGGTTACAGGAACGTAACAGTATCTCTGGGGAACGGTTCCGGGGGCTTCACCACAACCGTGAACGATTCATTCGCAGTTGGATCTTCAGCCCGATTGGTGGTGAGCGATTTTAACCAAGACGGCATTGAGGACCTTGCCACGGCGAATATAAGCGAAAACAATGTGACGGTGCTGCTGGGAACCGTCTCAGGTCTTATATCTCAGACGATTATTTTTGGCGCCCTGACCAATTTGCCCCTTGGCGCCGCGCCTTTCGCTCTTGCCGCGACCGCCACTTCGGGATTGACAGTACGCTTTTCGTCCTCTACTCCGGCTTATTGTACGGTATTCGCCAGTACGGTGACGGTACTTAACGCGGGGACTTGCACCATCGTGGCCCGACAACAGGGCGACGCGACTTACGCACCGGCACCCATCGTGATACAAAGTTTTGGCGTTCTTCTGACGCAGTCTATTACCTTCGGGGGGCTGGCGGACAGACTGCTGACGGCGGGCACATTTCCTCTCACCGCGATCGCGACTTCGGGCCTGGCCGTGTCATACACGTCGAACACCGCTTCTATCTGCACAGTTCTTGGATCGACTGTAACTCTCGTGAAATACGGGACCTGCTCTATTACGGCGGGTCAGGCAGGCGACTCAACTTATTTTGCCGCAACGCAAGTGACCCAGGCATTCCAGGTCACGTCCGGGATTCCGACGCCTTCGATTGTTTCCGTCACACCGAATGCCGTATTAATCCCGACCGCGGCCACGCCTATTACGATTGCGGGCACGAACTTCCAGAGCGGAGCGACTGTTTCATTCACCCCACCCGGCGGATCGGTGCAAACCATAACACCGAGCCTGATCCAGGCGGCGCAAATCGCAGCGACGATTCCGGCTGCTTACCTGACCACTGCCGGTACCGCTCAGATAGCTGTCAGCAACGGCTCCGCCGAAGTCTCCGGCACCCTGCCATTCACGATCTCCGCGACTTTGCTGACTCAGACAATAACGTTCAGTTCTCAACTTGGATCGGGATCCCACCTGACCGCAACCGCCAGTTCCGGTCTCACCGTATCATTCACCTCGGGTTCTCCGTCCGTCTGCACCGTCAGCGGTTCTACCCTGACTTTCCTGGCCAACGGCACATGTGTCGTCACTGCGACTCAGGCCGGCGGCGGAATATATGCCGCCGCGCCGGCCGTCGCGCAGGCCTTTTTCCAGGGTTCGAATACGGGGCCAGTCAGCCAATGCACGGCGAATGCGAATGCAATCTTCATCCGCACGGAAGGCCAGAACGAACAGGTTGCCGACCTCACCTTGAGCTGTAACACCGGAGGGCCGGGGACGATGACTCTGACCATTTATCTTTCGCCTTCCGTCACTATCACGAGCGGCGCGGTTGCTACCAACAGCGGCACCGTAAGCGAAACGGTTGCCGGCCTCGGTACACAGTCTGGTGCCCCCGCGAATGTCGTGCACGGAACGGTCTCCGGCAACTCGGTGACTTTCACTGGCATCCAGACAGGTCCAGGCCCATTTAACGTCACTATTTCCAACATCAAGGTGAACGCAAGTCAGGTAGCATCGGCATCCGGTGTTCCGACTGCGATCAGCGAAACGATCTTCATGAGCGGCATAAACGTGACGCCGTCCGTCCTCAATGCAGTGAATGTCGCCTTTGCGGTCAACGGACTCGCGGGCGTGCAAGCCTCGGGCGCACTTTCCTATCCAGTCTGTTCCCCGATATCCACTGTCATACCCGCCTTCAGCGTTCAATTCAGTGAAGGCTTCCCAACGGCGTTCCGGGCTCAGGGCTCGGCAGCCGCGAATTCGACCCTTGACTCATGGCTCACTAACGGCACCGAAACCGGCTACGGCGTGATCGGTAACGGAAGCAATACCGCGACTTCCGGGACTCGCGTGAAAATTGTCTTCAGCAACATCCCGGCAGGTGCTTCAATCTATGTTCCTTCGACCCTCGCGAATAACGGAGGAACGATGACGCTCACGGCCTCCGAGACCGGCGCGTTCTCCGCCGTGGCGTCCTCAACGGCGCAGGGCGCGCCCGCGAATTCAGCCGCTCTTCCCGTGACGAGTGGCAGTGCAGTCGCGATCTACGAGGAGACCGTCGCCTCTCCGCTTTCTACCGAAACCTACATCGTTCCGGTGTATCTGGTCGCGCCCGCCGGAACGATCTCTGCCTCCACGCCGGCAGTTACCGCCACCGTCACCTTTGCTCCCATCAATGCCTCCGCCGGCAATGCGCCAAATTTCGTGAGCGCGAACAGCAGCACAACGGTGACCGGCGCGGCTTTCGCGGGCTGCGGAACCGGCACACCTCAGGCCATAACGTTCGCTCAGCCCCCGACGAGTCCCTTAACCGCCGGTTCCATCGCGTTGTCCGCGACGGCATCGTCCGGGCTGCCGGTTACTTTTGCCTCGACGACGTCCGGCACATGCGCCGCCATCGGTACCAACGCGAGTCTGATTTCGGCGGGAACATGCTCCATCACCGCGACGCAGCCCGGCGATTCCACATATTCGGCGGCATTACCGGTTATCCGATTCTTCACCGTCACGCCGACGAACGCTCAGACGATCAACTTCGGCCCCCTGAACAACGTCGCCATGGGAACCGCCCCGTTTTCGATCGGCGCCAGCGCAACCTCCGGCCTGAGTGTCAGCTTTACATCGAATACTCTCCCGGTCTGCACGGTGTCGGGAAATACGGTGACTCTCATCGGTACCGGCACCTGCTCCATCACAGCGAATCAGGCGGGTAACGGTGCTTACGTCGCGGCCACGCCTGTCACGCAGTCCTTCTCTGTTGTGGTCAACAGCGGTCCCGCGACGTGTACGGCCGCCGCTAGTGCCGTTTTTGTTCGGACGGAAGGGACGAATGAACAACTCCCCGACATGACACTTTCCTGCACGGGCGGGAATGCACTGCCTATTGATATTACGGTGTATCTCTCCCCGGCTGCCTCAATTGCGAGTGCGATGGTGGGCGGTGTCAGTGAAGCTCTTGCCGGCCTGGGAAGCAACGGTCAGGCTCTCGCGCCCGGCGCGGTGAACGGCGTTCCATCCGGCAGTAACGTCACGTTCACCAATGTTCCGACTACGACCGGTCCGTTCACATTGATGATCACGAACATCAGGATCAATGCCAGCCAGATCGTCACATCCAGCGGTGTCCCGACCGCGATCTCGGTAACGATTTTTCTCAGAGGAAGCGCTGTAGTTCCGACGGTACTGAACCCTGTCAATGTCGCCTATGCGACTTCCGGCCTTGCCAACGTTCGCGCAACAGGCATCGGTTCCACTCTGGTGTGTGCAGGATTGACCGCCGCCGCGCCAAACTTCAGCGTCCAGTTTGGCGAAGGTTTCGCGAATGCGTTTAGAGTACAGGGAAGTGCCGCGGCGAATTCCACGCTCGGATCTCCCCTGCTGAATAATTCGGAGACGGGATACGGCGTAAGCGTCGCAGGCGCGACGAATACGGCGTCGGCGGGAACGCGGGTCAAAGTCGCATTCCGGAATATTCCTGCCAACGCAGCCCTCTACGTTCCACTCACAGTCGCCGGCAATGGTGGAACCATGACCCTCACCGCAACTGAGGCAGGTGTGTTCTCCGCATTGCCTGCTTCAACTGCTCCCGGCGCGCCGCCCGGTTCCGCGGCCCTGACCGTCTCCGGCGGAAACGCGACTGCGATCTACGAAGAAACCATCCAGTCCGGGAACGCCATCGAGACTTATTCAGCCCCGGTGTATCTCATTGCGGCAGCAGGGGCAATTTCTATTCCCACGGCATCGATCACTGCCACCGTCACCCTGGCCCCGATTGGAGCAGCCGGAAGCGTTCCGGGCTTTGTCAGCGGCTCCAGCACCGCGACGGTTACAGGCAGCACGTTCATCGCCTGCGGTACGCATGCAGGCACTCAGACGATTTCGTTCGCGCCGCTCAGCAACACGGTGTCCGGCAATGTGACGCTCACGGCATCCGCGACCTCTGGTCTGCCGATTACTTTCACCTCAACAACCCCCGGCAGTTGCACGGTATCCGGAAATGTTACGACGATCGCCGGAAATGGGCAATGCTCCATCACGGCCAGTCAGCCGGGCGATGCGGACTATGCGGCCGCAACCCCGATTACGCAGTCGTTTCTTGCAGGCAGCGGAAATTCACAGACCCTCACCGTCCCTGTGCCTGGAACTCAGGCGAATGGCACGGCGTTCGCGCCCGCCGCAACCGCCAGTTCGGGACTGCCCGTTACCCTGACTTCCTCGACGCTTTCAATTTGTACCGTTTCCGGTGCAAACGTGTCGCTCATTGCGGCGGGGACCTGTACCATCACTGCAAGTCAGAATGGAAACGCAAGTTACGCCGCCGCGCCTTTAGTTACCCGGAGTTTCTCCGTGGTGAATGCAACGGGCTTTTCCCCTACGAGTTGCACCGCCGCCGCAAACGGTGTGTTCGTTCGCGCTGAGGGCAGGACGGAACAGGTTGCGGACACTGTATTGACATGCACCGCGGGTAACGGGCTGCCCATCAATCTTCAGGTCTATCTCTCCCCCGCCGTTTCCGTTACCAGCGCCAACGTCGGGACGGCGGGCAGTGAGGCGTTAGCTGCGTTCGTCCAGCAGGGTGCGACTCTATCAACAGTCAGTGGGACAGTAAGCGGCAGCAGCATTACGTTTAACGGCGTTCCCACATCGTCAGCTCCCTTCACGATCACGATTACCAACATCAGGATAAATGCGACGCAGCTGGGTTATTCCGGCGGTACGCCGTCCGTCGTGACAGAAACGATCTTTATCGGCGGTATTGGCGCTACACCGAACGTCCTGCCTGCCGTGAGCGTGGGGTATGTGATCGCTGGTCTCAGCGGGGCCACTGCCACCGGCGCAACTGTTTTCCCGGTTTGCGCTGCGATTTCCGCTTCCAATCCGGCGTTCAGCGTTCATTTCAGCGAGAATTTCGCCACAGCGTTCAGGCCGCAGGGCTTGGCTACGATGAACTCGACTCTGGGTTCAGGGTTCGCGTACGGAACGGAAACCGGATACGGCGTTACCTCAGGCACGGCATCCAACACCGCGACTTCCGGCACCCGCGTGAAGATCGCCTTTCAAAACGTTCCTGCCGGGGTCACGCTTTCGGTTCCGGTTTCGATCTCGAATAACGGCGGTACGATGACGTTGACGGCGTCGGAAACAGGCCCGTTCTCCGCGGTTCCGGCATCCGGCATCAATGGCGCGGCGCTCACTGTCGTCAGCAACTCGGCCATCGCCATCTA
Source organism: Bryobacteraceae bacterium (assembly GCA_025928545.1). Lineage (GTDB taxonomy): Bacteria > Acidobacteriota > Terriglobia > Bryobacterales > Bryobacteraceae > BOG-234. Next base: position 38,552 of record JAICJH010000004.1, on the reverse strand, counting down.
CGAAACAACCATCGGCAGCGTGAGCACGGTGGAATCCTACACCGTCCCCGTTTATCTCTCCGCCGGCGCGGGTTCCGTTGCCTCGCAGGTATCCGGCATCACCGCCACGGTCAGCTTCGCTCCCATCGAAGCTTCCGGAAATGTCCCGAACTTCAGCAGCATCGCAAGCACAGTCACGGTGAACGGTGCCAGGTTCAGTGGCTGCGGTTCGACTATCGTGTTCCCGCAGCCGGCCAATGCCGAGTTTAGTTCGCTCACTGTGTCCCTGACAGCGAGCTCATCGTCAGGGCTGCCGGTCACGTATGCTTCGATCACGCCCTCCGTCTGCACAGTCACCAACAGCAGCGTCTCGCTCGTATCCGCCGGGACCTGCTCCATAACGGCCAGCCAGGCAGCCGGCGCGTATTACGCCGCCGCAGCCGATGTCACGCAGTCTTTCCTGATCGCGCCGGCTCCGCAATCGATCGCCTTCGGGTCGATCGGCAACCTGCCCTACAATTCGGCGACGATCGCTCTCTCCGCCATAGCGACGTCCGGCCTCACGGTGTCTTTCGCTTCGTCGACACCGACGGTCTGTACCGTATCGGGCGCGAACGCCAGGTTCGTCGCCACCGGATTGTGTACGCTCGTCGCCAGTCAGGCGGGCGACGACCGATATCTTGCCGCGCCCAACGCGCAGCAGAGCTTCACGGTTTCGCAGGTATCGCAAACGATCGCCTTCAATACGCTGGCGGCTTTGACGCTTCCGGCGTCGCCGTTCGCCCTCACTGCAACCGCCACCTCCGGCCTGCCAGTGGCTTTCGCCTCGACAACCGGCGGCATTTGTACTGTAAGCGGCGTCTCCGTCACTGCGCTGGCGCCCGGCACGTGTTCCATAACCGCCACACAGGCGGGTAATAACATCTACCTCGCAGCCACGCCGGTCACTCAGACCTTCACTATCAACCAGATTCAGAGTCCCACTGTCACTCTGTCTCTTGGCGACGGCAACGGCTTTGCCGGCGACACGGTCGAAATTCCGATCCAGGTCACGTCGGCCGGAACTCCCGCGCTTACCACCTTCCAGTTCGACCTGAACGTCGACCCGCAAAAGCTGACTTTCAAATCTGCCCGCCTTGGCGCGCAGTTGACCGCGGCAGGCAAGAGCATTTCTACCAGCGTGCAGCCGAATGGAGATGTCAGGCTATTGGCAGCGGGCTTCAATCAGAACGTAATCGCCAACGGCATCGTGGCGTATGCGTCCTTCACGCTCGGAACTCCCTACAGTGCCGCCGCAGTGACGCCGAATTCGTGTACCTCCGCAGATGCCCAGGGTACCATCGTCGCCACCGCGTGTACTGCGGGCACCATCCGGCTGCCTCCCTGCGACATCAATACCGACGGCTCCGCCAATGTCGCCGACGTGCAGCTGATCATCAACGAAGCGCTCGGCGTGAGTCCGCCAACGCACGATCTGAACCACGATGGAACAGTGAACGTGGCGGATGTGCAGAAAGTCATCAATTCTGCCCTGGGCTTGGGCTGCTCAGCGCAGTGATAATCCGTTGCAACGACAATACACATGGCAATGGCTGACCGTTTGCGGTTTCGTGAACTTTGTGATATAAAGTCAACATGGGTTTGGTTAAACGCAGCGTCGCCACTACTGAACTGTTACTGATCTTGCCGGCGGCCCTCTTTATGACGGCTCTCTTCGTGCGCACTCTGCAGCCTCTGCAATACGAACCAGCACGAACCGCCCAGCAAGTCGTGATGTGGTACGCGGGGCGGACGTGGACTCTCTGGGTTTTGCTCATCGCTATGCCAATCAGCGTCCTGGCGATCGGCTGCGCTACCCTGTCGCGAGGCTGGAAGCGCGCTCAGCCAGCCACGTTGCTTGTCGCTACGGCCACAGTGACGGCCGGAGGCATTCTGGCGATCGTCATACTGCACATGCTCGCGAACTAGTCTCCTGTTTCTGAAATAACTCTACCAATAAGACGAGCACACAGCAAAGAGCTGAGGGCATCGTGCGGCAAGCCCGTCCAATTTCGGAAGATGTGGCTCCGAGTCCTATTCGCCAAGGGACGAAATGTCAGCGCCCAAGTGCGCGGTTCGGGATTGCGCGGGTGTGGTGCCAGGCCCGACGGTAATCCATCCGCCACAGTTCCGTTTTTCTGAATTCGCGAATCTCTTCCATGTCAAATGCGGCGAAGAGTATCTGTTCCTGCTCTCCGGTTTCGGCGATCAAAGTGTCGACAGGCTGACCCGCGCGCCACGCCACGCAGCTATGCGCCTGGGAGCGCCCATTGCCTGGTCCAGGATAGTTGGTCATTGCTACCCCAATGAGGTTTTCAAAAGCTCTGGTCTTGAGGCCAGCGGCTCTGATGTCGTCCCAGGTACAAGCATTGGGTACGATGACCAGTTCCGCGCCATTGAGCATCAGCTCAGTCGCGGCTTCAGGGAACTCCCGGTCCGCGCAGATCATCGCACCGACCGAGACCTGTCCCTTCGAACCTTCCACGGCGCAAACGTCGAAGGTTTCACCGGGGCTGCAATACACATCACAGCCGATATCTGCGGCGCAGGGATTAGCCTTTTCCAGTTCGTCCTTGCCGAAGTCACAGATAAACACCTTGGAATAGTTCAAGACCACCTCGCCTTGACGATTGATAATGGACGCTGAGTTCCTCGGCAAGGGCCGATGTGCCTCCAGGTAAGTGACCGCAATATTCATTTCCTGATCTCGTGCCAGGGCGGCGAAAGCCTGGAAAAACCTGCTCTTCCGATCGACAGCCGACGCTATCCACGCCCGCCGACCTTCGGGATCGAGTGGAGCAGGGGTGGCACCGATGTTCCAAAGTTCCCGAAATACTGCCAGATCGGCCCCGAGTTCTTTGGCCTGAAGACAAGCCTCGACGCCCTTTGCCAGGTTTTTGTCCTGATCATTTCGGAATGCCGCAATCTGGAGCAGAGCCACATTGAATTTCATATGGACTCACACGATCGTCTGTATCGGTTCACCTTCCGGATGATGCGGCTGGCGCTGGCGACCCATTGGAAAGGACGCGGCGCGCTGTTGTAGATCCGAATATTTTCGTGGATGCCTTTGGTCAGTTCGCGGACGCTCCGAAAAGTCCCCCGACGGATTCTCCTGCGCGTTATCTCGGCAAACCAACGCTCGATTTGATTGAGCCAGGACGAACTGGTGGGAGTGAAGTGCACGTGGTAGCGCGGTCGGTCAGCCAGCCAATTCCTCCCTTCCGGGTGCTTGTGTGTGTCGTAGTTGTCGAGCACCAGATGTACATCGAGACTGGCCTCAACTGACTGTTCGATCCGTTCGAGAAATCGAAGAAACTCCTGATGCCGATGCCGCGGCTGGCACTCGCCGATCACAGTGCCTTCCAGAACGTTCAGAGTTGCGAAGAGCGTAGTCGTTCCATGGCGCCTATAGTCGTGCGTTTGCCGTTCTGGAAGACCTGATCGCAGCGGAAGAATCGGCTGCGTGCGGTCCAGCGCCTGAATCTGGCTCTTCTCGTCCACGCTCAGCACTATGGCCTTGTCCGGCGGCTTCATGTAAAGGCCGACAATGTCACGCACCTTCGGAGCAAAATCGGGATCATTGCTGAACTTGAAAGACTCAACCCGATGCGGCTGCAGCTTGTGTTTCCTCCAGATCCGCAGCACCGTCGCCGGACTCACCTTCTGGCTTGACGCCATCGCGCGAACGCTCCAGTGACTCGCATCTTTGGGAACGGTCTTTGATGGTGGCTTCCACAATCGCGGATTCCTGATCTGCGGAGATTCGTTTGGGGCGTCCGCTGCGTGGCCGGTCGACAAAGAGTCCGGCAAAACCGTCCGCCTCGTACCGCTTTCGCCACAACAACACCGTCGTAATGGTCGTTGAAAGTTCCCGAACCAAAAGATGATTAGCCCGGCCTTCGGCAGCACCCAGAACGATGTTCACGCGCAAAAGAATCCCGCGCGGAATACTCCGTTGCCGACTAAGGGCGATCAGTTCTTTGCGGTCTGACTCAGAGATCTCAAGTCTGGGCGCAGCAGGGAGTGGCATATCCACTTCCAGTATCCGGCCACTCCGCTTATTAGTCCAGTTATTTTAGAAGCAGGAGACTAGCGCGAGGCGTCTAACGCGGTTTTCCTATTAAACGGAGTAGGGCTTTCCGTTGACAAGGACGTTTTCGAGCTTGAGGTCGGTAACGCCGGAGGTGTTGAGCTTGCCATTCGGTATGTTGACGTCGAAATCCTTCAGCAGGACGTTGCTGATGTCGGTCTGGCCGGGATTGGGCTTGATGGTGCCGAAGCTGGTGTACGTACCTTTGATGCCGATGAAGTTCAGGTTTTTGACGATGGACTTAGGCGGCTCCATGCCCTGGAGATCGAAATACTGGGTCCACGGCGCCATGTTGATGATGCCGCTGGCGGGGCCTTCGGAGGTGATGTTGCGGAAGGTGATGTCCTCGTAATGCTGCGGTGTGTCGGGGCGCAGCTTCAGGGTTGCGATGCGGACGCCACCCGTGATTTTGCAGTCTTCCGCGATGACGTCGCGGACCATGGTGGCCTCGCTGCCGCAGGTGAGAACTCCGCCGCCGCGCTTGAAGGTGCAGTTGCGAACGCGGATGTGCTCGACGGCCGGGCTGTCCTTGTCCTCCATGGCGTGCGGCCCTTTGGAGCCTTTGCAGGCAATGCAGTCGTCGGTGACCGAGAAGACGCAGCCATCGACGGTGACATTGCGGGAGCTGTCGATATCGATGCCGTCGGTACTGGGCGCCTGGCGGTAGTCGTCGGGCACCTGGAAGTGGACGTTATGCACCAGAACGCCGTCGTTGTTGTAGAGATGGCAGTTCCAGAACTGCGAATCCTTAAAGGTAATGCCTTCGATCCTGACGTCCTTCGAGCCTTCGATGAGCGCGAGCCGGGCGCGGGGCATGCCGGTGTTCGTGAAGTCTTTGTTCGCGGCGCGATTCTTCCAGAAGAGTTCCCAGATGGGCATGCCGGCGCCGTCGAGTATGCCATCGCCGGTGAGCTGGAAGCCGTCGCAGCGTTTCGCGTTGATGAGGGCGGGAGTGAAGTTCTCCATGAAGTGGCCTTCGATGCGGGTGCGTTGCGCGGGGAAGTTCGAGAGATCGTTGGAACACTTGAGAACAGCGCCTTCCGTCAGGCGCAGGTTGACCTTCGGCTTGAAGAACAGTGCGCCGGAGATGAAGACACCCTTAGGGACGACCAGGGTGCCTCCGCCGCCGGCGGCAAGCTGATCGATGGCAGACTGGATGGCTTTCGTGTTGACCGTGGAGGCGTCGGCGACCGCGCCGGATTTGGTAATGAGAAGTTCGCGAGCGGGCGCGGCGAAGACTTTCATTGCCAGCGGCCCGAGCGGAGCTGCGGCGATGAGGGAGTTGAAGCGGCGGCGGGAGTAACGGTCGATAGGCATTGGCAGATCCTCAGGACAAGGGGTCCGGATAGCGATGTGGGGTCCGGCCTCCGATGATCCTCGCAGTACTAACCCGACCATGCTAACAGATGTTTTGCAAAGATAAAGCCTGTTGATTTTTTGCGTGAACCAGCCAGCCCATCCCAACGTAGTAGCTTCTGGATGCAAACCAGAGTGAAAATCGCGAGGATCTGCGGGCTGGTGGCCGGTGCGATGCTTTTCGCCACCGTATGCCTGGCGGCGGATATCACCTCTCCCGGCTTTACCGCGGACGATCTCTTCACTTCGACCAGGATCTGGACTGTACACCTTACCATCCGGCCCGATCAATGGAAGGCGATGCAGCCGATCCACGCCGATCGGCGCGCGCAACAGCGGGCTCATCCCGAAAGGGCTGCCCGCAACGGCTATCTGGCTTCGCAGGGAGTCGATTTTCCCAACGGCCACGCCGACATCGATATTGAAGGCAAAGTCTTCCGCGACGTAGGCGTTCGCTTCAAAGGCAACGGTACGTTCCTGAACGCCGTCCGCGATTCGAGCTACAGCCACGTCAGCCCGGGCGAAAGAGTCCCCTACAAAGTTCATCTCAACGAATTCGTGAAAGGACAAAAGCTCGCCGGGAAAATTACGACTCTCGATTTCCGCAACAACATTACCGATGCCACGGCGATGAACGAAGTTCTCGGCTACCGTCTCTACCGGGACGCCGGGGTTCCCGCATCGCGCACCACTTACGCGCGACTGTTCCTGACGATTCCAGGTCAGGTCGATAACCGAGTCCTCGGCGTTTACACCATCAGCGAAGATGTCGGAGGCCCGTACCTCGAAGAGCGCTTCGGCGACGGGAAAGGCGCCTTGCTCAAGCCGTTCGACAGGGAAAGCTTCGCACTTTTCCGCTACCGCGGCGAAAACTGGGCCGACTATGTTCCGTCTCTCGACCCGAAAGACCCGCCGACCCCGGAGGACCGGAAACAAATCATCGATTTCTGCCGCCTGATGTCGAACGGATCCGATGCCGAATTGGCGCAGCGTCTGGGAAGTTTCATCGATCTCGACGAGGTGTCGCGCTTTATGGCGGTCACAGTCTGGCTCTCGGATGGCGACAGTATGATGGACGATGGCCAGAACTTCTATGCGTGGCTCGATCCGAAAACGCGGAAACTTCGCTTCATGCCGTGGGATCTCGACCACACCTTCGGTCAGTTTCCGCAGCACCTGAACCAAAGGCAGCGCGAGACCCGGCCCATTCTCCCGCCATGGTACCGGTCGAATAAATTTCTCGAACGGCTTTTCAAGGTGCCGGCCTTTCGTGAACCTTATCTGGCGCGCCTGCGGGAGTTTTCCGGTACGCTCTTCGATCCTCAACGCCTGGCAAAACAGGTGGACGAACTGATACCGCGTCTACGTCCCGCTATCGCCGAACAGGGACGCGCGGCGAAGGACGATAGCCTGGATCGTTTCGACAAGGCCAGCGCCGGCAGGAGCATCGAACTTCGCGAGTTCGGCAGCGGCGATATCGTGCCAATCAAGACATTTGCCATCCACCGCGCGACGTTTGTGAAGGAGCAACTTGCCCGGATGGGCAAGTAAGCTCTGCGTGGGTGACTACCTGCCGCTATCGTCCAGTTCCAGGCGCAGATAATCCCAAACCACGCCGCTTTGCAAATCCCCGGCCGGTACGGTAAAGGTCATCGTATTCTCGCCTGCCTTCAGCAGCGCGGCATCGAACTTCAAGGCCCGCTCTTGCCAGAGGCCCCGGTCGGTGTTGTAGCGAATCGCGTCGGTGTTTCTCAACGGCGCATTGTCGGCATCGCTGCCGCTGCCGATGGAGCCGGCGCTCCGCCCGTTCACCACGACCGGCAGGCCCTCCCGCATTCCATTCACCCCGGCGAGTCCCACCCGGAGCGCCGCGCTTACTTGCCCGGATCTGCCCTGCGCCCGATTCGGCATAGTGAATCGAATTGTCCACACAGTCTCCCGGCCGCGCCCGTATACCGCCCAGGGACCGCGCTGATCGGTCTGCGGATATCGGTCGAGCGATTCCGCGGCGACCCATCCGAAGCGCTGGTTCGCCGGATCTTTCGCCTCCGGATTCACGAACGACAGATTCGTCGCGTGCGGCACTTCCTCGAAGAACCACTCTTTGTGCCAGTCGCTCTTGCCCACGGTATAGGTGAGGTCTTTCGGAAACAGGAGCGCATAGCGCAGGTTCCAGCCCCACAGCCAGTAGTTCTCTCCGTCGCCCTTGAAGAACTCATTGGCGGACCGGTCCGGAGTTCCGATTTCCCACACCTGCCTTCCAAAGCGCACGGGCTTCCACACCAGCGTGCCAAGGTCCAGGGTTTTACCGCTCTCCACTGTGATGTTTGTCCGCGCAAACTCGCCGAGCACGCCATCTGCCCACGCGTGCAGCGTATAAGTGCCGGGGCGAATCTTCGTAATGGTGAACTTACCGTCCTCCGCACCATCGTTGAAGAACTGGTAAAACCGCGCGTCATGCATCCAGCTTCCCGGCCCGAAATTCCCGCGCCCGAAACCTGCCGCGGGAGGAGCACCGGCCGGAGGCTCGAAATCCGGATGTGTCAGACCGACGACGAGACTCGGCAGCTTCTTCGAAGAGCCCTTCGGAGCCAGCGGATCCACCAGTTCGATTCGCCCCGTCACGTTGCCGCGCGCGGCCAGTGGCGTGTAATCCGCGCCTCTTACCCAGTCGTATGGCCAGCTGGCATTCTCTTTTTTCGCCTGCGCCGTGGCGTCCTTCCAGAGTGCGTTCGCGTTTGCGGTCCAGCTGGCAGGCACCGTCGGGTTTCCCGACGTCGCGGCCAGCGTCCGCAACTCGCCCTGTGTCACCGGAATCGGCCGGGCGAGCGAATTCGCATAAACGAAGATCGGCCCGACAACCCTGCTCCACTCCTCGCCCGCCGCAATCGGCACGCTCGCTCCGCTGTAATGGCCGCTGTGCCAGTAATCGAGGATGATCGGCTCCGGATCGGCATTATCGCCAAAGTGCGCATCGAGGTCGAGTCGGGTCGGGCCCCCGCTCAGGTACTCGATCGTCGGATTGATGAACCACATCCCAACGTGGTTTTTCGTGCTCGACCAGCCGTACGCCTTCGTGTAACCCTGCATGCCCGAGTAGCTGTATTTATGCTCGACGGAGTTCTTATAAACTCCCTTGCTCATAATGCGCTGTTCTTTCGCGTGCACCACCACGCCGGTGCCCCAGTCGGTTGGAGCGGCCTCCAGCATGTTGCGATCTTTGTCCACCGTGATCCAGTCGAAGTCCTGGTTCAGCCGCGCGATGTAGCGATCCTCCGCGCCCACGCCCGCCGCGGGATATGACGCCGGATGGCTGAGTATGGAGTAGGTGTAAATCCCGCTATCGCCCCGGCCAAGGGAGTAGCGAAGTTCGATATCGCAGGTGGTGCCGCCGCCGGGGGCGTCGCGCGTCATAACGAACGTGCCGCCGGAGAGGCCCTTGATCGACACCTCCGCCCGTGCCCCGCCATTGGCCGCGGGATCGATCGTTATGCTGTTCGTCACCGATGGCGCGCCGAGTGGAGTATGTTCCCAGGTTCCGCCGCTCGCGGCCAGCATCTGCATGCCGCTATAGATCAGCGAAGGCATGGATCCGCTGTCTTTTGCGATGGTCGCCTTGACGATCCCGTTGTCGAGAGTCCAGGACGTACCGTTGTCGCTCACGGTCACGGCGGTGCCCGTTCCGTCCGGCGCCCCGTGCAGCGGGAGCCACAGCGCGAGGGCCAGAACGGACGCGCAGGCTGTTCGGAAAATTTTCAGGCAAGCGCCTTGCGGCAAAACTCGAGGCACTTCACGACTTCCTTCACCGCATCCGAGCCTTCCGGAATGTTGTATTCCAGTTCGATCGTGGCAGGCATTGTCCATTTGTTTTTCTGCACTGTCTGGAGAATCTGAGGAATCGGCGTCTCGCCGGTGCCCCATGGCAGATTCAGCGCGCAGTGAGCGACCGAGGTCCGGTCCTTCAGGTGGAAGCTCGCGATCCTGTCATGGAACTTGTTCAGGAATTCGAGCGGCGATCCGTCGGGATTTGACGCGGCCATGAAGTGGCCGAGATCGACATTCGCCGCATTGCCTTTGGAGACCTCGAAGGCAGTATCGAGCGCGTGCATGCTGCCCTGCTGGTGCGTATGGTACGCGGTGAGCATCTTGTACTTCAGCGCCCAGTCGCCCAGCTTCTTGAGCTCGGCCTCGGCGTTTGGACCGGTCGGCAGTTCCAGGGTCACATGGCTGGCGCCGAGCGTTTTGGCTACGGTAAACGTGTAGTCCAGATCCTCGTCCGTAGCCTGATGGACTTCTTTCACCGCATAGATGCTCACGCCGGCATTGTTGTACAGGGTGCGCAGATCCTTAAAGATGCTCATCGGCAGAGCCAGGCGCCATTTGCGCTCCGCGTCCGCCGCGGCGATTTGCTCCGGTGTCTGGGGACCGCGCCCGCCGCCACCGCCGCCACGTCCACCGCTACCGGCCGGAGCGCCGCCGCCGGCGCGTCCTGCGGCGGTCGGGCACGCCACTCCGTTCCACTGCCCTGCCGGTTGATCGTTGGGGAAACCCGTTTTCATGCCGGCAACCACGGGATAGGTCGGGGCCGGACCACGGCCGCCGCCACCCGCGCGACCAGCACCGCTTCCGGCGCGTCCACCACCACCGCCGCGCCCGCCACCCGCCGCGGCAGCAGCCGCAGCCGCCGGGCTGGAGTTCCAATTTCCCTTTTCCCGGGTCCAGTTGCCCAGCGGAGTCTCCATCTCGATCGCGCTGATTCCGGAATCGACGAAGTACCGGAGATGGGCTTCCGCGCTCTGATCCGGCATGCTGCGGTAGCTGTAAGTAATGGCGCCGATCTGGACGCCCTTGATCTTCGAATCCGGTTTTGCCGCCGCGAACATTTTCGGCGATGCGATTCCAACGGCTCCCGCCGCCAGCGCCAATCGTCCGACATCCCGTCTGCTGTAAAGCATTCTGTTCTCCTTAAACTTTTTGGCGCAATTCAAATCTGCCAACCTCAGAGTTTATCAGGGAAACAGAAGTTTGTTGCATCGGTACGGACTAAGTCGGTCGACGCGGAAAAACTTAAATAGCCGCCGATGAACGCAGATGCACGCCGATCAGACCCTTGTTTGCTCCTAGAGGAAGAGCTGGCTGACCGAAGTTTCTTCGTGGATGGACTGGATTGCGGAGGCCAGCAGGGGCGCTACCGATAATTGACGGATCTTGCCGCATTTCCTGCCTTCCTCTGTCAGAGGAATGGAGTTGGAGACGACTACTTCGCGGATCGGCGATTTGATGATTCGCTCAATGGCAGGGCCTGAAAGCACGGCGTGGGTAGCGCAGGCGGTCACGCTGGCGGCTCCCTGATCGATGAGCGCTTCGGCGCCTTTGACCAGAGTTCCGGCTGTGTCGATCAGATCGTCCACCAGCAAACAGTTCTGCCCTGCGACGTCGCCGATGACGTTCATGACTTCCGCCACGTTTGCTTCTTCGCGGCGCTTATCGATAATCGCGAGCGGAGCGTTGAGGCGTTTCGCAATCGACCGCGCGCGTTCCACGCCACCGGCATCGGGCGAGACAACGGTCAGGTCGTCCATCTCGTGCGATTTCAGATAGTCCACGGTAACGGGGCGAAAAAACAGGTGATCTACAGGGACGTCGAAGAAGCCCTGAATCTGGGCAGCGTGGAGATCGAGAGCCATGATGCGATCGGCTCCGGCGCGTTCGAGCAGGGAGGCGACAAGTTTGGCTGAAATCGGGACGCGCGGCTTGTCCTTTCGATCCTGGCGGCCGTAGCCGTAATACGGGAGCACCGCGGTGACACGCTCGGCCGAGGCGCGCTTCAAAGCGTCCATGGTCAGCAGCAGTTCCATGAGATGGAATTCGACGGGAGAGCAGGTGGGCTGGACGACGAAGCAATCGGCTCCGCGCACATTTTCGAGAATCTGCAGATGAATTTCGCCATCCGCAAAGCGGCGCATGCTCATCTCGCCGAGATCGAGGCCGATATGGCGGCAGATCTCCGTGGCCAGCTCCGGATTGGCGCTGCCGGTAAAAATCTTGATGCGATCCGGGTTCATCGCGCGTGCCGGCTTTGGGGCGGCCATAAGTCGTTACCTTTCCTATCCTGATTGAGTGCCCGCCGCCATGCACCCTGATACCTTGTGCGACTCACAAATGACACCGAAAATACCCGTTCGCCGGGCTCAGCTTTTTTCTGCCACGCCAACCGCGCTGTTTCCAGTTTACCGGGATTGTTGAAGATTCCAAAGATTGCCGAGCCGGAACCGGTCATTGCCACACGGGTTGCTCCGGCCTGCCGGAGTCTTTCCCGAACTGCCGCCAACTCCGGATAACGGGCTACGACAACAGCCTCAAAATCATTGATTAGGCTGGGCTTATCGTTTCCGGACGTACGCCCCCAAGCCTCGTTCTGGAAACTATCCAGTTTATTTTGTAACCCAACATTTGTCAATGTAGCAGAGAGGTCGCGATAGGCATCGGCGGTGGAGGAATGTACAGGCGGCGCGACGAGCAGCGCCTGTTCGGCGGGCCTGTCGGGCAGGGGATAAAGCTCCTCCCCGCGTCCGAGGCCAAGGGCAGTCCCGCCGTAAAGAAAGAAGGGGACATCGCTGCCGAGTTTCGATGCGAGGTTGGTCAGTTCGCGCACGGGCAGGCGGGCGCCGGACAGGACTGGCAAAGCCAGCAGGACGGCCGCCGCATCGGATGAGCCTCCGCCCAGCCCCGCGCCTGAAGGAATGTTCTTGCCAAGCGTAAGGCGCACGGCACCGTGCTTCTCCGCCGCTTCCATGACCAACCGGGCGGCGCGTTCCGCCAGATTGTCCGGAATGTCCGGCGTGCCGTGCATCTCGATGGTCGTGGATTTCGCAGGGGTAAAGGAAATCGTCAGATCATCGGCGAGCGAAATCGTCTGGAAGACGGTTCGCAGCTCGTGGTAGCCGTCGGGCCGCTTGTAAAGCACGCGCAAACCCAGATTGAGTTTGGCGTAAGCCCGCAGCCGCGCCTCTCGCGTCATGGTTTATTTGTCGTACTGCAACAGCGAAAAGACCTCATGGCCGGCCAACTTGCCACGGCCATTCAGAAATGTCAGCTCCACGACAAACCCCAGGCCGGCAACGGTGCCGCCGAGGCCCTCCACCAATTGCGTGACGGCGCGCGCAGTGCCGCCGGTGGCGAGAAGATCGTCGACAATCAGGACGCGACAGCCTTTGAAGATGGCATCTTTGTGGACTTCGAGGACATCGCTGCCGTACTCGAGATCATAGGAAATGGACGAAATCTCGGCGGGCAGTTTCTTCGGCTTGCGCACGGGAACGAAACCGGCGCCGAGAGCGTAGGCGAGCGCGGGCGCAAAGATGAAGCCGCGCGATTCACTGCCGATCACCACATCGACTTCGGCGCCCGCATAATGAGCGCGCAGCGCGTCGATGGTGCCACGAAGCCCGCGGGGATCTTTGAGCAAAGTGGTGATGTCGTAGAAAAGAATGCCAGGTTTGGGGAAATCGGGAACTTCGCGTATCAGCTTCTTCAGAATGTCCAAGTAGGTGTCTGCTCCAATCGGTTACTTCATGTGGAAGGAACTCAATTGTTGCATTTCCGACTCAAGCTGTTCAAGTCCGCGTACTTCAGAGTGGGGCGGACCCTGACTGAGGCGGGCGGCGAGGAGATTGAGCTGGTCGGGGCTGCCTACGGCATAAGCTTCCACGCGTCCGTCGTCCAGATTTCGAACCCAGCCAGTTACACCGATGGCCTGAGCCTCTTGCTCGACAAAAGAACGGAAGCCAACTCCCTGCACGCGTCCGGAGACGAGCCAGCGTCTGGCGGATTGCGGGACGTGCTGCTGAGGTTTGATAAGAATTCTAATGACCGGTTTAGTGGATCTGCTCCGCAACCGGAGCAGATTCCCCGGCATTCGATGCCGGCTCCATGGCCTTCTTCACAGCTGCGCAAAGGTTGTGGAGCTGAAATGGCTTCGTGATGAGTTCAAAGCCCTTTTCGACGACGTACTTCTGAACGACCTGACGCTCGTCATAGCCTGACATGAATAAAACGCGACCTGCCGGGAATTTCGCGAGCAGCTTATCAGCCAGCATGGGACCGCTGACGCCGGGCATTACGACGTCGGTCAGCAGAAGATCCGGCGCCACTTCCATCTTGTCGAGCATGGTGATCGCCCTCGCGGCACTCGGAGCTGTGATGACCTTATAGCCGTATTGAGTCAACACATTGGACACGAGGCTGCGAAGATCCTGTTCGTCATCGACTACCATGACAGTTCGCCGCTTGGTTTCTGTGGATGCTGTATCAGTAGTTTCCGTCGTAGGAGTCATAAGTTAGCCAGTTAGCCTTCTGTACCAAAACATAACAAACATAAAGGATAAACTGGCGGTGGCGCAATGGCAATACCAGCGTTTAGCTTCAAATTTAGTACGTGACAGCACCTATGAAGAACAATTTCGGGAACAAATCATCCATTCCGGGCAGCCTGTGCGCAACAGCAGGCGATCTCAGGCCGTCCATAGACAGGGTGAACAGAAGAGCTTTACTGGGGGCGATCTCTCTTGCCGCGTTGGGTGCCGGCGCGCGGCGCCTGTCGGCCGCCAGTCCGTTTTGGGAAACAAAACCGTCGTCGCAGTGGACGACGGAGGAGATGGCGGAACTGATCAACAAGTCTCCCTGGGCGAAACAAGTGCTTGCCCAGTACAGGGCGGCGATGGACGATCCGCGGATACAGGCTGGAGCGGAGCCGGTGCAGGGCAGGGGAGAGGCGCGGGCGGGGGAGTGTGGGCTTGTACCCTGTTCGAGCATTATGCCGGGAAAAGTCGTCGTGATCTGGGAATCGGCTCAGCCGGTGCGGGAAGTGTTGCATGCACCGATTCCGGCGGAGATGAATGGCCGGTACGTGATCAGTGTGCGCGGGCTGGCGGGGGATTACGCAGGGGACAAGCTGGCCGCGACCTCGGATCTTTCAGCGAAGGGCAAGCCGCCGGTTCAGGCCGGTATCGTGCGGCGACGGAACAGTACATGGTTGTTTGGATTCTCGAAGGAATTGGTGTCGCTGAACCGCGATGACAAGGACGTGCAGTTCACGGTGCATACGGGGTCGAAAATGACGGATACTTTGCTGCGGGCTACGTTTCAGCCGAAGGAGATGATTTATCGCGGGGTTTTGGCGGTTTAATTACTCAGCACGTCGGCGAAGATGAAGCCGTCGCGTTCCACGACTTCTCCGGTCCGCACGTCGATGGGGGCTGTGAACACCGGGGCATCGTAAACGAAGGAGTGGAATTCGCCGTTTTCGCCGCAGGGATCGATGCCTTCGGGGAGATCTTCGAGGAAGCTCCGGTCGAACTCCCGCCCTGCGAATGAGGCGGGCAATTTCAGGGGATTCACGCACGTAATCTTCGCTTTCAGGCCACCGGCAATCATCTGATCCGCCAGTTCACCGGTCGGAATGCCCCAGGCGGGAAAGAGAAGTTCCAGCCCTGTATCCTGCATCTGACGAATACGATAATCGCGGACGTCTTCGAGAAAGAGATCGCCAAACGCAACGGCGTCGATGCCTTCGGAGATGGCGCGATCGCAGACCGCGCGCATGCGCTGTTCGTAATCCGCGTTGGAACATGGCCATGGCAAATTTACCGCCCAGAGCGGAAGGCCGGTTCGCTCCGCCTGTGCTTCGAGCAGCGTGCGACGCACCGCGTGCATCGCGACGCGGTCGGCGGCTTCGTTCAGCGTGGTCATCAGAGCGACGACTTCGACATCGGCCTGCCGGCGCAGCAGGTGAAGCGACCATGCGCAGTCTTTACCGCTGCTCCAGGAAAGCAGAACTTTCTTCATGACAGGTCGCCAATCCAAACCCAGGAGCGTTCCCTCGGCGCATTTTCGAAAGTAACTCCGTGGATGATTTCGGCGATGATTTCCGCGGTGCGCGAGACTGTCATGCCGGAGCGATTGAAATAAAGATTGCCATTGGCGAAGGCAACTTTGCCTTCGCGCACAGAGCGAAGAGTACGCCACCACGGCTGTTTTTCGAGGGCGGATTTCTCCTGAACCGCACGGTCGAGACTAAAGCCGCAGGGGGCGACGATCAGGAATTCCGGATCGGCTTCTGTCAGTTTTTCCGCAGGCATGGCTGCTGAGTATTTACCTTTATTCCCGATCCGCAGGTCCCCATTGGCGATTTCGACCAGTTCCGGCCCCCAGTTCCCCATGGCGAATAACGGCTCAGTCCATTCGAGCACCACGAGTGTGGGCGGCGTGCGGCCGGCAGTTCGCTCGCGTACGGCATTGAGCCGTTGACGCTCACCTGATACGACGGCGGCGGCGCGGTCTTCGAGACCGAGCCTGGCCGCGACATGGCCGATACTTTCGAAAATACCATCCACGGATGACGCTGAGAGGGCCAGCATCGGCAGGCATGCACCGCTGCGTTCCACGTTGCCGGGCGTGACGGCGCAGACTTCGCAATGGGACTGGGCGATCACGAGATCGGGCTGCAATTCATTGATCAGATCGCTATGGATGTGATAGAGTTCCTCGCCCGCGGCGATGCGCCGGCGTACTTCGGCATCGATCGCGCCGCTCGATACGGTGACATCGAAAGCCGGCTCGCTGCAGGCAGGCAGACGACGCACCCACTCCGGGTTATCGCATTCGTGCGAGCGGCCGACCAGCATGTTTCCGGCGCCGAGCGCGCAGACAATTTCGGTGGCGCTCGCCAATAGGGAAACGATTCGCAAACAGTTATGATACCCGGCGCTAAACTAAATAGCGCGCGAGGCCCGCTTCTCATGGAACAGTTTTCTCTCAGCTTTCTGCCACAGCGGCGCATCTACTCGCTTCGCGAACTGAGCGACGGAATTCGCGGCGCACTGGAATCGCAGTTCACGAACATCTGGGTTTCGGGCGAAATCTCCGGGGCGAAACTCGCGCCCAGCGGCCACTGCTATTTCACTTTGAAAGATTCCGACGCTCAGATTAAGTGCGTCTGCTGGAAGCTCTCCTACATGCGGCTGCGGTTCAAGCCCAAGGACGGCATTGAAGTTCTGGTCCGTGGCCGGGTGGATATCTACGAGCAGCGCAGCGAATACCAGTTCGTGGTGGAAAGCATCGAGCCCCAGGGACACGGCGCGCTTCAACTGGCGTTCGAACAATTGCGGGCGCGGCTTCGTGAGGAAGGGCTGTTCGATGAAGGCCGCAAACGCGCGCTGCCGCGTTATCCGCGGCGGATCGGGATTGTTACTTCTCCCAAAGGCGCGGTGATTCGCGATCTGATCGAAGTTCTGTCGCGGCGTTTTCCAGGAGTTCACATCCGGCTTTTTCCGGCGCAGGTGCAGGGCATCGGGTCGGTGGAGGAAGTCTGCCGCGGGCTTGCGTATTTCAGCGCGACAGGTTGGGCACAAATCGTGGTGGTGGCGAGGGGCGGGGGATCGCTCGAAGACCTTTGGACATTCAACGAAGAAGCGGTGGCGCGGGCTATGGTGGCCTGCGCTGTGCCGGTTGTTTCGGCGATCGGCCATGAATCGGACATTACGATTGCCGATTTTGTGGCCGATCTGCGCGCGCCGACGCCATCCGCCGCCGCGGCCATGATCATCTGCGAGCGGAAGGAAGTGCTTGACCGGCTGGCGAGGTGTGAGGCCCGGCTTGCCGAGTTGATGCGTTACCGCTTTGCGACGCTCTCCAGACGCTTGCATGAGCAGGCTGCGGGGCGCGCGACCTCGGTACTGCATCGCGGTATCGCAAGGCGCATGCAGCGGCTGGATGACAACACCGCGCGGCTGCACGCGGCACTGCGAAGCCAACTCGCGGCGCAAGATCGCAAACGGCGGCAACTGGAAGATCGGGTGCGGTATTTCGACCCAAGGCCGCGGCTCGCGCGCAACAGGAATCGTCTCAACTCTCTGGTTCACCGAGGGGAGGCCTTGCTGCGAGCGACATTGTCCCGTACGCACCGGCGCATTGAGAACGCCGAAACCAAGCTCGGCCAACTGAACCCGCGCCTCGTGCTGACACGAGGCTACGCAATTGTTCTCAATGACGCCGGCGCAATCGTACGGAACGCCGCAGCCGCACCAACTGGTTCGGCTGTGAAGTTGCTGTTCGCCGGAGATGGCATTCGGGCGACAGTGACTGAATCGCCGGCGCGCGAAAGTGCCGTCAATGAATCCGGAGAAGCGTAGTCCATTTTGGGTATGCTAATCTCGCGATCAGTGGTACCTCCGGCAGGCACATTTCTCGCGAAAGTAAGGGCTGGAGCCATCCAGTTTCCGCCACCCCTCAAGGCATATTGCGATTCGGAAGGTTGGGATCTGTTCCGTGTGCTGCCGGGCGATCCGGACCGTCTGCTGCTGGAACCCGTGATTGCGGGCCAGGGGGATGAGAACGAGCCCGACCTGGTGGACGGCTTCTGTGCAAGTCTTTCCGCGGACGGTCGTCTTTGGATTCCCGCGGCGTTGCGCGAATCCGTTTCGCTGCTGGAACAGAACGTCATGATGCGAATTGAGCACGGCACGATCGGCGTCTACCTGCGAAAGGTTTTCGAAACCTTAGGGTTTCGCCCGTAGACGCCGCGCGTGCGCGGTACGGCGGTTACTTCGCGGGAGCGGCGGTAACCGTCTTCTTGGTTGACTTCGTTTTCGTCTTCTTACCGGATTTTTTCGTGGACTTGGTTTCGGTTGTGGCGGAAGCATCATGGCTGGCCGGGGCGGAAGCCGACTTTGCAGCCGGAGCGGGAGCCGGGGCCGGAGTCGTTGAAGGTGTTTGCGCGAAGAGCGAAACGCTCGCCAGCGCCAGCGACATGGTGATTGAAGAAAGTGTGGTTTTCATTTTTGGGTTTGTCCTTGTTTTTAGTAAGCGCGTTTTTCGCTTCTAAATACATAGACGGATCGATTATGAACGGAATCTGAATACGTCGTTAATTCCCGTTCATCGAATTTCCAGCACAGGTTCGTCGGTAAATTCACCAATCCCGATGTACCCAGCTTCACGCAGCGAAGTCGCCTGTTCCGCTGGCGCCGCAACCAACAGCGGGCCGTTCGTTTGTGGATCGAGCAGCGCCGCCAATTCGTATGCCGCAAACGCAGTTCGGATATCGATCCGCGATGCGGTGTATTCGTAATTGTTTTTCATCCACGAGGATTCGGCGAGCGCACGCGGGGGTGCGGAGGCGAAGCGGAGCACAGGGATCGTCCGTTTATCGAGAATCGCCCCGAGCTGCGGGGAAAGCATTTCCGAAAGATGGCCTGCCAGTCCGAAGCCGGTGACGTCCGTGGACGCCGAAGCTCCGCAACGAACGGCGGCGGCAGCAGATTCACGGGCGGATGCGAGCATCACGGAAGCGGACTCGGCGAGCACTTCGTCGCCGCACAAGCCATGCTTGAAGCCGGCAAGACACAATCCGGTGCCCAGAGGTTTGGATAGGAAGATCCGATCTCCGGGCGCTGCGCCTGTCTTGCGCAGAGGCTGACCGTCGAGCGCGCCAATCACCGAGAGCCCGGCCATGGCTTCATTGCCTGTCGCGGTGTGTCCGCCGATAATCGCCACACCCTCCATGGAACACGCGTCACGGATTCCGGCCATCACGGCCTCGCCGTGGGCCAAAGGGCGGTTGCGATCGACGACGAGCGTTACCAGTGCCCATCGGGGACTGGCTCCGGACGCATAGATATCACTGAGGGAATGCAGAGCGGCGATGCGGCCTGCGTCAAAAAGATTCAATCCGGGGAGGTATATCAGGTCATTTGAGAACAGCAGCGGCTGGTGGGGCGCGGGGATGAAGGCGGCGTCTTCGGCTCTGAGGGGCAGGCCGGCGCAGCCGAGCAGGTTCTCCAATAATTCGCCGGCGAGTTTGCCATGGCAACCACCCCCCACAAACATCTGTTCCCGAGTCAGACAAGCATTGCGCAGCGGCATTCGTCCTCATGATAACGGCGGAGAATGAACGATCTGCTTACAAACAAAAAATCGGCGAGGCCCGCCCATGCCGGACGGCACCCCGCCGATGGTTGACCGCCATGTTACTTTGCCGGTGTAACTGCGGCAACTTTCTTCGTTGTCGATTTGGCTTTGGGCGAATGCTTTTTCGCCGCGCTTTTCTTTGTACTTTTCACTGCCGGAGTGCTGCCGACGGTTGCGGGAGCGGTGACAGCAGCCCTGGGGGCCGGAGCCGGTGCGCCCTGCGCGGCGAAAGATAAGCCAGCCATCGCCAGTGTCATGCTGAGGCCGAGAATCGTGGAAACTGTTTTGGTCATCGTCATTGTCTTGTCCATCCTCTTTGTGGAAGCGTTGCCTGACTTCGTTCGCTTCTGTCTCTATAGACGATCCGGAAAATGAACCGGCCGTGAATGCGGTGTTAATTAGTCTTCATGCGCAAAAGGCCGGCACCGAGCGGCTACTGAAGCTGCTCGATGCCGAACCCGAAGGCGCCTGTTTCCCCACCCGTGACGCTCTTCCGCTTCCTGTGCTTCTGACGGTTCTGCGTGGCGGTACGGACCGCGTCGAGGAAGTATTGTTCCACCGGCCGGCATAACCTGCCGGCACTCTGGTCGTAGGCGTACCGCAGCTTACCGTCCTCAATAACCGCTTTCAGGTCGGCGCCGGTGGTTCCGCGGCTTGCCGCTGAGAGCGCGTCAATATCGGCATCGCAGAAAGGAGCCGGGAGAGATGCCAATCGCGTGCGAAAGATTTCAGCGCGAGCGGCTTCATCGGGCAGACGGGTTTCGAGCCAAAGCTCCACGCGTCCCGAGCGTAGAATCGCCGCCGGCAGATCGGAGGGCTCCATGGCGGTCATCATCACGCACACGCGTCCGGAGCCCGCGCTTTCAAGGCCGTCGAGCTTGGTCAGAAGATAGCGGTACAGACCGGATTCCCTGTCTCCGGCAAAAATCACATCGGCATCGTCGATGAAGACGATGGACGGCGCGTTGCGTTTGGCGGCAGTGAAGATCCGATCGATTTCTTCGTAGAAACGGTGCGAGCCGGCAATCATAGTGCCGTCGACGAGAAAGAACTTCCCGCGAAGCCTGTGTGCAAGAGCGCGCCCGATAGTGGTCTTTCCGGTTCCCGGCGGACCGGAAAGCAGCACGCCGCGTTTCGGCTTCAGGCTGAACTTCATGGCCAGCTCGCGGTTTTCAAAAGGCAGAGCGATGCCGGCTTCGAGGGCCTGAATCAGGTCATCAACGCCCTTGAGGTCGTTCCAGGTGACGGGCTCGACTTCGGCAATTGCGACATTGCTGACCAGGTTGTGTGTGTTCAGGTAATCGAGAAATCCCGCGGTGTCCGGATTGGCTTCATGGGCAAGCCACATCGCCGCTTTGCGCAATTGGTGCGCGTTCAGGCTCGGAGCGAAGCGGTGAATCTCTTCGAAGTCGAGCCGGCTGCACACCACGGGGTCAAGATAGGCGGAGCTGATTGCCCGGAAATCTTCCGCCGCGAAGTCGTCAATGAACCAGGAGTGGGCGCGGGCGGCGATCGAAGCCGGGATCACCCCGGTGGCAAACAATAATCTGACGCGTGCGCCTCCCGCGCTGGCCAGAATGGCGGCGAGGGTTGCGTCAAAGAGGTTTTGCCGGGGATAGTCGCAGCTTTCCACAACATTTTTGATCAAATGCAGATCGTCGACGATAATCAGATCCGGATGCCGCGCAATGGCACCGTCCATCAGCGATAGAAATGCCTCTTCGAGCGCCTGGGGTTCATGAGCCGCCAGGGCTGCGAGGAAATCCCGCACGCTGATGCGGATTCCTCCGAGTTCCGCGTGGATGTGGTCGAGAACAGTGGTCTTGCCATCGCTTCCCATATCCTGCAGAACCGCACAATCACCGCGGGTCAGGCCGAGCAGGACACCATTCGCGGCTTTGCGCTGGGAGGGCGAGAGCGTAATTTTCAGCGCGGCACGGCGCGCCGGTACAGCAACGGCTTCAAGGACTGGCATATTTTCCTGTAAGTAATGCGTGAGTTAAAAAGAGTTCCAGCCGGCCTCCGAGAGGCCTGGCTAAAGTTGACTGCGATGCGGGGTTTTAAGAAAGTGCGCGGACGAACTAGCCGCGGGGCAGGGACTGAAAGAAGCCATGCGGCGCGCTATTCGTCGTTGCGTGTGGATCAGAATAATTCAGCATTAATTTGAAATGGCTCCTTTCGTAAAAAGTGCGGACTCAGGCAGCGTAACACGTGCGCTGCTCAGTTTTCCAGTGTTTACGGATTAAATTCGGATTAACTGAGTTCATTCTCACAGGCACCACGTCGCTTCAACTCATCGTTATACACTTTGACCACACGTTCTATGCGGTCATAGAGACCGCAGAAGATCTCCCGCGGCTCAGCCTCACTGAATTCCTGATCGGACAGCATCTCGAGATGCGTTTTCCAGAGGGCTTCAAATTCTTCGTTGAATATGTCGCGATCCAGAATGTTGGTCGCACGCATGGCAAGTTTGCCGGGGACCAGAAGGCGCCAGCTGTACTCTGGTTTCTGGTCGGGATCGTCGGGCAGCTCTTCGCCAACATCCACGAAGCACGGGATATCCGCTGCGACGAGAACTTGCCGGGCGCCGTCCACGGCCGCACCCGTATCCGACCCCAGCCGACTATACAGAGAATAGACTTCAGCTGCTTCATCGAACCAACCTGGTTTTTCCCTGGCCTCAGGACCAGGCATCTGTAGCTCACCGTCGCTTAATTCAGCAGCAACGGAAAGATGAGCGGCCGCGAGCCCCAGCCTCCGACCAACCTCGATGTCATACAGCGTGCGGGCACCATCGACAAGTTCGGACCGGTCGACCTCCTGTAAGGCTTCATCCGACAACGAAGCGTACCAGGATCTCAGGTATTCAGGATCGATCTCCATCGGCGGTCAGCTCCTTCCTGCCTCAGAGGCGAGATTGCAGTTTAACCTGCGACGACCGCCGTTCGCACAGCCAGGCGATCCAGAATGTTGGTCGCACGCATGGATCTACCGATCCACCTCCCCTGGATCCACGTCCCCTGGATCCATGTCCCCTGGATCCACGTCCCTGGACTTGCCTTTCCGCGCATAACCGTATAACCTCTCAACTTGCCCATTTCCCTGCCTGAAAGGTTTATCCGTTGAAGCTCTCCACCGTCGATTACGCCATCCTCATCCTCTATTTCTCCTTCGTTATCGGCATTGGCTGGCGGTTGCGCCGTTCGGTGACCTCCGCGGGCGACTTCCTCACGGCCGGCCATAAGGTTCCGCTCTGGATCACGAGCCTGGCCTTCCTGGCCGCCAATCTGGGTGCGCAGGAAGTGGTGGGGATGTGCGCGTCGGGCGCTAAATACGGGATCATGACCGCCCATTTTTACTGGATCGGCGCTGTGCCCGCGATGCTCTTCGTCGGCGTGTTCATGATGCCGTTCTATTACGGCAGCCGCGCGCGTTCCGTGCCCGAATATCTCAAGCTGCGGTTCGATGAAAAAACACGCGGACTCAACGCCGTCGCGTTCGCGATCATGACGCTGTTCTCGTCCGGTATCTCGATGTACGCGCTTGGCCGGATGTTCCAGCTGGTGCTGGGCTGGAGTTTCGACGCGTCGGTCATCCTCTCGGCCGTGATCGTTCTTATCTACACGTACATGGGAGGCCTGCGCAGCGCGATCTACAACGAAGTTCTCCAGTTCTTCCTGATCGTGATCGGCTTTTCGCCGCTCTCGATTCTCGCTGTGCAGCGGGCCGGCGGCTGGAGCGGACTTCAGCAAAAGCTGCCGGACGTGATGACGCACACGTGGAAATACATCGGCAACGCAGGCGATAACCCCATGGGCGTGGAAGCGTTCGGGCTCTTCGCCGGTCTCGGTTTCGTGCTCTCCTTCGGCTACTGGTGCACCGACTTCCTCGTGGTGCAGCGCGCCATGGCGGCGGAAAATATGTCCGACGCCCGGCGCACTCCGCTGCTGGCCGCCTTTCCGAAAATGATCATGCCGTTTATCGTGATCGTCCCGGGCATCGCGGCTCTGGCGTTGACCAAAATTGGCAGCGGCTATGCGCTTCCGATGAAATCGACGGGCGGTTACGATTACGATCAGGCGCTCACCACATTGATGGCGCAGTTCTATCCAAGCGGAATGCTGGGCGTCGGGCTGACCGCCCTGATGGCTTCCTTCATGTCCGGCATGGCAGGCAATGTCACCGCATTCAACACCGTGTTTACCTATGACATTTATCAGGGCTACATCCGGCCCAAAGCCAGCGATGCGCATTATCTGACTGTGGGCCGCATCACGACTGTGGTGGGTATTGCGCTCTCAATCGCCACGGCCTATCTCGCCACGCACTTCAACAACATCATGGATTTTCTCCAGCTGATTTTCGGCTTCGTGAACGCGCCATTATTCGCCACGTTCCTGCTGGGTATGTTCTGGAAGCGCACCACCGGCCACGGCGCCTTCTTCGGCCTGCTTTTGGGCACTGGCGCGGCTGCTGCGACTTATGGCCTTACGCTGGCGGAAGATAAGGGCGGCTGGATTACCAATCTTCACAGCTTTCCCTCCACCATGGCGCAGAACTTCTGGATCGCGATTGCCGCATGGTCCACCTGTTTCCTGGTGACGATCGCGGTCAGTGCGGCGACGAGTCCCAAACCGGATAATGAACTCCGGGGACTGGTTTATGGCTTGACCGACGTGCCAAAAGAAACCGGGATCAGCTGGTATCAGCGGCCGGTGCCGTTGGCGCTGGCGGTCTGTGCCGCCCTTGTGGTCTTAAACCTGCTGTTCCTATAGGAAACGAAACCATGCTCGACTTAAGACAGCCTTCCGGACTCTTCTTCGCCATCGCGGGCGTTCTGCTGGTGGTGGTGGGCATTACCGATACTTCTCGCGCGGCGATGACCGACGTCAACGTGAATCTTTACGTAGGAGGAGTAATGACGGGCTTCGGCCTGATTCTGCTGCTCCTCGCGCGCAGAGCCCGGAAGGCATGATCTTCCGCGCCCCGGGCAGAGTCAACCTGATCGGCGAACATACCGATTACAACCAGGGCTTCGTTCTCCCCATTGCGCTTCATCTGGAAACACGAGTCGAAGCCAGACCCGCGACCGGGGGCGTTCTTCAGGTTCACTCCGCTTCGCGCCGTGAAATGAAGGCCTGGGCGGTTGAAAGTATCCGCCACCGGGAACCGCAGCACGACTGGAGCGACTATGTTATCGGCGTCGCTCGGGAGCTCATCGCGGCCGGCTTCGAAATCCCCGCTCTGGCACTTCATATCGAGAGCACCATACCGGAAGGCGCAGGCCTCAGTTCTTCCGCCGCGCTCGAAGTAGCGACGGCGCTGGCGCTGCTACAGGGCAGGGAATTCGATCGCCTCGAACTCGCCCGTCTCTGCCAGCGGGCCGAAAGCAATTTCGTGGGCATGCCCTGCGGCATTATGGACCAGTACGTATCGATCTTCGCCAGTGAACACGCAGCGTTGAAGATCGACTGCCGCAGTCTGGAATCGGAATCCGTGCGGCTTCCGGATCATGTGGCGATCCTGGCCGTGAATTCCATGGTGAAGCACAATCTGGGGCAATCGGCTTACCGAACCCGAGTGCGGGAGTGTGCCGAAGCTTTCCGTGGATCCCTGCGAGACGCCACGCTCGATCAGATCCGCGGCAACAAGCACGCGCGGCACGTCGTCACGGAAAACCAGAGAGTGTTGTCGTTCGTGGAAGCTGCCAGCGCCGGCGATCTGACGCGCATGGGCGAATTATTCCTGGAATCCCACGCCAGCATGCGCGACGATTACGAAATATCGTGCGCGGAAATCGATTTCCTGGTGGATACGGCGAAGAACATTCCCGGCTGTTATGGTGCGAGGATGACGGGAGGAGGCTTCGGAGGCTGCACGGTAAATCTGGTGAGCCCCGAATATGTTCCCGACTTCACGCGGGCGATACTGCGGGCTTATCCGCAGGCTCAGGTGATCGAGTGTGTGCCCGCGGGCGGCGCGTCAGTGTGCGGCTAACCCTCTACCCCGCGCGTTCGCGCAGGACCTGAATACAGGCGACAGCAAATGCCGGAAGATCGTCGGGTTTTCGCGAGGTGACAATATTCCCGTCGCGAACCACTTCGGAGTCTTCCCAGATTCCGCCGGCGTTCACCACATCGTCTTTGATCGCAAAAAACGAGGTCACTCGCTTGCCACGCAGTACATCGGCGGAACAAAGGACCCAGGGACCGTGGCAAATGGCAGCCACAAGCTTGCCCTGGCTATTGAAATCGCGCACGAAGTTGATGGCGTTGACGTGCCGGCGAATAAAATCCGGAGCGAACCCTCCCGGCGCGATCACGCCGTCGAAATCGGCGGCCTTGACGTCGTCCCAACTGACGTCGGCCTTGCAGGGATAGCCGACTTTGCTCGGATAAACCGCACCCGAGGCAGCGCCCACGGTTACGACGCGCGCGCCCTCTTCACGTAATCGATAGAGCGGATACCAGATCTCCATTTCCTGATATTGCTGATCCACGAGAATGGCAACACGACTGTTTTTCAAAGACATATTGGTTTTCCGTACTTTCAGGCGAATTCTTTCGCTACTTTTCAGGCGAATCTTTCAGCTTCAATGGCGTTGATCTTTGCCACGCGGCGCGCATGCCGTTCCGCGCCTGAAAACCTGGCGTTCAGAAAGGCGCGAACCAGCTCTCCGGCAAGCGAGGGCCCCACCACGCGCGCGCCCAGACACATGACGTTTGCATCGTCGTCTTCCACCGACTGGTGCGCGGAAAACGTATCGTGGCAAGTGCCGCCGCGGACGCCGCGAAACTTATTCACCGCTACGCAGGCTCCCACTCCACTGCCGCAAATCAGAATCGCGCGATCGGCCTGTCCGCTCCGCAGTGCTTCCGCCACCAATCTTGCGATGTCCGGGTAGTCCACAGGATCGGCGGAGCAGGTCCCGAGGTCGGTAACCTGATGTCCCAGGTCTCGGGCAACCGTTATCATGGCGTCTTTTAATGGAAATCCGGCGTGATCGGCTGCAATGGCGATATTCATCAGAAAGCTATTTTACCGGATATGCGTCTTCGGCATCGATCGGAGACCAGATCAGAGACCGGCAGCCTGCAAAAACTTTTCCGCAATTTCGGGCGACGGCGCCACGATGAACGGTTGTTTGCGGACCTTCCATACAGGCGGCTTGCGGTCCAGACCCCAAACAGTGAGCCCGGCTTCGAGCGCAACCACCTGAGGCGGAATCAGGTCCAGATCTTCTCCGGCGGCAAAATTCGCATAGACGTCCTGACCGCCGAAGATCGACAGCATCACGTTGCCGCCCGCGTTGCCAACGCCCGTGGTCGCTGCGATCAGGCCGCTTGCGTAAACGCGGCGGGCGCGCTCTCGTCCTTCGTCATCCATTTTGCTGCCAAACGGAACACAAGCCACATAACCTCTGGTCTGCGGAGTTGCGTTCTTCCTGATCCTGCGCGGCCTGGTGAGCGCAAAGCCCTTGTTCCGGCGGTAGTCGCTGCGCTGCACCAGGGCGCCTTCGCCACGCACAGCGAACACCAGCCGGCCGATGCAATTCTCACTCTCGGCGAGCGGCAGATAAACTTCGGGCTGAAAAATCACGCCGATGAGCGGAATGCCATCTTCCACGTAATGCGCCATCACGGAATACGAGGCGCCGCCTGCCGCGAAATGATTTGTGCCATCGAGCGGGTCCGCGCCGGCAATCTTTGCGCCGGGCGTGCCGACTACGCCGGATTCCTCCAGATGGAAACAAATGGCTGGATCGAGCGCAGTCAGCCGGGACTGAAATATCGACAGGATCGCGGCGTCCGATTTCTGATCGGCCGTGGTCACGAGCTCTTTCTCATCCTTGTAGAGAGCCTGAAGCTTGCCACTCAGACGAACGGCGATAATTTCTCGCGCGCCCGAAAGCACTGCTGTGACAAGCACATCCGCAATCTCACTGAGTTTTGGCACGGTAATTTTATGCTAATCTACACCGGATGAACTCCACGGGAGTCTTCGTAACCGGTGGCACGGGCTATATGGGCCAGCGGCTGATCCGGGCTCTGATTGCGCGCGGCCACAGCGTCACGGCGGTCGTTCGCGAAGGCTCGGAAAAGAAGCTGCCGGCCAGTTGCGCTCTGATTCACGGCGACGTTCTGGCGGGTGATTCCTACGCTGCGCGCTTGGCATCCGAGCAGACCTTCGTGCAACTGGTTGGTGTGGCACACCCCAGTCCGGCGAAGGCGAAAGAGTTCGTGGAGATCGATGAGCGGTCTGCGATGGAAGCCATCCGGGTGGCGCGCGCGGCGCAGATCCGGCATTTCGTGTATGTGAGCGTGGCGCATCCCGCACCGGCTATGCAGGCCTATGTTGCGGTGCGCGAACGATGCGAAGCCGCCATTCGTAGCGCCGGTTTGAATGCCACGATCCTGCGGCCCTGGTACGTGCTCGGGCCCGGCCATGAGTGGCCGCGTCTGCTGATCCCGCTGTATTGGATGGCGGAACGCATTTCATCCACCCGCGAAGGCGCGCGACGGCTGGGGCTTGTGACCATCGATCAAATGATCGGTGCGCTGGTTCATGCGGTGGAGAATCCGGTGGAAGGAATGTCCATTATGGATGTGCCCCGGATCCGGACCGGCTCCGGAAGCTGACCCGGCTGACCACCGGCAGTCCACTATTGCTTTGCCACTCGCGCCTCACACGTCATACAATAAATGGTTTATGCCAGTCTTCCGGATTCACCGAATGAAGGACGCGCCGAGACAACAGTTTCGGAGTGCAGCGCATGTTTCGGCTATCGCCACGGCTAAACCGAAGGATTACGAGGCTGCCGCGGAAGTCGAGGCGGATAGCGAATACGCGGCGTGGGCAGTCATGCGCAATACGGAACAGCCGCTGAATGTGGGCGACCTGCTGGAATCGACAGATGGCCGGTTGCGAATCTGCAAGTATGTGGGTTTTGAAGAAGCGCGCTGGTTTGTACCGGAGCCGCCGCCGCAGACTTCATTGCCCGCGCCCCTCTCGGGAGCGCCTCCCGCGCCGGCGACGGAAACTTCACCCCAGGTTCAGGCGTAGGCAAGAGAGGATTGCATGCGTTCCCGCCTTGGCGACGATATCGATGATTTTTGCGTAAAGTGCAAGCGGGTGATGAATCACCTTGTGGTCTCGCTGCTGAACGATGAGCCCGCGAAAGTGCGGTGCCGGACATGCCACGGCGATCACGACTTCCGCCACGAGCAGGCGCCGCCGCCGAAGATCGATGCCAGGAAAGCGGCGCTGATTCAGGCCGCGCTGGATAAGGCGGCTGCTGCCGCATCGGATGGCGCCCCGGTCGATGGAGCGCCGGTGGATGAAATGTCGGCAGCGCCATTGCCCGCCGAAACGCCTGTCGAAGTGCCGGCACCGGTCGCGGCGCGGGTATCGGCGCGAAAGAGTGCCCGAGCGAAATGACGATATTTGTGACAGGGGGCGCCGGATTCATCGGGTCGGAATTCATTCGGCAGATGGCGGGCAGCGCCCGGATTATCAATTTCGACAAGCTGACCTACGCCGGCAATCTGGATAACCTGACCGAAGCAGCCAAAGATCCGGGCTATTCACTGGTGGTGGGCGATGTTTGCGATGCCCAGGCCGTGTTTGACGCCATGCCGGAAGAATGCGACGCGGTCGTTCATTTCGCCGCCGAATCGCACGTCGACCGCAGTATTGTGGGAGCCGAGGAGTTCGTTCGCACGAACGTGTTGGGCACGCAGGTCATGCTCGAAGTCTCGCGCCGGCGCAAGGCGAGCCGCTTCCTGCATATCTCAACCGATGAAGTGGGTGGCGATATGCCACCGGATGGCTGGTTTAAGGAGAGCGATCCGCTGCAGGCGAGCAGTCCCTACGCGGCGAGCAAAGCTTCCGCGGAATTGTTCGTCCGCGCCGCCGCCCGCACTCACGGAATGAACACCCTGATCACTCGTACCAGTAACAATTACGGGCCTTATCAGTTTCCGGAAAAACTTCTGCCACTGGCGATTTCAAACGTGCTGGAAGATCGCCCGATTCCCGTTTACGGCGACGGCATGCAGGTGCGGGACTGGGTTCATGTGACGGACAACTGCCACGCGCTGCGGGCCGTTCTGGAACGTGGCCGAGTCGGAGAAACTTATCACATCGGGGGCGGGAGCCCGCTGCCCAATATCGAAGTGCTGCGCACTTTGCTGAAGATTCTGGGCAAGCCCGAGTCGCTTTTGACGCGGGTCACGGACCGGCTGGGACATGACCGCCGCTATGCGGTCGATTTCACGAAGACAACGAAGGAACTGGGATGGAAGCCGGAGATCTCGTTTGCCGATGGTCTTGCGCAGACGATTCGCTGGTATCAGGAGAATTCCGAATGGGTTCGCCGCTGCCGCAGCGGTGAGTACCGCAAGTATTACGACTCGATGTCGGGCGAGCGCGAAGCCACCGCGCGTGCGCTATGAACAGAAACCTGCTGTTCCTGATTCCTGCGCTGCTGGGTCTGATGGCATGCAGTTCCGAGCCTGAGCCTGCCGCGGCGCCGGTACCGAAGGCCGCCGCACAACCCGCGCGCGTCCTCGATTACACCAGTTTGTTTCCGGCCGCCGGCAAGGTGAGCGCAACTGTGGTGCCGGATCACCTGCTCGGCATGAAGGCTCTGCCGGGCGGATCGCTGGCCGATTACGACGTCAAAGGCCGCAAATATCAGATGTTCATCATCGACACGGATACCACGCAGAATGCGGCTTTCCTGATGATGGATACGAAAGACCAGATGGCGAAGGGCCCGGAATACCTTCCCCACATGGGTGGCTACTTCGGCATGTATGGAGACAAGCCGCTTTACTGTTTCTCGAAGCTGCATTACGTGGCGGGCGTGCTCGGCCTGCCAAAAGATCTGGCCGACCCGCTGGCGATCAAACTCGCCGCACAACTGAATTAGTCAAATGAAAAAAGGGGCAAGGCGAACAGCCCTGCCCCTTCTCATTTACAGCGGTCAATCAAGTCTCTACGCGAAGCACTTCTTTACATACTCGTAGCACTTCGCCACTTCGGGCTACTTCTTCATCGCCAGATCGATGGCAGCCTGTACCACGGGCACCATTAGTTCGTAGCCCTGCTGGTTGGGGTGCAGACCGTCCATTGAAATTCCCGGCTTCAGAAAGCCCTTATCGTCCACCAGAGCGCTGAAGTAATCGGCGTAAACGGCGCCAACCCGCGCTGCGTAATCTTTCATCCACGTATTCACCTTCAGGATGTCGGCAGGCGGGCGGCCCTCGCTCATCTTCGCGCGCCCGTAGTCGGCAATCGGGGTCACCGAGCACAAGACCACTTTGATGCCGTGGAGTTGCGCCAACTCCGTAATCGCCATGGTATTTTCCTGAATCATGGCCAGGGTGGACATTCCGTTATTTCGCGCAATGTCGTTCGTGCCCCCCAGCAGAACCATAACGGCTGGCGCCAGCTCGATCACATCGGGATACATCCGCACCAGCATCTGGGGCAGCACCTGCCCGCTGATGCCACGGTTCACATAAGGTTTGCCTGGGAACGAAAGCCCCAGCTTCCAGCCATCGGTAATCGAATCGCCGAGGAAAACCACACGGCCGGGTTCGGCGGGCTGAGCTTTCACCTTTTCATCGTCCGCGTGATAGCGTCCGAGTTGGTTCCAGTCCTGAAGCGCATTGGCCAGGCCCTGAGCTGTGCTGAGCAGGCAGCAGTTTGCTCTGGGCGGATTATAATCGTCCACGAGTTGCGCGGAAACAGCCAATGGAAATGCAGTCGCCGCCAGTAGCAGCAAGTAGGATGGTTGAGGCATAGTTCGTACGGAATTATATAACGATGGCCGGACCATTGGGCAGGAATGACCGATAGACGCAGCGGATTGCAACGCTTCAGTGCGCTGTTCGAGGCTGGCCGCTGGCCTGTGGTTGCCTTGCTCGCCGTCTGCATCGCCCGGCTCTGGCTGGTGCCGCTGCCGTCCAGTTTCTGGGTGGATGAACTGGTCACTCTGTTCGTCGTGAAGCATCCAGGCCATGCTTCGTTCGCCATCGCGCCGCAGGTTCCTCAATCCATTTATTACTGGTTGCCGCGAATGGCGATGGCGGTGACGGGTCCGTCGGAAGTCGGATTCCGAATCCCCTCGATGATTGCCATGGGGATTGCGCTCTGGCTGGTGGGTCTGATCGCCGCGCGATTAATCCATCCCCGCGCCGCATGGTTCGCGGTGTTTACGGCCCTCTCCCTCCGCGGCATCGATTATTTCGCTCTGGACGCCCGGCCCTACGCGCTCGGCATCATGGCATGCGCAGGCTGTCTGTACTTCCTGATCCGATGGTTGGATTCCGCGCGCTGGGGCGATGCCGCGGCCTTTGTCTTTTTCGCCGCGCTGCTGTGGAGAGTGCATCTGATCTACTGGCCGTTCTATCTGGTAATCGCAATTTACGCCATCACCCGGTTTTTCCGTGGGGAAACTGCGCCGCCGTGGTTTCAATGGGTCGTGGTTGCGCTGGCGACGATGGGTTCCCTGATTGCGCCGGCTCTCAACGCTTTGGAGTTGGCGCGCGCCGCGCAGTCTCATGTCTTCGTTCAAATCCCCACCTTGCACGCGTTTGAACACGAACTGCACTGGAACGTGCCATTGATCTGCGCGGGCCTGGTCTGGATTCTGGCGAAATTCGCTCCGCCGCGCGATGCGGTACGGCCCTCCGCCTGGATCCTGATCCTGTCTTGGTGGCTTTGTCAGCCTGTTGTCATTTATTTGTATTCCCACCTGAGCGCGAACAGCGTGTTCGTCGGCAGATATCTGTCCGTGCTGCTCCCCGCCGTCGCACTGATGACCACAGCCGCCGTTGCGTGCTGGTTGCCGCCGGACAGATGGCGCGTCGCAGCGGGCCTGATGGCCGTGGCTGCTTTGCTGTTCCAGGGACATCCGGCCGAACTCTCTTTTCGTCACGATATCTCCGACTGGCGGGCCGCCGCCCACGAGGTGAATGCTTTCGCATCCGACCGTTCCACACCAGTGCTGACTCCCAGTCCCTTCGTGGAGGCACGCCCGCCCGCATGGAGCCCGGGATATCCGCTGCCGGGATTCCTCTACGCTCATCTGGACGGATATGCGGTTGCCGGAACAGATTACCTTCTGCCCTTCGACAGCCCGCCGAAAGATTCCACCGGCGTAGATTATGCGGAGCAGTTGATGCGCGTAGGGAAGCTTGCAGCTACCGGTAAATTCGCGATCTACGGGCCCGAACGGCACGTGAACGACTGGAGTGTATGGTTTTCGGAGCGGCCGGAACTTGCCAACTGGAGCAGCGAATTGCTGACGTTCGGCGATGTCTATGTGGCGGAATTCCGCCGCCGGTAATTACCGCAGGAACATCTTCCAGACAGCTACAGTCAACGCGTGCGCAACCATGCCGGCCTGGATTCCGCCGGTGCTGCGCCGCGCCATGCCGCAGAAGAGGCCGAGAACTGCCGCGACAATGGAAAATCGCCAGTTGGGAAATCCGCCGTGAAAGCGCATGCTCAGGTGCACACTTCCAAACAGCAGCGAGGTGACGATCAGCGCCGCGGCCGAACTCTTTGTCCAGTGCTCAAACCACGGCTGCAGCAGGCCGCGAAAGATGAACTCTTCGGAAATGGCGGTGACCCACAGAATCCCGAAGAACGTGCCAATCGCCAGGCCGATGTTCAACGGATGCGGCCTCAATTCAAACAACCCCAGCGCCCAATATGCGGCGCCCGTCACAGGCAGCAGCATCGCGAACCACCGGAGTCCGGCCAGCGACTCCCGCATTGTCGGGAGGAAGCGGTAGTCCACCGGGACCGAACCCCGAATGGCTACGAATGAAAACGCCATGACGCGAATCAGCATGACGTGTCCCAGAACCGACATTTCGATTTTCGGCCACGGCGCCGGATAAACCCGTGCGAATACTTTCAACAGCATGAGAACTGCGAACACGCAGAGATAGAGCAGGTCGGCGACGGGATGCGGCGGAAACGCCACGTACCAGAAGCACAACAGCACCGCGATGCTGCTCATCACAATCAGCGCGGGGAGATTGAAGTGGTCCGTTCCAAGGGCGTAAATCAGCCAGGGTAAAACCGCGCTCGCGGCCAGCCACCCAGCGGCTCGTGGTTTGCCAACGGCGGCAAAGCGGTCACGTGCGTTTTTAAACCCGGGCAGCAGGTAAAAAGGATATTCGGCCAAAAACGCCAACGCCAGAGGCGCCGCCAGCGTGGCCGGAATTTTCAGGAGCGACGCATACACCGCGGCGGCAGCGGCCAGAACCGCCCAGCCGATGCCGACGGTGATCCAGTACGGCTTCAGAGATTTCGAACTCGCCGGCATCAGTAGTTCAGCGGGTTCGCGTCCCGCATGGTCTGGGCAATGGCCCGCGCGCTTTCAATCTGCACCAGCGGACCCTTCCCGATCCCGGGACACCACTTGGCCGTCTTCAGCCACTCGCGCTTGTCGTCCACCAGTTCCGGCCAGTAGGGGAAAGTACGGCACTGTAGCGGCTTGGCTACGTGTACGGAGCAGCCATCCGGCTTCAGAAAAATACACTGAACGTGACGGGGCACCCGCAGGCGCCGCAGATTTTTCGTGCGGTACACGAACTGCTTTTCGAAAGCCGCCGGGGATAATTTGACAAACCGCGCCAGCCGGGTGATGTCGTCCTCGGTCAGATAGACGAAGCCCTGCTGTTCGCAGCACTTCGTGCAACCGGATTGGCATTCGAATCGCAATTTATCGGAACCGGGCCGCCGGGTAAGCGCCGAGGGGTAAGCCAAGTATAACGTTTAGAGCGCGGATGGTTCGCCGGTCCGATTATTTTCGCGAAGCGTAAACTGAGTGGCCGATTCTGCCGTATATTGTAAGGAGAGGCGGTTTCATGTTTGCCAGCGACATGCTCGTCGAGGTCCGATCGCACATTCGGTACTGGGGTTTTCTTTTGCTGAAGCTTGCTGCCGCGGCCATGGGAGCGGCCTGCAGCCTTTGGTTTCTGAACCTCTTTTTTCTTCCGTATACGGAATTTTTTCAGTTCATCAACTATTCCAAGTTTCCGTTCGATCTCTCTTACACAACCCTGTTCGGGGTCTGGTTTCTTTTCGCGTATGGTTTGTTCTATTTGGCCGTCTGGGATCAGCGCTATCGCTGCCGGACATGTCTCCGTCGTCTCCGCATGCCTGTTGAAACCGGATCCTGGGGTTACATGCTGCAGCTGGGGCGTCCTCAAATTGAATACATCTGTGCCTATGGACACGGAAAGCTGAACATCGATGAAGTGCAGATCTCCGGAACGGTTGCCCCCGAGTGGACCGAGCAGGGCGACATCTGGGCTGAACTCTTCGCGGAAAGCACCACCGACGGCAAGGGCGGCGATCACAGCGATTCGGATTACGACCGGTGACCGCGGCGTTGCCGCAAAGGCTCCCGCTTTGGCGTGCCATCGCGGGTTTTGGCGTTCTTGCAATTCTCTGCGCCCTGCTGATCAGCGCGGGCTTCATCTATCTCGATAACTATCGCCTCGACCGCTACATGCGCGATCTTGCATCCCGGCCCGCATCCGTTGATCTGTCGGATGCGACATTGAATCGCAACATTCTGGATCGCGCGCAGCAGCTTGGGTTGCCGGTTCATGCGACCGACATCGCAATCGCGCGCGACGGTGGCAAGCTGCACATTACAATCGCGAAATACACTGTGCAAACCAGCCTGGTGCGCATGGACCTGCGGCTGCCTTCGGCAAATTCGCGCTGAGGTTTTTTCGCGGTGTAAACAGGGGAAGAATAACCCAGGAGTACCTCCAGTGGTGCGAGATCGCAAAGATCGATATCGTAACTGTATCGAACCCTGTATCCAGTGCGGTAAGGCTACATCCCTCTTTTATCAGGGACGGCCCGTTTGCGTCGATTGCGATCGCAAACGAGACGGCACCGATCTGAGTGCGCCCGTAAAAAAACCGCCACAGATGAGCGAGGACACCCTGAAAGCAAAGGGTGCGGCAGTTCAGAACAAAACTCGCTGATACCCGCCTCCCGGTATTCGCCGGTCCGTTCCTGAGTTTATTTCCCGCCTCAATGCGAAATGTCCCTGCGCGAATAGAGCATATACGCCAACGCGAAGGCTAGAGCCGTGACTCCGGCAAGAACGTAAAGGCTTTTCATCGGCAGAGCGGACCCTGTCACCAATTCAAAGGGCGTGTAATAGCGGAAGGGCGATAGCCACGCTACTGAGTCGGCCGGTTTCCACGCCCGGCCAACATAATCGGTCAGATACGCAGTCAGTGCCAGAAGGCCCGCAATCGCTCCTGCCGAACCTCTCCGGCGGCACGCGCAGCCGATTGCCATCGCAATCGCCGACCAGCAGAGCAGCAGGAATCCCAGATTGACAGCCAGCGAGCAAACGAGCTTCGCGGAAGGCCACGCGGCACTTTTGGCGGCGAACTCATTTAGTCCGATCCAGGTGCCGAGGGCCATCATCGCCAGCAGATACACGGTCGAGATCACAGCGACCAGAATCGACCGTGTCACGATCCAGTGCCTCGCAACCGGCCGCGCCAGCGCGAGATCGATGAAGCCGGTCTCAATCTCCATCACCGGAACCGTCGCAAGCGTCACCGCGATTGAAACCAGGGCTCCCATCACAACCGGATGGAAATATCCCAGGCAGACAATCCCTCTGAAGGTCAAAAACATCACGAAGGAGGGTCCCAGAATGTCACGCGCGAACGCGGGAACCAGGTCGCCCATTTTCGCGAACGAATTGGAAGCTTCAATAGCGTTGGCCTGGAGAATCAGTACAATCTGGAACCCGGCCAGCAGCAGACCGGATGCCAGTAGCAGTTTGCGAACCCGATAAAGCAGTTGACCGACCAGTGCGAGCAGCATCGTCATCACGCGGCATCCCGGTAATACTTCACCAAGACATCTTCCAGTCTGGCTTCTTCCACCGCGAGATCCGCGACGGGAAGCGTCGCGAGGAACGCTGGCAGCGATCCGAGTTGTCCAGTCACGCTGAGAATCCAGGCGCGCGGTTTCGCGTCGATCAACTGATAATCCGGGGGCAGGGAAGCGGGGACCGGAACGTCCCGGTCGAATTCGATGCGCACCCGCCGCGATGCGAGCTTGCGCGCGTCCTCCACGGTGGACAGCAATACAACCTGGCCTTTCCGCAGCACGGCAATGCGGTCGCAAACCCGCTCCACCTCGGGCAACACGTGCGACGACATGAAAACCGTGCGGCCACGCTTTCGGACATCGGCCAGCAGTTCATAGAAAGCTTCCTGCATGACGGGATCGAGACCTTCCGTCGGCTCATCCAGAATCAGCAGCGGCGGGTCGGCTTGAAACGCCTGAATCAGCCCGAGTTTGCGTTTCATGCCGGTGCTGTACTCCCGCAGCTTTCTTGAGAGATCGCGGTCGCCGAGTTCGAAGCGCTCCGTCAGTTGTTTGCGATTCTCTTTGGAAATGCCGCAGCCCCCGATTCGTTCCAGGAACCGCAGTAATTCGTGCCCCGTCAAATCGGAATAGATTCCCATTTCGCCGGGCAGGTATCCGACCGACGAACGGGCTTTCAAACTGTCTGCCTGGCAATCATGCCCGAAGATGGCGGCATTGCCCGAGGTGGGGCGCAGCAAATCCAGCAGGATTCTGATGGTGGTCGTCTTGCCTGCGCCGTTCAGCCCGAGGAAGCCAAAGATTTCACCACGTGCAACCTCCAGGTCGAGGCGATCCACGGCGATGAGCCGGCCGTAGCGTTTGGTTAATCCACGGATCGAAATCGCTGCGGAGTCGGGGAGCACATCAGGATTCTAGCGCGAGGAGTGCGGGGCCTGTAATTTATCCTCCGAAACGCCGTCTTAATAATCAGAAGGATCATTCCTCACCGCCGCGCCCGCCGGAAACGTTTTGGTATCACAGCCAAACCCGCGTTTCTCTCGCGCTAAAATAAGATCATCCCTATATATGGCTTTTGAGTTTATTGATTCTGGACTGGCAAAAGTCTTCGGCACGCGCAACGAGCGCGAACTGAAGGCCCTGCGTCCCACCATTGCCGCGATTAACGATCTGGAGCCGGCAATGCGCGCGCTTTCCGATATCGATCTCGCAGCCAAAACGATTGATTTCAAGGAACGTATCGACCGCGGCGCCAGTCTCGACGACCTCCTGCCCGAAGCCTTCGCAGTTACCCGCGAAGCCAGTTGGCGCGTTCTCAACATGCGGCATTTCGACGTCCAGTTGATCGGCGGTATGGTGTTGCACAAAGGCCAAATCGCTGAAATGAAGACCGGCGAAGGCAAGACGCTCGTCGCCACCGCGCCCTGTTATCTCAATGCACTTTCCGGCAAAGGCGTCCACGTCGTCACAGTCAACGACTACCTTGCCAAACGCGACGCGGAATGGATGGGTCGCATCCACAAATTTCTGGGCCTCACCGTCGGTATCATCGTTCACGATCTCGACGACCAGGAGCGCAAAGTTTCCTACGCTGCCGACGTCACCTACGGCACCAATAACGAATTCGGTTTCGATTATCTTCGCGACAATATGAAGTTCCAGCTGGCTAATTGCGCGCAGCGCGGCCATAACTTCGCCATTGTCGACGAAGTCGATTCCATCCTCATCGACGAAGCCCGCACCCCGCTGATCATCTCCGGCCCCAGTGAAGAGTCGACCGACAAGTATTACAAGGCCAACAAAGTCATTCCGCAACTCATCCGCGGCGAAGTCATTGAAGGCAAGGAGCCGGGCGAAAAGTACACGACGGGCGATTACACAGTCGAAGAAAAACACCGCACAGCGGCCCTCACCGAGGAAGGCGTTCTCAAAGTTGAGAAGCTGCTCGGTATCGGCAACATGTACAACCTGGATACCTTCGATTGGGTCCACCACATCGGCCAGGCTCTGAAAGCTCACGTCATTTTTCAGAAGGACAAAGATTACGTCGTCAAAGACGGCGAAGTCATCATCGTCGACGAATTCACCGGACGTCTGATGGCCGGGCGTCGCTGGTCCGATGGCCTGCATCAGGCAGTGGAGGCGAAGGAAGGCGTTAAGATCGAGCGCGAAACCCAGACGCTCGCCACCATCAGTTTCCAGAATTACTTCCGTC
>JAICJH010000052.1 GCA_025928545.1 Bryobacteraceae bacterium | reverse complement strand
TTCCGCTGGTGCTCAAGTGGACAGGCGGACCATTTCAGGAAGGCGTCATCACCTATCCCAAACCGCAGCTCGAGCAGTATACGTTTACGGCAGGCAAGCCGATTTCGGTGGTGACCGGAGCTTTCGATCTGGTGACGAAGTTCAAGGTGCCGGCGACGGCCGAAACCGGTCCTGCGGCGCAGACCGGAACCCTGCGTTACCAGGCCTGCAATGACCGCATGTGTTTCCCGCCGAAGACGGTGAATGTGAACGTAACCGTCAGCGTGCAATAGAAGTTTCCGATCACGAACGCCGCGGTTCCTTTCCGGGCAAAGCCGCAGGATTTTCCTGAACCCGCTCCTTATACTTGCCCCTTAATCCGGACCCCAGCGATACAGCCGATTCTCCAAAGCGATCACGCAGTTTATCCGTGGCCTCCAACGCCTGCCGCCACCGCTCGGCCCGTCCGCCATCGATCAGGTTCAACTGCCCCTGTTCCTCGCTGAAGCTCGAAGCCTGAATTCCGATGAGCCGAACTGCCTGCCGCTTATCCCAGTTGGCATGCAGCAATCGCCGCGATTGCTCTACCAGGTCGATATCGATCTGCGTCGGAGCAGGCAGCGAATGTGCCCGCGTCAGCGTTGTGAAATCCGAATATCGCAGCTTAATCTGCACCACACGCGCATGAAGCCCGTGTTCCCGCAACCGCCGCCCCACCTTTTCCGCCAGGTGCGACAACGTCGCCTCGATCTGAGCCACATCGCGGGTATCGACGTTGAACGTATGTTCGTGGCTGATGGATTTCGGCTGATCGCGCTCGCCAACCTCCGCGTCGAACCATCCGCCGGCATCCAGACCACTCGCCTTACCCGCGAGCGCGAGCCCCCATTTGCCGAAGCGGGCCTCCAAATCGGCTTCCTCCATCTGCGCCAGATCGCCGATACGCCGGATCCCGATTGCGTGCAGGTTTTTCTCCGTCACCTTACCCACGCCTGGGATGCGGCGAACTTCCAGCGGCGCCAGAAAGTTCGCTTCCACTCCCGGCATTACCGAAAGAATCCCGTTCGGCTTCGCCTGATCCGAAGCAATCTTGGCCACCAGCTTCGAAGTCGCAATTCCCACCGAACAATTCAGGCCGGTATCCTTCTTCATCGCTTCATGCAATGAATGGGCGGCGCGCAACGGCGGACCCAACAGCCGCTCCGTACCTGTCATATCGACATAGGCTTCATCTACGGATGCCATTTCCACAAGCGGCGAAAAGCGCTGAAGAACGGCATAGACTTTTCCCGAATAATCGCGGTATCGCTCCGGATGGCCTTCCACAAAGATCGCCTGTGGACAGAGCTTGTATGCCGTCCGCAACGGCATCGCCGAGTGGACTCCGAACTTCCTGGCAGCGTACGATGCCGCCGAAACCACGCCGCGCTCGTCGCTCTTGCCGCCGACAACCACGGGCTTGCCCTTCAGGTTTGGATCGAAGATCTCTTCGACCGAGACGAAGAAGGCGTCCATATCGACATGGAAGAACGTGCGCATTGCCAGAAAGCCTCCACTACATCCGATGGCGCTCTTTCATGTCGGGCCGACCTTCAGCTTTCCGAGTATGTGCTTTGCGAGATGATCTTTGATTTCACGATGGCGAGGAACAGGTTGGCAGTCAGCGGTTTTAGGGTTCTGATACCAATCGTGCCTCCCGCCGTGCCGGATCAGCACGTATCCTGCTTCTTCCGGTTTGCGGATCAGGTCAATACGCTTCATCCAACGGCCAGCTCGGCAACGCTGCGGACGCCGGGAATCTCGCCGCCGGTCAGGTCCCGGTACAAGTCACGAAGATTTTCTTCAAGGTCGCTTAAGGAATCGCCTTGCGTCAGGTAATCAGGGTACTGTTCAAAATACCCGAGCCACATTTCCCCATCTTGCCAGCGAACATAACGGGCCGTGCTCATAAGCCAATTCTACAACCGGGGGCAATGCTAGCCTTACACGAAAGTCCTCATAGCGGCTTATCGCACGCCAGCACCCGCGGAATCCCGGCCAGATCCTTCAGAACCTCTACATTGTGCCAGTCCGCGGCCAGCCCCGCAACGGCTTCGCCTTGTCCGAAACCCAGTTCGACCGCAAATAACCCGCCAGGCTGAAGCACTCGCCACGCTTCCGGTATTAATCGCCGATAAACGTCGAGCCCCGTCGCGCCGGCAAAAAGCGCCAGATGCGGTTCCCAGTCTCGAACCTCGCGCTGCATATCGTCGCGGCTGTCCAAGGAAACATACGGAGGATTCGAAACCACCACGTCCATGCTTCCATCGCCAACCGAACTCAGCAGGTCCGCTGCAATAAATTGACAGCGCGCCCGCAACGCCATCGCATTCTCCGACGCCACGCCCAACGCAGTCGTCGAGATATCGACCGCCAGAACCGCAGCCCCGGATTCCAGCGCCAGCGTCACCCCAATCGCCCCGGAGCCGGTCCCAACATCCACAATCCGGCGAGTGGCAGGCCGCTTCTTCAGCACAGCCTCAACCAACAATTCGGTTTCAGGCCGTGGAATCAAGACCGCCGGCGAAACCCGAAATGGCCGTCCATAAAATTCCTGAACCTTCGTGATGTACTGGAGCGGCTTGCCCTGCATCCGCTCATGCAGCCAGCGCCCGTAGTGGATCCACTCCACCTCGCGCAGCTCCTGCTCCGGATGTGCGTAGAGATAAGGCCGTTCGCAATGGACAGCGTGGCAGAGAAGCAACTCGGCAGTAAGCCGCGGTTCTCCTGCACCCGAGGCCGCCAGTAATTCGGTGCCCTGAGTAACAGCGGTGCGCAGTGTCACGGATTTCGCCTGGGATCAGGCCGCTTCGCCGAGCTTCTCGGTCTGGTAGTGAGCCACCAGCGCATCGATAATCGCATCCAGCCGTCCCTGCATCACCAGGTCCAGCTGATGCAGTGTGAGGCCGATGCGGTGATCGGTCAGGCGATTCTGCGGAAAATTATAGGTGCGGATTTTTTCGCTGCGATCCCCGGTGCCCACCATCGCCCGGCGGTCTGCCCCGATCGCGTCCTGCTGCTTCTGCAATTCGATTTCGTACAGCCGCGAACGCAGCACGCGCATCGCCTTCGCGCGATTCTTGATCTGCGATTTCTCGTCCTGGCACGAAACAATCGTCTGCGTCGGCAAGTGCGTGATGCGCACCGCCGAATACGTCGTGTTGACCGACTGGCCGCCCGGGCCCGAGGAACAAAACGTGTCGATGCGGATATCTTTTTCTTCGATCTTCACTTCCACTTCGTCCGCTTCCGGCAGCACCGCAACCGTAATCGCCGAAGTATGCACGCGCCCCTGCTGCTCGGTTTCCGGCACGCGCTGGACGCGATGCACGCCGCTCTCGAACTTCATCCTGCTGTAAACCCGGTGGCCGCTGACGAGCGCCAGTACTTCCTTCAGACCGCCCACCGCGGAATCGCTCTGCGACGTCACTTCGACGCGCCACTTCTGCGTTTCCGCATACCGCAGGTACATGCGGAATATTTCCGCCGCGAACAGGCTGGCCTCGTCGCCACCGGCGCCCGCGCGGATTTCCAGCACCACGTCTTTTTCATCCAGCGGATCTTTGGGCAGCAGCAGAATCTTCAGATCCTGCTCGATCTGCGCCATCCGCGGCTCCACGCCTTCAATCTCAAGCTGGGCCATTTCACGAAGCTCCGGATCGGCTTCGCTCAGCATCCCTTTCGCCTGATTTAACTCGTCCTCAGCGACCTTGTATTCACGGTACTTGCTGACGATTTCCGTCATGTCGCTGTGCGTCTTCGCGACTTTTCTGTACTGATCGCCGTCGCTGATAATTGCCGGGTCTGCCATCTGCGCCGTCAATTCGGCGTAGCGGGCCTCCATCTGGTCCAGCTTGTCGCGGTATTTCATGAGGGCTTAGGCAATCACCAGTTCGCCGCCCTGACGCTCTTCGAGCGCCATGGCGCCATGCAGTGCGCAGATAGCCACCTCAGCCTGCTCGTCGGACGGGGGCTTCGTGGTGATGCGCTGCGTCCAGAGTCCGGGCGCGGTCAGTATCGAAAGGAAGGATCCGCGGCGTTTGGCTGCGAACCGGATGAGTTCGTAGCTCAGGCCCGCGATCAGCGGCAAAAACGCAATGCGAATCGCCAGCTTGGCCACAAAACCCTGCACCGGAATAAACATGTAGACCAACATCGAGATCAGCATGATCACGAACATGAAGCTGGTGCCGCAGCGCGGATGCCACGTCACAAAGCTCTGCGCATTCGCCAGATTCACCGGCTTGCCGGATTCGAAGTTGAACACAACCTTGTGTTCCGCGCCGTGATATTCAAACACGCGGCGGATATCTTTCGACCGCGACAGCAGCAACAGGAAACCGACAAAAATTGTCAACCGAATCAGCCCATCCACCAGATTGAAAAGAATCTGCCCCTTGATGGCCGGGGCGAAGGTGGAGATCATCTCCGTCAGTTTCAGCGGCACCAGTTTATACAGAACGATAAAAAACACCACTGAGAAAATGATCTGGCCATTCATCATCCAGGACGACACGGCAGGCTTCGCCTCAACCTTTGACTCCGCCGCTTTCGTTCCGTCATCCAGCGCCGCGTTTGCCGAAAACTTGAGCGCCTGCATCCCGAGCTGCATTGCCTGGCCCAGCGTCCCTAATCCCCGCAAAATCGGCCACTTGAAATAGCTGCGCTTTTCCGAAACACGCGCCACCGGCATCTCTTCGGTGACAATTTCACCCGAGGGCTTGCGAACCGCGACGCAGTAACTATGGGGTGCGCGCATCATCACCCCCTCCATGACAGCCTGGCCCCCGACGAGAGTTTCCTCGCCGCTTTCGAGAATAGGCAGCATCTGGACGTGCGCAAACAGCCGAAAAAATGTACGGATGGTCAATCGGATTCCTTTGTTTCAACCATTATCCCACATGTGTAATTTCACCGTCCCGTTGTATACTCAGTCCGAATCCCCACTTGAAATGTCAACCCGAATACCTTTAACAGCCGCCTTCGTCACCCTGGTCCTCTGCGCCACTGCCTCCGCGCAGGACCGCACCGCCGGCCAGCGTTCCTTCGAATCACGCTGCGCAATCTGTCACGGCGGCGACGGCCACGGTACCGATCGCGGCCCCGCCATTTACAACAAAACCGCCGCTCGCGACAATCAATCCCTCGCCGCCGTGATCCGCAACGGACTTCCCGCCGGCATGCCTGCTTTTTCCCCCACCCAACTCCCCGACGCCGAACTGGCCGAACTCACAACCTACCTCCGCACCCTCCAGCCCGTTCCGGCGCCCGGCGGACGCGGTCCGCAACGCCCTGTTATTCGCGAAACTCTTACTCTCACCAATGGCAAAACGCTCGAAGGCGTTCAGGTCGGAGTTGGCATTGACGACCACCAACTCCGCACGGACG
Organism: Bryobacteraceae bacterium; assembly: GCA_025928545.1. Classification (GTDB taxonomy): domain Bacteria; phylum Acidobacteriota; class Terriglobia; order Bryobacterales; family Bryobacteraceae; genus BOG-234. The sequence goes on along the minus strand of JAICJH010000052.1, from coordinate 41,430 downwards.
ATGGCAAACTCCACCTCCTGCGCCGCGTCGATAACAAATACCGCGAAGCGACATCCACAGTCGACTGGCCCACCTTCCATGGCGATATGAGCGGCAATCGCTACACCACCATGAACCAGATCACGAAGGACAATGTGAAAAACCTCGGCGCGAAATGGATCTACACCATCCGCAACGCGCAGGGTTTGCAGGATACGCCCCAAGTCGTCGGCGGCATCATGTACATCACGAACGTCAATACCTGCATCGCGCTCGATGCCGGCAGCGGACGTCAGCTTTGGCAATGGAATCGCCCCGCACAGCAGGGCGTCATGGGCGGAGCCTCCAATCGCGGCGTGGCCGTGGCCGGCGATCGCGTGTTCATCGTGACCGACATCGCGCACCTCGTGGCTCTCAACCGTTTCACCGGCGAACAAATCTGGGATACCGAAATGGCCGACTGGCATAAAAACTACGGCGCCACCGGAGCGCCGCTCGCCGTCGGCAACCTGGTGATTTCCGGCGTCACCGGTGGGGAAGCCGGCACCCGCGGCTTCCTCGCCGCCTACGACCAAACCACGGGCAGGGAAGTCTGGCGCTTCTGGACCGTTCCCCAACCTGGCGAACCCGGCTCCGAAACATGGACCGGCAAAGACATCGAACACGGCGGCGGCCCCACCTGGATCACCGGCACCTACGATCCCCAACTCGACACGCTTTACTGGCCAACCGGAAATCCCGCCAAAGAATACAACGGCGACGACCGCAAGGGAGACGACCTCTATACCGATTGCCTCCTCGCGCTCGACGCCAAAACCGGCAAGCTGAAATGGTATTACCAGTTCACGCCGCACGACACTTTCGATTGGGATGCCACCGAAATCCCCGTGCTCGTCGACGCGAACTTCCAGGGCCAGCCGCGCAAGCTCGTCCTGCATGCCGATCGCAACGGCTTCTTCTATGTCCTCGACCGCACCAATGGCAAACTGTTGCTCGCCAAACAATTCGTGAAAGAGCTCACCTGGGCCAGCGGGATCGGCGCCGACGGCCGACCCATCCTGAAACCGAATCAGGAACCCACCGCCGCCGGAACCCGCGTTTGCCCCTCGCAGGACGGCGCGACCAACTTCTATTCGCCCTCATACATCCCGTCCACCGGCCTGTTCTATTTCCAGACTTTCGAGAAATGCAGCATCTACACGAAAGGCCCGGATGAATGGACGCCCGGCAAGAACTATCTCGGCGGCGTTCAGCGCGCGGTGGCCGGCCCTTCGGAACATATACTCCGCGCGATGGACATCAATACCGGCGCCATCAAGTGGGAATTAACCGAAACGCCGGGCTCGGGCGGCTGGGGCGGCACGTTGTCCACCGTCACGGGAATTGTTTTCTTCGGCGAAGAGGGCGGCGCCTTCGCCGCCGCCGACGCCGCGACCGGCAAACTGCTCTGGACCTTCTACGGCAACCAGAACTGGAAAGCCTCACCCATGGCGTATATGTTCGATGGCCGGGAATATTTGGCCGCAATCAGCGGCGGCACCGTCATAGCCTTCGCCCTCCCAAATTAGTTTGCAAAACATCATACAGTGGTTGCAGGGAGCACAACACATGGAGCACAACCATGGCTGACGACCAACCGAAACCCCCATCCGGTCCCGATCTCAGAGCGGGCGTAAAATTTGACGCACTGACGGAGGGCGAGCCGTTTTCAGGCCACTTCGATGAAGAGCCCGTCGTCCTTGTACGCCAGGGCCAGGACGTATTTGCCATAGGCGCCGTCTGCACACACTACAGCGGACCGCTGGCTGAAGGACTGGTCGCCGACGGGACCATCAGGTGCCCCTGGCACCACGCCCGCTTCGATTTGCGAACCGGCGAAGCCACGGGAGCGCCAGCCCTGAACCCGGTGTCCTGCTTCAATGTTGTGCGCGATAACGACATGGTGAAACTGGACGGAAAAAAGACGCCCGACTTTCGCGTCACCTGTAGCCCAAATCCTTCTTCTGTCGCCATCGTAGGGGCTGGCGCCGCCGGCGCTGCCTGCGCCGATCTGCTGCGCGCGAAAGGTTATTCCGGACCCATAACTCTGGCAGGCGACGAGGAGCCGGGTCCGGTCGATCGTCCGAATCTGTCGAAGGATTTTCTGGCTGGAACAGCCGGTGAGGATTGGATTCCACTCCGCACGCGCGAATACTACGAATCCATTCACGTCGATCTGGTCACCGGCGATCCGGCAACCCGCATCGCTCCGGACGAGCACCGCATTTCCCTGCGCAGCGGGCGCACCATCGACTACGGCGCGCTGCTGCTCGCAACCGGAGCCGAGCCTCGCTCGCTTCGAATCGAGGGTGCCGACCTGCCCCATGTTTACCGGCTCAGAACTCTTGCCGACAGCAAGGCGATCATCGCCAAAGCCGAAGGCGCGCGAAGTTGCGCCGTGATCGGCTCCGGCTTTATCGGCCTCGAAGTGGCGGCGTCCCTGCGCAATCGCGGTCTGGCGGTCTCCGTCATCAGTGAGGACCCGGTTCCGCTCAGCCGCATATTAGGCCCGGAGCTGGGCAAATTCGTGCAGGACCTGCACGAGCAGCACGGCGTTCGTTTCTTCATGGAAGCGAAACCATCCGCCATCCATGCGGACCGGGTTGAGATCGGCGATGGAAAGTCTGTCGAAGCCGATCTGGTAATCGTCGGCGTGGGCGTGTCGCCGCGAACGTCGCTTGCCGAGGCCGCCGGTATAAAGGTGGAGAACGGCGTGATTGTCGATGAAAACCTGCGGACCAGCACAGCCGATGTTTTCGCCGCCGGCGATATTGCGCGTTTCCCGGAGATAGTTTCCGGCGAACCCGCGCGCATAGAACACTGGGTGGTCGCGGAGCGCCACGGCCAGGCTGTAGCGCGCTCCATGCTGGGCATCGGCGGTGCCTACCGCGAAACGCCGTTCTTCTGGAGCCAGCATTATGACGTCACAATTGCGTATGTGGGACACGCGGCATCGTGGGACACGTGTGAGATAAAAGGCGACCTCGATAAGCACGACGCCTGCGCCATCTATCGCCGCAACGGCAAAACGCTCGCCGTCGCGACTATTGGACGGGATCTTTTGAGTCTGCGCGTCGAAGCGGCCATGGAGCGGGGCGATGCGGCGGAACTGGATTCCATTCTGCGGAAGGTTGACTGAAGCTTCGAAACTAATACGTTACGGAAACGATGAAAATCCCATATGCAGACAAGTGGCAGAAGGAAACAGATCAGCTGCGAAAGATCGCTCTCGAATGCGACCTTACCGAAGCGCTGAAATGGGGCAAGCCTTGCTTCACTTTCCAGAACAGGAACGTGGCGATCGTTATCCCGCTCAAGGAGTCGTGCGCTTTCTCCTTTTTCAAAGGCGTGCTGCTGAAGGACCCGAAGCATATTCTCGAGAAGATCGGAGACCATACTCAGGCGGCGCGATGGATTAAGTTCACCTCATTCAAAGAAATTGCACTCCTGCGCTCAACGCTGACGGACTACATCCATGAAGCCATCGCACTGGAGAAGTCAGGGAAGAAGGTGGCGCTCAAGACGCCGTCAGAGTACCCGATTCCTGAGGAGTTGCAGAACAAGCTGGATAACAACGCGCGCCTTCGTGCTGCATTCGGAGTGCTCACCCCAGGTCGAAGGAAGTCATACATCTTCCATATCGCAGGCGCGAAGCAGGCAAAGACCAGATCGGTGCGAGTGGAAAAGTGCGTGCCGATGATCCTGAGTGGGCGAGGCTTCAACGAACGGTCCGATTAAGCTCGGTTCGGGCTGAGTCAGCCTGAACCTGCGAAACACAGGGTACGAACCCTGGAAGTAGCAGAATGTCTCTCGACCAGACCGCGCTCAACTTCAGCCACCCTCGGTGACAATCGGCGCCGAAGCGTATTCTCCCTCCTGGATATTTCGTGTAATGCGAAGTTCAACTTCGGATTCTGATTACGTCGCCGTGTGAAACAGCGAGGCACCCGACGAGAGGAGTGTCCTTCAAGCGTGCGAGAGTCCTCTGAATCTGTTCGCGGATGGATTCTTCCTTCGGCGGGTGAATCTTCAGACGAATAACTCCGGGTGTTCCGGCTGGAGGAAACCGCAGCATATTCGCAAAGTCCACATCCAGCGTGAGGAGCACTCGATTCTCTTGAATAGCATGTGCGCGGATGTTTTCATCCGGCTGGCCGGAAAGACCAACGTCCATGACGGCAACTGCATCGTGACCTTGCTCTCGCAAAATCACGGCTTGTTGCGGCGAAAGATTCTCGTCGAGAAGAAGCCTCACGATGCCAGGACGACTTCGTTACTTGCAAGCTCGGCAGCGTATTGAAGTGCTGCAGTGATATGGTCTCTGGTTAGTTGCGGATAGGCCGCGAGGATTTCGTCGGCTGTTTCTCCGGCCCCGAGTTTTTCGAGAACGAGGTAGACCGGAATCCGCGTGCCTTTCAGGCACGGCTTGCCCATCATCACATCTGTCCGTATGTCGATGTTCTGTGGCAGGTCCATAGTTCAACTTTATCAGTGATTGTGACTGCCCTCAAGGCCCCCTTGTTATTGCGGCCATGCGAGAACCGGAGTCACCGGCAACCATTGGGATAAGCTGCAATCATGCTGGAACAGCATCTGTTCGAAGCCCGCACCGAGGCAGAGCAGTCCGATCCGCCTGTAAAAGCGGCGGCGCTCCTGCACCTCGCCCGCATCTGGGCAGTGATCGACCGGCCCGAAGCCGAGCGTCTGCTCGAAACCGGAATCACCCTCGCATTCGAAATTCCCCTGCCCGATGGCGACGCGCTCCGATCCCAGTCCGCTGCTCTCGCCGCGACCGTGTCACCCCAACGCGCCGTCCAGCTTATGCCTTTTCTCAAAGAACCTTTCCGCGCCACCACGATCATTGCCAACATGCTCAGCCATGGCTATCTTGCCGACGCAGTTTCCTGGCTCCGTAATCCTACGTCCGACGAGCAATATCCTTACAGACAGGCGATGGAGGCGATCAGCCGCTCCGGGAATCATTCCGGAAATGAGGAATCGCGGAGGAACATCCTGCGCGCCGCCGTCCGCGCCCGGCTCTGTGCTTCGGGCTCCTCCGCGCCCGGCTTCGATATTCTGCTCGCCTCGGAGTGGAGCTTGCTTCCCGCCGAAGAAGCCAAAGCGGCCGTCCGCAACATCGTGCAGCGGATTGTGGAAGAGGCGGACGGTCCAACTCAAAGCAAATTCTCAAACTCGGACAGTGGAAGAGTCGCGCTGTTTTCGTCCACACGCGAGTCGCACTTGTTTGGGGTTTTCAGTGTCTTGGTGCAGCTCGACGTCGAACTTGCGGATGCGCTCTGTTGTGAGTACCCGCAACTCGCTGCCGCCATCGTGGCATTCCCTCACGGCTACTTCGCAGAATTCGCGACGGGCCGCCCCAGGAACCCTCCCCGAGAATCTCTCCCCCCGAATGCCGGACCGGATGCGCAACCCGACTACATCACGGTAGGCTGTTCCCGGCTTCTCCCTATTCCCGAAGCCCTGAGAACCGAATTCGCGGCGTCGTTTGACGAAGCGCTCCGCCTCTATGCCCTCGACACCGATTCGGACAATCCCAACCAGGCTCCGCGTGAATGCTGGCCTTCGGCCAGGGAATTCCGAAACATACTTTTCAAAGCCGGCGAACATGAGGGCGTCGCGGCCCTGAGATATCTGAATCGAATCTCGGATCGCGACCTTCGACTTCTTGCGCGGATCGAGTTGCTCGCAGCCATTGCCGGACTGCCTCAGCTTGGCGGCGTGACCATGCCTCCGCAATCGCGGCCACGTTTTCTGCCGATGGAAAAAAAGGATCGCTGGTTGATGTAGTCTGCGTTTGCGCTGGCCCGAACCTTTCGAGACTGATCTCGCTTCGCGCGGGGTGCGCCGCGATTCCTGCTCTGCGTTCTGAGTCTTAGGTCAGTGCGGCAGTAACAGTTATCGCGGCCTCTCCGCTCGCGATGATGCTTCAAGGAGAACTATTTGCAGGTCGTAGAAACCATCTTCAGATCGGTGACACGCAAATGCGCGCTCTCCTCCGTTTTGCCGGCAGCCTTCTTTTCGTTCTTTTCCTTTGCTTCGTTTTCCTTGTACTCGGTGCCGGTGATCGTCACTTCATGGCCAAGGTGTGCCTTCATGTCAACCTTGGTCCCGGTAAGCCCATAGGTTTTTCCAGCCGTATCTTTAATTGCGTATTCGTTCGTCTCGTCGCCTTGTGCGAGACAGCCTGTTACTGTGACCGGCGCTTTGGTCTGCGCGACCACTGGAATCACCATCCCTGCCGCGAACGTGAGAGTCATAAGAATACGTTTCATGTCTATATACCTCAATGACAACTTTTGCAATAGGCTCGCCAATGTTCGCGGGGGAACTCTCACGAATGGGCTCAATGAACCATCGCCGAAGCTATTGGTTTGCCCATGTACTCGGTTCCCTCGGGCTCGCGGAGGCCCAACCGGGCACTCTTCCGATGCACGACCCGCCATTGACGTATGTACGATGGGTGCATATACTTAATAAGTGAGCTTCGAATGGGACGAAGATAACAAAGCGGGAATTAATTTCCGTAAGCACGGCGTCCGAATGTCCGAGGCGATTCCGGTACTAGATGACCCTCATGCCATCACAATCACGGACGATGAATCCGACCCTGACGAACAACGGTTTGTCACGCTTGGAATGGGGGCAACGGGTCGGCTGCTCGTCGTCGTGTACTCCTGGCGCGGCGAAACCATCAGGATCATCTCGACTCGTCCCGCCGAAGCTCACGAACGCAAGGAATACGAGGCAGATCTATGAAGGACCGTTACGATTTCAGCAAAGGTAAACGCGGGCGAGTCGTTCCGCCCGAACCCGAACTCGAAAGCAAGGTGCGGATCACGATTCGGCTCGATCAGGACATCGTGAATCGCTTTCTGACAATGGCGGAGGCGACCGGCGGGGCAACCGGTTATCAGACCCTGATAAACGCAGCTCTCCACGAATACCTCGATGGCAAAGCTCCCCGGTTCGAAGACGTGCTGAGGCGGATCATTCGTGAGGAGTTAAGGCCAAGTGTCGCCTGATGGATTGACCGCCGTCGGCTTGTCCAGTTCCCTTCGGTGCCGTCCGCCGCACCGCAGGGGTGAGCATTGATTATCAGGACAATGCGCCAGCGACACTTATCGCGCGTCTCCCGGTCCCGACGATTCTTCGAGGATAACTGTCTTCAGCTCGAAGAAACCATCTTCATGTCGATGACACGCAAATGCGCGCTCTCTTCCATTTTGCCGTCAGTCTGCTTTTCGTTCTTTTCTTTTGCCTCGTTTTCCTTGTACTCGGTGCTGGCAATCGTAACGTTCTCTCATTTTGCCGTGGGTGGTTTGCGTTTGCTCGGTTCCGCCTGCCATTCTTGACTGGATGAAGCCAACTGCAATCATCGGAATTGACTGCGCTGTCGACCCCAAGAATGTGGGGCTAGCGAAAGGCGTCTATAGCGGGGATCTATTCGTAGTCATCGACGCCCGTTGCGGGCGTAGCGAAGGTGACCTCATCTCAGTTCTGTCGGGATGGATACAATCTGAATCACGGGTCCTTCTCGCGCTTGACGCGCCACTCGGGTGGCCCTCGTCCTTAGGGCGGACCCTCGTCGGCCATGCAGCTGGCGCACCACTTAGCGAGTTGGCGGACAAGTTATTTCGCCGTGAAACTGACCGCCTCATAAACGATCGCTGCAACAAGCGGCCGTTAGATGTGGGCGCCGATCGCATCGCAAGGACAGCCCACGCGGCGCTGAATCTACTCGACGACCTGGGTACTGCTATCGGTCAACGAATACCGCTCGCCTGGGACAATGCTTTTTCCTCGCGAATTGCGGCGATCGAGGTGTACCCTGCAGCTACACTGTCTGGCCGTGGCATTAGGTGCTCGCAGTATAAAAAGACGGAACACACGGAGGAGCGGCGCGACATCGCATCAAAACTCAATGAACATCTGACGTGTTCCGTCGATCACGATCTGCTTGTGGCGGACGCGGATGTTTTGGACGCAGTGGTTTGTAGTCTGGCCGGTCTGGATTTTCTCCGCGGCCTGGCTTTGGCGCCGCTCGAACCGGAACTTGCGCGCAACGAAGGCTGGATCTGGGCAAAGCTGCCCGGTCAATAGCTCGACGTATGCTGGGGATCTCGGCCATTGTTGCGCTGGGGAACCGGAGCAACGGAAATCGAGCCTCTCTCCTTTGCTTCAACTCAAAGCCTTCCGGAAATGAGCCCGAGGACGGTGGCATCGAAATGCCGCTTTTATTTATCTTATTATCAACAACATAGCAAATTTCATGGTCTGGACCATCAGGCCTTCGTGCTACTTTCCTGGCAGGAGAACATAGATGATCACGAGCCAAGCCGTTTCAACGCTGACGCAACCGCGTCTGCATCCGGCTATTCTACCCACACGTGAACGCGTGCCTACGAGGCGACAAAGGGTGCAAGCGCCAAAGCTCTTGCTGCAATCAAAGCACTTAGGTCAAAATTGGTTTCGTTCCTCATCTTTTGAAAAATCGCCAGCCAAAGCACCCGCCCCGCTCCCGTCGCGGCTCGCGATCAGACCCGAACTCATGACCTTAACCGAGGCCGCCCCAATTTCCGCCATCAAAATTAACATTGCAAACACACAACTTAACCCGAAATTGGTTTCGTTCCTTCACTATCAAAACCGCGCCCCAGCCCACCCAGCGCACCACCAAAATTCTCAAACCGCAAGTGCGAATCTTCACAACGAACGGGATATACTGAATTACTCAAAAGTTGTGACGCACCACTCACTCGCCGTTACCTTACTTATCATTTGCGGCGGCATGCCGCGGCCTCTTGCGGCGCAGCCATGCGCTGGCGAAGTTTCCACCCCGCTCGCCGCCGCCAACTGCACCGCCGGAGCCACCCCCAATCCAACCGTCGCCTCTCTCGATCCCAACCACCCCTACACCCTCGCGGAACTCATCGATTTAGCCGAGCACAACAACCCGCACACCCGCATCGTCTGGGAACGCGCCAAACAACGCGCCGCCGCACTCGGCATTGCGAAAAGCGCTTACTATCCCCTCCTCGCCGGAATTGCCGCCGTCGCCGATCAGCGCCTGATCAATCCCTTTCCCAAACCTCTCGCGCCCGATGGCTACACCATGGTCATGGTTCCCGTCATTCAACCTGAAATCAAGCTCCAATATCTTCTTTTCGATGCCGGCGAGCGTGCCGCCCACGTCGATGCCGCCACCCAGGAGAAACTGGCCGCCGGCGCGAATTTCATTCAGGCCAATCAGGAAGTCGCGTTTCGCGTCGCAGGCGCCTACTACCGTCTGCTCACCGCCCAGGAACGTCTTCAGGCTTCGGCGGAAATTCTGAAGAACGCACAGACGACTCTCGATGCCGCCGATGCGCGGCTGAACAACGGCCGCGGCACTTTGCCGGACGTCCTCAACGCCCGCTCCGAAACTGCACAGGCCGTCTTCGATCGCGAAGCCGCCGACGGCGATGAAAAAATCGCGCGCCTCGCCCTCACTGAGGCAATCGGCGCCGAGCCTTCGCCAAACATAACCATCGATTCCGAAAAAGCTGCGCCCGTGCCGCAACAACTCACCCTCACAATCGACGCGCTCATCGATCGCGCTCTCACCGGACGGCCCGATCTCATGGCTGCCGCCGCTGAAATCCGCGCTGCCGACGATGCCATCCGGATCGCCAAATCGGAATTCAAGCCCCGAGTCGTCGTTGCCGGCACCGTTGCCCAGACGTCGATGTGGCCCACTTCCAGCTTCGGAGAACTCGGCTCTGCCAGCCAGCCAACATGGTCCGCCGCGCTCGCTCTCGAATGGCGTCTCTTCGATGGAGGCGCGCGACAGAATCAGTTGGCCGCGGCCGAATCGCGCCGCCGCCAGGCGCAGGATGAAATGACCGAAATCCACGACAAAGCGACCCGCGAAGTGTGGACCGCTTACATCAACTTCCGCTCCGCGCTTCGCAAGAGCGACGCTGCGCAGGCGCTGTTCGATGCGGCCAATACTTCTTATTCCGCTTCCCTCGATGCCTACAATTCCGGCGTCCGCAATCTGATCGATGTCGTCGCGGCCGAAAAGCAACTTGCGCAGGCGCGTCTCTCCGGCGTCGCCGCCCGGTCGCAATTGTTTCTCGAAGCCGTCAATCTCGAATTCGTCTCCGGCAATCTTCTGCGGACACTGCCTCAGGCCACCAGCCGCCAGGCTCCTCCGTCTTCCAACCCAACGGGTGCCCAGTAATGAGGACCATCAAAAACCAATCGAAGCTCACGACGGCCATCCTCCTTGCCGCGTCCGCGCTGTCTCTCACGGGCTGCAATGGTTCGCCCTCCATCGATGTGCTCGGCTCGTTTTTTCCCGCGTGGATGATTTGCCTCACACTGGCAGTCGTGCTGACTTTCGTCGTGCGGTTTGGGCTCGTCAAGCTGCATCTGGAAACCGAAGTCGGCCCGCTCGCGCTCTTCTATCCAAGTCTGCTGACGCTCCTCACCAGCGTACTGTGGCTCGGGTATTTCAGATAGGACATTCCATGGAACAAGCCAATCGAAACAATCTCCGTAAATGGCTGGGGCGTCTCATCGGTCTCGCCGTCTTTGTGGGCGCGGTAGTGGCGCTGCTCCAGGTCATTGAGGAAAACGGCCGTTATCCGCGAACCGACGATGCCAACGTGCGCGCGAATTTCATTGAGATCGCTCCCGAAGTCAATGGCCGGCTCACGCAGTTAGCCGTGAAGGATAACTCTCAGGTCCACAAAGGCGATCTTCTGTTTGCCATCGATTCGCGGCCCTATGAATACGCGCTGCAACAGGCATTGGCCGATCGCGAAGGTCTGGAACAACAGATCGTGGACGCGAAGCGGCGCATCGCAGCAGAAGGAAGCGCTGTAGATGTCGCCCGCGCCGCGGCCGATCGTTCCGGCACCGGCGTGAAGACTGCCGTCACCGGCATCGATGCCGCGAAGGCCGCCGTCACGCGCTCGAAGTCGGCGATTGGGAACGCGCAGGCGCAACTGACGCTCGCCACTAACAACCTGCATCGTATTGAGCCGTTGCTCGCGAAGCAATATGTGACGGTCGAGCAGGTGGATCAGGTCCGCACTGCCGTCGCTGTGGCGCAGGGTAATTACGATGAAGCGCAGTCTGCGCTCGCGGCGGCGCAGGCCCAGCAAAGCCAGGCCGAACTTCGTCAGGTGGAAGCCGATTCCCTCGTCGTCGAATCCCAGGCCCGCCTCGGGCAGGCGATGCATACGGTCGATACCGTCGACACGCTCATCGCGCAGCGTCCCGCGCGTGAGGCCCGAATCCAGAGTGCCCGGCTTGATCTGGAACGCTGCCGTGTTCTGGCTCCCTTTGACGCCTGGGTGACGAATCTCAATATTTCCGAAGGCGCTTATGCGCGCGCCGGTGGTCCCGTTTTCACGCTCATCGATACGCGCAACTGGTACGTGATCGCAAACTATCGCGAGTCGAGCGTCGGCAACATCAGGAACGGGATGCACGTTGACGTCTATCTCATGGGTCATCCGGATCGCAAATTCAACGGAGTCGTCGAGAGCACCGGCTTCGGCGTTTTTCCCGAAGACGGCAAAGTTGCCGGCGGCCTGCCGGATATTCAGCGCACGCTGAACTGGGTGCATTTGGCGGCCAGATTTCCCGTACGCGTTCACATTCAGGATCCCGACCCCGCGTTCTTCCGCATCGGCGCGACGGCCGTGACGGTCGTCAGGTAGGGGCGGGAAGTGACAGCCGCTCCAGCATCCGCGCCGCCGCTTCCCTCCTGGGGCACGCGCGTGTGGCAGGATCTCCAGCCCGGTCCAGGCCGTCTCGCCGCGACGCTGCGCATCGTTCTCGCCACCGTCATTGGACTGGTTTTGATGATGGTGCTCCAGATGCCGTTTGCTTCCCTGGGGCTGTATTACATCTTCCTGGGCGTTCGTGAAAGTCCTGCAACGTCCGTTCGCATGGGCGTCATGGCGCTGCTGACGCTGGTCCTGGCGATTGCGCTGGAACTGCTGGTGGTCGTCGTTTCCGATAACGACCCCATGGTCAGGGTTCTCAGCGTCATCGTAGTCTCGTTCGTTGCCGGTTGCCTGATGGTCGCAAGCACCATGCCGGCCTTCGCTGCGATCTGGGGCTTTATCTATTGCACCGTGATCGCTCTGTGGGAGCGCCCCGCGCCGCCCGACGCGCTGGTGAAGGCGTCGCTTTATCTCATCTCCACTGTGACCGTCGCCTTCTTATGCGCAGTGCTGGTGGAGTATCTGTTCGCCTACCGGCATCCCGCCGACCGCCTCTCGGAACAGATGCGACTCCGTTACAAGACCATCGAGGGCGTCTTCACGCTCTTCGCCGCGGGCGCTCCACCGGACCGGCTTGCACCGGCGATTGTCGGCATGAACCGCCTCGCGGGCACGGGCCAGGGCCCCATGCAGGAGCTGTATGACATGGTGGTGGGGCGCGATTTGCCGCCGGGAAAACTACTCCCCGGTTCGCGCGTCCGTATAACAATGCTGGCGCAGCTGATGGATCTTTGCGCCGCGTTCGCTTCGCAGCATCCCGCCGGAGTCTCCGAAGACCTGCGCGCTCGTTGTGCGGAGCTCGCGCGCCGAGCCCGGGAACAACAGCACAGCGAGACGCCGACCCATCCGGCCGGCGAAGCCAACCCAACCCTGCTGGACCGCATCGAGATTGCCTTCGACGCAATCCTCTCGATGCCCACAGTCGACGAGAGCCTGCCGGCGGTGCCAAAGAGTAAGGTGCCTTTCCTGATCCCAGGTGCGCTCTCCAATAAGGACACCGTTGCCTTCGCCCTGAAGATTACCCTCTGCGTGATCGTCTGCTACGTCTTCTACTTCGCGGTTGCCTGGCCTGGCATTTCCACCAGCGTCACCACGGTGTTCATCGTTGCGCTGGGAAACAGCGGCGCAATCAAGCAGAAGCTGGCGAATCGCTTCATCGGCTCCGCCATCGGTGGCGCCCTTGCAATCGCCGCGACGGTCTTTCTGTTCCCGCGCATGGACTCCATCTTCTCCCTCGTCATCCTGATCGCCGGCGTGGCCTTCATTTCAGCCTGGTGCGCCTGCGGACGCCAGTTTGGCTATGCCGGTTTACAGATTGCCTTCTCCTTCTATCTGGTCGCCTTCGAAGGCTTCAGCGCGCCCACCGAACTGGCGCCCGCGCGTGATCGCTTAGTCGGAATTCTGGTGGCGCTCTTTGTAATCTGGATCGTCTTCGATCAACTCTGGCCGGTGCGCACCGTGACAGCGATGCGCCGCGCCTTTGTCGGTATTCTGCGCGCCGAAGCCCGACTGCTCCGCATCTTCGAAAGCACCGCGCCGCACGAGGTTCGGCTTCGCCAGGTGGATGGGCTGCGCGACCAGATCGGCAAAACCGTCGCGGGCCTGCGCATGATGAACGATGCGATTGTCTACGAGTTCGGAGTCGACCGTGAGAGCCACGGCCGCGAAGGTGCGGATATCCTCCGCACAGCGCTCAAGTCTGTGCCGTTCTTCTGGAACCAGTTGGCGGTCCTGCAGAACCCGCAGGATGCCGATTTCCTCACCGAACCCGCGTTGATCGAAATGCGCAGAAAGGTCGCCGGTCACCTGGATTCCATGGCCGTGTCCGTCGCCGGCAATTCACTGCTCGTCCCGGTAGATCCGGCGAGCCTGGCCGATGAGTGCCTCCTGAACCACCCCCGCTACGGGGAATACGCAGGCAACACCGTGGCCGCGCATGCCGACCTTCAAACCGGAATAATGGCCGGATTTGGGAGGTTAAATACACATCGATAAAACTGTGCGATTTCCGATAAAGTGAAGTGGTTTTCTTTGAATCGCTGTGGTAAGTTCATGGCGGTCCACAGGAGGTCCACTCATGCTTACGTTGAAGACTTTGACGGCAGGTGCGGCATTCTCAGCTCTGGTATTCGTGGGAATGTCGGCGATATCGAGCACCGGGCGCGCGGCCAATGACAGGCACGCCATGAACGACAACAATGCTGCACAGGATGAAAAGCAGATGATTCAGACGGGTCTTGCAGTGGCTTCCACCACGGGCATCGTCCTCAACATGTCCAACAAAGATCCGGACATGGTCGGACTGGGAAGCTATCTGGTGAACGTGGCAATCGGCTGCAATGGTTGCCATACAGCCAGCCCGACTTCGGAATACGCCCCCGGCGGTAATCCCTATCTGCTTCCCGGTCCTCAGCCGCCATTGTTCAGTGGCCACGAGCAGATCAACGCGAAGAACTATCTGGGTGGCGGCAGGGATTTCGGCGCGTTCGGCCCCGACACCCACATCGTGTCGCGCAACCTGACCCCCGATAAGACGGGCCTGCCGGAAGGCGGCAACACCCTGACCGACTTCATGCAGATAATGAGGACCGGCGTTGATCTGGACCACGCGCACCCGAGTTGTTCGGCCACCGTCACGACCAACTGTCTCAGCTTCCCGTTCAACGGCGATCTGCTCCAGGTAATGCCGTGGCCGGCGTATCAGCACATGACCGACCGCCAGCTGACGGCTATTTACACGTTCCTGAGCGCCATCCCGTGTCTCGAGGGAGGCCCCGGCGAACCAGCTCATCGCTGCGGCTGAGCACTCACGGAAGGCTTTAATCTCGCATGTTAGAATGCATTTGCGAGATACTACGCAGATCCTGACAACGTCTCCAGTAACGGCGAAACCGGCACTGAAGCCTGTTTCGGACAACACGGGAGACGAGGGTTGAAGAAGGGCTGCGCGATCTACCTGGTCGGGTTTAGTGGTTCCGGCAAATCCACCATCGCGAAAGTGATCGGCCGTATGCTGGAGTGCCCGGCCTACGATCTCGACGACCTCATCGTTGATCGCAGCGGGATGACAATTCCCGTGATCTTCCGAAAAGAGGGAGAGGCAGGCTTTCGTCAACGGGAAGCTGAAGCCCTGCACTCGGTATCCAATTCCGGATTGTGCGTGGTCGCAACCGGAGGCGGAACCGCGGTGCCCCCCGAAAACCGCCGCTTCATGGCGGACAAGGGTTGGACGATCTTCCTCGAAGGTCGCCCCGAGACGCTGCTTGCCAGAATCCAGCAGCACCTGAAGAATTCCGGAGCCGTTGCGATAAGGCCCTTGCTGGACGCGGCCTACCCGCTGGACCAGATCCGCGCCCTGAAGCACAGCCGTCAGTCAGCCTACGCGCTGGCGGACTGGACGGTGCACACCGACCGGCTGACAACCGAGCAGGTAGCGGCTGAAGTCATCCGGGCCGTCGAGCTGCTGAACCACTCGGCCGAACCACCGGGCATCGAGGATATCTCCGGCGTTCCAGGTCGGCATTCTGTGGACCTCGATTCACCGCCGCCCATCGTCGTCGCGGCCGGCCCGTGGACCTATCAGGCGGTCGTCAACTGGAACCAGTTGGCGTTGCTGGGGACTCAGGTATCCAAGCTCCTGCCGCACGCCCGGCGCGTCGCAATCCTGACGGACTCCAACACCTGGGAGCGGCTTCGGCAACCGATCCGCGAGTCGCTCGAGAGTGCGGGACTCGCTGTTCATGTCCGGGAGATGGCTCCCTCGGAGAGTGTGAAGACGCTCGATGAGGTGCGCGCCATACACGACTGGCTGCTCGGTATGAAGTTCCGCCGCGATGACGTGCTCCTCATTGCAGGCGCCGGTGCGATTGACGATGTCGGCAGCTTCGCCGCTTCCACTTATATGCGGGGCATTCCGCTTGTGAAGGTCCCGACCTCTCTGGAAGGAATGGTGGACAGTTCCGTGGGTGGGAAGACCGCGCTCAATCATCCGCTGGCGCGCAACCTGATCGGCACTTTCTTCCACCCCAGGCTGGTTTGGTCGGACGTATCGCTGCTGCGCGATGAAGCTCCCGACGAGCGTCGCTCTGCATGGGCGGAGGTCGTCAAGTACGCCATGCTCGAAAGCTCGCTGCTTCGGGATCAGGTTGTCGGCGTGTCTTTGTTCGATCAACTGGAGCGAAGCGTCGAACAGCTTGTCGGCCTTGAGAAGACGACGCTGTTGAACACCATCGCCCGCTGTGTAGCCTTGAAGGCCCAGGTGGTTTCCGGCGACGAGCGGGATTTGGGACAGTACCGGATCTTTCTGAACTACGGACACACCGTGGGTCACGCGCTGGAGGCGGCGACTAAATACGGCATCCTGCACGGCGACGCGGTGGCGATCGGGATGGCGATTGAGGCCAGACTCGCCGTTCGTCTCGGCCTCGCGGACCCGGAGGTCGAGATCCGTCAGAACAACCTGCTCTCGCGATTCGGCTTGCCCGTTCGCTTGCCGGAGGTCTCTGTTGATTTGCTCCTGGAACGTATCGACGCCGATAAGAAGGTCTTCGGTGGCGCGCCGCGCTGGATCTTGCCGGTAGCAATCGGTCGCGCCGTCGTCTCAAGCAACGTAACGGAAGCCGACCTGCGTTCGGTGATCAAAGATTAGCGCCCAGCCAAATGTTCCACAGCGAAGAAGTCGCGACGCAGTCGGCTGTCTCTGACTCCGAGATTGTCTTCACCCGCGCAGCACTCGCCATCCTGATCGCCCTGCTCCTCGGGGAGACCACCGTCAACTTCATCGACCGCCAGGTACTGTCCGTTCTTGCTCCCACGCTCAGTGCGGAGTTCCATCTCAGCAACAGCCAGTACGCGGGAATCCTGAATACGTTCCTCACTGTTTACGCGATAGGCTACAGCGCATCGGGCTGGGCGCTGGACCGCTTCGGCGTTGGGCGCGGCTTGACCGCATCGGTGATTTGCTGGTCAATAGTGGACATGCTCCACGCGTTCGCGCGCGGGGCTGTGAGCCTTAGTGTCTTCCGCGGCATGCTCGGCGCCGCCGAATCAAGCGCGTGGCCTGCCTTCGCGAAAGCCGTTGCCAAGTGGGTTCCGAAGGATGCACGCACGCTGGCCCTCGGTATCTGCAACGCAGGTTCGAGCGCCGGCGCCATGTTGGCCCCGCCGCTGGTGGCATGGATCACGTTACAAGCCGGGTGGCGCGCCGCGTTTATCGTAACGGGCCTGCTTGGGTTTGCCTGGGTGGCTGCGTTTCTCCTCTTCCAGCGAGCACATCCGGAAATGGCTGCGTCCGAACGGAAATCCGCCGCCAGCCCTCGCGTTCCATGGATTCGCCTCCTTCGATATCGGCAGACCTGGGCAATCTTCTTCTGCCGCTTTCTGGCGGATCCGCTGTGGTGGTTCTTCGTCTTCTGGATTCCTGCGTTTCTGGCGCGCGAACGCGGACTGAACCTCGCGGGAATCGGCGCAGTTGCGGGAATACCGTTCCTTGTTTCCGGCATCGCGAACGTCGGGGTCGGATATCTGGCGCTCTATCTCCAGCGAGTCGGATGGAGTGTGAACCGTACTCGCAAGACGTGCATGGTCTTCGCGACCATCATGTCGCCAATCGGGATACTGGCCTCGCAACCCCACTCTCTTTTTGCCACGATGGCGTTCATCTCGGCCGCCATATTCTTCTGGACCTTCTGGTCGCTTTCTGTGCACAGCCTCGCAGGAGAATTCTTTCCGCCGAGAGCGGTGGCATCTGTCTACGGAATTGCGGGGACTGGTTCCACACTAGGCTCGGTGGTCAGCACGTGGGCGGTCGGTCGAACGCTCGATGCGACGCACAGTTATTCTCTGGTCTTTACAGGCGTCAGCATGCTCATGCCCGTCGCTCTCCTGGTGGGGATGTCGCTGATGGGCAGAATTGAGATGATTCGGAATTTCGAACTGCCCGCCGAATAGCTGAGCTTTCTGCGTTCCTACTTCGCTGGGCCGCGCATGACTTCAATCGTCTTCATTGCATCCTTGATCCGATCTTTCTTCGCGAATGGCGTTCTGAAGAATTGTTCCACGGTGGAGTTGAAGATCGCGGGATTGTCGTACGGGATCATGTGGGTTGCATTCGGGAAAATACACAACTGGCTGTTCGGTAGGTGATGGAAGATTTCGAGCGTGTGCTCATCGCGGATCAGGTCGCGATCCCCGGCCATCACGAGCGCCGGAGTCTGCACGGCTTCGAGCGAACTGGCATCGATGTGCGGCTCGTCAAGCAGCATTTGTGAAAGCCTCAACTCGCGTTTGCCGGCCGGAGTTTCCTTTTGAGCGGCCGGCATATCGGCGATCGACGACTTCACTAAATCGATGATTTCCTGATAGGCGCCCTGTGGAGCGAGGACCGTCCCGGTGATGGCGATCTTGTTCACCTTTTCGGGATGCCGGATTGCAAGCAGCAACGCTTCATTCCCGCCATCGCTCCAGCCGATCACGTTGGCCGGCCGGACCTTCAAATGGTCGAAGAGGGCGGCAAGGTCGTCGGCGATTTTCTCATAAGTGATCGCGCCGGTACTATCGCCGGACTTGCCCTGATCGCGGCTGTCCATCGCGATCACCTGGTAGTGCTTGCGGAAGAAGGCGATTTGCTCTCTCATGTCGGCGATGCTGCCGGCATTGCCGTGGACGACCAAAAGAGGCTCGCCTGTTCCGTAGATCTCATAGTAGAGCTTCACACCATCGTGAGTGAACGTCTTTCCGACGGAGGCATTCGACCCGTACTTTGCGGCGAGTCTGGTGGATGGCGTCTGAGCGACGGCAGTTGCCTGTAATGCGAGCGTGGCAACCGCGAACAGGATGAGATTGAAACGCATGGAACCCTTTCGAAAGGAGTGGGTTCCTACGTTAGCATGAAGCCAATTGTAGAGCCGAGCCGTGTAGAGCCGAGCCAACGTCTTTGACTTAGATCTTTGAAGTTTTGGTCGGGGCGGCGAGATTCGAACTCACGACCCCCTGCGCCCAAGGCAGGTGCGCTACCAGGCTGCGCTACGCCCCGACAATTACTGCTCTTTCAATTCTAGACCACGTCCCCGCGTCGAGGTGCTGTCCGTTATGCCCAGGAGGCCATGGACCTGGTCCGCATCTATTGAATCTGGTCGCGAAATGCTTCAGCTCGAATCGGCATCCATCCGATTGTTCGCATGCTGCACTTTCCTTATGATAAAGTGACCCAGCAGAGTTCAGCTTGACCGCTGGACTGGACGTCAGGACAAGCGTTGGGCTGCCTGAAATCAAAGATTGTGGAGGTTCCGATGAAAGGTTCGAACGTTGTGTTCAGCGGGTTGATGATTGCGGCTTTTGCAATCGGGATCGTGCCCACAGTTGCCGCAGCCCCCTGTATCCCCAAAGTGGAAGGACCAGTCCCGTTCACGGACCGATCCCAGATCGATGCCCGCAGCCGGGTTCCCGCCAATGTCGTGGAGGAGGAGTTCTTCATCTCCTGCGAAATCGCCGGTGGTTCCTACAAAACATTGATTCATGTGCGGCTGCCGAAAGCGCCGGCTGCGCAATCCGGCATTGTAGTGGTCGAGCCATGGCATCCCAACGGCAGCTGGACGCTTTACAGCAAGATCAGCGACTATGAAGCAAGAACCGGCATCGTGAACGTCGCTGTCGCCGGCAACCCGATGATCGTTGAAACCCTGATCAAACCGGTCAATCCGGCGCGCTATGCGAGCTTGTCACTTCCCGGCAAAGGCGCTCGTTCTTATGCCAACACTCCGAAGGGCGAGACCACCGAAATGGAAGTCCTGGGACAGATAGGCGCTCTCATCAAGAGCGGCGGGCTTCCCGGCATCAAGCCGCGGCGTGTCATTCTGGGCGGCATGTCGCAGACCGGCGGCGTGGTGCGGGCTTATATCGCCTTTGAGCATTCGAAGCCGGGGACAAAAAGCGTTTACGATGCCTATTTCCCGGCTCAAAGCGCAGTGCCCTCCTACAAGACACCGTTGCCCGACCTGGACGTGCCCGTGCTCGAATTACAGGGGGAACGCGAATTGATTGTCATGTTCGAGCGGGGCGCCGATCATGTCACTTACCGCCGGGACGACGGGCCTCTTTATCGGCTTTATGAAGTGCCGGCGATGCCGCACATCGTCACCCGCAACGGCACCGCGCGCGAGGAAGGGCCGAGGGGTTGCAGCGGGCATACTCTGACGGATTTTCCCGTCGATGCAGTCTATGCCGCGAGTTTGGACAATCTGATTACCTGGCTCGACAAGGGCGTGGCCCCGCCGCACGTACCGCATATTGAAACCAGCCCCGATGGGCGGGAAATAAAACGCGACGCTTACGGCAACGCGCTGGGCGGATTTCGCACTACCTATCTTGATGTTCCCATCGCCACCTATCATTCGACCTGGGGAAGCTACACAACCATCGTCGAAGTTCCCGGACAGGCGGTTGCTGGAGGTCAGGGCAAAGTGAGCGACGAAGTCGCGGCGCGCTGCGACATGATCGGCTGGACGCAACCTGTCGACAAAGACAAGGTGAAGGCGCTTTATCCGACCCATGCGGACTATGTCAAAAAGGTCAGCGCCAGCACTGCTGCCCTCGTGCGCAAGCACCTTCTGTTGCCCGCCGATGCCGCGGTGTTCAATGAAGAGGCGAAGGCCGCTTCCATTCCGTAATATTGGCCGCGGATTGCGAATCTGTGGAGGGTGCCTGTTTTGGAGCGGACGATAACGCCCACCACGATCCTTTTTTCTGCACGCTACAGTATTATGAGTGGCTTCACCGAACGAGTTCAGTCCCCGTTTTTGGTCGTTAATCGGCGCCACATTTCTCGGCTTTGTCGGCATGGGCGCTGTGCTTCCCGCGCTCGCCCCTCACGTTCGCCACGATCTCGGCGGCTCCGATCACACCGTCGGTTTCGTCATCGGTATCTATTCCGTGGTCGCGCTGTTGGGCCGCCTCGTCTCCGGACCGGTGGCCGATGGACGCGGCCGCAAAGTCGCATTCCTCGCCGGCCTCGCCAGTTGCACCATCGCCGGAGGCGTCTACCTGTTACCCTGGGGACTCACCGGCATCTGGGTTGGCCGCTGTTTTCAGGGCCTCGGCGAAGCCTGTCTCTACACCGGCGCCGCCGCATGGGCGGTGGAACTCGCCGGAATCGAACGCAGTGCCCAGGCGCTCGCCTATCTGAGCACAGGCATCTGGGGCGGACTCTCTGCCGGACCCGTCGTCGGAAGCTGGCTCGGCACTTTCGAACACGCCGCCGCTTTCCAGATGGCTGCGGGCGCAGTCGGATTTCTGATGCTGACGCGCGTGCCGGAAGATTTCGTTCCGCACAAAGATGGCGGCTCCCTGCGCTGGCCCTCTCGATCTCTGCTGCTGCCGGGGCTCGCCATCGGACTTGTGAATGTCCACTATCCGGTGATCACCGGATTCCTGGTGCTGCATCTCGCGCGATACGGCAACTCGGGGCGCGCCGCATTTACGGCCTATGCGGGAGCCATGCTGTGCGCGAGACTGTTTCTGGGAGGCTTGCCCGATCGGGTGCATCCCCGCGTGACACTCAACTTCGGGTTGGCTGCCATGACCGCGGGACTGCTGGTGCTCGCTTCGGGCCCGCGCCCACCGATTGCTGTAGCCGGCGCGGCGCTGCTCGGCTTCGGGCTCTCGTTTCCTTTTTCTTCCATCGCTTCAACAGTGATGCGTCGTTCGCCGAACCACGAACGCGGCTACTCCGTCGGCATCCTTACTGCGTTTTGCGATTTGTTTATCGGACTCGGGTCGTTCGCAGCAGGTGGCGTCGCAACAGCGTACGGCTATCCGGCAACGTTCTGGATGGCTGCGGCCGCGCTCGTCGCTTCTGCCATCGCCGGCTGGTATGTATTGCCCGTTGAGTCCCGACAGATCGACGCCACGGTAGAATGCGCAAATGACTAAACGCTGGCGCTGGACACTGCTGGGATTTCTCCTCGCGCTCAGCATCATCAACTTCATCGACCGTCAAACCCTCTCCGTTCTCGCCCCGCATCTGAAGACCCTGTTTCACCTGACGAACACCGACTACGGCAGAATCGTCGCCGCTTTCCAGTTCGGCATGATGGCCGCGGAGTTCCCGATGGGAATGCTGATGGATCGTCTTGGCACTCGCTTCGGCCTGGCTTTCGCGGTTACCTGGTGGTCGCTCGCAACGGCGGCACACTCAGTGGGTTCGTCCGTGCGTAGTTTCGCGCTGTTTCGTTTCTGGATGGGCACCGGCGAGACCGCCACTTTTTCCGGCTCCATCAAAGTGATCACCCGCTGGTTCCCGAAAGACGAACGAACGTTCGCGGTCGGAATGGTGAACGGCGGCACGATGATCGGATCGATGATCGCACCGCCACTGATCGTAGCCATCAGTCACTTCTTCGGCTGGCGGATGGCATTTCTCCTGCCGGCGACGCTCGGTATCGTGTGGGCGATCGGCTGGCGATTGTTTTACCGCGCTTCCGTAGAGGAAGAGCGCGCGCCGGAAAACGTCGATCGGCAGGCAATTCCATCAACACGGGAACTGCTGCGATCCAGACAGACGTGGGCATTGATGCTCTGCCGTTTCCTGGTGGGCCCGGTGATTCAGTTTTATTGGTACTGGTTGCCGGATTACCTGGTCACGGCGCGCGGAATGTCGCTGGTTGCCGTCGGCGCACTCGCCTGGCTGCCGTATCTGGCGGGCGATGCCGGGAGTTTGACTGGCGGCTGGACGGCCGACAGTCTGCTGCGGCGAGGCATGGCGGTACCGAAAGCGCGCGGACTCAGCATGCTGACCGGAGCCGTCCTTTGCCTGGGCAGCCTCATTGTTGTGGCTGCACCATCTATTCCGCTGGCGCTGGCGGTGATTTCCATCGTCATGTTTGGCCACACATTCCTTTCGGCCAGCATGTTCGCGGCGATCGGCGATATGTTTCCGGAATCGGCGATTGGCCGTGTGACCGGAATGACGGGAGTTGCCGGCGGCTTGGGCGGGATCCTGTTTCCACTGCTGACCGGTTATGTGGTGGACCACTATTCGTACGCGCCCGCATTTTTGCTGGCAGCGCTGATGCCGATGGCCGGCGCGCTGGCATTGTTCGGCCTGGCTCCAGGCCTGCGGCCCTTCAGGCGCGCGCGTATTTATTGAACCAGTCAATCGTGCGCTGCCAGGCCAGATCCGCCGCGGCTTTGTTGTAACGTTCCGGCGTGGCATCGCAGTTGAAGCCGTGAACGGCTCCCGGATAGATGTAGCCTTCGTGCGGAACGTTGGCTGCTTTCAGCGCCGCGTCGTACGCTGGCCATGTGCCTGCCAGACGAGTGTCGAGTTCGCCGTGATGAACGAGGATGGCGGCTTTGATCTTCGCGATATCCGCATCCGGGGGCACTGCTCCATAAAACGGTGCGGAGGCCGCGAGGTCCGCTCCCAACCGAACGGCCAGCGTGTTGGCGACACCGCCTCCATAACAAAAACCAGTAGCGGCAATTTTGCCGGAGCAGTCGGGCCGCGCTTTCAACCAGACTGCGGCAGCCACCATATCTTCAGCCATTTTCTTCCCGTCGACTTTGGAAAACAGCTGGCCACCTTTATAGTCGTCGCCCGGAAAGCCGCCCACTGAAGTGAGTCCATCGGGAGCGAAGGCCATGAAGTTCGCCAAAGCGAAGCGTCGGGCGATGTCTTCAATGTGGGGATTGAGCCCGCGGTTTTCATGAACGACGATGACGCCGGGCAGCTTCGATGCGGTCTGCGAACGCGTGTCAGCACTGACAGGGCGCACAAGGTAGCCTTTGATACTGCCATTGCCTTGCGGCGATGGGACCGTTTCATAGGTCGCTTTAATCCGGTCGTCGGTCCGTGAGACTTGCTGGCCGAGAGCGTAGTTTGGCATCAGCGCTTCGATCATTGCGGCCACGGCCAAACCGCCGATAGCGAATCGCTGGATACCTTCTATGAAGTCGCGGCGGCTGATTTCACCATGGATAAACAGGTTGTAGAGCTGGATGGCTTCCGCTGGCAGTTTGGGTTTTGTCGGTTCCATGGTGTTAGTCCTTTGGGGGAGAATACCACGGGGACGAAGGAAGATTGTGACGGGGGATATTGGGCGGCGACAAGCCGCCGCCCGAATCTCTTTTTAAACAGTGATGGCGATGCGATCGGGTTAACTGGCGGCGGCGGATAACGTCGTGCTGGTGCTGCTCCAGATGGAAGCCAGGCTGCCACCGGCGCCGATGAAAATAGCTGCTGACGCGAGTGCAATGAAAGCCATCAACAACGTGTATTCGATCAGATCCTGGCCGGATTCTTCCCGCCAGAGGTTAAGTAGTATGTGTTTCAAAACGATTCTCCTATGATGTATTTACTGGACCTGTCTATGCGGCAATCAGGCTGAGCCATAATCGTCACGAATCATCGTAAGCCGGAATCGGTTGCCACTCCTAGATTGCCAATAGTCATAGTTAACTACTCAAATGTGATAGACCTCACATTTAATGCCCAATTAACAAGTATTTCGGCCGTGGCACTTCAAATGCACGCAGAGTGCTGTGAGACACATCGCCATCCTTGCACTGATCGCCGCGCGGATGATTATTGCGGCGGAGCCGGACCCGAAAACACAACGAGCCGAAGTCTGGCGGTTACTGGACGAATCGCTCAAAGCCGATAGCAGTAGCGAACACCGCCAGCAGGGATTGGCTGCGCTCTCTACGCTGGGCAGTCCGGACCGCGATGCTGTCCAGCGAGTAGTCAACGCGCTGCACGACAAAGATCTCTTCGTTCGCAGAGTCGCGGCCCTGGCTTTGGGAGATATGAAAGCGACGTCGGCTATCGATGACCTGAAGCAAGCATTGGATGACGATTCGCCGGAGGTGTCGTTCGCGGCGGCAAAAGCGCTGACGCAACTGGGGGACAGCAGCGGACGTGATGTGCTGGTTGAAGTGCTCGCGGGTGAAAGAAAAGTTACGCCGGGGATGATTACCAATGCCATGCGGACTGCAAAACATAAACTGAAGCATCCGGAAGGCCTGATCCTGATGGGGACCACCGATGCGGCCGGGGCAATGTTCGGGCCTGCTTCCATGGTGATTCCGGCCGTAAAAAATACTGCGGAGCTGAAGAGCAAAGGTACCCCCGGACGGGCGGCCGCAGTCGCCTATCTGGCGAAGGATCCGGATAACTACGCAATTCAGCTGTTGGAATGGGCCCTCGACGACGATAACCAATTCGTGCGTCTGGAGGCTGCCAAAGGGTTGGGTGAACGTGGCAACGCGGCCAGCATACCCAAACTTGAGAGCATGTTGCTCGACAAGCATAATATGGTGCGCGATATGGCGGCAGTTTCAATTCTCCGGATTCTGAATAGAAACGGAGCGCCCGGCGTGGTTTCGCAGGGGCCTGTGGCACAGCCGAAAACAGACAAGAAATAAGATCCCGGGCAGCCGGGGCCTGCGATAGACTGGCGGGATGCGCCGCCGCACCTTTCTCCAGACACTGGCCGCGACGTCTCTCATTCCAGACGCGCCTTTGCTTCGCGGCGCCTCCGCGAATCCTCCGAATATCGTATTGATTTATGCCGACGATATGGGCTACGGCGATCTGCATGTTTATGGATCGGATCTGAGTACACCGAACATCGATAAGCTGGCGGCTGAAGGCGTGCGCTTCACCAACTGGACTTCGGCGAATCCGGTTTGCTCGCCGTCCCGCGCATCGTTGCTCACCGGCAGATATCCCACGCGGGTCGGCGTTCCGCGGGTGCTGAACGCTACCGACACAACCGGCCTGAATCAGGATGAGCAGACGCTCGCCGATTTGTTGAAGGCCAGTGGTTACCGCACTCAGTGCGTCGGCAAATGGCATCTGGGCGTTACCCCCGAGTACCTTCCGACCCGGCGGGGTTTCGATCACTACTTCGGGATTCCGTACAGCAACGATATGACGCCCAGCGTGCTGATGCGCGACGAGAACATCGTCGAACAGCCGGTGAAGCTGGATACTCTCACGCAGCGCTACACCGATGAAGCGGTTCAGTTTCTGAACCAGGCCAAAGGCTCGCCGTTCTTCCTCTATTTCCCGCATACGTTCCCGCATATTCCGCTGGCGGCCTCGACGCGTTTCCGGGGCAAGTCGCCGCATGGGATCTATGGAGATGCGGTCGCCGAACTGGACTGGAGCGTCGGTGAGGTGATGAAGACGCTGCACGCTACGGGTGCCGCGGACAATACGCTGGTGCTGTTCTCAAGCGACAACGGGCCCTGGTATCAGGGCAGCCCGGGCAAATTGCGCGGACGCAAAGGAGAAACCTGGGAAGGCGGCGTTCGGGAGCCGTTTATCGCGTGGATGCCGGGGCGCATTCCGAAAGGGCGTGTTTCGGGCGCATTGGCGTCCATGCTGGATGTCGCGCCGACGATCACAAAACTCTGCGGCGCGCACGCTCCGGCGAAAGCTGTTGACGGAATCGATGTCTGGCCGTTGCTTACCGGCGCCGTGAAATCAATCGATCGCGAGCCGTTGTTGTATTTCGATGACAACCACCTCCAGTGCGCGCGCTGGGGGCAGTGGAAAATGCATGTGACGCGCTACAATCGGCGCGGGTACAGTCCGGCACCAAAGGAAGGTCTGAAGAACTTGCTGTTGCCCCGGCCGGAGTTGTACGATCTCGACAGGGACCCCGACGAGAGTTACGATGTTGCGGATATGCATCCGGAGATTGTCAGCCAGATCCTCGGGAAGGTGGAGGCTGCGATGAAAACGTTTCCCGAACATATTCAGCACGACTGGGAAGTCACAAAGGTTACAAAAGTCAGTCCGACTGCGGCCGGAGCTTTGCCGCGTTCCATCGACTAAAAGGATACTTCTATGAGCACACCGCAACCGGCACTGAATCCTGAACATATTCTCCAGACAGGTCTGGCTTTCTGGGCCTCGAAAAGCCTGCTAAGCGCTATTGAGATGGAGGTCTTCACGGAGTTGGCTAAACATCCCGACGATCTCGCTACGCTCACAGGGCGGCTTGGCCTTCACCCGCGCGGCGCGCGCGACTTTTTCGATACGCTGGTCGCGTTGGGTTTTCTCGAACGGCATGATGGGAAATACTCCAACACGCCCAACGCCGATTTCTTTCTGGATAAGCGTAAGCCCTCTTACATCGGCGGCATTCTCGAGATGGCCAACAGCCGGCTGTACCCGTTCTGGGGCGGACTGACCACAGCGTTGCGCACCGGGATGCCGCAGAACGAGGGGGCCCATGGCGAGCCGGATATTTTTGCCGCGCTCTATGCCGACCCGGCGCGCCTGAAACAGTTTCTGGCCGCGATGAGCGGGATCAGCCACGGGGCCAACATGACGATTGCGGCTAAATTTCCGTGGGCAAAATACAAAACTGCCGCCGATGTTGGTACCGCGCAGGGCGATCTGATTGTTCAGGTGACGCGGGCGAACGAACACCTGTCGGGCATTGGTTTCGATCTGCCGGAAGTAGCGCCTGTTTTCGAAGAGTATGTGGAGGCCAATGGTTTAGCGGGGCGGGTTCAATTCCGGCCCGGCAGTTTCTTTACCGATCCGCTGCCGAAGGCGGACGTCATCATGATGGGGCATATCCTTCACGACTGGAATCTGGAAGAGAAAAAGATGCTCATCCGGAAAGCGTATGAGGCGATTCCCGAGGGCGGAGCAATGATCGCTTATGACGCGATCATTGACGACGACCGCTCGAAGAATGCCTTCGGGCTGATGATGAGTCTGAATATGCTGATCGAAACCAACGGCGGCTTCGATTACAGCGGAGCGGACTGCATTGGTTGGATGAAGGAAGCCGGCTTCCGCGAGACGCGTGTGGAGCATCTCGTCGGGCCTGATTCGATGGTGATCGGAATCAAATAGCTTTCTTCAAAAGACCGTTTACCCGAAGCCAGTCTTCCAGACGATCCAGATAATGGTCGGCGCCGCCACCCTTCGTGACGAAGCCATGCGCGCCGGTCTGAAAGACGTGCAGTTCTGCGCGCAGGCCGGCTTTAATCCATGCGCCGAACAGATCAATCGAGCCCTGGTATCCCACTGTTTTATCGTCGGATGCGACGGCGATGAAGAGTGGCGGGGCTCCGGCGGGCGGGGGAGTGGAACTGGCGCCGGCAGCGTAGATGGGAGCGGCGAAGTCAGGTCTGCCATCGGCGGGGCCATAGACGGCGGAAAGCAGGACGCCGCCGCCGGCGGAAAATCCGATCATCCCGATTCGATTTGGCTGCACCCCATATTCGGCGGCATGCTGTCGCAGAAGGCGCACCGCCTGTTGCCCATCCGCATCCGACATGGCGCGAACATTCTGCCAAACCTGTGGATTCGGGCCGGGCGGCGTTGCAGTGTCGACATAGGTGGTGCGGTACTTGAGAACGAACGCATCGATACCCATCTGGTTGAGGCGCTTCGCGACGTCGACTCCTTCGTAAGACATCATGAGGGTGCGGAAGCCGCCGCCTGGAGCGACGATCATGGCGGTTCCGACGGTGATGGCTTTCTCCGCGGGGTAATACATCAGGACGGGTCGAACAATATTTTGCGCTTGCGGGTTGGAGGCTGTTCCGGCGGCGCGTTCGTCATAGTGCCAGTTCTCGGAGCCGGGGGCCACTCCGGCATAGAGCGGAATCACATTCGCCGGGGCGGGAAGCGATTGCGCAGCGGCGGTAAGGGTGGCACAGGCGAGAAGCAGGATTCGCAACATAACGATTCTCCTTTTCGGAGAGCGATTAACTCCCGTAGCGAAATTGTATCCAGGCGAGAAGTTCGAAGCCAACGGCTATGACGATACGAATGATGATTCCACCCAGAGGCGCGTGGCGCATGTTCGCGACGATCGCCAGCAGCAGGAAGCCGATCCCGATAGCCAGATACCACCAGCCCCAGTACTTGGATTGAAAGCTGCCCAACGTTTCCAAATTACCGCAATGGGTTTACGCGCAGGATTAAGCAATCGTGGGGCGCTTCTTTGAGAAGCCCGTTGCCTGTTCAAACGCATGGGCCAACTGAAGCACGCTGAAATCCTGCTGGTAGCGGCCGACAAGCTGGATACCGATGGGCAGACCTTCCGGAGTGAAGCCGGCAGGCACCGAAGCGGCAGGATTACCCGTGGCGGAAATGTACCAGCAGGATTTCATCCAGTCGATGTAGTTGTTGAAAGTGACACCCGCGATCTCTTTCGGATACGGGGTATTCACATCGAACGGAGGAAGCTGGGTGGTGGGCAAGACGAAGTATTCATACTTTTCAAGGAACGCCTGAAATGTGCGCCACAACTGCGTGTGAGCGGTTTCGGCGCGGGCGACGTCCGCTCCGGTCAAACGGAGCCCCGCCTCAATTTCACCTGTGAGAGTGTCTTTAAATGCTTCCGGGTGCTCACGCAGCCGGGCGCCATACACGTTGGCTGAATTCCACGCGCGCAGGATGCGGAAAGAGATTTCGGCGGGAGCGAAATCCGGTTCCGTCTGTTCGACGATGCAGCCGAGGGCTTCGAATGTCTTCCGATGGGCATCGATAACGGAGCGGACCCGGATATCAAAAGGAATACCTCCCAGATTGTTAAACCACGCGATGCGGACACCTTTGAAACTGCGATCAAGCGGTCGCGCGAAGTTCGCTCCGGGTTCGTTGATGGAAAGTGGCGCGCGGGAATCGGGACCCGCGATGGTGCTCAAAACGTAAGCCAGGTCTGCGGCGGAGCGGCCGAGGCAACCGTTCGTGCTTAGCGTGGACCATCCAAACGCACCTTTCGGATCGGGTACGCGCCCGACCGAAGGGCGGAACCCGACCACGTTGCTGAAAGCGGCCGGATTGCGCAGGGAACCGCCGGCATCGGAACCGCTGGCAACTGGCACCAGTCCGCAGGCGAGCGCGACGGCCGCGCCACCGGAAGATCCGCCGCAGGTCTTTGTCGGATCGTACGGATTCAGTGTTGCCCCGAAAACTGTATTGAAAGTTTGCGATCCGGCTCCGAACTCGGGGGTGTTGGTTTTACCGAGAACAATCGCGCCCGCGTTTGCGAGGCGTTCGACAATCAAATCGTCTTTGGCTGGAACGTAATCTTTGAGGAGCGGCGAGCCGTAGGTGGTGCGGATGCCGCGAGTTTCCTGAAGATCTTTAATGCCGGTGGGCAGGCCATGCAGCGGACCGAGAACAGCTTTGTGCGCCTGGAGTTCATCGGCCTTTGCCGCGGCCTGACTCGCCATATCCGCGACGAGCGTCACGATCGCGTTTACTTTTGGATTGACGCGCTCGATCTGTTTCAGATGAGCCGCCATGGCTTCACGAGCTGAGAGTTTCTTTGCGCGGATCAGCCGGGCCATTTCGATTGCACTCAGGAAACAGACGGGGTCGGCCGTGGCCTGAGCCTCCAGGGCCGTTTCGAAGAGTGGCGCTGCCGCCAGACCCGCGAGGACGTCGCGGCGGCTCGGATGGGTGTCGCTCATTGTTGCCCATCATCTCACTACCCGCCGTCTCAAAAACATATATTTACGCGCGGGCAGCGGCACGCCAATGGATGAAAACGAGGTGGCGGGCAATTCTAACAATTGAGTGGGGTAACTGTGAGAAGCTATTTGAAGGTTTGATCGCGAAAGGTCCCGCGGTAACAAACCAAAACGTCTATTGGCACGTCAAATGAAAGGAAATTCCATGCGTCTCGTCTACGGTTCCGCTTTAGCAGCTGTCGCATTATTCATCGCTTCATCCGCAGGTGTCTTTGCCCAGCCCCCGGCTGGCGGCCCCCCTCCAGGAGGTCCCGGCGGTCCCGGCGCCGCTGGCGGTTCCGGTCGCGGCGCTGGACGCGGCAGAGGCCCGTTTATTGGTGGTCCCGGCAGTCCAACCACGGACGGCTCGCGCGCGGTCACGGACGGCGGTATCAAGATTGCCGGTTGGTCCGGCAAGGTCGATGCCGGCGAGGAAAAGGCCGGTATGACTATTAACGATGCGAAGCTGGCGCAGGAAGGCGCGGCGATGCACGTTACCACCGGTCCCGCCACCACTTACTGGAAGACCGATGCGAAGGCATCCGGCGATTACACGGTAAAAGCGTCGTTCAATGAGCCGAAGTATATGAACCTCAACAGCCATCCGCATCCTTACGGCATTGTGATCGGCGGTAACGATATGGGAACTCCGGAACAGACCGAGCTCTATTGCGCGGCCTATGGCAACGGCAATTTCATCGTCCGCGGCTTTGGCCCGGCGCCATTTCAGATGAACGGTGGACGCGGGGAAACCAATGCGGCAATTCACAAAGCCGAAGGCCCGGGTCAGCCCGTTTCGCAGGACATCGCGGTTTCGGTGAAGGGCGGCAAGGTGGAGTGCTCCGTTAACGGCACGGTTGTGGGCAGCTACGACAAGTCGGCTCTGGTCAGCGAAGGGAAGCTGAAATCGACCGATGGCGCGTACGGATTGCGGTTTGCGCACAACACCGATGTCCTTGTTACCGGTTTCACGATGACGAAATAGTTGTCCCTCAGGCGGTCCGTTCGCATGTCATTCACCGCGAACGGGCCGCTTGTTTTTAGACGCAGACATTCCTCCGCAAGGCGCCTGAAGAAATCCATATGAGAGCTGTCGATTGGGTTGTTCTGTGCGCTACTCTGTCTGCCGTCGTGCTGTACGGCCTGTGGCGTGGGCGCGGCGTGCGGAGTGTTGAGCATTACCTTCTTGCCGGTCAGACCATGCCCTGGTATGCCATGGCGCTTTCCATCATGGCGACGCAGGCAAGCGCCGTTACTTTCATCTCCACCACAGGACAATCCTACGTCGATGGCATGCGGTTTGTGCAGTTCTATTTCGGACTGCCGTTCGCAATGGTCATTCTCTCGTTTACCGCGGTCCCTCTTTTCCATCGCGCCAAAGTCTACACCGCTTATGAGTATCTGGAGCAGCGCTTCGATACGAAGACCAGGGTGCTGGTCAGTACGATTTTTCTGATTTCGCGCGGGCTCGCGTTGGGCATCGGATTGTACGCGCCCGCCGTCGTGCTGACGGTTATCTTCGGTTGGCCCGACGGCACCACAACTCTGATTATGGGCGTGATTGCGGTCCTGTTCACGATGAAAGGCGGAGTGAAGGGAACTGCGTGGACTCACACGCTGCAGATGTGCGTGATGACTGTGGGCCTGGTGGTGGCTCTAATTTGCGCCGTCAGCTTCCTGCCTGCGCACGTATCGTTCGGCGACGCCATGACGTTGGCGCGGGCGGCGGGAAAACTGAACATGGTGACCACCAAGTTCGACTGGAACGACCGCTACAACCTGTGGAGCGGGCTTTTCGGCGGCATGTTTCTGGCTCTCGCTTATTTCGGAACGGACCAGTCCCAGGTGCAACGCTACCTCACGGGGAAATCCATTGCGGCCAGCCGGCACGGGCTGTGGTTCAACGCCGCCGCGAAAATTCCGATGCAGGCGTTCATCCTGTTTATCGGGGCCATGGTGTTCGTGTTTTATGTCTATCAAAAGCCGCCAATTCTTTTCGAACAGAACGAAGTGAAGCGGCTGGAAAAACCGGCTCTGAGTGAGGCTTACCAGGCCGTTGACAAGAAATACGAGGCGGCGTTTGAGCGCCGCAGAGACAGCGCGGACCGTCTGATCGCTGCCACTCGTGGCGGCAATCCGGAGCAGGTTCGGATTGCGAACGGCGACTACCGGCAGGCTCAGGCCGGCTTCGATGCGGCGCGAAACGAAGGCGCGGCTTTGGCTCAACGCGCCGGTGGGAAGAAGGTCAACGACACGAACTACATCTTCCTCACCTTCGTGACGAAATACCTGCCGGCCGGCGTGGTCGGCCTCGTGCTGGCGATGATTCTGGGCGCGACCATGTCATCCATTGCGTCGGAGATGAATGCGCTTGCAACAGTGAGCGTGATCGATGTTTACAAGCGGCACGCGCGGACCGCCGCCACGGAGGGCCACTATCTGCTGGTGTCGCGGCTGGCCACCCTGGGGTGGGGATGCTACGCGGTTTTCTCGGCGCAGTACGTCAAGCGAATGGGGTCGCTGATCGAAGCGGTCAATCTGCTGGGCTCGTTCTTCTACGGCGGGATGCTGGGAGTTTTCGTGCTCGCGTTCTTCTTCAAGAAAGTGCGCGGGCTGGGTGCGTTTTGGGGCGTGCTCGCAGGCGAAGCGGTCATCTTCGCCTGCTGGTACTTCACGAGCATTGCCTATCTTTGGTACAACGTGATCGGCTGCGTAGTCGTGGTTGTAACGGGGCTCGCGATTACGAGTCTCCAGCGGCCCGAGAATTCTGCTTCGCAGGAAGTAAAAGCGCAGTTCGCCGTCGGTTAGCTTAAGCCCAGTACCCGGCGGTTCTTCTTCGAATTGCTGCCGCCCCCGGCAAAATCGTCGAACGCGCGGGTGGGCACTTCGATGAGATGCTTTTCGACAAACGGTGCGCCTTCAGTCGCGCCCTGAACGCTGTCCTTGTAAACGCATTCCCACTCGATTACGGCCCATGATTTGTAACCGCCGGCAGTCAGGCGGCTGAAAACCTGGGTGAAATCGACCGTGCCATCGCCGAGTGAGCGGAAGCGTCCGGGGCGTTCCTTCCAGGGCAGATACGCGCCATAAACACCAGCCCTCGGCGACGGGCGGAATTCGGCGTCTTTGACGTGGAAGGCCTTGATCTTCGAGGCGTAGATATCGATGAAACCAACGTAATCCATGCACTGCAGAACGAAGTGCGAGGGATCGTAATTAATGGCAACGCGCGGATGATTGCCGGTTGCTTCCAGAAATTTCTCGAAGCTGGCGCCGTCGTGCACATCTTCGCCGGGGTGGAGTTCATAGGCGAGATCGACGCCGTTGTCGTCAGCGTAGTTGAGGATCGGGATCCAGCGCTTCGCCAGTTCTTTCCAGCCTTCTTCGACCAGACCGCCGGGACGCTGCGGCCACGGATACATGAACGGCCACATCAGCGCGCCGGTGAACGACGGCGATGCGGTGAGTCCCATGTTCGCCGAGGCCTTGATGACATAGCGCATCTGCTGGATGGCCCATTTGGTGCGCGCTTTGGGGTCGCCGCGAACTTCCGGGGCAGCGAAACCGTCGAACAATTCGTCATACGCCGGATGGCTGGCGATGAGTTGTCCCTGGAGGTGCGAGGCCAGTTCGGTCACCGCGAGGCCGTTCGTCTGGGCCTGAATATCGTCGCAATAGGCCTTCGATTCGGCGGCCTTTTTGATATCGATCACGCGGGAGTCCCACGACGGGATCTGAACGCCTTTGTACCCGAGGCTCTTTACCCACTTAGTAATGTTGGGGAGATTGTTGTACGGGGCGGCGTCGGCCAGAAACTGAGCGAGGAAAATTGCAGGACCTTTGATTTGGGGCATGGGAAACGATCATTGTATCTCAAGGCCTGACAGGCGGGCGTAAAGGTCCTGTTGCTTTCGCCCGATCGCCCCCCAGTCGTAGCGAAGCGCAGTCTCGCGGGCATTTCGCTCCAATGCCTTTCTCATTTCGGTGTCGCTTGCGAGGACCGTAATATGGGCGGCCAACTCGCTGTCTGTGTCGCCCAGCAGGACGTCATGTCCCGCGTTGATATCGATCCCGTTGACCCCGGCGGGAGTGCTGACGATCGCCTTGCCCATCGCCATGGCTTCGAGGACTTTGATGTTGGTGCCGGCCGATGCGGTGAGGGGCGCCAAAATGATCGCCGCGCGATGGTAGGCGCTGCGAACATCGGACACGAAACCTTCCAGCTCAATTCCCGGTTGAGAGAGGTCGAGCGAGACGCGGTTACGGAAAAAATCCAGATAGTATTGGTGACGTGCGCCGCCGATCACGTGCAGGGTGTAGCCGAGTCCAAGCAGCGGCCACACGTCCCGGAGGAAGAATTCGAGCGCCAGCAGATTGGGCAGATGCGCGAAGGAACCGATAAGGAGAAGCCGCTTCGGTTCGGGCTCAGTGTCCTGCGGCTGGAAGCGTTGGCAATCCACTCCGTTGGGCAGGCACTCGACTGTGCCCGCACCGATTACGGTTTGCGTATCTTTCGCCGACATGGTCACCACGCAATCGACTTTGTTCCAGACGTCTGTTTCGAAGATTCGCCACTTTGCGAGTTGCTGCCCGAGTTCCAGACTGGCGGTCCCGGTAGATGGCGCGGTTTCGAGAAGCTGCTGTTGCAGATCGAAAGTGATATCGTGCTCGACCAGGATTGTTTTGGCGGGCTGACAGGCGTCGGCATATTGGGCCATCCAGGTGAATTCCAGCTGGACAATCGCAGGTTGCCACTGATGAACAGCCTGTTTCAGGCAAGCACGGAAGGCGACGGAATCGAACTCTTCCACCGTATCGGGACGCGGGGTGTCGCGTTTGTAGTGGGTGCCATGCCGTTGGACCAGCACAATCCGGCTGCAGATCGCCAGGAGTTCATCCGGGGGCGTGGCAAGGGCATCGACAAAGGCGATCAGGATCAGATCGTTTTCCGCAAACGCCAGTTTCATCAGGTTATAGATGCGTACGGCGCCGCCATGCGAAAGAGGGTAGGGAAGATAGGGACTGGCTATCAGAATCGCCGGACGATTTTCACGCGCCGTACCGGGAAAGATGGCGGCATCGCCGTTCGAGAGTGCGAGGATTTCATCCTCAGAAAGATGGCCGGTGGTTGCGGACGGCGCGGGATTGATTTCAGGAACGGCGCGGAGCGCGTCGAGAGCTGCTCCGCGTCCCTCCATTGCCTGTAGTTGAAGTCGCCTGATGCCGCGCAACCAAAGATCCGTGAACAAGGTTTTGCCCGCGACAAGATTGGCAAGGAAGCGGAGATAATTCCGCTCGACGAAGAAATCGATCTGACGCTCCGAATAAAAGCGAGAGGTCGTGCTTCGATGGCGGTGCTCGACGCGAGCATCGGCGCAATAGACGGATGGCCAGCCGCGCTTCCAGGCGCGAAAACCGAAATCCATATCTTCGACGTAGGCGGGATCGTAGATCTCGGCGACGCCGCCGATGGCCAGCAGCCTGGCTGTATCGAACAGCGAGCAGCCGCCGCTGCCGTAGAGCACCCAGGTGAGGTCTTCGCCGGGCAGAGGTTCGTCGCAGCGAACGGGGAAATCGAGCTCGTTGACCCGCCTCCAGACTGTCTTGCCTGTCTCTTCACGGCGGACGCCTGCCGGAAACAGGATCTGCGCCGTGGCGCAGAACAGATCGGGAACGCGTGCGAAAGCGTTTTCCAGCGCTGCTGAAAAGCCCGGCTCCACGATCATGTCGTTATTCAGAAGAAGCGTGTGGGAATAGCGGGCTTCATGGATTCCGCGATTGACAGCCTTTGCGAACGATAACGGCGACGGATGGCAGATTACACGTACGGTCGGGAATTCGCGGGTCAGCCACTCGGCGGTTCCGTCCGAGGAGCCGTTGTCGACAACGATGACTTCACCGCGCGTCAGCTGGGCCAGCAATGGCGGCAACATTTCACGGAGCAAGTCGATCCCATCCCGGCTGGGAATTACAACAGTGGTTCCAGTCTCGCGATCTACTGCCGCTGTCTGCTCGGCTGGCGCAACCGGTGTGCGGGTCTGAATGGCGGCGAGTCCACGGGCCTGGGCCAGTCGGGCGCGGAGGGGAATTTCGGCTTCGGAAGGATGGACGATTCGGCGCAGCCACGAGCGGACGCGGCCTCCCTCGCGCAGTTGATTGGCGATGGCGCTGAATTTCCGGTCGATCAGAAACTTCTGCAAGCCGCCAGGTTGAGCGACGCGCATGTCTTCGTCATAAGCCGTTAAGACATCCTGCGCCAACTCCTGAGCGGCCCTGCGAAGATCCTGGAGGGCGCTGCGACGGTCCCATGCGGCGGCTGCGGCGGCAATGGTGCGCCCTGCAAGCGCTGTTTTAACGTGGGCAAGATTTTGATCGAACTGGCGCTGCACATGCCAGGGAATCCACTCGGCGGCGACGGCAACATCAGTGGGCTCAAACTCAGAAACGATGCACAGCGGAAGGTCGGGAGTGCTGGCGGTGAAGTGTTCGAGCATCGTCCGATTCAGGTCGGCGGTGCCCGATGCGAAGACAACCCTTACGGAGGTCGTCAGATGGGGGACTGGAGGCACGCCTGGGTTTCTCCGCCTTGCGCGGCTCGCCACATTTCGAGGGCCTGAATTGCGAACGTTGAGGATACCGGGTTCACGTGGGGTGATAATACACCGCCGCGTTGGCCAAAGACAAAGCCGCCATTGAACCGCGGGTCGGCGCTTTCCACCTGAAATCCGGCAAGGGCAGCGGCCTCCTCGCGGGCGGATAGGGAGTCAATCGGAATGACGTGGGAGGCGCGTACACGGGCTCGCAGGAGCTGCGCATAAACGTCGCTGCGGCAAAACTGTGGCGCCAGTTCTCTCAGGTAGTGCGAAGCTTCATTCATCACTTCACTGTAGGTTGACACGCAGTCGGGCCGGTCCAGCAAGGGCGAGAGCGCTTCGAGGAAATAGGAATAAGCGTGCAGCCGATCCATGATTTTCAGGCGCTCATCGGCGCCAGCCAGGAAACTCCGGCAAGTGCGAAGGCCGGTGTCGATGAGGTCCAGATAATCCAGCCTGAGCTTCTGATCGCCGTTGATGGCAGCCAATTCCCACCAGGCTAATGCCGACTTCGCCTGATAACAACCCGGGGTGGTTGACCATTGAGCGGTTCGGGGCAGCGGTGTCTTTCCGGGCAGAGCGAGGATCGGGTGGTAATCGGATCCTGACCAGAAGGCCGACATCCCGTGCGCCGCTTTTGTAGCGACTTCAATCAGGCGATCATCGTGAGTCTCATGCCAAAGGGCCAGCAGCGCGCGAATGATGATGCCGGAATCGAAAAAATAAGCCAGATGCGCGCTTTGCGGGGACGGCGATGGGTGTTCGTAGGGGAAGAGCTGGAGAGTTTCGTCCCAGGCCTGATCCGTCAGAAACCGGGCTGTGCGGTTTGCGGCATCCAGATATTCGGCCTTGTTGGTTGTCCTGTAGAGAAAAACGAGCGCATGCGCCGCATAGCCCGAAATTTCGGTGGACACGGGGAGGTTTTTCGCGATTTCAGAGCGGTAGAAACGGGCGAATCCGCCGGAAGGTTCCTGAATGCCGGAGTGAAGGAACCAGCTTCCCGCCCGTTCCAACGAGAAAGCAGACAAGGACCGATTTTAGCATTCATTAATGAACAGGGCCGATTTTGGCAAACGGCCAGTAGACCAGAACTGCTTTGCCATAAATAGCGTTCCGGCCAACGAAACCCCAGGTACGGCTGTCGCTCGAAGAATTTCTGTGGTCGCCCAGGACAAAGTAATTCTCGGGAGGGACGATCTGAAGGTCCATCGAATCGCGATCGCGATAGGCGTCGAGAACGTAGGGTTCAATGAGCTTCTGCTGGTTCACGTAAACATCGCCGTTCAGGATCTGAACGGAATCGCCGGGGATTCCGACCACCCGTTTGATGTAGGATTCCCGGGGATCTCTTGGGTAATGGAAGACCACCAGATCGCTGCGGTGAATGTTGTTGGGACCAAGCTTGTATTCGTATTTGTTAACGAAGATACGCTCCTGATCTGTCAGGCCGGGCATCATGCTGGTGCCCTCCACTTTAACCGGCTGGTAAATAAAGACAATCAGGATAACGGCAAGGACGACGGAGATCGCGACATCGCGCAGCAGAGATACGGGCCCAAGGGTATTGGAAGGCCTGACCGGGGGAACCGGCGCCTGAGAGGGCTCGATATGTTCCTGTAGTGGTTCCATAAGGAGCAGTCTTTATGAATTATAGAACAGAATTCCGGGAAGAGACTCCCTCACTGTTATCAGACGTGCGGGGATCGATATTGGAAGCAGACGGCCTGCGGTTGAATTCAGACGCGGACTATGGGAGTCTGGTCGAATGTGTAAGGTGAGATTTCTCCCTTTGCTGGCGCTGGCCTGCGCTGGACTGGTGAATGCGGGTCCTCCGGCAGCGAACCTCGCGGGCGATTGGACGGGGACGCTCGGTACCGGCGCTGAAAAGCTACGGCTCAAACTCCATATCACCGAAACATTCGACGGGCTGTTCGTCGGCAGGCTGATCAGTATCGATCAGGGAAACGGGGAAATACCCCTCGGCAGGGTGCTCGTAGAGGGCCGTTCCGTAGCGGTGGAAGTCCCGGTTATCGGCGCGAGTTTCAAAGGGGAGCTGAGCCCGAATGCTTCAATTCTCACTGGAAAGTGGACGCAGGATGAAACGCAGCCACTGACCTTCAGGCGAAGTGGACTTGCGCCGGCGGCGGCTGCGAAAGAGGCAGACGCGCCCTCACTTTCGGATGTGCCCGTCGATGTCGAACTGCCGGCGCCGCTGATTCCATTTCACGGCGCGGACGGACAAGGCCACTTGATCTACGAACTGCACATATCCAACATCTCCCGGAATGAACTGCGGTTGAAGCGAATGGAGGTGGTCGGTGAGAGAGGACCTGTGGCGTCGTTCGAAGGCAGGGAACTGCTGGAGATGCTGACGCTGGTTGGAATCGATCGGGACGATCCGCGCAGACTCGGTCCGGGGCTTCGAGCCATTGCCTTGCTGAATGTGACACTGGCGGATGGTGCGGTGCCCGCGAGCCTGCGTCACCGTCTGATATTTGCCGGAGCGACGTTGGATCTCGCACCGGTTGCTGTACGGACAGCAAAACCAATCGTAATTGGCCCGCCTCTCGCGGGTTCGGACTGGCTGGCTATGAATGGGCCGGGCAGCCGTTCCGATCACCGACGGGCACTCCTTGCTGCGGGGGGCCACGTGGTCTTCCCTCAACGCTTCGCGACCGATTGGGTTCAATTGAAGAAGACTGAGCATCCCGGACTGGAAACAGCCCTTCAATTTGACAGCCGCTCCATGTTTAGCGGCGACTCAAAAAGCAATAAGAGTTACAAAGCCTACGGGGCTGAAGTGCTGGCCGTTGCCGACGCCACCGTCGCGCGGAGCAAGGACGGCATTCCGGAAAATACTCCCGGCGAAGACTCGAGCGCGGATTCGACCGCCGATGACGCGGAACTCGGAAACTATCTGATCCTGGACCTTGGCGGCGGCAATTATTGTTTATACGCTCACCTCCAGCCCGGCACTCTGAGGGTCAAGGTTGGCGATCGGGTGAAGCGCGGACAATCGATTGGGCTTCTCGGAAACTCCGGCAGCTCCACCGGGCCTCACCTCCACTTTCAGGTAATGAACGGGACTTCGCTGCTGGATCCGGAAGGGGTGCCGTACCTGATCGACTCGTTCGAGTTGCTCAGCGGCCCCAGTGCAGGCAGGAAAACGGACGCGCTGCCAATGGAAAATATGCTCGTGAAGTTCGGCCCGGGGTAGCTGCGTCGGACCGTCTATGCATTGTCACTCCGGGTGTCTGCCAGCACTGCTATGCTCATGTCAGGCAATGCTGAAGCGCACTCGCAAGGTCATATTCGGCGTCACGGCTTTGCTGCTGGCATTCGGGGCACTGCAGGCATTTCAAAAGCCTTTCCGCCAATATCCCGGCGTCGAGTATCCACCCGGGGCGATCAATCAGCCGGACGACTGGAATATCCCCGGGGAGTTCGTTTTTGCGCGATTGATGTTTCCCAACGGCGGCCCAATGGATGGCTACTATCCGCGTTTCCAGGGCGACTGGCGCGAGGGCTTGTCGCTATGGACCCAAGATTATCCGCGTGCGGACCGGCATTTTCTTCAGGCGGTGCGGCGGCTGACCCGCATTCAGGTTCGTTCGGTTGAGCAGCCGGTAAATCTGGATCTGGACGAGCAGTACGATCTGCCGTTTCTGTATGCGGTCCAGGTGGGCGAATGGGCGCTGAACGAGCAGCAGGGAAAAGAGCTGCGGGAGTATCTGCTGCGCGGCGGGTTTTTCATGGCCGACGATTTTCACGGTAACGCCGAATACGCGGAGTTCGTGAAGCGGATTAAGTTCGCGTTTCCGGACCGGCCGATTGTCGAGATTCCCGACGACGATGCGATTCTGCATTCCGTTTACGACCTGACGGATCGCGTGCAGATTCCAGGCGAGGCCCACTTGCGCGAGGGTTGTAAGAACTGCAATGACGGGGGTCGTGGAGCGCACTGGCAGGCGATCTACGACGAGAAAGGGCGCGTCATGGTGGCGATGTCTTACAACGAGGATTTGGGCGATGCGTGGGAGTGGGCGGATGCGCCGCACTATCCGGAAAAGGCGGCTTCGGTGGCGATGCGGATTGGCGTGAACGATATTGTTTATGCGATGACGCATTAGCCGGGATAGTGGAAACCGGGAATGGCCGCCGATGCACGCCGATTCACGCCGATTCCCGCCGACAAAGCCGAACCCGCACCGGGTCAAAGAATATTCGGTTGAAAAAGATCTATCGGCCGGAGCCCTCGGCGGGACGGCATCAAAAAAGAACGGCGGCGGTGCTTGCTGATGCACGGCCTTAAAAAAAATACACTTCGACGGCAACATATGACGTCGTTGCGGCGGGTCGGTTGCCCATGTCGTTGCAAGCCCCGTGTTACCCGCCGCCAATGAATTGAGCGGCTTCTGTAGCGCGGCGGACTAACGCCGCGCCGGTCAATTATAAACACTCCGCCCTCTGGTGATCGCTCTCGGCGCCATTCGCCTCGAAGCAATGTTAATCAGGCCAGCCTGAAAGTT
>JAICJH010000118.1 GCA_025928545.1 Bryobacteraceae bacterium | reverse complement strand
GTCCAGAATCAGCCTGCGGCGCGGCTGGTTGCGTGTGCGTCCCGCGCGCATCTCCTCAAATGCGCGGCGCATCATGTCGACGCACGCCGGCATCGGAAGCAGACGCTTTACTTCTTCTTCATTGAGATAGATCACTGAAGAATTTTAGCGGATTGGCGCGCGGCGGCGGAGAATCAGTGCGAGAACGATGCCGAAGAGTAGAGCCGTGAGGAGTCGAAAACAGGCAGGATCAATGCGCGTGCGCACCAACTCGTTCTTGGCAGGACCCGCAGGATCGAGAACCTGGAAACCCACAAATTTCGCGGCCAACACTCGGGTTAGCTGTTGGGGTCCACGGAGTAAAATCGTTTCATGCTCGCTTTAACCGGCTCAGACCTGTCTTCACCACCCGACTAAGGCTGGCAAGTTGTTCGGCCAGATGCGCCTCTCTGGCCGCAGTGATGCGATACGGCTGGCGACGATCGTCGCGCGATTTGACCGGGCCGATCCAGCCGCGTTCCTCCAGGCGTGTGATCGCGCCATAGAGCGTTCCAGGCGGCGATCGGAATGGTCGATTTGAGCAGTTTGCCCTTCCAGTCCAGGTCCTTGCCCCCATTTCACGCCAATGTTGGCATCGGCCGCGACTACCTACCGTGGCGGGGAGCGGGCAGGGGATACTGATTCGGAAGGGGTGAAATCCGGAACATGCAGGCTGTCTCTATACTTCTGTCTCAACTCGCCGAGCGGTTAGGCTGCCGCATTGTTGGCGATTCGACCGTCTCGATCGCCGGCGTCGCTGGAATGGAGCAGGCGGGCTCTGATCAGCTAACGTTCCTGGCGAACCCCAAGTACGCCCACAAGGTCAAGGACACTCGCGCGGGCGCGATCCTAGTGGCCGAACCCATTCCCGCACTGCCCATCCCGCAGCTTATTTCGACCAACCCGTATCTCGATTTCGCCCGAGCGCTCGCGTCGTTCTATCAGCCGCCGCGGCCCAAGGCAGGCATCCATCCCACAGCCTCGGTGGCCGATTCTGCTCACATCGGTGAAAACGCTTCTATCGGCGCGTTCGCTGTGGTCGGCGAGAATGTCGTAATTGGTGAAAATGCTGTTCTGCATCCTCATGTGGTCATCTACGACGGCGCCCAGATCGGCGACGATTTTCTGGCGCACTCGCATGCCGTGGTCCGCGAGTTCTGTCGTGTCGGCAATCGCGTCACGCTTCAGAACAGTGTGGTCGTGGGAGGTGACGGCTTCGGCTTCGCCAAACGCGCCGACGGCACTCACGAAAAGATCGTCCAGAGCGGCGTGACCATCATCGAAGACGACGTCGAGATTCAGTCCCTGACCTCCGTGGATCGTGCCACGGTGGGCGAGACCCGCGTTCGCCGCGGCGCTAAGATCGATAGCCTGGTGCAGGTCGGTCACGCCTGTGTGGTCGGCGAAGACGATATCATTTGCGCTCAAACGGGCCTGGCAGGATCCACTATTTTGGGCAAAGGCGTTCTTCTTGCTGGGCAGGTTGGCGTTTCCGGCCATCTCACCATTCACGACGGCGCGATAGTCTACGCGCAAAGTGGAATCGGACACGATGTGCCAGCGGGCGGCGTGGTTAGTGGATCTCCCGCCTTCGATGCACGCGAATGGCTGCGTGCCATTACTGCATTTCAGAAATTGCCGGATATGTTGAGGAGGATGCGACAATTAGAGAAACATTCCCCACATGATTGACCCGACGGATCTTTCAGTACGCCTGTCGCCTGCTTACCGGAACGAGGAATTCCTCGATACGCCCGATGCCAGACCGTTGCGCATCTTAAGCGAATACCTTTACCCGCTTTCCCATTTCCGTAAAGAAAAAATCAGCGACACTATTGTGTTCTTCGGCTCGGCGCGAACTTTCGAGGCCAGCGCCAGCGGGCGTTATTATAACGAAGCTCGTCAGCTCGCACATCGCATCACGGAATGGTCACTCAATCTGAATGACCGAAATCGTTTCGTGGTTTGCACCGGTGGAGGTCCAGGCATCATGGAAGCCGCTAACCGCGGGGCGGCTGAAGCGGGAGGCAAAACCATTGGGCTGAATATCGGCCTGCCGATGGAGCAGCGTCCCAATCCGTTCATCACGCCCGCGCTGAATTTCGAATTCCACTACTTCTTCATGCGGAAGTTCTGGTTCGCTTATATGGCGAAAGCGCTGGTGGTGTTCCCTGGCGGCTTCGGAACACTGGATGAGCTTATGGAGATTCTAACGCTCACCCAAACCGAAAAACTAGTGAAGAAAATGGTGGTCCTTCTGTACGGAACCACTTTCTGGAA
Organism: Bryobacteraceae bacterium; assembly: GCA_025928545.1. Lineage (GTDB taxonomy): Bacteria > Acidobacteriota > Terriglobia > Bryobacterales > Bryobacteraceae > BOG-234. Next base: position 4,810 of record JAICJH010000118.1, on the reverse strand, counting down.
GGAAATCCTAAACTTCGACGCGCTGGTGCATCACGGGATGATCGACGAGCGCGATTTGAACCTGTTCCAGTTCGCCGACGATGTCGATACCGCTTTCCAAATCCTGAAGGACGGACTGACCAAGTATTATCTGACGCCGCAGCCGGAAACTCCGGATATTGCTAAGTCCCGTATCTGAACGCCGTGCTATAGGTTAACGTGCGCACTCGGGTCGAGCTCGTGCTTCGCTGGCTGGGCAGCGCGGGGGTTGCGTTCGTTGTGCTTCTGGCGGCTTATTGTGCTTGGGGCTGGATCGCTCCTCGCAGCGGCTTCCGCCTGATATTGGAGATCGCCACCATCGTAGCTGCTTTGTGGCTTGCTATCCGGCTCCTCCGGTTGGTCGCCCGGCAGGCTGTGTGGCGATTGCGCAACCGCCTTCTAGTAACCTACCTGTTCATTGCGGGCGTGCCACTGGTTCTCATCGTCGGTTTGGCCGCTCTAAGTACTTATATGCTGGTCAGCCAGCTGGCCGCATATTTGGTGACCACCGAGCTCAATCGCCGTATCGACACCCTGACGGCTTCCTCAGGCGCGACAGTTCCGGTGCCCGCCGGCGGATTCCCGGCAAGTGGCGTGCTCAAGCGTGAAGGTAATTTCTACCTCTTTTCGACTGTGAAGACGCCTCGGGGTGACGCGATCGTAACGGTTCCACTGACTCGCGAATATCTCGTGGGGCTGGTGCCCACTCTCGGTCTGGTAGGAATCGATCAGCCCGCTGCGACACCGTCGAAAACAGCGCGTGCCGCACCTGCGTTGCCTCCCGCAGCCAATCGGTTCGATACCGAAGTGGTGTGGTTCGCCACCGTGCCGGCGTTCGATTGGGAGACTCCCGGCCGAACCTCAGACTTGACGCTCGCTGTTCTGACTCGGGTATCGGCGGTGCTATCCACGGTATTCTTCAACCGCAACACCAATGTCGCGCAGGAAGTTCTAGAAGTTATTTTGATCGCGGGATTGGTGGTGTTCGCGCTGGTAGAAATCATTTGCGGGATCATCGGAGTGGTCATGACCCGCAACATCACGGGTGCCGTACATCACCTCTACGAAGGAACCCATCGCATTATGCAGGGCGACTTCTCGCATCGCATAGAGGTTCGCGGTAAAGACCAGCTCGCCGAACTGGGCGTTTCCTTTAACCGGATGACCGAGAATCTGGCGCACCTGCTTATGGTGGCTAAAGAGAAAGAACGTCTGCAATCGGAGATCGAAATCGCGCGTGAAGTGCAGAATCAGCTGTATCCGCGAGTTACGCCAAAAACGAAATCCCTTCGTCTCACCGCTGTTTGCCGTCCGGCGCGGATCGTGTCGGGCGATTACTACGATTACGAGTGCATTCGCGACACCCATGTGGCGCTGGCCATCGGGGACGTCGCCGGCAAGGGGATCTCGGCCGCGCTACTGATGGCGACTCTGCAAAGTTCGCTCCGCACCCAACTAAACAACAGTAATGGGCAAGGACCGCTTTCCGCGGCGCGTCTGGTTTCGCAGCTCAATCAATACCTGTACGCGAACACGTCGCCAGAAAAATTTTCGACGCTTTGTTTCGGTCTGTACGATGAAGCGGATAGCTCCTTCATCTACACCAATGGCGGGAACGTGCAGCCCGCCCTGGTGCGCGGGAACACCGTTCGCCGTCTGGACGTCAATGGAACCGTGGTGGGCGCTTTTCCTTTTGCGGAATACGGCGAGAGCCGGCTTGCATTGGAACCCGAGGATCTACTAGTGTTCTTCACCGATGGTGTCACCGAACCGGAAAACGAGTTCGGAGAAATGTTTGGCGAGGAGCGCTTTCTCGACCTGGTGGTGCGCAATGCCCACCTGGGCGAGGACGACATTGTACACGCAGTAATCGCGAGCGTCCGGGCGTGGACTGGCTCGGATGAATTGCAGGACGATATGACTCTGCTCCTGGCCCGTCGCGTGTGAGCCTAACGCCTTACGTTACGAAGCGTCGGTAGAACTCCTCGGTCTGCTCTACCATCTGGCCTACGGAAAACAGTTGGGCTCGTCTGCGCGCTTTTTCGCCCTGTTCGTGAAGACGATCGGCTGACGAGGCGGACTCCGTAATCGCGCGGGCCAGTGCCGCGGGATCGCCCGCGGGGACCAGCCAGCCGCCATTGCCGGGTTGGACAATCTCCGGCAAGCCACCCACATCGCTGGCAATGACCGGCACTCCGTGCGCCATGGCTTCGAGCGCGGCCATTCCCCAAGCCTCCGAGCGCGATGGCATGATGAACAGGTTCAGTGCTCCAAAAAACGCCGCGTGGTCGGCGATGAAGCCCGGAAATGTCACGTTGGCGGGCGCGCGCCGGCGCATGTCGTTCAAAAGCATGCCGTCGCCTGCCAGGAGGAACCGGGCGTGCGGCATGGATTCACGCAGCAGGACCGCGGCGGCTACCGCCACGTCCTGCCCTTTCTCTTTCGTAAATGCGCCCAGGTGCCCGACAACGAAGTCAGTCTCGCTCAGGCCGAATCGCGATCGAGTCTGCGGCGTCGCCGGCGGAATCTCGATGCCTGTGTGGATGACTTGTATCTTCCCGCGCGGCACGCCACTCTGGATTAACCCGCTGCGGACAGCTTCGGAAACGGCGATGACGCCGTCGCAGGCCCATCTATATTTCATCCGGTGCGCCCAGGGGTTGCGAGGACGGAAGGCTACATGGCGCGTCACCACGCGGCACACTTTCGTGGACCCCAGTGTTTTCCAGAAAGCGCCTGTCAGGGCCCGCCCGCTGTGAGCATGGACGATATCCGCGCTGCGCAGATCTAGTTTTTCCACGGGGAACCCGGCCGCACTGGCGCGTTCGGCCAACATGCTCGACGGAGGGCACACGATGGCCTGCCGGTATCCGCGCACCCGCAATCCTCGTGCCAGCGTGAGCAAGGATTCTTGCCCGCCGCGCCAAGTTTCCTCGGTGTCCAGGTGAATAATGGAAGGCAGCCGCAGAGAAATGACTGTAGCACTTTCGCCGGGTCAGGCGGACTCGCCCGGGATGTAATAGAATATCCCTCATGCTCCGCCTTAATTGGCTGATAATCCTCGCCCTTTTCTGTACTTCGGACGCATATTCTGAATCTAAATGGATTCAGATGCAGTCTGCCAATTTTGAGGCGTATTCGAGCGCCGGGGAACGGGATACGCGCGACGCCCTGCGAGATTTCGAGCGGGTGCGGGATTTCTTTCTGCAGGCCAATCAGCGTGAGCCTCCTAAGCCTGTTCCGGTGTACGTCGTGGTCTTCGGCTCCGAAAAGGAATATGCGCCTTACCGTTTCAACGAAGTCGCGATTGCCTACTATTTCGGCGGCTCCGACCGTGACTATATCGTCATGGGACGCACGGGCGATGAAGCCGCGCGTGTCGCGGTCCACGAGTACGTCCACTTGGTCGCTCGCCACCTCGGCCTCAAATATCCAACCTGGCTGAACGAAGGTGTTGCCGATTTGTACTCCACCTTGCGCATGCAAGGGGACAAGGCGCTGGTCGGTGACCTGGTCCCCGGCCGGATGCAGACCCTCTTCACGGAAAAATGGATTCCGCTTCCCCTGCTCCTCTCCGCGACCCAGAATTCGCCCTTTTACAACGAAAAGAACAAAGCCAGCAGCTTCTACGGCGAGTCATGGGCGCTGGCGCATATGTTACAACTCTCGCCGCAATACTCTCCCAAGTATTCTGAGTTTCTAAATATCCTCCAGAGCGGCGCCGACTCCGCTGCGGCATTGGAAAAAGCCTACGGCAAACCGATCTCGGAAATCGAGAAAGATCTGCAAAGTTACTTTCGGGGAAACCAGTTCTATGGACGCCTGTTCCCGGTGAAGCTGGTCAACTCCACGGAGAAATTTCCCGCGACACCCGCTCCGGAGTTTGACGTTAGGCTCGCGCTGGCCGATTTGACCAATCGACCGGGTAAGGAATTCGAAACCCGCAAGATGCTCGAAGAACTTGCGAGCGCGGATCCTAAGCGGCCGGAGCCTTGGGCCAGTCTGGGTTACCTCGCCTGGCGTGACAATCAGATCCCGGACGCCGTGGAGGCATTCGGAAACGCTTACGATCGCGGGAACCGCAGCGCAAAGTTTCTCTGGGACTTCGGACGCCTGGCCGAGCGAGAGCGTCGGGAAACCGCAGTCACCGCGCTCACCGATCTTTTTAAGTTAGAGCCCGCACGGCTTGACGTGCGTATGGAATTGGCGGCATTGCATCTGAACGCCCGGCGTCCTGGGGCAGCGCTGTCGGTCCTCTCGGACGTGCACACTGTCACGGCGGACGATGCGCCTCGATTCTTCACCCTGCTGGCCAACGCGCAACTTCAGCTCCGCGATCTGGACGGTGCTCGCATTACGGTGGCGAAACTCGCCGCGAATGCGAAGACATCCGAGGATCGGGCACGAGTCGAGCAGATGCAGCGCTATCTCGAGCAGCCTAGCGCTAACCCGCCGCAAGTCGCCGACGATTCGTCGGGCGGCACTGGTCCGGACAAGGTTCCGCGCCTGGTGCGCCCGGCGCCTGCGGGCGTACGCCCGCCTCTGCAGCCCTCGCCCGAAGTCGAGGGATCTTTCGTTGAATTTGTCTGTTTGGAAAAGAGCTTCGAGGTGGTCGTCGATACCGAAAAAGGTAAGAAAGGGTTTTTGATTCCGGATCCTAACCAGGTAGTCATCGTAGGCCGGGCCGGCGGGAAAGTGGAGTTGAATTGCGGTCCACAGACGCCCGTGCACGTGAAGCTCGAATACACGCCAAGCACGTCCGGCACGGATGCCGATGGGATTCTCAAAATCC
>JAICJH010000030.1 GCA_025928545.1 Bryobacteraceae bacterium | reverse complement strand
GGCAGCCAGGGCTGAACGGACTGAATAAAGTTCCAGCCCGATCGGGATCTTTTTCGTTTGCGCGGAGACCACAGGCACGGTAGTTGCGGCAAGAGCCGCGGCGCTTGTACCGAGGAATGTTCGGCGAGTCACTGACATACGAGAGCAACGATATCACATCGGCGAAATGGAGGGAATGCGGGTGCGCATGGAAAATGGGTTGAGTGACGCTCCCCATTGATGCACTGGTGCCGGAGATTACGGCCGCATTACGCAAAGTCCGAAATCTGGTAATTGAAGCCGCACCGGGCGCCGGCAAAACTACTCGCGTGCCACCCGCCCTTATATCGCTCGGCGGAGGAGTTCTGGTGCTGGAGCCGCGGCGTATCGCCGCACGCATGGCCGCGCATCGTGTGGCCAGTGAGATGGGTGAAGGGGTCGGCGAAACGGTGGGATATCAGGTGCGTTTCGAAGACACCGCCGGACCGCGCACTCGCCTCCGTTTTCTGACCGAAGGCGTACTGACTCGCCGCCTGATTTCAGATTCCGAACTCCGCGGGATCGGTACCGTAGTGCTGGACGAGTTTCACGAGCGGCACCTTGAAACCGATCTGGCTCTCGCGCTGCTGCGGCGGCTTCAGGAAACGAAGCGGCGGGATCTGAGGCTTGTTGTTATGTCGGCAACGCTGGACGCAGGGCCCGTTCGCGAATTTCTGGGAGGATGTCCGCTGCTGAAATCGGAGGGCCGGCTGTTCGATCTGAGTATTACCTGGACGCCCTATTCCGCAGCGCCGCTGGAACAGCAAGTGGGCACGGCTTTGGAATCGGTGATCGCACGCGGCATTCCCGGCGATGTGCTGGTTTTTCTGCCTGGGGCGGCTGCCATCCATCGTGCGACGCGCGTCTGCGAGCCGATTGCCCGGCGGCACAATCTTCAGATTGCTCAGCTTTACGGCGATCTTCCGCCTGCGGAGCAAGACCGCGCGCTCGAACCTTCGGCATTGCGCAAGGTCATTCTCTCGACGAATATCGCCGAGAGTTCCATCACGATTGACGGTGTTCGCGTCGTGATCGATTCCGGGTTGGCGCGCGTGGCGAATGATTCGCCGTGGACCGGACTGCCCTCGCTGGAAATCGGCCGCGTGAGTAAGGCGTCCGCAACACAGCGAGCCGGACGTGCCGGACGCACTGCGCCGGGGCACGTCATCCGGCTTTACACTGCCGAGGATTTCCATCGCCGCGCGGATCATGATGAGCCCGAGATCACGCGTCGTGAGCTTTCGCAGATGTGTCTGCACCTGGAGTCCATGGCGATTCACGATCCGATGGATCTTCCGTGGCTGACAGCTCCGCCCGCCGCGGCCATCGAGGCTTCCGAGAAACTGCTCGATCGCCTGCGAGTCCGGGGCGATGAGGCTGTCAAGATGGCGCGAATGCCTTTGCATCCACGGCTGAGCCGTCTGATGCTCGACGCGGAGCAGGCGGGAGCCGGTGAGGCCGGATGCCGGGCCGCAGCATTACTCAGCAGCGGGCAGCGAGTGCGGTCTTCGGATCTATTCGCAGCGCTCGATGAGGAGCGCGATCAACGGACGCGGGCTGTTTACGATCAGCTGCGCCGGTACGTCGGCCGCGGAAAATCCGGTCACGACGATGTGGCGCTGGCAAAAGCAGTGCTGGCCGCGTTTCCCGATCGAGTGGGGCGACTGCGTCCGAATGGAGTTGTGCTGCTGTCGAATGGCGGGTCCGCCACGCTGGCCGGGACCGGGTCCCCTGCGAGTGAATTTCTGGTTGCGATCGATATTGAAGAGAGTCGTGACCGTTCTTCGCCTCTTTTGCGTCTGGCCTGCCCGATTGAACCGGAATGGCTGATCGATCTGTTTCCGGAGCGTGTGCTGGAGCGCCGCGGGGTTGAGTGGAATCGTCAGGGCGAACGCGTGGAAGCGGTGAACGCGCTGGTTTACGATGCACTGGTGATTCAGGAAAGTCGTGGTGGACAGGTGGACGATGAGGCGGCGGCAAAAATGCTGGCGGCGAAGGCGTCGGAAGCGGGTTTGGAGAGATTTATCGATCCGGATGAACTCGAAGCGTTGCTGGCCCGCGTGGCGTTCGCGGCGGAGCATTCATCGCTGAAGCCAATCGGCGAGGATGACGTCAGGGCAGCGTTCGAGACGATCTGTTACGGGCTGCGAAGTTTCGGCGATCTGGAGCGTGCGGCCAGTGGGTTACTGCCGGCGCTGGAACGCACGCGCAGTGCACAGTTGCTGGATCAGCTTGCGCCCGCAAGGCTCCGGTTGCAGGGTGGCCGCAATACGAAGGTCAATTACGAGCGGGGCAAGCCACCATGGGTAGCGTCCCGGCTGCAGGACTTTTTCGGGATGACGGAAAGCCCGCGTATTGCCGGCGGGAAGGTGCCATTGGTGATTCATCTGCTGGCGCCGAATCAGCGCCCGGTGCAAACGACTACGGACCTCGCCGGTTTCTGGCAGCGGCTGTATCCGCAACTGCGGAAGGAATTGGGACGGCGATATCCGCGGCATGCCTGGCCGGAAAAGCCGGTTTAAGGCCAGCCTCAGGTCCCTGTCAGGCGCGGACTTCGTACTTGTCGAGAATTTCTTTCCACTGGCCGCGGGCTTCCAGGATCATTTCAATGGCTTCACGAACCGCGCCCTGACCCCCGCGTGCCTCGGTTACGTAGTGAGCTTCACCCTTCACTTCCCTGCGGGCGTTGGCGACGGCGATCCCGAGACCCACGCGATGCATGACAACGATATCCGTCAGGTCGTCGCCGATGAAGGCGATTTCCTCGGCGGTGGCATTCGCGTCTTTCATGATTGCTTCGAGAATGGGAATCTTTTCGATGTGGCCCTGATAGACGTAGTCCATCTTGCACTGGCGCGCGCGTTCCACCACGGATGGGGAGTCGCGCCCGCTGATGACGCCGGTGCGCATGCCTTTCCACTGGCACCATTGCAGGGCGATACCATCCTGTGCGTCGAAGCCTTTGAACTCGATCACGTTGCCGGTGGAATCCGGCAGAAAATACATTTTGTCGCAGAGGACGCCATCGACGTCCATGAGCAGAATCTTCACTTTCGCCGCGCGGGCGCGCACTTCAGGTGTGATTGGCATGAATTGACCTTTGTAACACGAGCGCCGTTAACCTGCTCGCGTCAAATGCGGTGGAAGGCCCGCAGGATTTCGCGCATGCCGTATTGCAGTGCCACCGGCCTGCCGTGGGGACAAGCCATCGGATATTCCGTTGCGGCGAGCGCGCGCAGCATCCATTCCATTTTCTTGTGATCGAGCGGGGTATTGATCTTGATTGCGGCGCGGCAGGCGAGCGATGCGGCAATGCCGCGTCGAAGGTCCGACACGGAAACTCCACGCAGTTCCTCTTCAGCGATTTCCAGGACTTCGAAGATGACGCGCTCAATATCGCCATGGCCCAGAGCGGCGGGGACGGCCTTCACTGCGATCGTGCGGTTGCCGAACGGCTCTGTGTCGAAGCCGGACGCGCGCAACTGCTCTTCGATTCGGGCATATTCGATCTGCTGTTCCGGCGTCAGTTGCAGAATTGCCGGCATAAGCAGCTGCTGCATTTCGGCGCGTCCGGAAGCCTGTTGGGCCAGTACCTGCTCGAACAGAATTCGTTCGTGCGCGACGTGCTGGTCGATAATCCAGAGGCCATCGCGTCCCGCCGCGATGATGAAGCTGTGGTGCAACTGGCCGAGCGGCCGCAGATCCCCGATATCGATCATGGAACCAGCCATGACGTTGTTGTTCGCGAGTTCCGAAGGGAAACCGCCATGCGTATCGGGTACGCGAAGCTTGAGTGATCCGGTTTGCACCGGCGCAGGCGATGCAGCGGCGGCAGCCTGCAGAGGAATGCTGCCGTCTCCGAAATCAAAACGCGGAGGAGGCGGCACGGCCGGATGCAATACAAACTCCGGCGCAGCGGCGTCATTCTGCATCATTTGCGAGAAATCGGAGTAGGGAAGGGAAGCGGCGGGCTGCGGGTTCGGGCTGAAACTGGGAGCGGGGCGGGACTGCATCAACTGATCGCGCACAGCATCGCGGACGAAATCGTGAACCCAGGATTGATGCCGGAAGCGAACTTCAGTCTTCGACGGATGCACGTTGACATCGACTTCTTCGCAATCGCAGTCCAGAAACAGCAGCGCGAAGGGGAAGCACGAAGGCGGCATCAGATTGTGATACGCGGCGGAAAGCGCGTGCAGCATCAGGCGGTCGCGGATTAGCCGTCCATTGACGAATACGAAAATCGAATTGCGGTTGTTCTTCTGCACCTGCGGGCGCGAGACGAAGCCACGCACGGCGAAGCGTCTCGGCGTGTCTTCCGGGTCGGGCGAGGGCATCATGGCGGCGCGCTCCTCCAGGCTGATCAGGTCGCCGAGAATCTGGCTGCCGAAAACCTGAAAGACACGTTCGCGCAGAGTCTCGACGGGAGTGGCCTGAAGCAGGTTCTGTCCGCCGCTCCAGAGTTCGAAAGTCTTATCGGGATGCGCGAGGCTGTAATGGGTCACGAGCGACGCGATGTGCGCCATTTCGGTCTGCTCCGAGCGCAGGAATTTCTTCCGGGCTGGAACGTTGAAGAACAGATCGCGGACAGTGATGGCGGTACCCCCGCCGCGCGCGATTTCCTCGCAGCTCAGAATCTTGCCGCCTGCGATTTCGATGCGCGTGCCGGTTTGCTCATCGGGAGATCTGGTTTCGAGCAGGAGGCGGCAGACCGACGCGATGGAGGGTAACGCCTCGCCACGAAAGCCTAGTGTTGCAATAGTTAGCAGATCCCCGACGTCGTGCAGTTTGCTGGTTGCGTGCCGTTCGAAGGCGAGCAGCGCATCGTCGCGCAGCATGCCGCAGCCATCGTCGGCGATACGGATCAGACGCCTGCCGCCGTTTTCGATTTCAACACGGATATTGGTGGATCCGGCATCGAGGGAGTTTTCGAGAAGTTCCTTGACGACGGAGGCAGGGCGTTCGACGACTTCACCGGCGGCGATTTTATTGGCGACGTTATCGGAAAGAACGCGGATGCGGCCCACGTCATTACTCTAAGCTACGGGCGCCATTAGCTGCTGCGATTGACTGCCGCTTCCAGACCGTCGCACGCGGCGGCAACCCCATCTTCTTTCGCCATCTCCGCCGCTGTGCGTTTAGCCGATGCCTGATACCGGCCATCAGTCAGCAACTGCTCCAGTTCCGCCGCAACGCGTTTCGCCCGGTATTCGGCACGTGGAACAATCCGCGCCACTCCCAGACCCGCGCATCTTCGCGCATTATCCGGCTGATCGTGAGCGTACGGCACTACACACATTGGAATCCCCGCGCGGAGAACCTGGGCCGTTGTGCCGACACCGCCCTGGTGCACTACGGCCGCGGCACGCGGAAACAATTCAGAGTAAGGGGCGTATTCGGTCATCAGAATTCTGTCAGGCAGAGGATTCGCCAACTCGCTCTTTACGCCGACGCCGGTCAACAGCACTGCCCGGCATCCGAGTTGTTTGACTGCCTCGGCACTCTCCGCGTAGAATTTTCCGGCGTCGAAAACCGCGGAAGACCCGAGGGTGAAAACAACCGGCGGAGGCCCGGCGTCCAGGAATCGCGAGAGTTCCGGACATCCCTGCGCCGGAGCCAGGCTGTCATAAAACGGGAAACCCGTGATCGTTGTCTTCGTGGGCCAATCCGGCTGTGGCCTGGCAAGAACTCCGGAGAACCATGCCTGACTTCCGTAAGGAGAGTACACGTCGTCGAGAATCGGGTTACGGACTTCCGGGAGACCAATCCTCCGTCGAAGATCATTCACGGGTTGCCCCCAGCCTCTCACCATCCAGCGGGCGAATCTGCCCCAGGCGGTCCAGAAGCCAGGCCCCGCGCCGCGAAAACGATCGAGAAAGGGCGCGCCGGAAATGGATGGCGGATCGGTTACCGAAATCAGCGCCGCTGGCTGCAAAGCAACCGAAATCCACTTCAGCCGCAGTTTCTCAGCGACAAGCGGCGTCGCGTAAGAGATCGGATGCCCCACCATGAGATCAAACTGAGGCGCTATAAGCATCAGGTCGTCGAACGAAGCCTCAAGACTCGGCATCATCAATTTGCGGATTACATACTCCGTTCCGGTCCGCGGATGAAGTGCCTGCGCCATCATCGCCGGGTCCGGGTTTGAAATGGCGAGGTTGGGCCGCACGGCGTGGAACCCAATACCCTCGCCCTCCACCTTGGCCCGGTACCCTTCCGAAGTAGCTATAGCCACCTGGTGACCGCGATCGCGAAGTCCCAAGCCCACAGCAATATACGGGTGCAGGTCGCCCAACGATCCAAAAGTGGTCAGCAGGAATCGGGACATCGCGTAACAACATGTTAATATCAGGGTGTAATTCCATCCCGAGGTATCCGTGTCAACGCATTTGAGCCGTAAAGAGTTAAAGCAGGATAATGTTGCGCTTAAGGTCGAAGAGACGACCCATTTTCTGGTCACCCATCGCCCGCTGGTGATGAAGGCTGGCATTGCGGCGCTGATTGTCCTCGTTATCGGGCTCGGGTCCTGGTTCTTCATCAGCTCGAGGCGGGATGCGCGTCAGCAGCAACTGGCTGCGGCGCTCACGCTCGAAAACGCTCCCATAGCTGCCACTCCAACCAATGGCGCGGTGAGTTTCGCGACGGAAGAAGCGAAATCGAACGCGGTCCACAAAGCTTTCAACGCGATCATTTCCGAAAACGGCGGCTCCGAAGAAGCCTACGCCGCGGAATTCTATCTGGCCGGGCTCGACGTTATCGCGGGCAAGACGGACGATGCACTGAAGAAATACGACCACGTCATTTCGGGTGCGGGGTCCGATTTCGCTTCTCTCGCGAAGCTGGGCAAGGCGCAACTGTTGTTCGCACTCGACAAGTCGGCAGACGCTCAGGTCATCCTGAAAGACTTGATTGCCAACCCGACTCCGATGGTTTCGAAAGACCAGGCCACTGTCACTCTCGCGAAGGGTATTGCCGCCACGCAGCCGGAAGAAGCACGTAAGCTTCTGTTGCCTATCGCGGATGAGCATAACGACATCAGCCAGTCCGCGGTTACCGCCCTTGGCGAGCTGCCCGCGAAAAAATAAACGACATTCCAGTCTCAGGTATGCTGAGCCACCTGCGGTTCTCGAGCGATGAATCCCGCGGCCGACGCTATCCTGAACCCGAGCACGCGTACCGCAATCCATTTCAGCGCGACCGCGACAGAATCGTGTATTCGCGCGCGTTTCGCCGCCTGGAAAACAAGACCCAGGTGTTCGCTCCTGACCTTTCCGACCACTTCCGAAACCGCCTGACACACACGATCGAAGTGGCGGAGATTGCCCGCACCGTGGCCGGAGTTCTTGGTCTGAACGAAGATCTCACCGAAGCTCTGGCGCTCGTTCATGACGTGGGGCATCCTCCCTTCGCGCACGCAGGCGAGGAAGCGCTCGATCGGGAAATGCAGCGCTATGGTGAGCGCTTCAATCACAACGTGCAGGCGCTGCGGCTGGTGGATATGCTGGAGAGCCGGTACCCGCGCTTTCCCGGGCTCAATCTTACCTTTGAAGTGCGCGAGGGAATTGTGAAGCATTCGCGCGATCTGACACCCGGCGAATCTCCCGCTCTCGACCAATACCTTCCGGAATTGCGGCCGCCGCTGGAAGCCCAATTGATCGATCTCGCCGATGAAACAGCCTATAACGCGGCCGACCTCGACGACGCCTATGACGCCGAGTTATTGCGGCCGGAAGATATCGCCGCGGCCGTTCCTGTATACGCGGAGATTCTCGAAACTGTGGAAACCAGTTTCCCGGGAGCTACCGAACGCGAGCGGTTTCACGAATCATTGCGGCATCTGATCGATGGTCTGGTTTCGGGGCTGATCGACGGGACTGTGGCGTCGGCGCGCGCGGCCGGCGTTCAGAATGTGGAGGAAGTCCGCCAATTTCCCTCGCGTATTGTCCGCTTCACGAACGACGCGGGCGCGACCAGTCGGGAGCTGAAAAAGTTTCTTTACCAGAGGGTATATTCATCGAGTGAGTTGTCGGAAGACCGCGTGAGATCCATGGAACAACTCGAGCGGCTGTTTGGGTACTTCATGGCGCATCCAGAGATGTTGCCCGGTGAAAGTGAGCCCGGCGACGCTCGACCCGTGCACCGGGCTGTCTGCGATTACATTGCCGGAATGACGGACGGCTTCTTCCTGAAGACTTATACTGCGCTGCTCGGTTCAAGCAGCGTCTGACCGGCTTCCACCGGCAAGACGTACCACCCAGCCACTGCGGAAGCCAGCAGGGCCGCTGCCGCCATCACAAAGGTCGCTGAGTAGCCGAACTTCGAGGCTATCGCACCCGCCGCGAACGACCCGGCGCCCACGAACAGATCGTAAAACGCGCTGAGCGTCCCGACGACAACGCCGCGCTCATGGTTATGCGAGCGGCGCATCACGGTGGAAGCAATGGAAGAAAACGGGAACGAAAAGCCAAGGCCGAGCAGAGCGGCGCCGGTGACGGCAATAGCCGGGCGCGGACCGCTGGCCAGCGTCAGCAAACCGATCGCCATTGAGGACAGCCCGAAGTAAAACGTGAGGCGTGGGTGGACCCGGTCCGGCAATCCGCCCAGAAAGAAGCGCGAGCACAGCATGGCTCCGGCGTACGCGGTGAAGGCCGCCAGACCCGAGTTGCCATAGCGCGCCAGATGCAGCACCAGAAAGCCGGTAACGACGGGATAGTGGACGTTCACGAAGCCGATAGCAAGACCCGGCATCAGCAAGGTTCGCGAAGGGAGACGAAAAGCGATGCCGTCTCGGTGAGGTGTGAAATGCTCCGGAATGCGGGTCAGCATCAGGAAGCCGACTGCTCCGGCCAGCACCTGAAAGACCGCCGCGCGTTCGAAGGTGCCGAGCCAGCTTCCAACTACAGGTCCGGCGGAAAGCCCGCCCCAGATGCCGCTGCTGAGATAGCCGAGCGCCTGCGCGCTGCGTTCGGTGCCGGCGAGTTCGACAGCCCAGGCGGCGGCCCCGGTATAAAGGCACGCTTCGCCCAGCCCCTGAAAACACCGGCCGAGCCAAACACCCGTGAGCCCGAGGGGCAGCAGGTAAATGGCTCCGGCAATTGTGCAACTGGCGAGTCCTGAGAGGAACGCGACCTTCCGGCCTTTGCCATCGGCCAGAGGCCCGGAAAACACGCGGCTGCAAAGCGCAACCACGGAGAAGATGCCAATGACGAAGCCTACCGTATGATCCGAACCGCCGAGATCGCGCCGGACATGCGGAGCCAGTGCGGGCAGTACGGTGCCCATTCCCACGAACCCCAGAAATGTAGCGCCGATCAAAGACCAGAATTTTGGACTGAATTCCCTCGGTGAAGCCACTGTTACTACTTTAACGGTGGCGCGAATGCGGGGCGGTTCACGCCGATTTTTCGCTGCGTTTTTTCACGTCGATATTCAGACGTTTGATCTTCTGATTCAGAGTGGAAAGCGGAACTCGCAGCGCTTCCGCCGCGTCCGTCTGGCTGCCGTTGTAGCGGTCCAGATGTTCCACGATCGTGCGGCGCTCGAATTCGGCCACGATTTCGAACAGCGAGGCATCCGGAGGCAGCGCGCCGTTTTCACTGGGCCGTGTGCGAATGCCGGCCGCCTGAACCAGATAGTCGGGCAGTACGTCTACCGTGATTACCGGCACCGCCGCCAGCACCACCGCCCGCTCCACAACGTTTTCCAGTTCGCGCACATTGCCCGGCCAGCCATGATCCATCAGCAACTGCATAGCCTCCGGTTCCAGGCGGAGCTGGGTGTGCCCGTGCTCGTCGAGGTATTTATCGTTTTCGCGGCAGAAGCGTTCGAGGAAGTGCTGGATCAGCGCCGGAATATCTTCGCGCCGGTCGCGCAGCGGCGGCAGGTTGATATTGATGACATTGAGCCGGTAGTACAGGTCTTCCCTGAACTTCTTCTCGTCCACCATCTTCCGCAGGTCGGCATTCGTGGCGGCAAGAATCCGGACGTCAACCTTGATAACTTCGTTCGAGCCGAGGGGAGTGAACTCTTTTTCCTGAATGACGCGCAGCAGTTTGGCCTGGGTCTCCGGGCCGATGGTCCCGACTTCGTCGAAGAAAATGGTGCCCTTGTTCGCGACTTCGAACGCGCCCTTCTTGTTCTGAACAGCGCTGGTAAAAGCGCCGCGAACGTGACCGAACAACGTGGATTCCAGCAGATCGGTCGGCAGCGAACCGCTGTTCACCGCCACAAACGAGTAATCGACACGGGGAGAATTGGAATGAATAGCCTTGGCGATCAGCTCCTTGCCCGTACCTGTGTCGCCCGTGATCAGAATGGTGGAACGGCTCGAAGCCACCTGCGAAACCAGATCCAGCACCTTGAGCATGCGGTCGCTCTTGCCGACAATGTTCGGAAAGCTGTAACGCTGCTTGAGAGTACGCTTGAGCTGCGTATTCTCATCGAGCAACCGCTGGCCGGAAATGGCGCGCTCTATCTCGATGATGAGCTTGTCGTTATCCCACGGCTTGGAAACGTAGTCGTTGGCGCCAAGCTTTACCGCCTGGACGGCGGCTTCCACTCCGCCCCAGGCCGTGATCATAAATATCGGCGTATGACGGTCGCGCTCACGGACATCGCGCAGCACTTCCATGCCGGATTTGTCCGGCATCATGAGATCGAGCAGCACCAGATCCCAGGCGCGTGATTCCAGCTTGCGCTCGCCCTCGGTCGCACTCTGGGCCAGTTCCACGTCATAGCCCTCGGAAGTCAACAGCGCTTCCAGGCTCTCGCGGATCTCCACCTCATCGTCGATGATCAGGATGCGCGCTTTCGGTGCGTGGCCCTGTCGCTCTCTCGAACTTCCGGCTAATGCGGCGCCCCCCGGCGAGTTATCACGTGCCGGCGTCATCACGCAGTCACCGCTTTGCGGACGACCGGGAATTCCAGATGGAAGCAGGTGCCTTCACCCGGCTTCGATACCGCCTCAATGGCGCCACCGTGTTCCTGAATAATGCCGTAGGTGACAGAAAGTCCGAGGCCCGTGCCCTTCTTGACGCCCTTCGTGGTGAAAAACGGGTCATAGATGCGGCCCATGTGCTCGGGTGCAATGCCGTGTCCGGTATCGACGACGTCCACTTCGATGCCCTTATCATTGCGGCGCGTGACAACCTTCAGGAGCCCGCGCGGCTCCATGGCATCGCGCGCGTTCAGGAACAGGTTCAGAAATACCTGCTGCAGTTTGCCCTGGTTGCCGCGGACGGATTCGAGCCCCGGGCAAAGGTCTGTCTGGACTTCCACGCCGGCCTTGCGGAGTTGATGCTCAAGCAGCGCCAGCGTTTCTTCGATAACGGCGTTGACGTTGACCGCGGCGACATCCGAGGTCCACGTGCGCGAGAAATTGAGGAGCGAGTTTACGATTTCGCTCGCGCGGAAGGTCTGGCCCGAAATCTTTTCGAGCATGCGCGATTTTTGCTCGTCGCCGGAAACCTGCTTGGCCAGCATTTGCGCGTAATTCGAAATCACGGCGAGCGGAGTATTGACCTCATGCGCCACGCCGGCGGCCAGCAGCCCGATGCTTGAAAGCTTGTCGGCCTGGATGAGGCGGCGCTCCAGTTCGGCGCGGGCCGTGATGTCGTCGAAGATAACCAGACGGCCGATCTGTTCCAGTTCGCGCGACACCAGCGGCGCAATCGCGATGTTGACGGTTATTTCACCATGGGTGGAATCGAGTTGAAATTTGTCCAGATGCTGGATGCGCATTTCGCCATGCGTGCGGTCCAGTTGCTCCATCAGAGATGCCGGGAAAAGCTCCGCAAGGCGGCGTCCCAGCGCATCGGCACGCCCGATTCCACTCAGTCGCTCCATCTGCGAGTTCCAGCTCTCCACGCGGTCTTCGAGATCCGCGGCGAGCACGCCCACGTTGATGGATTCCACGATGTTTTCGC
Organism: Bryobacteraceae bacterium; assembly: GCA_025928545.1. GTDB lineage: Bacteria > Acidobacteriota > Terriglobia > Bryobacterales > Bryobacteraceae > BOG-234. The sequence continues at coordinate 62,733 of JAICJH010000030.1, read as the reverse complement.
TGAATTCCTTCAGCCGTTCATATTCATCGGCCTTTTCTTTGAGCGACCGGTAGAGATTCGTGTTCTCAATGGCAATGCCGACGTAATTGGCCAGCGTCATCACCAGTTCCACGTCGTCGCTCGAAAGAAACTCTCCGGTTTCCGTGCGGCTGACCCCGACGTACGCGATAGTCCGGCCGCGCACTGTACAGGGCAGGTAATAATTCAGGTCCAGATCGGCGATTGTCTGTCGAACGGAAGCGGGCCAGTTGGTGGCGACAATATCCAGATGGTAGCGGGTTCGTTCGAAGAACAAATACGGCGCTTTCTGCGGCCATGCAAGGAAGCTGAGATCCAGAGATTCGCCGGCCGCGAGGGCGCGGGCGCCGGAACCCATCGTCAGCCGCAGCTTCCATCCAAGCTCGCCGGAAGCCGAAGCTTCGGAAGCGCTTTCCGGGTTATTGCCGCCACCTTCATCGGCCATAAAGAACGCGACGTGCCGGATGGAAAGTGTCTGCATGAGCCGATCGGCAACGGACTGCAGCATGGGATCGAGATCGGAATCCGAATTCAGCTCGCGTGCAAACTCAATGAGCGTGCGGCGGTAGTCGTAGCGGTCGCGGTAGAAATACCGGTCGAGGCGCTCCTGTATCCAGTTCCGGATGGGCTGGAACAGAAACGTCGCCACCAGCATCACGATCACGAGATTGGTGCTGCTCATGTCCTTGAAACTGGCATGCACCAGCTGGCTGACTCCCAGCACAATCGCATAGAACGCAGCCAGTACACATAAAGTGGCCAGTGTGTACGCGTAGCCGCGGCGGAAAATGATATCGACATCCATCAGCCGGTAACGCACGATGGCATAGGCGATGGTGAGCGGAACCAGAGGCAGCGTCAGGACCGCGTAATTCAGGTACGGGGTGTCGAGGATGTACGTCCCGGTCACGTAGGGCGCGGCGTACAGAAGCCCGAATGGAGCGAAGCCGAAGACGATTCCATTACGCAGCCACTTGAGCTGCTGCCGCACGACGGTGTCTTCCGATTTCCGGTATCCGCTCTGCAGCACCGCGCCGCTTGCAAAGTACGTGATGGTGAGCAGGCCCAGCCAGCAACGGTCCAGCACATCCCGGACTTCGAGCGACGAATAGTTCGGAGCTAAAAGCACCCCCGTAGCGAAGCCCACCGATACCAGCGTCAGCAGTATTCCCGGGGCGTATATTGCGCCCGTCATCCAGCGTCGATGCCATGGCCGCGGCTCCGGGAAACCGAGGCAGAAATGGAGAAACAGCGCGGGCGCCAGCCAGCCGGCCACCACATTGCCCCAATACATCACCTGATCGAACGCATTGAGTTTTCCGGTGTAATGGAAACACGAAATAACGAATGAAGCCAGACAAAAAACGTAAAAATGCCGCGCCTTGGTGGCACTTCCGCGCCGGAAATAGATGAAGAGCCCGATTGCCAGGTATGCCGCGCCCACCAGATACTGGTAGGAAATCGCAGCGCCTCGCCGCACTTCGCCCACGAAAACCGTGGCTGGCACGTGTTCCACGCCCTTGCGCTGCAGATCGTATGCGGCCTTTCCCCAGGCGCCGATGGCCGCCAGCGTCCGCGGCACGTCGTCCGCGCGCCCAATCGTGATTCCCTGAATGGATCGAAGTATGTCGCCCGCGCGGATGCCGCCGCGGTCTGCCGGCCCATCCGGAACAACCCGGCTCGCTGTGACTCCGCCGGCATGGTCCGACCAGACAACGCCGTCGTCAGGCAGCCGGAATTTGTTGTTCTGCTCGTAGTTGACCCCCGCGGCAATAGCTGCCGCGATGGTCACAACCGTCAATACTGCGGTCGAGAGCTGAAATTTGAGTTCCTGAAGCATGTCGCAAGCGAAAGCATGGCGGTGTCGATACACACCTCCACATACTTATTCTATGTGCAGTTGGGATGCCAGCAATGCGGTAGTCGGCAGAAATAAAAACGTTCCAAACAAAGCACTTAGCTTTGCGCCTAAACACAAATATTCCATATTTGGAATAAATATTGCTCCCCTGCAATGGCAACTACACGGTTTAGAACTTCATCTTTGGGCGTTTGGCACGCATCCACTCGACGAATTCCGGCGGCGCCGTCATGGTCGAGAGGCGGCTTTGCCGGACGAGAGCCCAGTCGGAAAACTCGCCGCACTCCTTGATTTCGCGCAAAGTAACCGGCGGATCGATCATGCCGACAAACTGGAACTCCGCGACGGCCAGTTTGGGATTGCCGGGATCAGGGCGGCCCGCGCCGGTCACCTCCGCGATTCCGACCACGGCGGCGTCTCCCATACTGTGGTAAACAAAGACTCCATCGCCCACTTCCATGGCCCGGATCGCCTTCAATGCCTGCGGATTGCGAACACCATCCCAGACAGTTCGCTTCTCCTTCGCCAATTGTTCTATTGAGTACGTTTCAGGGTCTGTCTTCGCCAGGAACCATGCTCGTTGGTGTAAAGTACTATGTCCCATACACCGAAGTATATTCTCGTAGGACTGTCCGTCTTGCTACGATTTATAAAGTGGGCATCAAACGAGGGTCGACAGTCTGGATGAGGACCGTGTCCATATTCTTTGCGGTCGCTTGTCTCGGCTTCAGCCAATCAGTCAATTCCGATCCAACGCCATCTTCCGATTCCCCGGCTCCGTCCGCGAAACCCTCTCTTTCCACGCCGCCCGCCGCCCCGAAACCTGCAACGAATCCCGCCGGTTGTCCGCCAGGCCCCGCATTTTGCGACCTGTCTTTGCAGGCGACACCGGCTATTGAAGAAAACGCCGGGAAACCGCCGGCGGCGACCAACCCTGATGCTGAGCCGAAAGCCATCCAGGCCACCCCTCCGCAGCCTACCGAGATTCCGTCCAGACCCGATATCCCCAGAACTGCGGCAAAGGCGCCTCCCGAAAAAGACGATACACCTCTTTCTGTCCTGGGTGTCAACGATGTCATAGGCGTCACGGTGATTGAAGAAAAAAATGTCAGCGGAACGTATGTGATTGGCCTCGACGGACGGGTTTCCCTGCCGATGATCGGGTATTTCAGGGCTGCCGGCTTGACGATTCCCGGGCTCACAGATTTGATCGCTCAAAAACTCCGGGACGACGCGGGAATTCTGGATCCTGAGGTCAGCGTCCAGATACTTCGAACCAACAGCAAGCAATACACTCTGGTCGGAGGAGTCCAGAGACCGGGACCTGCTCCGCTGCAGCGGGAAACCAGAATATTGGACGCACTGGCGGCCGCCGGATTCACCGAATTCGCTAACAAGAAAAAGATTGTCCTGCGGCGGGGAACCAAAGAGTTCAAGTTTAACTACAAAGATGTCGTGAAGGGCCGCCATCTGGAGCAGAATATCGTGATTCAGGATGGGGATCTTATTTATGTTCCCGATTAGCGGAGTTTAAAAATGGTACCAACCCAATCGTTCAGTATTTCAAGACGAACTCTCGATGTGGAGGACTACATCGATATCGGACGGCGGCACGCCGTCTGGATCGCGGGCCCGGCATTTTTCGGCATGGTGGTCTCGATCTGCGTTGCATTCGCATTGCCCAATGTGTACGTGTCCAGGGCCACCATGCAGATCACCCCGGCGCAGATCAGCGACACCATGGTGCAGTCGACAATCAGCAGCACGCTGAACGAACGTATTCAGTCGATGGAAACTGAGATCCTGAGTCGCGGGTCGCTCTCTGCGATCATCAGCGATCCCCGCCTTCAGCTGTACAAAGACGAACAGAAATCCAAACCTCTCGAAGACGTGATCGAAGACATGAAGAACGCGATTCACATCGACTTTATAGCGTTGCCGGGTGCTATGGGAAGGCGTGCTTCCGCCTTCGATATATCGTTCAGCTATAAAGACAAGTACCTCGCTCAGCAAACCGTAGGAGCTTTGGTCGCCAAGTTCGACGAAGAAAACCAGAATACCCAGAAGACGGGGCAGGATGCGGTTAAGGGCTTCGTCAGCGAAATGCTGAACAAAGCCAAAGCGGAACTGACCAACGCGAGCGACAAACTGACCGCGTTCAAACAGGGCAATGAAGGCAAACTGCCGGAACAGGTACAGCTGAATATCGCACGGGAATCGGCATACACGGCAAAGATTACCAGCACCGGCGAGCAGATCTTCCGCGACAAGCAGACCATTGAACAGTTGGAAACTCAGAAAGCTGCGAATCAGTCGAAGCTCGATTTTTACGAACAACAGCAGGCTCAGATGGAGGTGCTGACAGCGACCACTGTGCCGGGCAGTCCGGAAGCGAAGGAGAATCAGGATCTGGTTGCGCTGAATAAGTTCATCGAAAATTCGGAATTTCAGCTGGAGCAGATGCGCAAGCAGTACAATCCCGATAAATATAAGCCCTTCAAGCTTGCCCAGGAACAGTTAAATGGATATAAAGCGCGGCGCGACCAGTTGATGAAAAAAATCGCAGCAAAGGCTGATGCGGATGCTGCGAGCGCCGCGAGCGGAGAGCAGCCCAAAGACGTTGCAAAGAGACTCGCGCAGCTGCGCCAGCAGCAGATGGCGCACGAGGTTGAGCAGACTAACAAAGATATAGATGCCAAGCAAAAGATGCTGGCCGACGACATCGCGAAACTGCAGGCTGAGCAGGACGAATACAAGAAAGAAAGCGAAGCCATCAGCCAATCGCTCAAGGCCACTACAGGTCTTGAGGCGGACTACGAGGAACTGAATCATAACAAGCAGCTTGCGGAACAGAACTATCTGGATCTTCAAAAGAAACAGCAGCTCGCCGATGAGACCGGCCAGCTCATTTCGCGAAAAGCGGGCGAGATTCTGGAAGTTTTGGACACCGCCAATTTACCCGCGGCGCCCACCAAGCCGAATCGGTTGATGATCATCGGCGCCGGGTTCGCCATGTCGATCATTCTGGGTCTTGGGATGGCCGGACTTCAGGAAGCCAAGGACACCTCGCTGAAGAATCTCAAAGACGTCCGCGCCTACACAAATCTGCCGGTTCTCTGTAGTATTCCACTGCTTGAGAACACAATGCTGGTGAAACGAAAGCGACGGTTGACATATCTCGCATGGGCGGCTGCCGTGCTGTTGGGCGCTGTCGCCGTGAGCGGCTCGTATTACTATTACTATTCCCACACGTTAAACCCTCCAAAGGGCTAGCGAAGATCAGCTCGGTCTGACACAATTCGGCAACCACAAATGAAGAGAAGCTAAGAAAAATATGAGCCGCGTACATGATGCGCTCCGCCGCGCCGAGCAACTGCTGGATGGAACACTCGATGGCCCCCCATCGGGAGACGACGGCCATGCGCTTGTAGTGAAGGAAGATGGCGGAGTCGCAGGTGTAAGCGCCCCGGCGGAGGTTCCCAATCCCTCCGCGCCGGCCAACGGTCTGATGCGGCCTGAAACAGGTGGGCTGCAGATCGATGCCCGCGCATTCCTCGCCCGCTGCAAGACCATTCCGTTCCGGCCAGCGCCCGAAGCGCACCTCATCAATCCCGCGGAACCGCATGACGGCGCCTCGGAAGAATTTCGCAGCCTGCGCACGCGCCTCAATCACATGCAGGCCCAGCAGGATTTGAGAGTCATAGTCTGCACGAGCGCATCGCCGGCTGAAGGGAAGACCTTCACCGCCTGTAATCTCGCTCTGGCTCAGGCGCAACTTGAACTACCGGTCCTGCTCGCCGATCTCGATCTGCGCCGTCCCGTTGTCCATCAGCAGTTTCAGTGCGAACGCACCCCCGGCTTTTCGGATTTCCTGCTGGGTGAGAAATCCCTCGAAGAGTGCATTCGGCACGTCGAGGGCACCAATTTATATATCCTGCCAGCCGGCTCCGCCGTTCGAAATCCCCTCGAGTTGCTGAACATGCGGCCAGTCCGCTACACGCTGGATTCGTTCCGCAAAGTGTTCAACTGGGTGATTCTCGATACGCCTCCTCTTCTGTTCTCGGCGGATGCGAATCTCCTCGCAACCATAACCGACGGCATCATCCTCGTGGTTCGGATCGGTTCCACCACCTATGACAGCGTGGTTCGCGCCATCCAGACGCTTTGCGAAAACAACGTGCTCGGCATCGTCGCCAATGGCGCGCGGGCCGGGGAACTCTACAGCAAATACACTTACTACTACACGAAGACCGACCAACCCGACAACGGGCCTGACGATGAAGATGAGGACGAAGACGATTTTCCGCGAAACCTGCCCGCTGAAGACCGATCCGCCGCCTCCCTCGGTCAATCCGACGGCGACGATGCCCAACCGCTAAATCTTGCGGAGCCTGGGAGTGAGCTGGTTGCAGATGCCGCACCGGCGAAAGGCGGGTTCTTCTCGAGATTCCGATCGCGCGGCGCTGGGAAGCCAAAGAAAGTCAAAGCGCCAGTCGAAGTAGATGAAGACGACGAGGACGACGACGAATAGACGCGCCGCACCTCGCTTGGCGGCGATTACAGCGCATTCGTGATATGCGCAAGATGGTGGTCGCCATGCCACGCATACAGCGCCAGAACCTGATCGAGCCGCAACAGGCTATTGACAGGATGCATCATGCGCCGCTGCCACTGCTCTTCCGTGAGCCCGCGCAGGAGCGTCACCCAGCGCGCGTGCAGCGTTTCCAATAGCTTCAGCGAAGTTTCAACAGGGGTTTCCCCGGTATCGCCGAGCTGAGCCCAGGCCGCTTCGTCATAGGTTTTGATCTGCGGTTCGTGCTCCGTCAGAGCCAGCTTGAACCGGACGTAACTGTTCATATGGCTGTCCGGTATGTGATGGATCACCTGCCGAATCGTCCAGCCGCCGTCACGATAGGGCGTGTCCAGTTGAGCGACGGATAAGCCGGAGACTGCGGCCCGCAGCCGGGCCGGAGTTGTCTCCAGTCGCTTCAACATTCCCTCCCGCTCCGCGGCCGATACAGTCTGCGGGTATTCAAAACGGCCAATCGGAAAGCGCGGATCGATTCCTGTCGCGCCAGAACCGACACTCATAAACTCTCTCCCCGGATCAAATCTTCAAAGGTTTCGCGTGACCGGATGACGCGCCACTTGTCCCCTTCCACCAAAACTTCAGCCCCGCGCGGCCGCGAGTTGTAGTTCGATGCCTGAACGAAGCCATAAGCCCCGGCGGATGCAATCGCAAGCCACGATCCGGGCCGGACGTCCGGCATCTCGCGATCACGCGCCAGAAAGTCACCGGTCTCGCAAACCGGGCCCACGACATCGGCGATGACGGAGCCGCCCTCCGTCCGCCGCAGCGGTTTGATCTCATGATGGGCTTTGTACAGCGCGGGACGGATGAGGTCGTTCATGGCCGCATCCACCACAACAAATTCTTTCGCGGGACTCTTCTTTCGATAAAGAACCCGGGTCAGCAAGACTCCGGCAGGCCCGACAATTGACCGTCCCGGCTCAATCATGACCGTCAGGCCCGCTCTGCCGATGCGATCCCGCAGATCCGTTATGAAATCGCGGATCAGCGGAGCATCTTCATTCTCCTGATACGAAATTCCCAGGCCGCCGCCCAGATCGATATGATCGATCCCGAGACCTTCACTTTGAAGCGTCTCCACCAGGCTCAAAACTTTGCCGGCCGCCTCAAGAATGGGCGAATAGTCGATGATCTGGGAACCGATATGACAGCTGACGCCGGAGGCACGGACGTTGCGCAATGAGAGTGTTTTCCGGTAAATCTCCGTTGCCGCTGCGATATCCACCCCGAACTTGTGATCGCGCAATCCCGTGCTGATATAAGGATGCGTAACCGCGTCCACGTCCGGATTGACCCGCAGCGAGAATTGCGCGGTGACGCCCAGCGATCCGGCGATTTCGTCGATCAGCGCAGGCTCGAACTCCGATTCGCAATTGAAGTTCCGGATGCCGGCCTTCAGCGCAAACTCGATTTCCGCGGCAGTCTTTCCCATCCCGGAAAAGACCACGCGCGCCGGGTCTCCGCCGGCTTTGAGTACCCGGAACAGTTCCCCTCCGGAAACGATGTCGAAGCCCGACCCGGCCCGTGCCAGCCTGGCAAGAACAGCCAGATTGGAATTGGCTTTGACGGCATAGCAGATCAAGTGCGGAAGTCCGCTCAGGGCGTCTTCATAGGCCTGCCAGGCATCCATAATCGACTGCTCCGAATAAACGTAGCAGGGCGTGCCGATTTTTTGGGCAATTTCCTCGAGGTCGACCTGCTCGCAGAAGAGCCTTCTGTCTTTATAGTGGAACATTCAGCCTCATCGCTTCACGCGCATCACGATCAGCGTCTGATCGTCGAAACGCACAGTATTGAACTCGTCCAGATCGGCGAAAATGTTCCTGACGAGCTGCCGCGGAGTGAGCTTGCAGTCGCGCTGCAGGATCTTGCCAAGACGCGACGAGCCGTATTCCTCGCCGGTCGGCGAAAGGTGGTCCGACACGCCGTCGGAGTAGAGTACAACAAGATCGCCCGAACGCGCCTCGAAGCCCGTTTCTTCATAATCCCGATCCGGCAGCAGGCCGAGAGGAACGCCTTCCACCCGCAGATTGATGATCTCGCCGTCCCGGCAAATCATAGGGGGCGAGCCGCCCGCATTGGCCATTCGGAACGACCGCGATGGCGGATCCCACAACATCAGCAGGAGCGTCAGATAACGGCCTTCCACCTTGCGATGTACCAGCGCGTCGTTGAGAGCTTTCATCAATTCGGCAGGGTTACGCCGCCGCGGAGCCAGTGTGCGCATCAGACCGCTGACCATCGCGCCAAACAGCGCCGCGGCCGCGCCTTTGCCGCTGGAATCGCCAAAGGCGATCTGCATTTGCGAATTGCCATGGCCGAAGAAATCGTAAAGATCGCCGCTGATTTCACGCGCCGGGCGCAGTCCGATGGCGATGTCGAGACCGTCCACTTCGGGCGCTTCCTGCGGTAGCAGCACCGTCTGCAGATCGAAAGCCGCCCGCAGATCCTCCTGCATCAGCCGTTCCCGCTCGCCGATTTCCTGATAAAGCCGCGCATTCTCGATGGCGATCGCCACCGAAGGCGCCAGCAAACTCATGGTGCGGGCATGGTCTTCCGTGAAAAAGCCGATCCTCTCGCTTTCCAGATTCATGACGCCGATAACGACATCGTGAACCATGAGCGGAACGGCAAGCTCACTGCGGATGCCGGAATCCGTGGCGATATAGCGCGGGTCGATCGCCGTGTCATGAACGCGCACAATCTCCCGACCCACTGCAGCGGCTCCCGTAATGCCTTTCCCCATCGGAATGTTATCGATGCTCACGCGTTGGTCATAGCGCAGGCTGAAGCGATGCCGCAATGAAAGCCGTGGTGCATCCACCAGCAGAATGCTGAATGCACTGTAATCGATCAGGGTGCGGACGCTCGATGCGATCTTGCCGAGCAGTTCGTCCAGATCCAGGATCGAGGAGAACTCATGTGAAATTCGCGAAAGCGCGCGGATGGTCCGGTATTGTCGTTCCGCCCTTCGATAGAGAATCGCATTATCGATAGTGGCGCCCGCACGGCCGCCAATCAGGCGCAATAGAGCGCGCTCGTAGTCGGAATAAGCTCCGGGCTGGGCCGATTGTACGTCGATTACCCCCACCAGTCGCTTGCGTGCGATCATCGGCACGCTGAGCTCGCAGCGGACAACGTCCGAGGTCGGAAGATAGCGCGAATCGGTTCGTGTATCGGCGACAAGAATCGGCTCGCGGGTTTGCGCTGCCGTTCCGACAATGCCTTCGCCCAGGCCTATTGCCAGATTTCGCACGACGTCTTCCCGATGTCCGACCGCGTGCCGAATACGCAGTTCCTGTTTCTTTTCGTTATACAGAAGGATGGCGAAAAGGTCGAACGGGATTACGCGGTGGACAATGTCCGCGATGCTGGCCAGAACCGCATCGAGATCCAGCGTCTCCGCCATGACGGAGGAAACTTCCAGCAGAAAGTCCAGCAGGTCCGTGCGTTCGCGGAATTGAACGGGCGTTTTGGCGCGCGGCGCAGCCATGCTAATACCCGGACGACGCGGAATTGGACGTCGCTTCGAGTATTCCGACACCCGCACTGGCGCCGATCCGCGTTGCCCCGGCGGCGACCATTGCTTTCAGGTCCTGAAGGGTCCGGATTCCTCCCGAAGCCTTAACGCCCATGGAAAGACCCACGGTACTCCGCATCAACGCGATATCCTCGACCGTGGCGCCTGACTTGCTGAACCCAGTGGACGTCTTGACAAAATCGGCGCCTGCGGACCTGGCCAACTGGCAAGCGAGAATCTTTTCGCTCTCGTTAAGGAGCGCGGTTTCAATGATCACCTTGACGATAGCGCCGGCTGCATGGCTGACGTCGACGACGCCGCGAATGTCGGACTCCACTACGCTCGTTTCGCCGCCCCGAAGAGCTCCAATGTTGATCACCATATCGATTTCCTGCGCGCCATCCGCCAGAGCGGTGCGCGTTTCGGCGACTTTTGCCGCGGTGCTGGTAGCACCGAGCGGAAACCCGACGACCGTGCAGACCTTCACGGGCGAACCGCGTAATTCGGAGGCCACCAGCGGCACCCAGTACGCGTTCACACAAACGCTTGCGAACTCATAACGCAGTGCTTCGGCGCAGATGTTTCTCACTTCTTCCCGGATTGCGTCCGGCTTGAGAATAGTGTGATCGATCAGGCGCGCGATAGTCCGGTCAAAGTTCATGCGAGGGGTGGAAATCACTACCCTAACACACGGTTGCGGCGACGCCTGCCAACCGATTGTCGATTCGCGCCACGCCAGGTTCCGGCTCTTCAAGACTGGTAAACTGACGACGCATGGAGTCTGCGTATGAGCCTCAAGCCATTCGGCCCGGGAATCGGAAAGAGACGGCAGTTGATGTTACCGAAGTTGACGATACCGGCGTTGACGTTACAGTAATCCGCTGGATGCTCTCATTAACACCTCGGCAGCGGCTCGATGTTTTGCAGACTCATGTGAACTCCATCCTGAGGCTCCGTGAATCCTTCCAGTCCCGCTCCTGATTTTGCGCAAATCCTCAGTCTCCTCGTACAGCGCGGCGTTCGTTTCGTTGTCGTGGGTGGGGTTGGAGCCGTCCTGCAGGGCGCGCCTGTTAACACCTTCGATCTCGATATCGTTCACCAGCGGAACGAATCTAATGTTGCGCGGCTCGTCGCCGCATTGCGTGAGATGAATGCAATCTACCGCACACAGCCTGAGCGCCGACTGGAGCCCGATAGCTCCCACCTGCTCTCTCCCGGCCACCAACTGTTGATGACAATCTACGGACCGCTCGATCTCCTCGGCACCATAGGCCGCTCGCGTGCTTACGAAGATTTGCTGCCGGCGGCCATCGAATTTGAAATTGAGCCAGGCATCGTCAGTCACGTCGCCAGTCTGGCCGATATTATCGCGTCGAAGGAAGAGACCGGCGGCGAGAAGGACAACGCAACATTGCCCGTTCTTCGCACGACTCTGGCCGAACTGAACCGCAACAAATCCGGATCAGAGACCTGAAAGCTCAAGCGATCTGCGAGGTACAGAACGCGCAGCGTTTCGCCGGAATCGGCACTTCACTCAGACATTCCGGGCATTTTTTCGTGGTGGGGTCCGGTGGCGCCGGATCTCTCTTAACGCGCGCAATGAGCGCGTTTATCGGAAGGACAACGAAATAGTAAACGGCAGTCGCCACCAGCAGGAAGGCAATCACCGCATTCACGAAGTTGCCGATGAGAAACTTGCTGCCATTAATCTCAAACTGAATTGCGGAAAAATCCGGCTTTCCGACGATGGCCGCAATCAGCGGCGTGAGCAGATCCTTCGTGAATTCCGTAACAACCGAACCAAATGCCGCCCCCACCACGACACCGACTGCCAGATCGACCACGTTGCCCCGCATCAGAAACTGCTTAAATCCGCCAGCCATATATTTCCCTCCTGCGACTAATATAATCGCCGATCAGCGTCCGTTCTTCAATTCGGCGACGGAAGGGGCTATTCCGGCGCATGCAATTCGCCCGCCTCCGCCCGCCGCTCACCGATTCGCGAATCATTGCTCACCAGGTCCTGCAATGTATCGAACAGGCAACCCGCCCAGACCGACCCCTTTTCCGGCGCCGGTGCGTGCCGCAGCAATTTGATGAATCCGACGCCGAAACCGGTGATGCCAACAGTTCCGGCTACCGCCCTGATCTCCGCCGCGGCCTTCTGTCCAACAGTAATCCAATCCATTCCGCTATCCATGCCTTTCTCGTGTGTGTGGCGGGGCGATTCTGCAAGGCAGGACCGCCCCGCCTGTTCTATTTGTCCGAATAGTTCAACGTGAACCGCACCATCGCGGCATCGTCCGCGCTGTTGCCTGCCACAGTGTTGTCACGGGTCACTATGATGGAAGCGATCTCGCCCGCGGCGCAATGGCTCATGTCGATCCCCGACATGGTGCCCTCATAGTAATTCGCAGGGACGTCCATCGTGAATGTGGCCGCTGAGAGATTGCCCAAAACGACTGTACGGGACCCGCCTGTGGCTAGGCATCCGATTTGCGCGGTGAACTTGAAATTGCCCAGGCTTCCCGCGCCATCGTAGCCCCCCACTGTCAGGTTGACGGGCTGCGTATTATCCCAGTTGGAATCGACCGCCCATGTCCAGATCGCCTTGCTGGCCGAGCCCGAATGCGAAAAGACCATAGCCGTTCCGAAATTCGCCAGCACTGTGCCGCCGACGCCGGTATCGATGAGCGCGCCCGGTGACCAGGCTCCGCCGGACGCTGTGCCGCCAACAGCCAGGGTATAGGTTCTTTGCGCGAGCGTGCCGATCGTGGCGGCACTTCCCGCCGGCCCGGTTGCTCCCGACACCCAGTATCCCGAGCCGTCCGAAACAACCGAAATCGTATTTCCGGAATGCAGAGAGTAGCTCGCATTCACTCCGTTGATTGCATTACCACTGTTGCCAACCGCGATGTTTGCCGAATTCGTATCCAGCAGGACAACACACCACCCAGGCGGCGGTACGCTGACCGGAAGCGAGAAATTCGCATTCGCCGTCTGAATAAGAAGATCGCCGTTGTCGCCCGGAACAATTTGATAGCCGGCGCTCTTGCTGATGGCGCCCACTGCTCCGCACCCGTTCGCACCAGGTACTCCGCTAGGGCCGGCCGCAGGGCCGCTGCCAACCGCCGAACCCGGGTCCATCCGGTATTGAGCCACCAAAATATCCAGAGGTTGCGGGATTGCACCGCCGACGAACTGGATGGTTGACCCGTTGAGTGAGAAATCGGCTCCCGCCTGTTGCAGGATTCCATTGCGAAATAGCTGCAGACTGGCCCCGCTGGGCGCGTTGGCCAGAGTGAATGTAGGGTTGAGCCCGTTGACCAGCCCCACCGGTGTTTCGCCATTCACGAACGTCGGCAGCACCAGGCCCGACGAGCACGGCCCCGTGGTTCCATCCACAAAGACGCAATCGCCGGGATTCCCCACCACCGTTTCGATCTGTCCATTCTGATCGATCACGGCCAGCCCGTTGACTCCGAAACCCGGACCTTTGATCGGACGGGCGTTGAGATCGGAGACAAGATTGGTGATCGTGGATTCGGTGGTTCCTCCCGTAAGTCCGCCGGCCGTCCCGCCGCTTCCGTTGCCGGAGCCGGTTCGTACCTGCGGGATTTTCAGCGCGGTCGTGCTCACCGGCACTGTCCACGTTTCGCTGTACTGCTGGTCGCCGTCGCTTTGGTAAAGAACCGAGTAAACGTTAGCCGGTGGAAGCGCGCCGCTGTTGGCCGCGAGCTGCACCAGCAAATTGCCGTTGACGACCTGGACGGATTTGCTTTGCTGCAAAATGGTTCCGGGATTCCCCGTGTCGAACGTGCTCCATTTGATGAAGAGGGTGCCGTTATAACGCGCGCCGTCCGCATTGAACAGAGTGTCCTGAATCGTTGTAAGGGCGTTCTGGCCCGAGATGTTTCCGCAGAACATCGGCACCAGAATGACTGCCGCGCTCAGCGCTGTGAGTGTTTTTCGAAGAGATAACATGCTGCTCCTGCCAACAGCATTACCATCCCGCCACCAAAAAACGGCCCGCGAAAAACTATAGTTTTCCCGCTAAGTCGATGAGGGGTTTGCCTTTAAGATTTTTGAAGATTGTTGTGAATGGCTCATGGCGGGTCGCCACAACGGGGGATGAAAATCAGGTGTCGGTTTACTGAAACGGGGCGGCGACATGGCGGCGATCTTTTGCTATCAGGAAGATAGAACGATTCATTTTCGAAGGACTCAGATTCCCGGTTTCTGCGAAACCAGAATGATGCTTGTGATGCTATATTTATAACATCATGAGCATCCGAACAACCGTTACCCTCGATGATGACGTAATTGCGCGGGTGAAACACGAAAGTAAGACGAGAGGTGCTTCTTTTCGCGACACGCTGAACGATTTGCTGAGAGCTGCATTGATTGGAACCGATACGACCCAACGAAGAACATTGCAGATCAGGCCCAGCCATATGGGCTACAAACCTGGATTGAATTACGACAGCATCGAATCGCTGACTGAATACGGCGAGGGCGAGCGGCATCGATGACGATCCTCGACGCAAACGTACTGCTCTACGCTTACAACGCCGATTCTCCGCAGCATAAACAGATTTCGAGGTGGCTCTCAAAACTGCTCAAAAGCGGGGAGACGATTGGCCTGCCATGGGTGACGGTGTGGACGTTCATTCGGATCAGCACAAATCCAAGGCTTTGGACCAGCCCCAGGACCGCCAGTGAGACCTTCGCAATCGTCCGCGAATGGCGTGCCCAGCCCGGCGTGGTCGCGGTCAGCCCCGGACCGCTGCATGCGGAGATTCTCGAAAAGCTGGTCTGCGATTTCGGCACCAGCGGACCACTGGTGACAGACGCCGTAATCGCCGCCCTCGCTATCGAACACGGATCTTCGCTTGCTTCAACAGATCAGGATTTTCGCCGCTTCCCGAACCTACGCTGGATAAATCCTCTGAGCGAATAGGACGGACTCCTGGCAAATCCGAAATCGCATTGACTTCACAATCGCCCCTCGCAGTTCGAAGCCGCCAGGAGTGTCCCAGATCCCTCGTCGCCCCCACTGCTCAGGCAATCGGAATGAGCTGGCCCGGATGTTCAATCCAGTAATCGGGCGACCATTGCTCCATATCTTCGGCTTTGCCGTAACCGTACCGGACCGCGCAGGTCCGCATGCCGGCGCGTCGCCCCGCTTCCATATCCGCGGCTGAATCGCCTACGAAGAGGCAATCTTCGGGACGGGCCACGCCCAGGCCTTGCATCGAACGCAGCAGAACATCTGGCGCGGGTTTGCACGGGAAACCGTCGGTGCCCTGCACGTGATCGAAATGCGGCAGCAAATCGAACATTTCGAGAACGATTCGCGTCGTTGGCGTCCCCTTCGTGGTCGCAGTGGATTTCCGTCCCGGCAGCGCCGCGAGCGTTTCCTTTACCCCCGGATAGAGTTTGGTAGAGGCATGACCGCGGCCGGTGTAAATGCCGCGATACTGCCGGATCAGCTCATCCAGCTGCTCGCGTGAAAACTCAGGCAGCACTTCCTGAAAGCAAACGTCCAGATGATAGCCGATGAAACTCTGAAGGTAATCGAACTCAAGCGGGGTAGAGACGTGTGGCGACAGCACTTGCTGGATCGCTCCGCAAATATCAATCGCCGAATCGACCAAAGTGCCGTCTACGTCGAAGATGTAGTTGGAGAATCGGGGAATGGGCATGTTATCCGCCGACGCACGCCCTTCCCCGCGAATTAGACAACCGGCTCAGGCGGGTTGTTCGCCTTCGTTCAGGCCAGGCAGACGGCGTCCACCCGAATCCGGGCGGATGACCTGCTGGGTCTCGTGATCGGCAGTGTCGCGCGAGCCGCTCATGGGCGGCAAATCGTTACCGCTCATGATCGAGCGGATCTCATTGCCATCCAGGACTTCGCGTTCCAGCAGCAACTCAGCCACTCTCACCATTTCCTTTGAGTGCGTTTCGATGATGGTGCGCGCGCGGTTGTAGCCGTTCGAAATGATTCGCTTCACTTCTTCGTCGATGCGGATAGCGGTTTCTTCCGAGTAGTCGCGGTGCTGCGCGATTTCACGTCCCAGGAAAATCTGCTCGTCCTTCTTGCCGAAGCTCAACGGGCCAAGTTCGCTCATGCCCCATTCGCAGACCATCTTGCGCGCCATTTCGGTAGCGCGTTCGATATCGTTGCCCGCGCCCGTGGTCATCTGATTCAGGTAGATTTCCTCGGCAATACGGCCGCCCATCAGGATCGCAAGCTGATCGTCGCAGTAGGTTTTGCTGTAGTTGTGCTTGTCGTCGGTGGGCAGCTGCATCGTAATGCCCAGTGCCATGCCGCGCGGAATAATCGAGACCTTATGGAGCGGGTCGGCATTCGGCACCTTCACGGCGACGATGGCATGACCGGCTTCGTGATACGCAGTCGTGCGCTTCTCGGCGTCCGTCAGGATCAGCGAGCGCCGTTCCGCGCCCATCAGGATCTTGTCCTTGGCAAGTTCGAAATCGATCATCATCGCAACTTTGCGATTCTGACGCGCCGCGTAAAGAGCCGCTTCGTTTACCAGATTGGCAAGTTCAGCTCCGGCCAGGCCGGGTGTACCACGGGCCAGAACCGAGAGATCGACATCGTCGCCCAGCGGAACTTTCTTGGTGTGAACCTTGAGAATGGCTTCACGGCCGCCCACATCGGGACGCCCTACAACCACGCGCCGGTCAAAACGGCCCGGGCGCAGCAGAGCCGGATCGAGTACGTCCGGACGGTTCGTCGCAGCCACGAGGATCACGCCTTCGTTCGATTCGAAGCCATCCATCTCGACCAGCAACTGATTCAAAGTCTGTTCGCGTTCATCGTGACCACCGCCCAGACCGGCGCCGCGATGACGGCCCACCGCATCGATTTCATCAATGAAAATGATGCAGGGAGCATTCTTCTTGCCCTGTTCGAAAAGATCGCGCACGCGGCTCGCGCCCACGCCGACGAACATCTCCACAAAGTCCGAACCGGAAATCGAAAAGAACGGCACGCTGGCTTCACCCGCGATCGCACGCGCCAGCAAAGTCTTGCCGGTGCCCGGCGAACCCACGAGCAGAACGCCCTTCGGAATACGCCCGCCGAGTTTCTGGAATTTCTGTGGCTCGCGCAGAAAGTCGATGATCTCCTGAAGTTCTTCCTTCGCTTCCTCCACCCCCGCAACATCCTTAAAAGTCACCTTCCGTTGTTGGGTGGAATGCAGGCGGGCGCGGCTCTTGCCGAAGCTCATGGCTTTGTTCCCACCGCTCTGCATCTGGCGCATCATGAAAATCCAGAACCCAACCACCAGAATGATCGGAGAGAAATTCACCAGCATCGACAGCCATCCGCTGGCGGAGGAGTCGTTGATCGTCATCGTGACGTTGTGATCTTTCAGCTTGGTGTAGAGCTCCGGATAGGTGGCCGGAATGACCGTGTGGTACTGGTTGCCGTTGACGTCGTCGCCTTTGACCTGGGACGTATCGATATTCGCCGTCTTGATGCTGCCGGCATCCACATCGTTGAGGAATTGTGTGAAGTTCAGCGCCCTGTCGGGCTTGCCGCCGCGATGATTGACCACCGCCCACAGCAATACGGCCATGCAGACCACCACGACCCAGAAAATGATTGTTTTAACGTTGGAGTTCACAAGACCTCATTTTGCCCATCTCATCCGACTTCCCGCCCGCACCGTACCTGTTAGACGTTCAGCCGGGCCGATTCGATTCCATCTCTCACCAGGAGAATGGTTTCGGTCCTCGCCGACGCCGCGAACTCCCTTGCGGCTCCGAATCGCCGCGTCCAGACGATCTCCTCGCCTGACACAATAACTGGCCATCGCCGCCTTTCCCAAAGCGGAATCCGGTAGTCTTGGAACAAAGTCTTCAACTTGACTCCTTCCCCACGCTCTGGCCGGTCAAACTGGTCTCCGGGGCGCCAGTTTCGAAGATTCAGTGGACCGCGACATTTCGCCCAGTCCAGAGCATTCACGTCACCATTATATACGCCGGATGCCGCGATCAGTTCCATCCCGATGGTTAACCGGCGTTCCTCGAGCGTCGTTTCGCCCGGGATTTCCATGGGAACAGAGAAGTTACGCTCAATCCGTGCATCGAAATGCTGAGGCGCGAGCCGAAGCATGTCGAAAGAGCGGTACACGTCCAGTTCGGGAAGCTGTATCCTTCCGCTCCCTTCCCGCGTCGACATCAGCGCGCGCACGGCCTCCACATGCTGAAATCCGATAGATCGGAGATCTCCCCGCACCCGTTCGATGGCGCGGCGCAGCAGCCGTCGCTGCGTGGCGATTGGCAGCCGGACAAACGGCTCTATCTCTATAAGGATAGTTTCCGGCGCGGCGGTCAGGTACTCCGGCTCCAGCCGATCGAGCTCGCCGGTCCAGAAATCCTCCTCGCCCTGGGCCCATTCCGCGGTCGAAGCCAGCACGGCCGCGAGCGACGGGTTAAGCTGCGCCAGCTCCGGCAGGATATTCATCCGAATGCGATTCCTCTGGAAATCCACGTTGGCGTTCGAGCTGTCTTCACGCCACGAAATATTCCGGGCGCGCAGCCAATCGCGGATTTCCTCCCGCCCCACGCTCAACAGCGGCCGGATGATGTGGTTTTCGGTCGAAGGTCGAATTCCGCTCAGACCCGCCGAGCCCGAGCCGCGCAGGAAACGGAACAGCACAGTTTCAGCCTGATCGTCGAGTGTGTGGCCGGTAGCCACCGAATCGCAGATGCCTTTCGCGATGCACTCCGCGAAGAACCCGTAGCGAAGCCGGCGCGCTTCCTGTTCCGTGTTGCCTTCGCGGGGTTCAAGCGATGAGCTGTGGAACGCCAGGCCGGCATTCTCCGCCAGTTCGCGAACGAACGCCTCGTCGGCATCGGAGTCCGCGCCCCGAAGTTTGTGGTTAACATGCAGTACGGCTGCGGCTTCGCCTCGTTCGCGCAACGCCGTCAACAGGAACACCGAATCGGCGCCGCCCGACACAGCGACCGCGATCCTGTCATATTTACCGGCAAAGCTTCGAACCCGATCCAGCACATTCTGATCTTACGGGTTCCACCCAATCCGTTCGCCGGCGCGGCTCGCGCGCCCGCGTTTCAAGACTGCCTCTTACTTCGCCTCCGGGTCGTTCTGCAAAATTCCGAACATGTGGCCATCCGGATCCTTGTAGTACGCAAGCCACCCGACCCGCGGTATCGCCATCTTCGGCAGCGCGCATTCCGCTCCCGCTTCGGCCAGAGTAGCCATCGTGGCTTCCAGATCGGGCACCGCTATTGTATTCACGCACGGTTGATTCGGAGAGTGGCGAAGCATCAGGCCGCCATCGATGCCCGGCCCCTCCCCCGTCGAGATCACATAGTAAGGGTGCGGTGAACCTTCCCATTTGCTGAACTTCCAGCCGAAGGCTTTCTCGTAGAACGCTATCGAACGCTCCGGATCGGACGCCGGGATTTCAAAGTGAATAGGACGGGGCATACGAATATCCTGCCATAGAAATATGATGGAGTGGTGAAGCTGCTGATTTTTTCCGACATCCACGGTGACGCCGGCGCGTTACGCCGACTGATGGACATCCCGGCCGATTATTACTTCTGCGCCGGCGACCTCGTCAACTGGGCGCGCGGCCTCGATGCCATGGGCGAATTGATGAAGCGGCATGGCGACCGCGTTTACGTAATCCCCGGCAATCACGAGTCCGCCGAACAGATCACCGCGTTTTGCGCCAAGTTCGGCTTTCATGATTTTCATGGCGGCCGCGTGCAACTCGGAGGGTTTGAAGTGGCGGGTCTCGGCTATTCGAATCCCACGCCCTTCGAAACTCCCGGCGAATACTCCGAAGAAGAACTGCAAACCCGGCTGCATGCCTTCGACGGCGTCAAGCCGATGATTGCGATCTGCCATGCGCCGCCCTTCGGCACGTCCCTCGACCGGATCACCAATCTGAAGCATGCCGGAAGCCGGGCCGTTCGCGAGTTCCTCCAGCGCGAGCAGCCGCGCTACTTCTTTTGCGGGCACATCCATGAAGCGGCCGGCGCGCAGGACAAGCTGGGAGAAACCTCGGCCATGAACGTCGGCAAGAAGGGCTATCTGCTCGATCTCGAACAGCAGCAGGCCTGGGGGCAAATCTGATGGCAACTCTTGGGCTGGTGGAGTATGCGGACGCGAGTCCGGAAGTGCGCGCCGTTTACGACGACATCATGGCGACACGCAAAACCGACTGGATCAACAACTTCTGGAAGGCGCTGGCCAACGATCCGGTGACGCTGCGCCGTACGTGGGACAGCATCCGCGAAATCATGAGGCCCGGCGCGCTCGATCCGCTCACGAAGGAAATGATTTATGTGGCCGTGAGCGCCACGAACGGCTGTCCCTACTGCATCGCATCGCATACGGCCGCCGCCCGCAAAGCGGGTATGACGGACGCAATGTTTGCGGAACTCATGGCGGTGACCGGAATGGCGAATGAGACCAATCGCCTCGCCAGTGGTTATCAGGTGGAAATCGACGAGAAATTCCGCACATGAAAATATTGACCGCACTCGTCTTCGCCGTCTTCGCCTCTGCCAGCCTGGCGACTGCGGACGACCTGCCAAAATTCGAAGCCGCAACGCTCAAGCAAGCGCCGCCCCCCACCGGCGACTCGTACCCGATTACTCTCGGCGTAATCAACGGCACCCGCCTCAAACTGAATAACGTCACCCTCAGCGATTGCCTCAAATTCGCCTACGGCCTGGTCTCCGACGATCAGCTCACCGGCCCGGACTGGCTCTGGTCCAAAAGTTTTCTGTACGATATCGTCGCCGTCGTGCCTCCCAATGCGCCGCGTGAAAAAATTCTCCTGATGACCCAGTCCCTGCTCGCCGAGCGCCTGAAGGTAGTCGTGCATCACGAGCAGAAGGAAATGAAATATCTGGCGCTCGTGGCCGCAAAGGGGGGAGCCAAAATGCCCCCCGCCGACACAAACACTGAACGGAACAACAGTGCAGGCAAGGGACGCCTGACTGGCAACCGCGCCTCCATGGCGTTGGTCGCCTCGCTCCTGTCACGGCTTGAGCAACAAATCGTAGTCGATCGAACCGACCTCACCGGCGAGTTTGAGGTGAACCTGCGATGGAATCCCGGCAGCGGCGGGACCGGCGCCGCCAGCGACGAATCCACCGCGCCATCGCTTTTTACCGCGGTTCAGGAACAACTCGGCCTTCGCCTCGAACCTCGCAAAGGTCCGCTCGACATCATCGTCGTCGACAGCGCCCAACGCATTCCGGCGGAAAACTAATGGCCACCGGAATGTTTGCAGAAGTGCTTGCGACCGTACGTCGCATTCCCAAAGGCCGCGTTGCCACCTACGGCGAAGTCGCCGCCGCCAGCGGTCACCCCGGTGCCGCCCGACAGGTGGTGTGGGCCTTGCGCGCCGGCCATAATGTTCCGTGGCACCGCGTCCTCGGCGCGGGCGGAAAGATTCGCCTCCCCGGTGAGAGCGGCCTGGAACAGCGCCTGCGGCTGCGAACCGAAGGCGTCGCCATCTCGGGCGACAAGGTCGATATCAAAAAGTACGGACACGTTTTCCCCGAACTGAAACTGAACGCTAAACTGAAAACGTTTGGAAAACCGTGACTACGCCCGCATCCTCTATGAAACCGCCGACCTGATGGAGATCGCCGGCGACGACGGCTTTCGCATCCGCAGCTATCGCAACGGCGCCTCCACCATCGAAGGCTACCCCGAGCGCATCGCCGAAATCCTGGCCAATCCCGACGCGAAAATTACCGATGTCCCCGGCATCGGCAAAGGCCTCGCCGCCGTGCTCGCCGAGATCGACAAACGCGCCAGCTGCGAACGCCGCGACGAACTCCTCCTGAAGTTTCCCCCCGCCGCCCTCGACTTCCTGAAGATACAGGGCCTCGGCCCGAAAAGCATCGCCCTCCTCTTCGAACACTTTCAGGTCCGCACCGTCGACGAACTCGAACAACTCTGCCGCGACCAGAAACTCCGCACCCTCCCCCGTATGGGAGCCAAGCTGGAAGAAAAAGTTCTTCGCGGGATCGCCCAGATCCGCGAACACAGCGGCCGCTTCCATCTCAACTTTGCCGATAACGCCGCCCGCGAAATGATGGAATACCTCAGCGCGGTCGATGGCATCGAACACATCGCCGCGGCCGGAAGCCTGCGGCGCGGCCGGGAAACCATCGGTGACGTGGACCTTCTCGTTACCGGTCCAAATGCCGCCGCCGTGCTCGAACGCGTCGCCGCCCACCCGCGCGTTCAGGAAGTGCTCGGTCGCGGCGTCAATAAAACCAGCGTCCGGGTAGGCCGTGAAGGCCTCCAGATCGATGTCCGCGCCCTCGAACACGAAAGCTTCGGCGCGGCCATGCAATATTTCACCGGCAGCAAAGAGCACAACGTGGCTCTGCGGCAGCGCGCCCTACGCATGGGCCTGACCCTCAACGAATACGGACTCTTTCGTCTGGATGACAACACCCGCGTCGCCGGCGAAACCGAAGAAGGCGTCTACCAGGCCCTCGGGCTCGATTGGATTCCGCCCGAGCTCCGCGAAAATCAGGGCGAGATCGAACTGGCCGAAACGCACCAGTTGCCGCGGTTGATCGAACAGAGCGACCTTCGCGGCGATCTCCACATGCACACCACCGCCACAGATGGCCGCGCCACTCTGGAGGAAATGGCGGAATCTGCCCGCGCCCTCGGCTACGAATACATCGCAATCACAGACCACTCGAAGGCCCAGGCCATGAACTTCGGCCTCGATGAAAAGCGCGTCGTCGATTTCGCCCACACCGTTCGCACCCTCAACCAGCGTGGCGATCTCGGCATCCACGTTTTCTCCGGCCTCGAATGCGACATCCTGAAAGACGGCGCCCTCGATATCGAATGGGATGCGCTCGCCGAGCTCGATGTCGTGATCGCCAGCGTCCACAGCCACATGAATCTCGAAGCCGACGCCATGACGGACCGCCTCCTCCGCGCCCTCGAATGCCCGCACATCACCGCGCTCGGCCATCCCACCGGCCGGCTGCTGCTGCATCGCGAACCGTTTCCCTTCGACTTCAGCAAGGTTGCCGACGCGGCCGTGCAGCGCGGCGTCGCTTTCGAAATCAACAGCAGTCCGGAGCGGCTGGATCTGAGCGCCACTCACGTGCGGATCGCCAAAGCCAAAGGCGCCAAATTCATCGTCTCCACCGACGCGCATCATCCGAAGCACCTGAACAACATGCGCTACGGCATTCTCACCGCTCGCCGCGGCGGCCTGTCGGCTGCGGATGTCCTGAACACTCGCAACACCGGAGCTTTCCAATCGTCATGAAAACCGTATCGTCCAGAGAAGTCTATGCCTGCGGCCTGTTCCGCGTCACTGAAGACGAAGCCGTCGACAAAACCGGCTGGCGCATGAAACGCAGCATCGTGCGTCACAATGGCTCCGCCGTCATGATGCCGGTGGACGCGAAGAATCGAGTGCTCCTCGTCCGCCAGTACCGCCTGCCCGCCGACCAGTTCCTTTGGGAACTGCCCGCCGGCAAGATCGATGATGGCGAAACGGCGCTCCAGGCGGCAAAACGCGAACTGGTGGAAGAGACCGGCTTACGCGCGAAAAAGTGGAAGAAGCTGGCTCTGTTTTATCCAAGCCCAGGCTACGTGGAAGAGACTATGACCATCTTTCTCGCGACCGAACTCACCCAGGGCCAAGCGCAACCGATGGACGACGAACGCATCGAAACCAAATGGTTCGCCCGCAAGGAACTAAAAGACCTGATCCGAAGCAACAAGATCACGGATGCAAAGACCATGATCGGCTTTCTGCACTGGGACCGGCTCTAAACGAGCATTTCTGAGCCGCGCGCGCAAGCAAGCGGTTTTCAAGGTTTTTCTCTGCACAACGAATCAAGAAGCCTGAAACCAAAACCGGATCGGCGTGAATCGGCGTGCATCGGCGGCCATTCTGTTTTCTTTCAGCGATGATTGCGAAGCAGGAGGGGGAAATGCAGGAAGGAAAAACAACAACCCTGAAATGAAGAAGGGGCGGACCCGAAGGCCCGCCCCGTAAGACTACTTTTTCTTTGCAGCCTTCTTCGCAGCCTTCTTAGGGGCGGCCTTCTTAGCAGCTTTCTTTGTTGCCATGTTGTTGATTCTCCCGATCTCTATTATGTAACAAGTTGGAAAAAAAGAAAACAAAAAAATGCAAAAATGTTTTGGAGCGTTTTCGCGCACCAGGCATCGCCGGATGGTACAACGGTCTTCAAGTGAAAAAAGTTCAACTCATAACCGACGGTGCGTGTCTCGGAAACCCTGGTCGCGGAGGCTGGGCCGCCGTGCTTCGTCACGGCGAACATCGCAAAGAATTATTCGGCTGCGAAGCCCACACCACCAACAACCGCATGGAGCTCACAGCCGCTATTGAAGGGCTTCGCGCGCTCAAAGAGCGCTGCGACGTCGAGATCGTCACCGATTCCGAATACATGAAAAACGGCATCACGCTCTGGATCGCAAACTGGAAAAAACGCGGCTGGATGACCGCCGCGAAAAAGCCCGTCGTCAATCGCGATCTCTGGGAAATGCTCGATCACCAGAACTCGCGTCACGCCACCCGCTGGAGCTGGACCAAGGGCCACGCCTCCCACGAAGACAACAATCGCGCCGATGAACTGGCCACCCGCGCCGCCCGCGATCAAAGCTGTTCCACCTAGCCGTCACACCGCGAAACGCGCCACCGCGGCTTCGTTCCATTCCACGCCGCCTCCGTTTGCGCCCGTGACATCGGCCATCCCGCCAACCACGCGCAACGGTTCCGCGACAATCGGATTCCACCAGTCCGCGTATTCCAGATAGTGCGCGGTCGGCGTGCAGCACATCAGCTGAGCGCTGAGTTCCGGCCAGAGATGGTTTGAAACCGGAATACTGTGCGCCTCCGCCAGCGCCGCCGCGCGCGTCCAGCCCGTCACCCCGCCGATCTTCATCATATCCGGCATCACGTAATCCGAAGCCCCCGCATCAATCGCTTCCCGCATATCGTGCGGACCCCACCAGTTCTCCCCGCACTGAATCGGAGTTCGTATTTCGCGCGCCACCTGCGCGTGCCCGCGATAATCGTGCGCCAGAACCGGTTCTTCAAACCACGCCAGCCCTTCGTCGTCCAGCGCGCGCAGTCGCTGAATCGCCGTCGCCGGTGTCAGCGACTGGTTGTAATCGACCATGATCGCCATCTCGCTCCCGATAGCGCTCCGAATCGCCCGCACCACCGCCAGATCTTCACTCACCGTCGGATATCCGATCTTCGCCTTCACGCCTTTGAACCCGAGCTTCGCCCAGACTTCCGCGCCGCGTGCCGATTCCGCGATGCCGTCGTATCCCACCGCCCCGTATGCCGGAACCGGCTTTTCCACCCCGCCCAGCAGGCGAACAATCGACGTGCCGTGAATCCGCGCCTGCGCATCCCAAAGCGCCATATCGATGCCCGCCAGCGCCATCCCCACCAGACCCTGCGTCCCGAGCAGGCGGAACCGACTCGCGAATCGATCCGCAATCTCAGCCGGCGCCAGCTCTTCGCCTTCCACCAGCGCCCCCAGATTCTGAATGAGTTCCGCCGTTGGCTTCAGCGCTGCGGCGGTGTAAGTGAAGATGATGCTGTGGCCGACGGCCCCGTCATCCGTAAAAACATCCGTCAGCACCAGCGGAGACTCCGTCACCGCGCCGCTCGCCGTGCGATGCGGTTGCTCCATCGGAACCCGCACGGCGCGAACCTGAAACCGGCGGATCTTGTGGCGCTGTTTTGAATCGCGCGGCTGTGACTGAGTCGGATCGGACTGAATCGGATGTGGCTGGCCCATTCCGGCAATTATATTGGAGCCCTCGCCTCGCTGGTTACAATCACCATATATGGCTAATGAAACCTACGCGGTGTTCGACACAACTGAAGGCCGCTTCAAAATCAAGCTCTTCGACGATAAGGCGCCCAATACCGTCAAGAACTTCACCGATCTGGCGGAAGGCAAAAAAACCGGCAAGCCGTTTTACGACGGTCTGGTTTTCCATCGTGTGATTCCGGATTTTATGATTCAGGGCGGCTGCCCCCAGGGCACCGGACGTGGCGGACCTGGCTACAACTTTGCCGATGAGTTCCATCCTTCGCTGAAGCACTCCAAACCCGGCCTGCTTTCCATGGCGAACTCCGGCCCCAACACCAATGGCAGCCAGTTCTTCGTCACCGTCGCGGCAACTCCGTGGCTCGATAACAGACACACCATCTTCGGCGAAGTCGTGGAAGGTTACGACGTGGCCGAGAAGATTTCCAAAGTGCCGAAAGATTCCTCCGATCGTCCGAAAAAGGAAGTCCGGATCAACACCGTGACCATCGAACGGGCTTGATTCCTCTCCGCGCCCACATAGCGCTTTTCGGCGGCACGTTTGACCCGATTCACAACGCACATCTCGCCATGGCGCGCGCCGCGCTCGACTGCCCGGCGCTCGCCCTGGGGCGAGTCGTATTTGTCCCGGCCGCCAATCCGCCCCACAAGACCGGCGTATCCATGGCGGACTGGGAAGATCGCGTCCGCATGGTGGAACTCGCCTGCGCCGGCGATGCGCGTTTTGAAGTTTCACGAATCGAGCGCGACGCCAACCCCAGCTATTCGGTGAACACGATCGAGCGCCTGCTCGCCACGGGCTCCGGGCCGCTGGCGTTCCTGATTGGCGCCGATGCCTTTGCCGAAATCCGCAGCTGGCATCGCTGGGAAGATGTTGTCCGCCTGGTCGAGTTCATCGTAGTCACGCGACCAGGCTGTGTTTACGATGCCCCCGACGGCGCAGTGGTTCATGAACTCAGTGGACTGGATTTGCCCGTTTCGTCATCCGATGTCCGCGACCGCATCGCGCGCGGCGAAAGCAATGTACCAGTCCCGGAACCGGTGCTGCGCTACATTTCGGAACACCACCTCTACTGCTGAAGGACGTGCCGCAACCCTCAAGTTGTCCCGGGTTTCAGTCGGCGTCTATTACCTTGGAAGCCGACTGTGAAAGGCGAGTTGTTTTCTTAGCTATTGGAGATTACTTGGCGCAAACGGCTCCATGAAAATCTCACACGATGCCGAGAAACTAGGCTTGTCGAAACCCCAAACGACTATAATGTTCTCTAGCAATCCGCCGATGGCATTGACGAAATCGGAGCGACGCGTCCTCATTTCGTAGGTCAAGAGCGAGGAAACACGTCGGAGCTCATTTCAGAAGAGGGATTCATCAAATGGGATTTCGCTATTGGACTGCCAACCTCGACAGAAGCAAGGTTGAATTTTGCTCTTGAACTCGCAGCAAATCGCCCGAGGAGAAAAAGCAATTCTCGCGGGCCTGTATCTCTCGAAGTTCGATTCCTCGGGTTTGGCAAGTCTCGGATTTGACAGCTTTACCGAAGCGTTTAACGTGCTCGGATATGCGGTGGGTGTTCCACCTGGATCGATAAAGAATTATCGGGACGAATTCGACCCTTTGTTCGAAAATCCGCGCCAGGGCTGGCACAAGCGTCAGCGCCGCGAAAATTGCCTCAAGGTGCTCCGGGAATACGAAAGGTTGGATTTCGAAATATTTACCGGACTCGTCAAGTCCTTCGCTTCGGATGACGGCCATACGTGGAGTGATATTGAGGCAACAGACGAACGAAAAGATGGTGAGTCCCAATTCGCAAGGAGATTGATCACCGGTCTGGCTGCTGAAAAATATTTTGAGATGACTCATCCCAGTCTTTCGGAATTCCACGGGTTCGAGCTGCAGAACACAACGCGCCTTGGATGCGGGTACGACTTTCGACTCCAGTGTGGGAACTCTGATGAATTCCTCGCCGTGGAGGTCAAAGGCCTTAAGGGTCGCGCGGGCGGCGTGTCGTTGACACCAAAGGAGCATCGTGCCGCGATGACACTAAAGGATCGTTTCTACTTGTTCGTTGTCAAGAACTTCCAGGAGCTGCCTTTCCACGAGATTTACCAGAACCCACTGTCAGGCGGCCTCGATTTCAGGCAGAGCAAAAGGACTGTCGTGCAGGTTTCGTGGTTGGTTAATCTATAAGGAAATCCATGCGCTGTTGATCGCGCTGACGTACAACTGCCGAAACAGGGTGATCGCGAGTGTACTTGAAAGGGGAGCACGGCACAATGATGGGTGACGCAAACGATCTCGCGAAACAACTGGCGGGCCTCATCCTCTATGACACGGAGTGCGTTCGCTGCTCGAAAGATGCAGACACGCCCAATCCGCGGTGCCCGGACCACCGGCCGTTCGAGCCAACTGGAGACAATGACGCAGAGTCAACTTTGAATCAGTTCATCCGCCATGCAAGAGCTCTCCTTCAAACGGCGAAACACCCCAATCCAGTTTCTGATTGCATATACCCTGGTAAAGACGACAGAGCGTTGCGTCGTCGCCGTCGAAGTTAGCTGGCAGGGTAAGAAGCGCCAACCGTGAGATCCCTGACGTGTGCAGCGGATTCGGCGTGAACTGCCAAAATCCGTTTTCAGGTGTACCGCGCGCTCGGGCTCAACGCCGCTTGGAATAAGTGATCAATAGGGCTGCGACGGCGGTTGATGGATTTGCCACGCCCATCTTGCAATCCTGTCGCCTTAGCGGATGTGCTTCGTCAGCGGAACGCGAAGAATCAGCAAATGAGCCGTCGGGTGCCGCTCGAACTCGGAGATCCGAATGGCATTCTGGCGCAATAGTTCTTCGATCACACGAGCTGGGAAATCGCAGCGTTCGATGTGAACGAGTTTTGGAGGCGATCCTTTCAGCTTGACCAACTCCACGAAATCCGCGTCCGTGGTCACTACCGTGCGGTCATTCTCTCTTGCCCAATCCCAGATCTCCCGGTCATCCGCCTGCTTGAGGCCCACGTCGCGAACGTGAATCACGCCCGGGAACAGCGACGCTAACCGAACGGTCAGCCTCGGAGACAGATTCTCGTCAAGAAGCAGGCTCAATCGAAGTTTGCCCGGCGTCCGGCTTCGGCGGCGAACTGATAGATCGCAGGGAAATCAGCTTTTTCGAGGTCAGGGTGCTCTTCGAGAATTTGTTTCTCGTTCATTCCTGCGCCCAGCCAACCAAGAACATCCCACACAGTAATTCGCAGACCACGCACGCACGGCTTTCCCCCGCGCTTACCCGGTTCGATTGTGATCCTGCTGGCAATGGTCGTTGGCATTCAAAAAGCCGCTACACATAGTATGCCACCGGGCGCTGCTGAAAATGCTCATCCCGAAAACAGCTCCAACCTCTGCTCCACCCCAAATCCCACCCACCCCAAAAACCCGTTCCTTCGAAAAACCCCGATTTTAACTGGTTGATTCAATTGGCTGTTTTTTGTATTCCCGCTTTGGTTTGGGACGATCATGGATGCACTTTTGAAGTTTCCAGCGGTTGCATTTGCCGCAGACTTCAGCCGGAACGGCAATAGCGGCGGTACAAGAGTTGCTTCCGACGCCTCGTTCCAAGACACTTATTCAGCATGCGAGGTCCGTAGCTCTCAGGAAAAATGAGCCGCTTTCACTAGATGAGCTTTTGCGTCTGATGAAGCTTGATGGGTATCAAGCCCCGTTCCGCACCGCTCGCGCGAACGTCCGCGCGGCGCTAAGCGAAAGCGGCCAATTTCGGGAAACGGAAACCGGCGAATGGTCGTTGGGTAGACCGATCATTGCTCCGCCAAGTGTGCCCACTCGACGCCGACGCGTCACGAATACTCAACGCCTTAGGCGCCCCAAAACGCCCCAGTCGCTCTGAGGATAAGCTCATAATCCGTTCGTTGCAGGTTCAGGTCCCGAATCGCCGCCCGGTTTGGTGTTTTTGCGGCTTTCCGTCAATTCTCCACGCACTGCGTGGAGAATCTTCCGTCCGTTTCTAACCCTCCGGTAAACACGGAGTAGGCCAGGTGAAACTGCCTCGCGTACCACAGATTCTGGGCTGAAAATCCCGCCCCTAGTCGCCGCCGAGACGCTCGGAGAGTGCGTTCCTGCGCTATGTGATTCTCGACCGCCATCTAGCCCCTCTTGTCACGGCCGAACGCGTTGGAAGAAATGGCTTGGGAGGCGCCATGATCCCCAAATCCCAACCCCAAAAACCCGAGTCCTGTCGAAATGCGAACTATATTTCCCCTCCTTTCAAACACTTAACCAAAAACCTACCATTTACCCCCACCCCTCATCAGCTATTCTCCAATCGGGAGAAGGTAAATAGAATGCCTCTTGATATAGATTTCATGCCGTCATACGACCCGGCCAGCATCGTCGCCGAAATGCGCCGCGTGGCCGCCATCACAGGAAGGAATAAACTCACCAGCGACGACTTCAAACGTTTCGGTCGCGTCAGCGCCAAAACCGCCGCAATGAGGTTCGGATCGCTCGAAAAAGCGCACGTCGCCGCGGGACTGGATTCCTCCCATTTCAAAAAATTCACCAACGAAGATTTGCTGAAAATGCTCGCCGACCTGTGGGTGCTCACCCTCAGGGATTCAGGCCGAAGTCCCGTCGTCGCCGACGTCGCGAAATACGGGCTCCCCGTCTGCGGTCACACCATCGCCTATCGTTTCGGGAGCTGGAGAAAGGCTCTCATCGCCACCAGCGAGGCAACTCACGGAAGAATGGCCCAGCCCTTCCCGCCTCCAATCCGCACCCGTGCCCACATATCCGCGCGCATCCGCTTCAACGTCTTTAAGCGCGACAAGTACACCTGCCGCATCTGCAGGCAATCCGGCGTCGAACTGGTGCTCGACCACGTCATCCCCGTGTGCAGGGGCGGCACCGACGCCATCGCAAATCTCCAGGCGCTGTGCGTCCCCTGCAATCTGGGCAAAGGAGGCGATCTGCAATAGGTCCTGCAACCGCCTTGCATCTTCTGGATGCCGAACCGATCCCGGGGATCTCCGTTCATCAATAGTCAGAGCGTTTTCTGATATCCTCGTGAACGGGTCCCCCCTCATGGCAAACATAAAATTCACTCTCAACGGCAAGCCCCAGTCCGTTGACGTCAGTCCCGAAATGCCCCTTCTGTGGGTACTTCGCGACACCCTCGGCATGACCGGCACCAAGTTCGGCTGCGGCATGGCGATCTGTGGCGCATGCACGGTTCACGTCAACGGCACCGCCATGCGCTCCTGTTCCATGCAGGCTGCGGCCATCGAAGGCAAAAACGTCGTCACCATCGAAGGCCTCTCCGCCGATGGCTCCCATCCCGTCCAGCAAGCCTGGGTCGAAAAGGATGTGCCCCAGTGCGGCTACTGCCAATCCGGCCAGATCATGGGCGCGGCCGC
Organism: Bryobacteraceae bacterium; assembly: GCA_025928545.1. Classification (GTDB taxonomy): domain Bacteria; phylum Acidobacteriota; class Terriglobia; order Bryobacterales; family Bryobacteraceae; genus BOG-234. The sequence goes on along the minus strand of JAICJH010000030.1, from coordinate 31,441 downwards.
GCTGCTGGCGAAAAATTCCAAACCCTCTGACGCCGATATCGACGAGGTCATGAAATTCTACATCTGCCGCTGCGGAACTTATCAGGATATCCGCGCCGCCATCCACCGCGCCGTCGAAATTCAGACCAACGGAGGTGCGCGATGAACCCGTCACGCCGCGGCTTCCTCAAATCGACCGCTGCCGGGGCCGCCGGCCTCGTCGTCGGTTTCTATCTTCCGGAACGCAGCCGCCTCTCCGCCCAGACGCCGGCCGCAACTGCCGCTCCCGCAAAAATCAACGCCTGGGTTCGCGTCGGCACGGACGACTCAGTCACCCTGATGATTCACAAATCCGAGATGGGGCAGGGCACCGTCACCTCCCTCTCCCAACTCCTCGCCGAAGAACTCGAGTGCGATTGGAAAAAGGTTCGCACCGAATTCCCCGGCATCGATCCCGCCTTCGGTCTCCAGGGCGTCTTCGGCAGCCAGAGCATTCGCACCGGCTGGGCGCCTCTGCGCAACGCCGGTGCACAGGCGCGCGAAATGCTTCTCCAGGCAGCGGCGCAGCGCTGGAATATCGATAAGTCTCTCTGCCGCGCCTCCGATGGTGTCGTCACCAACTCCGCCAACACCCAGAAACTGACCTACGGACAGCTCGCCGAAGCTGCCTCGAAGCTCCCCGTACCAACCAACGTCACCTTGAAAGCGCCCGGTCAGTACAAGCTGATTGGCAAATCCATCAAGCGTCTCGATACTGCGGACAAAGTCACCGGCCGCACCAAATATGGCATCGATGTCCGCGTGCCAGGCATGGTCTACGCCGCCGTAGCTCGCTCTCCCGTCTTTGGCGGCAAAGTCGTCAGCTTTGACGCTACAAAAGCCAAAGCCATCGCTGGTGTGAAGGATACCGTTCAGATTTCGAATGGGATCGCGGTCATTGCCGACAACACCTGGGCGGCATTTGCCGGAGCCAAAGCTCTCGATATCAAATGGGACGACGGCCCGAATGCCGCCTTCAACTCCGCCGGCATCCGCAAAGCCTTCACCGAGCAAACGCTGCTCCCGGGCGCTTCAGCCCGTAAAACCGGCGATGCCGCAACCGCTCTCCCCGCGGCCGCGAAGAAAATTGAGGCTGTTTACGAAGCGCCCTTTCTCGCCCACGCGCCCATGGAACCCCTCAATTGCGTCGTCCACGTTCGTCCCGATGGCTGCGATATCTGGGCCTCCACCCAGATGCAGGCCGGCATCTCCGGTCTCGCCCTTCAGCTCACCGGCTTACGTCAGGATCAGATCGCGATCCACACCCAATATCTCGGTGGCGGCTTCGGACGTCGCGCCGGAACTGACTATGCAAAGGAAGCCATCGAAGTAGCCAAAGTCGTCAAGGTTCCGGTGAAGGTAACCTGGTCGCGCGAAAACGATATCCAGAATGGCAACTACCGGCCCGCTTCTGTGACACGCTTCGCCGGAGGGCTCGATGCCGATGGCTGGCCAACGGTGCTCACCGCGAATATCGCCTGCCCGCCCATGGGTGGAGTGGCCCGCCCTGGCATCGATTCCACCAGTGTCGAGGGTATTGCTGATCTCCACTATGCGATCCCGCACATGCAGGTCGATTATCACAGCGTCAGCGGAGGAGTGCCCACTACTTACTGGCGCGCCGTCGGCTATACCCAGAACACGTTTTTCGGCGAATCGTTCCTCGATGAATTAGCCGCGGCCGGTAAGAAGGATCCGGTCGAATTGCGCCGCCGCCTGTTAGCCAATGAGCCGCGCTTACTCGGTGTTCTCAATCTGGCTGCGGAAAAAGCCGGTTGGGGCAAGCCGCTTCCCGCCGGGCATTATCACGGAGTAGCGGTCGTGAATAACATCGGCAGCTACACCGCGCAGGTAGCCGAAGTTTCGGTGAGCCAGGGCAAGCTCAAAGTACATCGCGTAGTCTGTGCGACCGATTGCGGTCAGGTCGTCAACCCCGCCATCGTCGAGCAGCAGATTCGTAGCGCGATTGTCTTCGGCCTGAGCGCCGCGCTGAAAGGCGAAATCACGCTGGAAGGCGGCAAGGTCCAGCAGACCAACTTCCATCAATATGATGTAGTCCGGATCGACGAAGCGCCGGTGGTCGATGTGCACATCGTGCCAAGCACTGCCGCCCCCGGAGGCATGGGCGAAGCCGGAGTCCCAACCATCGCCCCGGCCGTCTGCAACGCGATCTTCGCCGCAACCAGCAAAAGAATCCGACGCTTACCGATCCAGCTGTAAGCCAGCCAACAATTTCTTATTTCTTATCGGCGTGAATCGGCGTGCATCGGCGGCCATTTAAGCCAGATCGAACTTAGTCTGATGCAGCAGCGGATCGCTCTTCACCATCACGCTCTTCCCCAGAATTTCCTCAATTTCCTGGAGGAATGAATTCTGGTTGCTCTTCAGCACCTTGGCCACTTCCGGATTCACCCGCAGCACCAGATTGCCTTTTTCACTCGCCACGGCCTTGTGCATCCGCTGCGCTTCCGACAGGATCTCGGTAATCACAGTCTGCGGGCTCTTGATATAACCAGCGCCTTCGCAATACGAGCAAGGTGCGCAAAGCGTCCGCTCCAGCGACTGTTTCACGCGCTTGCGCGTAATCGCCACCAGACCAAAATCGTTGAACTGCAGAATCTTATACGGCGCCCGATCCACCCGCATCGCATCTTCCAGCGCCAGCATTACCTTCTGCCGGTTCTTGCGCTCATCCATGTCGATGAAATCGACCACGATGATCCCGCCCAGATCCCGCAGCCGGATCTGCCGCACAATCTCCTTGATTGCGTCCGTATTGATCTTGACGATCGTATCTTCCAGCCGGTTTGATTTCCCGACATACTTGCCGGTGTTGATATCGATCGCGACCAAAGCCTCGGTCTGATTGATGACGATATACCCGCCGGATTTCAGCCACACCTTCGGCCGCAGCGCTTTCTCCAGCTCGGCCGTGATCCCGAATTCGTCGAAGATCGGGTTCGTTCGGGTGTAGAGCTTCACGCGGCCCACCAGCGCGGGCTGGAAGCGTTCCACGAACCGCAGAATGCTCTCGTAATGCTCTTCGTTATCCACCCAGATCGTCTTGAACGACGTCGTCAGTTGATCGCGAAGAATGCGCTGAACCAGATCCAGATCGTGGTGCAGCAGCACGGGAGCGGGCCTTTTCTCCGCCTTCGCCCGCATATCGAGCCAGAGGTTGTAGAGGAAGTGCATGTCGCTCTTCAACTCTTCTTCGCTCTTGCCCTCCGCCGCGGTCCGGCAGATGTAGCCGCCCGGAACACCCTGGCGGTGTGTCTGGAGCACCCGCTTCAGGCGGTGCCGTTCTTCATCCGAGGGAATCTTGCGCGAAACGCCGGCATGGTCCACCGTCGGCATATAAACCACAAACCGGCCAGGCAGAGCGATATGCGACGTGATGCGCGCGCCCTTCTGCCCCAGCGGTTCTTTGGAAATCTGAACGATGATTTCCTGGCCTTCTTTCAGAAGATCGGAAATCGATGGCAATACCGGACGTTCACGATCCGGCTTCTCCGTATTCTCGCGTTCCCTGCTGGCTTCCCGGCCGCCACCCTCGCGATTCCGGTCCCGTCCGCGCCCGCGATCCCGATCGTTCCGATCCCGGCCACCCCGATCTGGCCGCCGATCCTCGCGCACCGCCGGAGCTTTTTCCTCGATCACCAGCGGCGATTCGAGAGCGGCTTCGATTGCTGCCCCGTCCTGATCCAGCGGATGAACCTCGGCAACCGCCGGCAGACCATCCTCGGAAACCTGAGGCGCAACCTGAGGTGCGTTCTCCGGTCTGGGCCCGCGGTCTTCCCCGCGATTGCGGCCACCCCGGCGTCGCGAACGGCGTGACACGCGATGCGGATACCGGTGTCCCTGCTCACGCAAAGTTGCCGTCAGACTGGTCGGAATTCTCGCCGGTTCAGGCCCCTCTTCGCTGGGAATTTGATCCGAGACTGCGGCGTCTGCAGCCATAACGGGCTCGTCCGCCGCGTCGATGGCTTCGTGATCTTCCGCGTCGTCCGAGTCTTCTTCGTCCCCGTCCAGATCGGCGACCGGAAGACTCACCGTCATGTCCTCGATTGCTTCTTCTTTAATTGCCTCAACAGCCTCGGCCGCAGCGAGAATGATTTCCTCATCCTCCTCGGTCAGCGCTTCCTCTGGAGCCTCAGCCGTGGGGATCAGTTCGGGCTTTTCTACCTCGGGCTCGGGCTCACGCTCGGGCTCGGCGACAGGGGCTGACCAGTTGAATCCCGCCAGATGGTGTTCTACCGGGATAGCTGGCTCAGTGTATTTGGCGAGCGACTCGCCTGGCAGGACGACACGCTCGTGCGTCTCGACAACAGGCGCTTCTTCCTCAATGGTTTCAACGGGTTGCGCTTCCTGCGGAGCTGCGGCTTGCTTGGCCCCGGGAGTGAAGTATTTCGATTCCGGAATGCCGCCCGGACCCCGCCCGCCCCGCCGTCGGCCGCGTCTCCCGCGCCCTCCGCGATCCCGATCACCCCGATCGCCACGATTCTGGTCGGGCCGCGCTGCTGCCTCAACTGGCGCAGCGGAATCGACTGCTGGCGCAGCTACCTCGACAAAGGGAGCGCGCTCAGCCTTTAAAACCTTTTCTTCAGCGGTACTTACAACGGCATCGTACTCGTCGTTGTCCTCGAAAAAGTCGGAAACATACAGAAAAGCGTCCCGTTCGAGGCCAATATCGACAAAAGCCGATTGCATGCCCGGCAAAACCCGCGTAACCCGCCCCTTATGGATTGAGCCCGCAAGCGAATATTCCTTCTCACGCTCGTGGAAAACTTCCACGAGTTGGTCGTCCTCAAGAATCGCCACTCTTGTTTCGTGGCGACCGGTGGCGACGATTAGTTCCTTCGACATTTGCCTTCTTCTCCCGTCGGGTCTTCACCCTGCCGGGAGATTCCGGCTCCGATTTATCGACTGATGCGCCCTGCGCTGGCCGGAAGGCGGAGAATTTCGGTTTCTTCAACACCCAACATCGGCCCAGGGAACCCATTCTTTCATTCGGAGCACCCGTCACTTCTTCGCGACGGCGGACGATCTGCGCACCCGACTTTTTCAGTGCGCCGGTCAGATCCGAAAGTCTCCCTCTACTGGATCCCGACTACCTGTCTTAAATTTTGTACAGAACTACTCAAAACGCTGGCACCAACTGCCGCAGTGCCACGCTGGTCAATTCACAAATCTTCTTAAACGCACACTGTTCACCAGGCCGAGCATCAAAAATGTCGACCAGACGCTGGACCCGCCATAACTCATGAGGGGCAGCGGGATGCCGGTGACGGGCATCCTTCCGATTACCATACCGACATTTACCAGTATATGAAATAAAAGCAGCGCCGCAACCCCCATACAAATATACATTCCGGCCCGATCGGCCGAGGTCTGTCCGTTTTGGACCACTTGCATCAGCAAAATGAAGTAAAACGCCAATACCGCCACTACTCCGATAAAACCATGTTCCTCGGCAAACGAGGAGAAAATAAAATCCGTATGGGGGACCGGCAGGAAGCGGAGCTGAGTCTGGCTTCCTTTTGTAATGCCCTTGCCCCATGTCCCGCCCGATCCCACGGCGATCTGGGACTGGATCAACTGATAGCCGGTCCCCTGGGGATCGCGTTCGGGATCAAGAAAACTGGCGATCCGCGCTCTTTGATAGGGTTGGAGCCTCGTATAGGCCAGCGGCAGAACGACCAGGGCGACGATTCCCACCGCCACCCAGTACTTCCAGCGCATTCCGGCCAGCAATACGCCGATAGCGAGGATCGGGATGTAGGTGAGGGCCGTCCCGAGATCCGGTTCCTTCGCGATTAAGGCCATCGGCACCACGATCAGCCCGGCCAGCTTCAGGAAATCGCGCATTTCCAACACATCCGCCCGTCGATCGATCAAGAAACGAGCTACGAGCAGCACGACTACGAACTTGGCAAACTCGGAGACCTGCAAGTGGATTCCAGCCGGAAGAGCGATCCACCGGGTAGATCCAAAAGCCCGCTTGCCGACCAGCAAGACCGCCAGCAGCAGGACCACCGAAACCAGATAAGCCGGATAAGCGCGCGAAATCAGCGAATGATAGTCCACTCGTGACGCCGCCCACATCAGCACGAAGCCGGAACTGATGTAAAGAATCTGCTTCCACCAGGAGCCCTGCCAGATGGTGTCGTGGGTGGCGCTGAAAATCTGGAGCACGCCAAGCGAGCAGATGACGATGGTGACAATGACCATCGCCCAGTCGAAATCGCGAACACCTGAGTTGCGTGCGGCCATGTTTTAGAACGCTATTGCACGGCGGCGTGACTCGCAGGCGGTATCAGCGACGATACGGCCGGATTAGCGGGGATGTTGGGCTTTTGCAGCTCTACGTCGGTCCGCGCCTTTTTGTCGAAGTAGGACTTAATCACGTCGCGCGCTACCGGCGCAGAATTCTTACCCCACTCGCCGCCTTCCCATAATACGGAGACGACGATTTCCGGCTTGTAGCAGGGCGCAAATGCCACGAACCACGAGTTATCCTTCAGTCCTTTGCGCGCTTTTTCGTTATCGAGCGACATGGTCTGCGCCGTGCCGGTCTTGCCGCATACGTCCACTCCCGGAATGCGGGCGCCCCCGCCGGTGCCGGCTTCGTTCACCACCCCGTACATCCCGGAAATCACGGTGTGGACGTGCTCAGGACTGAGCGGCCACTGCTTTGGTTTATCGTCCTTCGCCGAAAGCAGGAAATGCGGCGTGTGCCAGATCCCGCCGATCGCAATGCCTCCGATGGCGCGCGCCATCTGCAGCGGAGTCACGGTCAGCGCGCCCTGCCCGATGGAAAGCGACACCGTTTCTCCCGCATACCATTTTTCGCGGTAATTCCTCAGCTTCCATTCGGGGGAGGGCATGGTCCCGGATGCCTCATTGGGTAAATCCACTCCGGTCTTTTCGCCGTAGCCGACCATCTGGCCGTAATACGCGATGTCGTTGATTCCCATCTTCACGCCCACGTTGTAGAAATACGTGTCGCACGAAAGGGCAATGGCGCGGTGCAGGTCCAGGACACCGTGGTGCTGGTCGCAGTGAAAGAACCGGCCGTAGAAAGTTCCGCCGCCGGGGCAGTTGTAGGTTGTAGCTTCGGTGATGTTCCCGGTCTCAAGAGCCGCCATTGCCATGATCGGCTTGAAAGTCGACCCCGGCGCGAGTTGCGCCTGAGTGGCCCGTGCGAGGAGCGGATTGTCGGGATTGCTGGTCAGCTCTTTCCAGTCCGCGGATTTGATACGCACCGCAAATTTGTTGGGATCGAAGCTGGGCCGCGACACCATGGCCATGATTTCGCCGGTATTGGGATCGAGCGCAACCAGAGCGCCACGCTTGCCCTCCATACCGATTTCCGCAACCGCCTGGAGATCGAGGTCAATGGTGGTTTGAAGGTTCTGACCCGGTTTGGCGGGAACTTCGCCCAACATCGCGCGTTCGCGGCCCATGTTGTCAACCACGGTGCGACGTTCCCCATCAACGCCCATCAGAGTTTCGTTGTACTGTTTTTCCAGCCCGGTCTTGCCAATAATCTGGCCCTGATTGTATTTGGCGTACTCCGGATTATCCAGTTCGCCTTCGCTGATTTCACCCGTGTAGCCGATGGCGTGCGCCAGCATACCGTTGGCGGGGTAGGCGCGCCTCGGAATCTGGACCACTTCCATTTCCGGAAATGTCGACGAGTCGCGGTGCGAATCGACGAAGGCGAGCTCACCCAGAGAGAGGTTGTCCTTAATAATGATGGGTTCGCTATGGGAGCGTCGCAGATAGCGCGAAACTTTGGCGAGCAGATCGTCGTAATCCAGATGCAGGCCGTCGGCGATCTCGTGGAGATGATCCATTTTCAGGCTCTCGCGCGACAGGATTACGCTCCATGAAGACTGGTTTCCGACGATGACGCGGCCGTCGCGGTCCAGTATTTTGCCGCGCGGCGCGCCCACCGGAAGCACTCTTACGCGATTGCGTTCGGCCCGCTCGCTGTAAACGTCGGGACTCTTGATCTGGAGCTGCCAGAAGCCCGAAATGAGGAATAGAAAAATTGCGACGGCGGTGTACTGAAAACCCGCCATTTTGGCGCCGGCAAAACCCGGCTCATCGCGCGCCACCAGGCGGCGCGGCATCTCGTGGGGCTTGTCGGGATGGAATTCCGAAGGGTTCTGGTGCACGGCGGATCGCCATCTTCAGATTACCAGAATCCGGCCCTGCGCCTGACAGGATGCGGAAAAATCCAAAAAGCCGCGATTCATGCCGATTCACGCCGATATGATCTTGCGCGGGCGGCGCTTGCCTAATTCGAGGGCGCCGAACTCTTCATCGAGCTTTGTCATCTTCGACTTGGTCGGATGCGTGCCTGGGTGGGGCATGTCCGGAGTTGGTTTCACGCGGAGGAGCAGGCGGATCGCCTCAGGCGTCGACAGCGGAATTTTTACCCTATTGCCGGGGCCTGGCATCGCGTGGATTCTCATTTTACACTTCAGGGCATCGCATATAATCTCTGTGAACTCCATGGCTTCTCCAAAACTTCGCGTTGCGCTGACCAGTTTCGCCCTCCTGTTCATCAGCGCGGCATGTAACAGATCCACTCAACTGCGCATCGCCGTCATTCCGAAAGGCCAGACGCATATTTTCTGGCAGTCCGTTCATGCCGGGGCGGTTATGGCAGGCAATGAAATGGGAGCGCAGATTCTTTGGAACGGCCCGGCTACCGAGCTCGATCTGGCCAAACAGATCGGTATTGTGGACGATTTCATCAACCAACATGTCAGCGGCATCGCTCTCGCGCCGGCGCACGGCGAATCGCTCGTGCCCGTCGTGGAGCACGCGAGCGACGAACACATCCCGGTGGCTATCTTCGATTCCGGCATCAAAACCGATAAATACGTCAGCTACGTCTCGACCGACAATTACAAAGGCGGTGTGATGGCGGCCGACCGCATGGGGGCGATTCTTCCCAACGGGGGCAAGATCGCCATTCTCGCCACAACTCCCGGCGGCGTTTCCACCATGGAGCGGGAAGCGGGCTTCAAGGAAACTATTGCGAAGAATTCGCCGAAGATCCAGGTCGTCGCTTTTCAGTACGGCATGTCGGATCGAGCCAAGAGCCTGGCGGTCGCGGAAGATATTCTGACGGCGAATCCGGATATTGCAGCTATTTTCTGTAGTAACGAATCCGGTTCCATCGGAGCGGTGCAGGGCGCGAAATCCCACAACCTGGCGGGCAAGCTGAAGATCGTCGGGTTCGATTCGTCGCCAACGCTGATTGAAGACGTTCAGGCCGGCAACATCGATTCGCTGGTAGTGCAGAATCCCTTCAAAATGGGCTATACGGTGGTGAAGGCGCTGGTGGATAAGATCCACGGCCAGACCCCGGAGAAGCGCATCGATACCGGCGCTACACTCGTGACGGCCGACAATCTGAAGGAACAGGCGGTGCAGGATCTGCTGAACCCGCCAATCCAGAAGTACCTCAAATAAACAATGACCGAACCTCTTCTGCGAATGACCGGAGTGACCAAGTCATTCGGGGGAAACTGCGTTCTGTCGGACGTCAGCCTGGCGCTTGCAGCCGGTGAAGTTCACGCTCTGGTGGGCGAAAACGGCGCGGGTAAATCCACGCTGATGAAGATTCTCAACGGAGTCTATGCGATGGATGCCGGAGAAATCCGGCTGGGGGACGAGTTGCTGGAGATTCGCAGCCCGCATGACGCCCGCAAGGCCGGCATCAGCATGATCTTTCAGGAACAGATTCTGGCTAACGACCTCACGGTTGCGGAGAACATCTTTCTGGGGATGGAGCCGACCGGCGCGGCGGGTTTTCTGGCTAACGCGAAGCTCAACGATCTGGCGCAGGAAGTTCTGGAGCGCCATCATTTCCCGCTCGCAGCGACTACGCGCGTGGCGCGCCTCACACGCGCCCAAAAGCAACTGGTGGAAATTGCACGCGCCCTCGCGACGGCCGCCCGGGTGATCGTGATGGACGAACCTACCGCCGTTCTTTCGCAGAAAGAAAGCGAAGAGCTGTTCCGGATTATCGCGGAACTGAAAGCCAAGGGTCTTGCGATAGTCTACATCTCGCACCGAATGGAAGAACTCGAGCGTCTCGCCGACCGGGTCACTGTATTGCGCGACGGAAAATGCGTCTTCAGCGGGGAAGCGGCTTCCATCGACACGGCGGGAATCATTCGGTATATGGTGGGGCGCGACATCCATGAACTGTATCCCGAGCTTCCGCCGCCGGGCACTGAAGTAGTCCTCGAAGTGAAATACCCAAACATTTCGTTCGAACTCCACCGGGGGGAGATTATCGGGCTGGGGGGCCTGGTGGGCGCCGGCCGCACGGAGGTTGCCCGAGGCATCTTTGGTCTGGACCCCGATGAAACCGGAACGATCAAACTTCATGGCAAGCCCGTCCATTTTCGGAATACGCGCGAAGCCATCGCCGCAGGGCTCGGCTACCTGACAGAAGACCGCAAAGGGATGGGGATTCTGCCGGACATGCCGGTGACGCAGAATATTTCGATTGCGGCGCTCGATTCGGCGGTGCTGAATCTCTCCGAAGAAGCAAGACGCTGCGGCGAACTGATCGCGAAGCTCAAGGTGAAAGCCCGCTCGCCATCGATGCCGATCGGCCGCCTGTCGGGTGGCAATCAGCAGAAGGCGCTACTGGCGCGCTGGTTGTATGCGGGCTCCACGATTCTTTTGCTGGATGAGCCAACACAGGGAGTCGACCTGGGGACCAGAGCGGAAATTTATCTGCTGATGCGGGAAATTGTCGCGAATGGCGGTTCCATCCTCATGATTTCTTCCGACCTGCCGGAACTGCTGGGGATGAGCCATCGAATCGGAGTGATGCGCCGTGGTGAACTGGTCAGCATGTTTGAGGCGGCGGACGCCACACAGGAGAAAGTGATGCAGTTCGCGGCATGAGAGATCAACTGAAGAAGGTACTTCCGTTTGCGACGCTGATCGTGCTGTTCGCGGGGCTGTCGATCGCCTCACCGTACTTCCTCACGGTGGGCAATCTGTCGTCCGTTATCCGGCAGACAACGGTCATCACGATCATGGCTATCGGGATGACGGTGGTGATTGCGTCGGCCGGAATCGACCTTTCGGTAGGTTCGATGGTGGGGCTGACCGGAGTCATTGGAGCGATGCTCATCTCCGCCCACTACCCGACAGCCGCTGCTCTCGTGGGAGCGATCTTCATCGGGGCGCTCTGTGGAACGGTCAACGGCGCAGCGATTGTCCTGCTCCGCATTCCGCCGTTTATCGCGACGCTGGGTGCGCTAGGCATCTATCGCGGTCTCACGCTGCTGATCACGGGAGGCATTCCGATTGCGAACCTGACTCATGATTTCGGAGTGCTCGCGAACGGCAACATCCTTCAGGTTCCGGTGCCGCTGTTTTTCTTGGTGGCCGTTGCGGTGGGGATTCACCTGGTCCTGAAGTTCACCAAACTCGGCCGTTACGCCTATGCGATCGGAAGCAACCCGGAAGCCGCACGCTGTTCCGGAATCCGTATTGGAATCTATACTGTTTCCATTTACGCGCTGGCCGGAGCTCTGTCAGGAATGGCTGGCATGATTGAAGCGGCGCGGCTTGTCACCGGGCAACCTACGGCGGGCGATGGCTATGAGCTTCGTGTGATCGCGGCGGTCGTGATCGGCGGCGGGAGCCTGAATGGAGGGCAGGGAACGGTTATCGGGACGGTGATCGGGTCGATGATTATGGGACTGCTCAGCAATGGCTGCAACCTTCTTGGAATCTCTCCGTTTCTTCAGCAGGTGATTATCGGCGGGGTGATTGTACTCGCGGTCAGCTTCGACGAATTGCAGCGACGACGGCTGGCGTGATTCGGGATCGGCGACTGGGCGGAAAAACCAAAATAGCCGCCGATTCACGCCGATTCACGCCGATAAGGTTCTTGCCTGGACGCTCGTCGCCGAAGGACGAGCAGAATCACTGGAATAAACTAATCACCATGCGAAAAGTCCTCATCATAACGGGCGACGGCGGCGAATCCTATGAAGCGCTTTACGCCGTCCATCGTCTTCGGGAAGAAGGCTACCAGGCCGTCGTGGCGGCGCCTTCCAAACGCCGTATGCACCTTGTGATTCACGATTTCGAGCCCGGCTGGGATACCTATATTGAGAAGCCGGGTTACGGGATGGCTGCCGATATCGCGATCGGCGAATCGAAAGCCGCCGACTACGATGCGATCCTGATTCTGGGCGGGCGGGCGCCGGAATATCTGCGCAACGACAAATACCTGCTGCAACTGACCCGGGATTTCGCCACCCAGGGCAAGTGGATCTTTTCCATCTGCCACGGAATACAGATCCTGGCGGCGGCCGATCTGCTGAAAGGCCGGCGAGTGACCTGTTACGAACATCTGCGCTGGGACGTGGAATCCACGGGCGGGACGTGGTGCAAAGAACAGTCGGTCCGGGACGGCAAACTGGTGTCGGCTCAGACCTGGGAGTCGCATCCGGAGTTCTACCGGGATCTGATGGCCTGTCTCGCCGAAACGCCATAATCCCCGTTGGGGTGGCAGTTAGCGCCGTTCCGTCCCATCCTCTTAGCCCGGAAGGCCGGGGTTGCTAAAATAACTGGTTGGTCCGGGAGCGAGAACGCCTCCTCGCCATCTGTCCTCATTCAATCTTCTGGAGAGTTCATGGCCGCAGTGCAAAACAAGGAAGTGCAGAAGTATCTTTTTACGTCCGAATCGGTTACCGAAGGCCATCCGGATAAAGTAGCCGACCACATTTCGGACGCTGTGCTGGATGCGGTTCTTAGGCAGGACCCGAAGGGCCGCGTAGCGTGCGAAGTCATGGTCACGACCGGAACCTGCATCGTAGCGGGTGAAATCACCACGAATTGCTACGTCGACGTGCCGACGATTGCGCGCGATACGATCGCCGAAATCGGCTATACGGATGCGGCATTTGGCTTCGATGCGAAGACGTGCGGCGTCCACAATCTGATTCAGAGCCAGTCGCCCGATATCGCGATGGGCGTGGATACGGGTGGGGCGGGCGATCAGGGTCTGATGTTTGGCTACGCCTGCAACGAAACGAAAGAGCTGATGCCGCTGCCGATCCAGCTGGCGCACCGCCTCTGCGAAAAGCTTTCGGAAGTGCGCAAAGCCGGCGGTCTGAAGTACCTGCGTCCCGACGGCAAGAGCCAGGTTTCGGTGGAATACGTGGATGGCAAGCCGACCCGCATCGATGCGGTTGTCATTTCGACTCAGCATGGCGACGACGTTTCAACCGAGAAGCTCCGCAAGGAAATCCGGAAATTCATCATCGATGCGGTTGTTCCGCAGAACATGGTGGATAAAAAGACCAAGTACCACATCAACCCGACGGGCAGATTTGTAATCGGCGGACCTCATGGCGATACCGGTCTCACGGGCCGTAAGATCATCGTGGACAGCTACGGCGGCATGGGTCGTCACGGTGGCGGCGCATTCTCGGGCAAAGATCCGACGAAGGTGGACCGGTCGGCCTGCTACATGGCCCGTTATATTGCGAAGAACATTGTGGCGGCTGGTCTGGCGACGCGCGTGGAAGTGCAGCTGGCTTACGCGATCGGCGTAGCGGAACCCGTTTCGGTCATGGTGGATACGTTTGGCACGGGCTCGCTGCCGGGTTCGAAGATCACGGAACTGGTTCGCGCCAATTTCCCGCTGACTCCGAAGGGCATCATCGATCATCTGAAGCTGCGCCGCCCGATCTACAAGGCGACGGCTGCATTTGGCCACTTTGGCCGCACCGGCCCTGGTTTCACATGGGAGAAGACGGACAAGGCGAAGGCTCTGCGCCTGGCTGCCAAGACCGCGTAGTTTCCGGCCCGCGCTTATGTGCGCCTGCGGATGTTTTGTATTGTTAGCGGCGGCAGGCGGGGCGGTTTATTGCTACACACATGGATTATGGCTACCGTTCGCGGCGATTGTCGCTGCGTCGGTAGCCATAGCTTTTTTCGGAAACAAATATAAGGACTGGCGGCCGCCGCCGAAGCGGTAATTAATCCGCCTGGAGCAGCACTTTCAGAATGCCTGGTTCGGCGGCGCGTGCGAAGGCCGCGGGCGCCTGAGATAGCTTCATTCGCTCCGACACGAGGGGCCGGACGTCCACCGCGCCCCGCGCAAGCAGCGCCAACGCAGGTTCGAATCTTCCGCAGCGCGAACCTACCAGAGTAATTTCGTTTACGATTACCGGCGCGGTGTCGACCGGCACTTCGCCATGAACTGTCGATTTCAGAATTACGGTTCCTGTGGGCTCCACCATGGAAACCGCTGCGCGGAGCCCGGCGGGAGAGCCGGTTGCATCGACTACATACGGGAACGCAGCGGTGGGCAACAGCTCGGTTCCGATCACCTCGGTGGCAATGCCGCGCGCTGCCGAGATAGCGAGCTTCGGGGCATGCTTTCCAAACTGTTGAACGCGGCAACCGTGGGCATGCAGGACCTGAGCGACGAGCAAGCCCAGTTTGCCGTCACCGAGCACTGCGACTTCACTTCCGGGTAAAGATGGAACCTGATCGAGGATTTCGCATGCGGCCGCCAGCGGCTCCACAAAGACAGCCGCCTCCAGCGGAATACTATCGGGAATCACGTGAAGATTTCGTTCCGGCAGAGTCAGGAATTCGCTGAACGCCCCGGGATGCCGCACTATGCCGAGGACGGTCCTTTGTGGGCAATGGCGGCTGAGCCCCCGTTGACACCACGAACATCGCCCGCAGGCGAGATTGATTTCTCCGACGACACGCCTGCCGATCAGATCGACTGAATCCGCCGCGACGACTTCGCCGACAAACTCATGGCCGGGCGTGCCGGCAAAACCGTAATAACCGCGCTGGAGTTCGAGATCGGTGTTGCAGATTCCGCCGAGCAACAGACGGATGAGGGCGAAACCTTCAGGACGACTCGGCTGCGGCAGGTGGAGAATCCCGACTGCCCCGGACTCGAGATAAACGCAGATCATGCGCCGATTATGGCATCAGATGCTGATCACCGGGCACGGAGCTTCGCGCATGATGCCGTAGGCTTCGGTCCGCAGGTCACCCGCGAAGCGGTTCACGATGCCGCGCCCAATGATGATGAGGTCGGCATTGAACCTTTCGGCGGTCTCATGCACGATTTTCGAAACGCTGCCCATTTCCACGCAGGAATCGAAGTTCGTCTCTGCTTTGGTTTGCAATTTGGCAATTTCCTCGCGGGCGAAGTCCTGGAGGAAGATCTCCAGCGGCTGATCGAACTGCGCTTCGACGGCGACTTCCGCGGCGGGCACCGCGTGGACAATGTGGACGGCAGCTCCGGTTTCGAGCCCGATCTCTTTGGCGTATTTGAGGAGGGAGGCGCTTTCGGGAGTCAACTCGACCGCGCAGATGATGGTTTTGATTTCCGTATGGGCGGGGGGCGGGGGATCTTCCAGATGAACGCCGGTCCAGATGGCGCACTCGCAATCGTGCATTGCCGCAGCGGTTACCGAGCCGAGGATCGTTCTGCGAAACGCTCCGCGGGCATGGGAGGGCATCATGATGAGGTCGACATTCCAGCTATGCGCCAGTTCGGTGATGCATTTGCCGGGATCGCCCTCTTCCACCATGCGGGTGACAGGCATGCCGGCAAATTGTTGGATGGCGAAGCCGGCCAACTTCTGCTCAGCGTCCATTTTCAGTTCGGACTGGTTGCCTTCGCCGGAATAGGCGCCATCCACCGAGGCCCAGGTCAGGGGAGGTTCCACGACATGCACCAGAGTTACCGCCGCTCCGTAGCGGGTGGCAAGCGATTTGACGAACGGCACGGCTCCATAGCAGCGCGCTGAAAAATCGACCGGGAAGAGGATGTGATGGAAACTCATTATGCTGCCTCCTCCGGTGCAATGTGCACGGGGCCAGCCAAGGCGATCTCCGTCAGAATCAGTTATATGGGTGTTGAGGGGGGAAGGATTGCGCGAAAGGGCTGTTCAGGCTGCGCTATTTGGCCGGGGACTGGCGTCTTAGCCAACAGGCCAGGCCGCGAATGCCGCGAATGCCGAGGTCCGGGAGGCCTTCGGAGATATCGTCGTACTGGAGTTTGGCCTCACCCCAGCCGGAATGAGACGGCGCGGGGAGAGTCGCCTTGCGGTTTGGATCGTCGGCAGGCGCCCACATGGTACACTTGCGAACCGTAATGCACTGCTGCCCGGTGATGGCTGAACGACTCGCGGATGATACGAGCATCCTCTACATTGCGAAGTTTCGGGAGTACGGCCTTCCAGTATCAGACGGGGGCTCCTCCTTCGTCTGCATTCGATTCTGTCCATGGTGTGGCGCTCGCTTGCCTGCCAGCTTGAGAGATGAATGGTTCGAAGCAATGCAAAAGCTCGGGGTCGATCCCTTCGGCGAAGACGTCCCGCAAGAGTTTCTATCTGATCGCTGGTGGACAGCAGGACGACCCGATTCGTCAGGCGATCCCGTCCGGTAGAAGCCTTCAGAGGAAACGCTCTTGGCGGCGCTTTGGATACAGCTTGCACTACCAACTGAGCGGCTAAGCCTAGCAGGTTTGGAGGATCGCCTGACTGTGGCTTCCTCTATTTTTCTAGCAGAATCAACGAGTTATGGCCAAGAATGGATTTTTGCGCAAAGACCTCTTGACAGGCTTTGCCCAAAAATCACCAAATCGAATCGGCTTTTTGTGCAGGTGCTTTTTCTGCCCAGAAAATAGGCTCGATACCTAGTTCAAAGATCGAGTGAACCAGAACGCTCAGGTTGTGGCAGACAACTTTGCAGAGGATTTCATTGGTCTGAGCAACTGGCTTCTTTGAGCGAACCGAAGCGCCGAACTTGCGCTTAATCATGCTGAACGTGCTCTCGACGTTCGACCGTTTGTGATAGTGGTCCATGAATTCTTCCCGCTTGAACTGATAGAACGCCCACATCTTCGTCCACTGTTCCGACCCCTTCCCGGTGTTGTTCGACTTGAACGGAATGTAGGCCGTAGCGTGGACATTCTCCACGACTCCAAGGTTCATGTTCGACAGATACGCCTTGTCCGCGCTGATCTCCGACACGTTGAACCGCTCCGCTGTCTTGCGCACAAGCTTGGGGAAGTACGGCGCGTCGTTGCAATCGCCTTCGGAAATTGAGACGCTGCTGATGATGTTGGTTTTGACGCCGGTCATGACGTGGGCCTTGAGCCACACGCGCCCACTGCGCTTCTTGCCGTACTTCTCATCGAACCAGCGAATGAAGTTGCAGGTGGAGAACCCAGAACTATCTACCGCGAAGTCCCTTTCAATTGCCTTCAGGGGCGCGGCAGATTCTTCCACCAGCGCCTTCAGGATCGGCGTGAGGTCGGGCCGCTCCAGATAGCCGCACACGCTGTTGTAATGCGGTGCGTGCGCAATGTGGCCGTTCTCCTGGCATCGGCGGATATCAGTAGAAGCGCGACGCGCGGACATGCCGCTATAGACTTTCATCACCAGGCTGAATGTTGCTTCTGACAGCGCAAGGCGCGGACGGCCACGTGTCTGTGCGGGCTGCTGGATGCCTTCGCAGAGCGCCCGAAGTAACTCTTCCACGCGGGCCTTCTCGTTTACCTGGGCTGCGTTGTACGCGGTCCAGTCCTGCCCGTACGTGACCTTTACCGTGCGCGTTTCGGTCGTGGTGCCGTCCGCGTTCTTCTCACGCTTGATGGTGAATTCGACCGCGTAGATATGCTTGCAGCGGTCCTGGTGGGCTTCGTAATCAGGGCAGGAGCATTTCGGCGTTCCGCCGCCGCCGAACTCAACGGTGTATTTCTTGCCGCCGGTTGTCTGCGAGGGAACGGTCCATACCTGTCCCTTTTTAGAGAGCCGTGTGGTGGCGGCAATCATCAATCCACGTTGTTCGCGTCCGTTTTCCATAGCTGTCGATCTCCTTGAGATCCACAACCAGAAGCGCGATAATGAACGTGTCTAGTGTTCTCGCGGCTTCGGTCGTGGTGAGCATAGCCCCGGTTACCGTTAGCGCGGTGGCAGGGGCTTTTTTGTTGCTCATGGGTTTATATTACTATGCGTAGCAGGTAAATACAATATGCGTAGCAAATAAAGTTGCTACGCATATTGTATTTGTGATAGGCTAGCAGCATGGAAGATCAAACGAAGAAGTTGACCTCTGCTGAGCGCGGCGCGTTGGGCGGCAAAGCCAGGGCCGCTAAACTGACACCCGAAGCCCTCTCCGAACAAGGAAAAAAAGCCGCTGATTCCAAATGGAATTCTGGCGTCTTGTCAGCTACCCACTCTGGTGATTTCAAAATCGGAAATAAGGTTATAAGCGCCGCCGTTTTGGAGAACAGAAAGAGGGTTTTGACTCAAGAGAGTTTTCTCGCGGCAATTGGAAGAGCGCGGAAGGCAAAGGCAGGCACAGGCAGCACAGCGCTGGTCGACGGATTGCCTCCTTTTTTGCAAGCAGAGGCACTTAAACCGTTTATATCTGATGAGTTGCGTGAGTCGACGACGCCTGTGCTTTTCAGGAATCAAAAGGGGGGGCGCGGGTTCGGGTATAGCGCTGAACTACTGCCGATGGTGTGCGAGGTTTATCTAAAACTTCGAGACGACGTTATCGCAAAGGCAGCACGGAATGATATTCGCGTCCGGATGCCGCGTAAGTACGAGCACATCATCAACGCCTGCGACATTCTCATGCGCGGATTAGCTCGCGTCGGCATTGTTGCACTGGTCGACGAAGCGACGGGCTATCAACAGGTCCGAGACCGTGACGCCCTTGAAAAAATCCTTGATCAGTACATCGGGCGTGAGCTAGCCAAATGGGCCAAACGGTTCCCGGACGATTTTTACAAAGAGATGCTGAAGTTGAAGGGACTGCGCTACGATCCACAGAGTTCAAAGCGCCCGATGGTTTTAGCCCATATTACGATTAACACCGTGTATGACAGAATTGGACCCGGCCTGACAAAGGAACTTCAGCAACGTCGGCAGGATATTTTCGAATCCACTGGCAAGCGCGGTAAACTTCAGCAACTACTGACAGATAACGTAGGGCATCCCGCACTTCAGAGTCATTTGTCTAATCTAATATTCCTCGCGAGAACGTTCGGCGACGGAGAATGGGATCGCTTCATTAACGCCCTAGATAAAGCCGTACCGCGCTACAACCAAACGATGCTATTGCCGTTTCCCGAGGAAAGCGTGGTATAACCAGCCCACAATTTCCTATTTTCCCGACGCTGAAGCCGCCAACACGTACAGCTTCGTATCGACTCCAGACTCTATGAGTTCGCAGCACTGAAGGCACACGGCCCGTGCCGCCACGTATAGTTCTGTCATGGTTCCGCAGTAGGTGCAGGGGTCCATACGGATGGGCCCGTTTTGTAAGCATGGTGAATCAGGTTCTACCGAAGCGAGGGTCAAATTTCGAGTTTCAATTTGAGGCCCTAGGTCCCATCTAATTTTGTCGGGTCGTAGCCGCCGTGGTAGACTGCTGGCCATGAAGATGCAACTTGCAATGTTGTTTTCCCTGCTTTTGCTCGCGTGGGCGTGTCATGCCCCGGCCCCCAGGGCTTCACGCTCGATTGCTATCGATCCCGCCACCGGGGCAATACTTCAGATCAATTTTCCGAACTAAAAACTGAACCCATCAGAACATCCATCGCGCACAAGAAAACGGCCCGGATTGCTCCGGGCCGTTTTGCGCTAGGATTACATCCAGATGCAGTCTGGGCGCCGCAATATCATCAGGCTTGTGATTTGGATTGTGCTCGTGTGCTGCCTGATGCTTGACGCCGCAATTGGCGAGACGGCCATATCCGGCTGTTGTGATGTAGGTCTCTGGGACGGGCGATGGGTAATGCCGGAAGCTAAACCGGAATTGTGGTTTCCTGCGTTTGTATTCGTGCTCGCCCAAGGGGCAATGATAGCGGCATTGATTCGCTTACGCCCCGTCCCTCCAGCCGCTCCGTCGATCCGCCCCTAACCAACACTACCTCTGACCGCTACCGCACCTCGCAGTCACTGAGCGCCAATATCACGTTGTATGCAGTCCCTATTTTCTGGGCAGAATCAATACTTTACGGGCAAAACACACTTTTTAGGCAAAGCCCTCTTGACACGAAATAACATATTGCAATATATTAATCGCAGATTGCAATATGACGCTTGGCGAAAAAATGCGGTACCTGCGGGAAGTCGAAGGCACGCTGCGCGGTTTGGATCGCGACATCAGCCAGCTTGAAGTGTCGCGGCTCGTCCAGAAGGAACTGGGGAAGCCGATCTCGCAGAGTTATCTTTCGCAGATTGAATCGGGCGCGCGGCCGCATCTGACGAATTCCACGCGGATGTTGCTGGCGCGGTTTTTCAAGGTGCATCCCGGATATCTAGTGGACGATCCGGAGGGTTTTCAGAATGAACTGATCTCGGATATCGGCGCGCTGGAGGACAAGCTGGATCTCTGGCTGGTGGCGGGGGCGGAGCGCTTTTCGCGCGACCACGAACTGCATCACGCATTGTTAACGGTGGCGCGCCATTCCGATTCGCGGAAATGCCTGGTGCTGCTGGGAGAGATCCTGGAAAACCCGGGGATGGCTGAGCGCCTGATGGAAGTTCTCAAGCCGTCGACCGCCTGGCAGACGCCGGGCGGCGGCGATTCAAAGAGGAAACGTTCGTGAACTGGTCCGATTTCTATCTCATTTGTCTGATTGTCGGTTTCGTGATGAGCGCGCTGGCGTTGTTCGCGGGTAACCGCCATCTCCATCTGCCGCACCTGCATCTGCATCACGGCGGCGGTCACGGCACGCATCTGCCATGGATGAACATCGGCACGATTGCCGCGTTTCTGGCGTGGTTCGGTGCCACGGGGTACCTGCTCCAGCACGTATATGGCGTGTGGTTTGTGGCGGCGCTGGGAGTGGCCACGGTCAGCGGCGTCGGTGCGGCGTCGATCGTGTTCTGGTTTCTGGCGAAGGTGCTGATGAAGTACGATCACGCGCTGGATCCGGCCGATTACCGGATGATCGGCGTGCTGGGCCGCATCACGCTGCCGATTCGCGACGGCGGCACCGGGGAACTGACGTATTCGCAGGAGGGCTCGCGCCGCGCGTCCGGCGCACGGGCCGAAGACGGTCTGGCCATTCAGAAAGGCGCGGAAGTGATTGTGACGCGGTACGAAAAAGGGATTGCGTACGTTCGCCGCTGGGAAGACCCGTTCGGCGGACAGGAAGAACAGAAGTAAACGAGGAGAAATCGAGTATATGGACCAACGAGTTTTGATTATTGCCGGGGTAGCGATTCTGGCGCTGGTGTTCATCATTGTGATGTCCGCCAGACTTTACAGGAAGGCCGGGCCGAACGAGGCTTTGATTGTCTATGGATTTCGCGGCGTTCCGCGCGTGATCAAGGGTGGCGGCACCGTCGTGTTGCCGATGGTGGAACTTTGCCGGGGGCTTTCGCTGGAACTGATGTCGTTCGACGTGGCGCCGACGCAGGATCTCTATACGAGGCAGGGCGTGGCGGTCACGGTGGAAGCGGTTGCGCAGATCAAAGTGAAGTCGGATCCGGAAAGTATTCTGACGGCGGCCGAGCAGTTTCTGACGAAGTCGCCGGCGGAGCGCGAAGGGCTGATCCGGCTGGTGATGGAAGGCCATCTGCGCGGCATTATCGGCCAGCTCACGGTGGAAGAAATCGTGAAGCAGCCGGAGATGGTGGGGGAGCGCATGCGGTCCACGTGCGCCGACGATCTCAACAAGATGGGGCTGGACGTCATTTCGTTCACGATCAAGGAAGTTCGGGACAAGAACGAATACATCAGCAACATGGGGCGTCCGGATGTGGCGCGCATCAAGCGCGATGCCGATGTGGCGGCGGCCGAAGCGGATCGCGATACGGCCATCCGGCGCGCGGTGGCGTCACGGGAAGCCGCTGTAGCGAAGGCTCAGGCGGATCAGGAACGCGTGCTAGCGGAGACGCTCTCGCAGGCGAAGCAGTCGGAAGCGCAGCGGGATCTGGAAGTCAAGAAGGCCGAATACCTGGAGATGGTGAAGAAGCAACAGGCGCAGGCCGATAAGTCTTACGAGATCCAGACCAACATCATGCTGCAACAGGTGCGCGCCGAAGAAGTAACGGTTCGCCAGGTGGAAAAAGAGCACGAAGTGAAAGTGCAGGACGCGGAAATTCTGCGCCGCGACCGTGAACTGACGGCGACTGTTGCCAAAGCGGCCGAGTTCGAACGCAAACGCATCGAAACCATGGCGGGCGCCGAGCGTCAGCGACGCATGATGGAAGCCGAAGGCTCAGCCGCGGCGATCCGTGCGCAGGGCGAGGCGGAAGCTGAAATCATCCTCAAGAAGGGTGAAGCCGAAGCACAGGCGATGAACGTGAAGGCCGCGGCATACCAGGAGTACAACCAGGCGGCTATTGCGGACAAGTTGATTTCGATGATGCCGGAAGTCGTGAGGGCGCTGGCGTCGCCGCTGGCGAACGTGGATAAGATCACGATCGTATCCACGGGCAATAACGAGGCGTCCGGTATGCATCAGGTGACCGGCGACATGACGAAGATCGCCGCGCAGATACCGGCTCTCTTCGAGACGCTTTCCGGCATGCCGATGCAGGAGCTGTTCGCGAAGGTGCGCCTGATTGGCGACAAATCCCCGAAGCCCGGCGACGGGACCCCGGGTGAAAAAGCAAACGCCGCAACCCCGTAGTTTGGAACGGATTTCATCATCCGTGGTCGGAACGGATTTCATAAAGAAGGAGACTCATCATGGCACTTTTGGAAAGAGTAACGACGTTGGTCCGGGCGAATCTGAACGACCTTGTCGATAAGGCCGAGGATCCGGAAAAGATGATCAAGCAGATCATTCTGGATATGGAAAATCAGCTGCTGCAGGTCAAAACACAGGTGGCTATTTCAATTGCCGATCAGCACCTGCTGGAGAAGAAGCAGAAGGAGAACGAGGAATCGGCGCAGCAGTGGGCGCGCCGCTCGGAACTTGCGGTGGATAAAGGCGACGATGGGCTGGCGCGCGCGGCCATCGAGCGTTCGATCGGTTATCAGAGCACGGCCGCCAGTTTCCTGCAGCAGGTGGAGGATCAGAAAGGGCAGGTGAACACGCTGAAGGAGGCGCTTATCAGGCTGCAACAAAAGCTGGAAGAAGCCAAATCCAAAAGCGATATTCTGATCGCGCAGCACCGGCGCTCGCGGGCTTTGGGAAAAGCAACGGATGCCGGGCGCGCGATCGGCGATGGTTCCAGCGCGGCTGCGTTCGACCGCATGAAGCATAAGGTGCTGCACCAGGAAGCCGCCACGCAGGCATCCTCCGAACTACTTTCCGACGACATCAACGGCAAATTCGCCGCGATGGAAAAGGAGAGCGAGATCGACCGGCAACTGGCCGAACTGAAGGCAAGACGGAAGTAACACCATGTCATCCAATTCGGCTATCTCTTTTACGGCATCGCACGATTCCGCCAGCAAGGCCGTCACCGCGATGGTGCTGATGCTGCTGTTTGGCATTGCCACCGGCACGCACAGTTTCATCGCGGTGAGCATCATGACGGCGCTGCTGGTGGCGGCGTACGCCTGGTCTCCGACCGGCTATTCGATCTCAAACGGCGATCTGGTCGTTGCCAGACTCATTGGTGACGTTCGCATACCGCTGTATAAAATCAGGGCGGCGAAAGCCGCGACAGAAGACGATATTCGCGGCTGCATTCGTCTGTTTGGCAGTGGGGGTTTGTTTGGCTATTACGGAATTTTTCGGACTGACCGGCTCGGGAAGTGCAAATGGTACGTGACGAACAAGAGCCACGCCGTGGTGGTGGCGGGCGAGTTCGGTACGGCGGTGCTGAGCCCGGATAACGTGGAGGGGTTTCTCGGCGCTACCAGGGAATCGGCTAAAATTCCGGAGATTCACACTCCGGAGATGTTCGTGAGTCCGGAAGCCGGATCGACCAGGCGCGGCTGGGGTTGGCCGGTGGCGCTGCCCGCTCTTGTCGGCGCTGCTCTGGTGACGGCGGCACTGTTCTACTCGCCCGGTCCGCCTTCCTATACGTTGACGGGGGATTCGCTCACGATCCACGACCGGTTTTATCCCGTTACTGTCAGGGCGGGCAGTGTCGACTGGCGGAATGCACGGGTGGTGGATTTCAGCACAGATTCAGAATGGAAGCCGGTTGCGAGAACCAACGGGCTGGGAACCATGCATTATCATGCCGGCTGGTTTCGAACCGCCGGCGGGAAGGAAGTCAGAATGTACCGGGCCGACAGCACGCGGGTTGTGCTTCTGCCGGTGAAGGGCACTGGATCTCCGGTACTACTCGAAACCCAGGAGCCCGAGAGGCTGGTATCGGACATCCAGAGGAAGTGGGGTAGCCGTTTCTGAAACGGGCCTGCGCGCCCGGCGCCACGGACGCTGGCATCAATTGGGCGTAGTGGCGTATGTTGGGTGTAATCGCTCAGTACTCTGTGGGTGATTCGGGAACTTGTCACGATCTTCCCGGGAGGCGCAGGCAGCTTTAGCGGGCTTTGGCGACGCGCGGCTCAGTCTCGGCCTAATATTGTTTTCAGCGGGTTGCCTGACCGTGATCGTGATAAAGCGGGTATATCGGGAATCACCCGCTTTGAGGGTTTCGATTGCGCCAAATCGCTGGCGGGTCAAATGCATTTGGAGCGGCATATGGCCCAGCGAGCGGTTGTCTGTTTGTCCCCACGCGAGAATCAGCGTATTGCAGAGGAGCTTCGATCGACATTGGGGGCCAACGGAACGCTGGCGCTCAGTATCACTGGTTCAGACGGAGCGGGGAAGACCGCTTTTCTGGAGCGCACGCTTCAGATGTTGCCTCCTGGCACGAACGCCGCAGTTCTCACGGCAGACCGGCAAGGTCGGCAGGATGCCAGGCGGCTGGCCAGTTACGGCTTTCCGGTGCGGTACATTCAGGTCCCGGCGGGATGTCATCTGAATGCGAGCATGGTGCAGAAGCATCTGGCGGGCTGGGATCTCAGGAGGCTCGATCTGCTCTTCATCGAGATTGGAGGTAGTCTGGAATACCCCGCCAGTTACGACCTCGGCCAGGACGCCAGGGTGGTTGTGCTCGGCGTGACCGAAAGCGAGGATGAGCCGCTGAATAATCCGGGGTTCTTTCGCAATGCGGAGGTGATGATCGTAAATAAAACGGATCTTCTGCCGTATGTCCCGTTTCAGGCGGATTTCGCGTGCGAGAACGCGTGGAGCGTTTGTCCGGAGCTGGAGATCATCCGGACATCGACGATTACAGGCGACGGTTTCGGTGAATGGATGAACTGGCTGGCCGGAAGCATGGCGGCCAAGACGTTTCCTCCGCGCCGCATGCCGGATTTGCGTTGGTCCCTGCAGCGGGATGTTAGTTTCGAGCGGTGTCTTGCAAATGCGCAGTGACGGCGGGGAAAAGCCACGGCCGCCGATTCACGCGGATTCACGCCGATAAAAGCGACTGCGCGTAAGCGCCTGGAATCGGCGCGCTGGAGCCCAGTGTTTTGCGCCAGATTCGCACCCTTCCGGATTGTTCATCCCGCAAGTTCAGGTTATTCAGTGAAACCGGCGTGGCTCATCTGTTGCACGACAGACAGGCATGAAACGTTCACTGCTTTGGTTGTTCTTGTTGCTTATGGCGGGCGCGGCAACTGTGGGTGTGATGCGAATCAATGGCGAGAGGACGGAACGGAAGGGTCGGCCGGGAATTGTTTCCTTCACCGCCGAGCCAAAGGCTGTTTTACCAGGACAACCAGTAAAGCTGGCATGGGAGACGCAGGGAGCTTCCGGAGTGACGCTGGAGTGGACGAATGCCGATCACGCCGGCGCGGTGACGAGACAGGGGCTACCGCCAAGCGGGAACCTGACGACTCATCAGGACGAGAATACAAAGTATGTTCTCAATTGCGAAACGGTGTCCGGCCAGAGTTGCGGAACCGCCAGGCTCATTGTGAAGATGAGAGCCTGGCTCACAAGCCAGCCGGGTTTACCCGCTGCCAGGTAAATCTACTTCACTAACACGGTGGTGCTGGCTGACATGCAAACCTGCCCGACGGAGTCCTCGCATTCCAATACGTAGATCGTCGTCTCTTCCGGGCGATCCGTCATTGTGCCTGAGGGCGGCAAGCCTGTTCGCCGCTGGCTATTGCGGGGATGAAGACTTGCGCTCCACTGCATCGCTACCGATTTCACGCCGCGTGTTTCCCACTTAAGAGTGACGGTCTCTCCGGGGCGGACGATCCGGGGCGTGGCGGTGAATGAGGCAATCGCCGGAAATGTTGCGGGGCCGATCCGCGCGGCCCTGATTCGCATGACACCCAACGTTACTGCCGCCGTCAGGATCGGCAGCAGCAGCCACTTCGCAGAGCGTTTCATGTTTCCGGAGAATGCAATGCTGTGGCCACCGGAATGTTCCTGTCTGCAACACTTTGCCTGCGCCCGTACTGCGTGCGCACACACATGGCTGGGCGGTGATGCGCAATTCAGCCGCGCAATTTCGGATCGTAACCGAGCGTTTAGCTGAAGTTAGCGGTGGTCTCGCTGTGGTTCTGCCCTTGCTCAAAGGGAAGCGGAGGCATAAATGTCGGTGACCGATCGGTGGCTTGAGTATCTTACGTTGATGCAGGTCCGTTATTCCCACTCCACCCATCCACGCGCGGCGAACGCTGTGGAGACCGCCGATGCCGAAAGAATGCCGGCCCACGCGCTGGCCAAGACTGTCGTGTATTTCAGCGATAGCGGCTTCGGAATAGCGGTGGTTCCCGCGGACGATTTTGTGGATTTGCTCAAGGTCGCTCGGTTGTTGGGATTGTCGAACATCCGGCTGGCGAACGAGGAGGAGCTTCTGAACCTGTTCCCCGATTGCGAGTTGGGGGCGATGCCGCCCTTCGGCGATACCTGCGAACTGCCGGTGATCGTGGATGCCGCCATCGCGGGTGAGTTCATCGCGTTCACCATCGGCACTCACAGAGATGTTGTCCGGATGAGCTTTGCGGATCTTCAGCGGCTGGCGAAGCCGCGGGTGGCGTCGATTGGCGTCGGGCAGGAAGTTTTCGCTTAGGGGCAGATAGTTTTCCGATACGAGGTATCAATGTGTTGATCTATGAAGATTTGAAAAAGCTGGCAGGCGTTTCCGGACCCTGCCTGACCATTATTCAGCCGTTGCAATGCGGCGCGCGGGCCAATCGCGCGCTGGCGCCGGAGCGGGGCGCGCCGGACAATAAACCCGATGCCGGCGTCATGACGGCAATTCAGGCAGCGAATAACCTGCTGACGGCAGAGGGTTTTTCTTCGGAGGACAGAGACAACCTGTTGCGGCCCATTCTGGAGGCCATAGCCGACCCGCGATGGAACAGCCGCAAAGGGACTATCGTCATTTTCCGCTCTCCCGATTTCTTTTTGGCCGAACTGTGCGCCGAGCAAATCGAGCCGCGACTGCACCTGGGGTACAGCTTCCTCGTGCTCCCTTTATTACCTTCACTGCTCAGTAATCACGAATTCTGGCTGCTCGGGCTGAGTGTGAAGTCGGTGCGGCTGTTTCGGGGTTCGCGCAACGGCATGACCGAGGTTGCGCTGCCGGCGGGCCTCTCATCCAGTCTTGCGGCCGACGAAGCCTTCGACGCGCCGGACCACAGTCTGCGGGGACGTTCGGGCGCAGGGCCGTCGGTGGGGAGCATGAAGGGGGTCCAGTTCGGAACCTCATCGGAACGCGAACACCAGCACGATTATCTGCATGATTACTTCCGGGCAATCGATCGCGCGCTTGGCCCGGTGCTGGCCAAGGATCCGCAGCCGTTGATTCTCTCGGCTGTATCGAGAGAGCTGACGATTTATCGGGATGTCAATAGTTACTCGCCGTTGCTGACGGGATCTATCCACGGAAACCCGAATTCACTGGGTCTGGAGGTGCTTCGCACGAAGGCGAACCAGATTATGTCGGCGTACTCGGAAACGGCGAAGGACAGCCTGATCCGGGAGATCGAAGAGGCGGCCGATCACGCCCTGGTGCTGACGGATCCAGTGGCGGTTGCCGCCGCGGCGAGCATCGGACGCGTCGGGGAGTTGGTTATTTCTCCCGATGCGCTGGACTTCGACTCTAACGAGGATGTGATCAATTTTGCCGCGTTGGCGGTGATGCGCAGTTCGGGCAAGGTCTTCACAATCATGTCGCCGCGCGTTACGGCGGGAGTTACGGCGATGCTGCGTTTTCACGCGGACGATGGGTATGGCGGGCAGGCGATGCAGCGCGTTGCGGTGGGGACGGCGTTCAAGAAGTAGGTACTGCCGCTTTCCTGTCGGCGCTGCGAGAATGTATTCAGCCGCCTGCCATGAAAGCCGCCATCCTCATCGGGCATGAAAAGCAACTGCGGATCGAAGATGTTCCAACGCCGCAGATCACGCCGGGTTACCTGCTTCTGAAAGTTCGCGCCTGTGGAGTTTGCCGGACCGACCTCCACATCGTGGAAGGCGAGTTACCTCCTCAGCGGGACCGTCTGATTCCGGGACACCAGATTGTTGGTGAAGTCGTCGGCGGAGCAACTCCGCAGACGCCACTGGGAACGCGCGTCGGAGTTTCGTGGATTGGCGGCACGGATGGCGATTGCCCTTACTGTCGGCGCGGCGCGGAAAACTTGTGCGATGCCCCGGTTTTTACGGGCTATTCGGTGAATGGCGGCTATGCCGAGTACGCGCTGGCACGCGCCGACTTTTCGTTTTCGCTGCCGTCCGCACTGGATGACATGCAGGCCGCGCCGTTGCTCTGTGCCGGCATCATCGGCTTCCGCAGCCTGCGAATTGCCGGCGTCGAACCCGGCGATAAGGTCGGCTTATTTGGATTCGGAGCCTCGGCCCACCTGGCAATTTCGGTCCTGCTGGCCTGGAACTGCACCGTGTATGTTTCGACGCGCGGCGCCTCTCATCGGCGCCTCGCAGAATCGCTCGGCGCTCATTGGGTTGGTTCCGAAAGCGATCGGCCGCCCTTCCAACTCGATCGCGCGGTGACGTTTGCTCCCAGCGGCGATGTGGTGGTTGCCGCGCTCGGATGCCTCAGGAAGGGTGGCGTGGTGGCTGTCAATGCCATTCATCTGGACCGTATTCCCGAATTCGATTACGACCGCCTGCTTTGGGGCGAGCGGCAGATCCGCAGTGTCACGAATATGACGCGTGCCGATGCGCGCGACTTCCTGGAAATCGCCGCTCGAATTCGCCTGCGCCCGCGCGTCACCACTTTCCCGCTGGATCAGGCGAACGCGGCTTTGCACGCGGTGAAAAGCGATGCAGTCGATGGCGCCGCCGTGCTGATTCCCTAAACCCAGAAGCGTGGGATTGCGCATTTTCCTGCGCGAATCCGCGACTTTTCGTGCTTGCCAAAGGCCCGATTCCATACAAAAGCCACACTTGACCTGGCCCGCCGATTGCATTA
Organism: Bryobacteraceae bacterium; assembly: GCA_025928545.1. Taxonomy (GTDB): domain Bacteria; phylum Acidobacteriota; class Terriglobia; order Bryobacterales; family Bryobacteraceae; genus BOG-234. The sequence goes on along the minus strand of JAICJH010000030.1, from coordinate 1,997 downwards.
AAAAGATGGTTAAGAGAAGGTTCCTATGGATATCAATCGTCTTACGGAAAAAACTCAGGAAGCCCTGCAGGCGGCCCAGAGCGAAGCGATCCGCCGCGGTAATCAACAAGTCGATACGGAACATCTGCTGCTCGCTCTTCTGGCGCAGGAAGGGGGCCTGGCCGCATCCATTCTGAAGCGCGCGGGAGCCAACGTGGATAACCTTGGCGCCCGGCTGGAACAGGATCTGGAACGCCTTCCTAAAGTAAGCAGCCCAACCGGGCAGGCTGGCCAGATCTATGTGACTCCGCGCCTCAACAAACTATTTATCAAAGCGGAGGACGAGGCCAAACAGCTGAAAGACGACTTCATTTCGGTAGAGCATTTCCTGCTCGCCGCCGTCGACGACGCGAAGGCCCTCAAAGAGTTCGGGATCACGCGCGACCGTCTGATGCAGGCGCTCCGCGAAGTCCGCGGCAGCCAGCGCGTCACCACCAAGAATCCGGAAGCCACTTATGAGGCACTGGAGAAATACGGCCGGGATCTGACGAAGAGCGCCGAAGCCGGCAAACTCGATCCCGTTATCGGGCGGGATGAAGAGATCCGCCGTGTGATTCAGGTTCTCTCCCGCCGCACGAAGAACAATCCCGTGCTGATCGGCGAACCCGGCGTTGGCAAGACGGCTATTGTGGAAGGATTGGCCCAGCGCATCGTGCGCGGCGACGTGACCGAGGGGCTGAAAGAGAAGCGCATCGTTTCGCTGGATATGGGCGCGCTGATCGCGGGAGCCAAATTCCGCGGTGAATTCGAAGAGCGGTTAAAGGCTGTCCTGAAGGAAGTCCTGGATTCCGCCGGCGAGATCATTCTCTTCATCGATGAACTGCATACGGTGGTGGGGGCGGGTAAAACAGAAGGCTCCATGGATGCCGGCAATCTGCTGAAGCCGATGCTGGCGCGCGGCGAACTGCACTGCATTGGCGCGACGACGCTCGATGAGTATCGCAAGTACATCGAGAAGGATGCCGCCCTCGAGCGCCGCTTCCAACCGGTTATGGTGGACCAGCCGACGGTGGAGGACACAATCTCCATCCTGCGGGGCCTGAAGGATCGCTATGAGCTTCACCACGGCGTTCGCATCAAGGATGCCGCTCTGGTGAGTGCCGCGATTCTTTCGGATCGTTATATCTCGGATCGATTCCTGCCGGATAAGGCGATCGACCTCGTCGATGAGGCCGCGGCCAAACTGCGCGTCGAGATCGACTCCATGCCGGCTGAACTCGACGAAATCCTGCGCCGGACCATGCAACTCGAAATCGAGCGTCAGGCGCTGAAGAAAGAGAAAGATGCGGCGTCACGCGAACGTCTCGGCAAACTCGAAGCCGAAGTAGCGAATCTGCGTGCTGAAGGCGACGCCCTGAAGGCCCGCTGGCAGCTGGAAAAAGAATCCGTGCAGGGTCTGCGCACCTTGCGCGAGCAGATCGACCATGTGAAGACGGAGATCGAACAGGCGGAACGCGCGTACGATCTGAACCGCGCAGCCGAACTGAAATACGGCAAAATGCGGGAGCTGACGGCTAAGCTGGCGGCGGCTGAATCGATTGCCGCCAGTCCGGCCAAGCTGTTGAAGGAAGAAGTTGGCGAGGAAGATATCGCCGCGGTCGTCAGCCGCTGGACCGGTGTTCCGGTCTCGCGCCTGCTAGAGGGCGAAATGCAGAAGCTCCTGCATCTGGAAGAAGAACTGCACCAGCGCGTGATTGGTCAGGGAGAAGCGGTGACGGCTGTTTCGGAGGCCGTGATTCGGGCGCGCGCCGGCCTGAAAGATCCGAAACGGCCGATCGGAAGTTTCATTTTCCTCGGCCCAACGGGTGTCGGCAAGACGGAGTTGGCCCGTGCTCTCGCGGAATATCTCTTCGATGACGAGCACAACATGGTTCGCATCGATATGTCGGAATATCAGGAGAAACACACTGTCGCGAGGCTGCTCGGCGCGCCTCCCGGCTATGTGGGCTTTGAAGAGG
>JAICJH010000099.1 GCA_025928545.1 Bryobacteraceae bacterium | reverse complement strand
TATTTTGTGTTTGCTACGCAGCGGTGCTCCCGTGCGCCCGTACCTACCCGCACGGGGTCCGGCGCGCGTTCAACTTCCCTCCCCGCCCCCCTCCCCGCTTCCGGAGCAAAATTCTAACCAAACTAGCGTTAGAGAGTTTTCAGATAGGCGAGCAGGTTGGCGCGGTCGGCGGCCGGAACTATGTCCTTCATGGGCGGCATCCCATTGCCCCCCACGTCGATCTTTTCGTTCACACTGGCATCGCTGGTGGGCTTACCCGTAGTGCTCAGCTTGGGCCGTTTGTACAGACCTTTTAAGCCCGGACCCATCTTCTTGTCAGTTGTCAGCGCATCGTGGCAAAGCCCGCATTGCTGATCGAAGGTGGCCTTCCCCTTCGCCGCGTCGGCCTTCGGCTGCGCGTACAGACCGGTGGCGCCAAGCAGCAGACCGAGGACCGTTAAACATTGAGTTTTCTTCATGTTGGGTGCGTAAATCTCCTCTCACATTCTACAAAACGAGTGACGCCGGAGAAGCGCGCTTCGTTCCCGCGTATGCGTGCGGGCATCGCAGTCATAATAGATTTTAACTTTTGTGTGGAAACTTCGCTCACTTCTCTTCACCGCGCCGGCAATCGTACTTGCCACGATGGTGATGGGGTTCATTTCTCTGGTGACCTCGCTGTGGGACAGCACTGGTGTCACGCAGCACCGGGTGGCACAGCGTTGGTCTCGGATCCTGTTGGCGCTCGGTTTGGTGCGTTGCAGAGTGACGGGCGCTGAAAAGCTGGATCCTCGGCGCGGGTATGTGCTGGTGGCGAATCATGCGAGCTATATGGACACGCCGGCAATTCTGAGTTCGATTCCTCTCCAGTTCCGGTTTTTTGCAAAAAAGGGATTATTCTCCATACCATTGCTGGGCGGGCATCTGAAGCGAGCGGGACATCTTCCGGTAATTCGCGACGATCCGCGCGCATCGTTGAAAACCATGGGAGTGGCCGCACAGACAATTCACGACCGTCACATCTCGATGCTGCTGTTTCCGGAAGGCGGGCGCACTCCGGTGCAGATGCGGCCATTTCGCGAAGGCGCCGCTTACATCGCAATCAAGTCCGGAGCGCCCGCAGTGCCCATCGGGCTGATCCATACGCGAAGGATTTTGCCGATGGGGTCGGCCATGGTGCGGGGAGGCGAGATCGAGGTCCAGGTCGGGAACCCGATCGAGACGACGGGGATGACCCTGAAGGATCGCGCCCGCCTCAACCAGATCCTCCAGGATCAGGTGGCCGCAATGGTCGGGGAAACCCCTGTGCCGGAATAGTAATACACTGGCAGACGAACTACCGCATGCACTCAAACGTTCAGCCAGCGACCACAATCCCCGAGGTTCTCCGCCGAACTGCGGCACGTTATCCGGATCGGCTCGCTTTGCGGCAACCCGGCAAGACGGGTGTGCAGACGTGGACATGGGGCGAGTATCTGAAGGCCGCCGAAGAAATCGCAGCAGGGCTGGACGCGCTTGGTATTGGCCGCGGCGATCACGTAGCCATCTGTTCGGAGACACGCGCGGAGTTTTATCTGGCCGACCAGGGAATACTCACGAACGGTTCAGTGGCGGCCGCGCTGTACCCCAGTTATCCGGCGAAGGAACTCGTGCGGACGATCGCGCTGGCTGAGGCGAAAGCGCTGTTCGTGGAGGATCCGAAGATGCTGGACGCGCTGCGGGATGCGCCGGTGAAGCATTTCATTCTGCTCACGGGAGAAGCGCCTGGCGCGATTTCCATGGCTGAGCTGCGAGGGCATAGCAGGCGAGCGGCCGAGGTTGCGCCCGAGGACAACGCGATTCTGTATCTCACTTCGGGCGCCACCGGCGAGCCGAAGCGAGTGCTGGTAACGCAGGGGTCGCTCACGGCGAACATTCATATGGGGCCCGGGGTAATCGAGCTGACTCCGGACGACATTACGATTGCCTTTCTGCCTTCGGCGCACATCGCACAGCGGGTTGTGGTGGAGATGTTGCCGATTTTGAGCGGTACGCCCGTTTCTTTCGCCGAGAGCCTGATGAAATTACCCGGCGAGTTGAAATCCGTGAAGCCGACTTTTTTTCTGGGGCCCCCGCGGGTCTGGGAACGGATGTATACGAGTATCCGGGCAGAAGTTCAGAAGAAGCCTCCACTGGCTCAGAAAGCTTTTCATGCCGCTGTCGAACTGGGGCGTTCGGCGGCGCGGCGCAGGCGCGAAGGGAAAAGCGTGCAGCCGCATGTTGCGCTTTTGCTGGGACTCGCGAATCGCGTGATCTTTGCGAAGATTCGTGAGCGCCTGGGGGGCAGGCTGCGTGTGGCGATTTCCGGGGCGGCGCCCCTCTCGGCGGACCTTGCGGAGTTCTACGAAGCAATCGGCCTGCCGCTGATTGAGGGATATGGCCTGACGGAGGGTGGCGTGGCTGCGTTTAATCCGCCGCACGCTCCGCAGCCTGGAAGTATCGGGAAAGCGTTGAAGGGCGTTGAATTCCGGGTCGGTGAAGAGGGCGAACTGCTGCTGCGAAGCCCGGCGCTTTCCAGCGGTTATCACAACGATCCGGCGGCTACCGCCGAGTTGATTCAGGATGGTTGGCTGCACACGGGCGATATCGGGACAATTGACGGCGATGGGTACATTTACATCACGGGCCGCAAGAAGGAACTGATCGTTTCTTCGAATGGCAAGAAGATCTTTCCTGGGCGGGTGGAAACGCTGTTCAAATTCGAGCCGCTGATCAGCCAGCTGGTGCTGGCCGGCGACCGGCTGCCTCACCTGGTGGCGTTGTTTACCATTCATCCGTCAATTGCCGAAGCAGTCCCTGGCGCTGCGAACGCGGGAGTGCCGCTGCATGAGGCGCCGCCGGTGATTACCGAAGTTCAGCGAATTGTTACGCGCATCAATAAGCAGCTGGCTCCGTTCGAGCAGATCAAACGGTTTCGGATTCTGCATCGCGACTTCTCGATTGAACACGGCGAGGTGACGGCGACGATGAAAGTGAGGCGTAAGCAGGTGATGGAAAATTTCCGCGCCGAGCTGGACGACCTGTATCAGCGGAGCGCATCGGGCCGCGGCGGAGAGTGAGCTCTTCAGGGAAACTTCAGCAATATTCGGTACGTTCGGTTGACTGCATTTGAAAGGAATTCACCTTATGAAACCAGTTCTGATTCTCGCGTTTGCAGGGGTGGCCATGGCCGCTCCGCCCACTTACAAAGTTGTCGGCAACATTAAGATCGGCGGCGCGAATCGCACCGATTACACATATTGCGACAGCGTCAATCACAGGCTGTATGTGTCGCACGGGACGCAGACCGAAGTCATCGACACGAACACCGACAAACTCGTGGGAACAATTCCCGACACGCAGGGAGTTCACGGCATCGCGATCGCGAACGATCTCGGCAAAGGCTATACCAGCAACGGCACGACAAATAACGTCACCGTTTTCGATATTGCGACTCTCAAAGTTACCGGCAAGCTCAACACCGGGCAGAATCCGGACGCAATTATCTATGAACCGACCACTCATCGGGTATTCACGTTCAACGGCAAGAGCAATGACTTTACGATGATCGACGCGAAAACAGGGACTGTGATCAGCGCTTCCGTAGCGGTCGGGGGCAAGCCCGAGTTTGCGGTGGTGGACGGCAAGGGCCACATTTTCGTGAACATCGAAAACAAGAACGAAGTCATCGAGATCAATGCCCAGGAAGGCTTGATCATGAAGCGGTATTCCATTGCGCCCTGCGATGGCCCCAGCGGTCTGGCGCTTGACCTGGCGAAGATGCGGCTTTTCTCGGTATGCGACAAAGTAATGGCGGTGAGCGATCCGGCCACCGGAAAGGTCATTGCGACCGTAGCAATCGGCGCGGATCCGGATGGGGTGGCGCTCGACGATGGGTATGCGTTCAGCGCGAACCGGGACGGCGCCGCGTCAATGGTAGGCGAGACCTCGCCGGGCAAATATACGGTTGTCGCCACGATCCCCACGAAGATGGGCGCGAAGACGATCAGTGCCGACCAGAAAGCTCACAAGCTTTATCTGCCGGCCTGGGATACGGGTCCGGCAAAGGATGGCAAGGCGGGGCCTCCCGTTGACGGCACGTTTGGAATTGTTGTTCTCGGCCGTTAATCGTCAAACCAGGCAATCAGTAATTCTCCGGCGTCCGGTGGTTTCCGTTTGCGGAACCGCCGGGCGCCGGTTCCACGTGGACCAGCACGTCCGCCACCCACGGGAGTCTCTGGCAGACTCTCTCTCGGACACGCTGCGCGATATCGTGCGAAGCCCGCACAGTGATCTCGGGATCGACCTCAAGATGGAGGTCGACATGGTACTTGAGGCCTGTTTTCCGGGCGAAACATTTTTCGATACCGGCAACGTCCGGGACGCTGGCGGCGGCACGGCGAATGTCTTCCATGGCGTCGTCGTCGGGCATGGTGTCCATCAGGTGGATGGCGGCCTCGTAGGCGACACGGATGGCTGTGGCAATCACGATCAGGCCAACTACGAAAGCGCCGTATTGGTCGGCCTTCGGAAAGCGGTCCGGCATCCGCAGGGTGAGTGAAAGCGCGGAGAGGGCAACCAGGCCGGACACGATATCGACCGCATCGTTGGCTGCGTCGGCTTTCAGGGCAGAGCTGTTGAGGCGTTTGCCATGCCGGTACTTCATAAATACCAGCCAGGTTTTCGCAACAATCGAGAGGAGCATGACCCAGACTGCATACGAATGCGGGGGTATGGGCGCCTGGCCCGCACCGATCCATGCATGAACGGATATCAGCGCGCCGGCTCCGAACAGGATGACGCCGAGAAGCAGGCCAGTCAGGATTTCGACGCGTCCATGGCCGTAGGGGTGGTTTTCGTCGGCAGGTCGGGCCGCGATGGTCATGCCGACCAGGACGAGGCCGGAGGTGAAAACGTCGGCGGCCGATTCAAAGCCATCAGCCGTCACGGCCGCGGAGTGGGCGGCCAGACCAACTGCGATCTTCAGCGCCGCCAGAAGGCCGCTGACCACCATCCCGGTTCTGGCTATCCTTTGGGCCTTCCGCATGGAAATCCGGGTCCGTCAGCCTTACTTTAGCGCACAGGATTACACTAGCTGATTGGCACGTTATATTGGCGAGCGAAGCAGCGACCACGGTATCGAGGTGGTGCGTCTGGCGGATACGGAACAGGATGCGGAAGTTCTGATCGCGCCATCTCTGGGCAACCGCGCATATGCCATGAACGTGCATGGCTCAAACATCCTTCACATGCCGGCGCGCAATGTTTCGGAGTTGCGCGAATTGAGCGGGATTCCATTCCTCGCCCCGTGGGCGAATCGGATTCCGGGCGGCGGGTTCCACGCCAACGGCAAGTGGTACCAGTTCAATGAATCGCTCGGGGTGCTGCGGATGCACCCGGCAACGGTGGCGATTCACGGAATGCTGACGTCTTCCGATCTCTGGCAAGTCACCGAGGTGGGGGCTGATTCGGAAGGCGCGTGGGTTATCAGCCGCCTGGAATTCTGGCGCTACCCGGCCCTCATGGCTAACTGGCCCTTCGCCCATGAATACGAAATGACCTACCGCCTGGCAGCGGAAGAATTAATTGTTTCCGTCGCCGTAAAAAATCTCGGCAGCGAGGAAATGCCGGTTGTCATAGGTTTTCATCCCTATTTCACGATTCCAGGGGTGGCGCGGAAGGAATGTGTCGCACGCATTCCAGCACTTACACGGGTGGCGGTGGACGACCGGCTTTGCGCGACTGGCGAGTTTTCGCCCAACACTTTGCCCGACCCGACGCCCCTTGCGACCCACTCGCTCGATGACGGATTTACCGGTCTCGTTCGCGGCGCGGACGGACAGGCCGAATTCCGGTTGGAGGGCGGCGGACGACGGATTGACGTCATTTTCGGGCCGAAATGGCAAGTTGGGGTGGTATATGCGCCTCCGGAGCGCGAATTCATCTGTTTTGAGCCGATGGCTGCTATTACAAACGGAGTCAATCTTGCGGCCGAAGGCAGGTATCCGGAGCTGCAGACGGTGAAATCCGGCGGTGTATGGCAGGAGAGCTTTCGCGTCCGGGCGGCCGGGTTTACAAGCCTTCCGCATTAATATTGCTTTCAGCAGTTGCATTTTGCCGCACTTTCAGGCAGGATGGAAGGTTTTCACCCCGAATCGTTTCCCGGATACGAATGCGCGTACGAGTTCTTTATCACGACCACTGTTTTGACGGCGCGGCATCCGCTGCGTTCTTCAGCCGCTTTTATCGGGGCGCTATCAACGCGGAGGCTCAATTCGTTTATACGGGCATGGCGCACCGGGCATCCCAGATCTTCGATGACAGCCTGTTCGACGGGGACGAGAACGCGATCGTCGATTTCAAGTATTCGAATAATCCGAATCTGACCTGGTGGTTCGATCACCACCAAAGCGCGTTTTTAAGTGCGGAAGATCAGCGGCACTACGAAGCCACGAAGACGCCGCAGAAGATGTACGACACGTCGTATAAATCCTGCACCAGCTATATTCGCGACATGGCGCGCGACCGCTGGGGCTTCACTGCGCCCGATCTGGAGGATCTGGTGCACTGGGCGACAATCATCGATGGCGCGCAGTATTCGGACCCGAAAACCGCCGTGGAACTCGGGGCGCCCGCGATGAAACTGACCCTGGTAATCGAAGGCTCCAAGGGCTCGGGCACGGTGCAGCGGATCATTCAGTTGATGCAGAGCATGCCACTGGCGGAGATTGTGAACCTGCCGGAGATCCAGGAAATTTACCAGCCGCTCTACAAACGACATCTGGATTCGCTGGAGATTATCCGCGAGAAATCGGCGCAACAGGATGGCGTCATTACTTTCGACCTGACCGGCTACGATCTGGAGGGGTATAACAAGTTCATCCCGTATTATCTGCATCCGGAGGGGACTTACACGGTGGCAGTGAGCCCGTCGAGCTTCCGGACGAAGATTTCGGTGGGTTCGAATCCGTGGGCGCCGGTGGAACCTGTGCATAATCTGGCTACAATCTGCGAGAGATACGGGGGCGGTGGGCATGCCCGCGTAGGGGCGATCAGCCTGGAGCCGGGGCAGGTGGACGAGGCGCGGCGGATTGCGGCGGAAGTGGCCGAAGAACTGCGGTCGTAGGCCCTCCCTGAGCCTCGGTTAGACTGGTAGTTCATGCCATTTGAAGAAGTTGTCGAGGCCGAAGGCCATCTGATCGATTCGCACCTGATGGAGCAGATTTTCGATAAGGTTGTCGAATCGAACGGCCGTTTTGAAGTCGAACAGTTCCGCATCGGGCGCACCAACGGCGAGCCGTCATACCTGCGTTTGCGGCTGGAAGCTCCGGATCGCCGCCAGATGGAGCATCTGCTGGCTCAGCTGTTGCCGATCGGCTGCTCACCCGTCCTCGGTGGCGATGCCACGGTAAAGGCGGTGGAGCGGGACAAGTGCGCTCCCGAGGATTTCTATTCGACCAGCAACCACCACACGTTTGTGCGGCTGGGGGGAGACTGGATCGAAGTGCAAAACCAGCGCATGGACGCAATGATCGTCGTCAAAGACAACGAAGCGTTTTGCCGCCGTCTGCGGGATCTGAAGACCGGCGACATGGTCGTCACGGGCATGCACGGCATTCGGGTGGCCCCGGAATCGAAGGAACGCGACCGGCTGGCGTTTGCCTTCATGTCGAACGAGATTTCTTCCGAACGCCAGGTGGAAACAGCGGTTCGGCAGACAGCAATGCTGGCGCGCCAGGCGAAGGAACAGGGCAAAACAATCGTGGCGGTGGCGGGACCGGTTGTGGTCCACACCGGCGGCGTTTCGGGAATGACGAAGCTGATCCGGGGCGGCTGGATCAATGGCGTTCTCAGCGGCAACGCGCTGGGAGTGCACGACATCGAATCGGCGCTGCTGGGCACTTCGCTGGGCGTGCGGATGGCCGACGGGCGGCAGGCCGAGCACGGCCACCGCAATCACATGCGCGCTATCAACGCGATTTATCACGCGGGCGGAATTCGTGGCGCGGTGGAAAGCGGCAAGCTGACTTCCGGCGTGATGTACGAATGCGTGAAGAACAATGTTCCGTTTGTGCTGGCCGGTAGTTTGCGGGACGATGGTCCGCTGCCGGAGACGATCACGGATATGAACGAGGCTCAGGACGCATACGCGGCGCAGCTTCGTCCCGCTGGTCTGGTGATCTGTCTGGGTTCGATGCTGCATTCCATCGCAACAGGCAACATGCTGCCCAGCTGGGTAAAGATCGTTTGCGTCGATATCAATCCGGCCGTCGCGACGAAGGTGAGCGACCGCGGCACCGGTCAGGCGGTTGGTGTCGTTACGGATGTCGGGCTGTTTCTGGAATTACTGGCGAAGGAATTGTCGAAGGACGTTACGGCCGAGGGGAAAGAATGAAGCGCGGATATACGGATGAACACGCATCGGCCGGCGTGGATGCGAAACTGCCTGAAATCGAAACCTGGCCGAATCAATTCCCCGGCTACGAAATTGAAATTACCAATCCGGAATTCACGTCGGTTTGCCCGAAGACTTCCCTGCCCGATTTCGGTGTGGTCACGATCCACTACGTGCCGGACAGGCTTTGTCTGGAACTGAAGTCGTTCAAGATGTATATGCTGGCATATCGCGATTTGGGTATCTTCCAGGAAAACGTGGTCAACTGCATTCTGCGGGATATCGTGAAGGCCTGTAAGCCTGTGAGCGTCACGGTGACCGGAGACTTCACTCCGCGCGGCGGACTGGAATCGCGCATGACTGCGAGCTGGTCGAAATCCTCAAAGGCCGGCCGTAAGCGATAGTTTCAAGGCGCCGATTCCACGTCATGGTTTCACGATTTCAAATGGAACCGCTGGTAAGGTACCGAGGGGCACGCGTTGTTTCGTGGCTGGCCTGCCATTGGCCGCGGGCGCATTCCTCTCTCCTGAGAGAGCGATAATCAGGTTCCCTTTCATCCCAAGGCTGGCTTTCTCCGCATCGCATCGCAAAACGAGCTCGGCGGCGCCCGCTGCAGAACCCGTATCCTGTAACTCGATTCCCCTGGGTGGATCGCTGAGTTCGTATTGCACTCTTTCAATGAGACTGTTTCGGGGAACGGGAACCTGAACCCGGAAACGGGCGACGCCACCAACGGGGATCTTCAGCGAAGTGTCGTCAGGCACCTGAACAGACGCAGCGACTGCTACAGCCCTTCTGATCGCGACCTGTAGCGTCACAGCCGGAATCAAATGCCAGTAGGCAAATGCCTGCATCCGGTTGTCCGCAGGATCCGCGAGGCGGGAAACGTCGCGTCCCGCGATCGTGGATCGCCCTTCCACTGCCAGCGTCAGCGGTTCGACGGTTAGCTGCTGCGGCACAGTAAGCGTGAGGCGCGCCTCGCTCTCGCCGGCCGGAATCAGACCTCCTGTGAGAACGAAGCCGCGCGGCGCGTTTTTGAGGTTCAGAGAAATATCGCCGGAAAAATCGTCCCGGCGCAGCGCGTAGACGTTGATCGGCACGGTTTGGCCGGCGCCCGCATTGATCGCCGATGGCGTCACTCGCAACTCAAAATCGGGCCGGGGCGCACTGACGCGCAGCCGGTACCCGTATTCAGTGCCGCCTTTTTGCTGAACGTCGCCCAGGTAGAGAAGATAGATTCCGGTGGCCGGTAGTTTCGTCATGAAATAAGAATCGGCATGGTGGGTTTCGAGACCCGCACTCTTATCCTCGTGATCGTCGTTGAATGCCAGTTGCCGACCTTTAGCGTCGGTAAGCCGCAGTACCGAATCGAGCGGAGAATTCAATCTCCGGGCATACACTTCGGCCACGACGTCTTGACCGGCATGCCCTTCGAAACGGAACACATCCCAATCGCCGGGCTTGTCGATCCGGCCATCGACGATGACGGGAAGGCTGATACGCTGCGCAGTCCGCAGGGAGTTGTTGGGCTCTTTCTCAAAGATTTCGGGCAGGGTGTCCGCCATAAATGGAATGGAGTGCGGCGCGAGCGCTCCTTCCACCGTCATCCGGTTCGCCGGAAGGTTCCAACCCGAGAGCGCGACGCTTGTCCTGGCGCCGGAGTTTCCTCCCAGCGGAAAGCTATGGGTAATAAATGGCAGTTCGCCGACCGCGATCCGATACACGAAATCTTCCCGGCCACGATATAGCGCGTCTTTGATTTCAAGCGAATACTCTCCATCCCTCGGGACACTGTAGTGCACGACAGGATCGGGATGAAACCGGTAATCGTCATCGTAGGCCACTTCCCTGCCATCGGAGTCGTAGAGTGTCACAACCGCCTGGAACCAGCCCGGAACCGCGTCGGCAAGATACGGCATCAACTCACGGGCGCAGACGGCGACGACCAGTTGCTGACCTTGGCTGGCTTGAAAACGATAGCGATCGGCTTCGCCGGGCGTAAATGGCTGGGCCTGTCCCTGAGCGGGACGGGCCGCGACACGGGGTTTAATGCGCCCGTTAATAGTAGCCGGCAGCGTGACGGGCATATCAGTGACGGGCTGATCAAGCTGGAATTGGGCAATTTGCGTCTGAAGGCTGCTTTGGGCGCCCGGCGCCTCCAGCCGGATGATTTCCCGTTCAGTGAATTCAGGAATTGTGCCGACTTGAAAAACGATCGGGTTCGAGAGACCCTGGGGCGTTGCCACACGCAATTCGTGGTTACCTGGTTCCGCATCGGCAGCGATCGTCACGTGCATGATCACGGTCTCGGCAAGTACCGGGCTGGTAAGTCGGGTTGCATTGAACACGAGAAGCTTCCCGCGAATTTCGGTCATCTCCTTCCGTATTTCCGCGTTCATCGTCTGCTTCTGTAATTCCTGCATCCGGTCGCGTAAGGCGGTCGCCTGCGCGGGTGTCATGGGCCGCGCGATCTCTCCCGGACTTGCGTGAATGCCTCGCCCGGAAAAATATATCGCCGACAAGGCGGGCAGATACTGTCCACCGAGCGTGACATCGAAGGTGCTTCCCTGCCGGCCTCCCGCCGGAAGCGCGTAGGCCAGATGGGGCGCGTTTTGTGACCACAGGGGAAAAGCCGTGGCCAGCAACACAATGCCGCGTCTCCAACCGCGATGGCGCAACAGATTCACATGATCTCCTTCAAGCGCCCGGCCATGCGGATACCGTCTCCCGCCACCGGCGTCACATGCGCATCGATTCCGAGGGCGTTGGGCATCCTGCCATCCGGGTCGATGCCGAGTAATTCGTAGATGCTGCCGATCAGGTCGGCGGGAAAGACAGGTCTGTCTCTCACCTGCTCACCCTTATCGTCGGTAGAGCCCACGACACACCCGCCGCGAAATCCACCGCCCCCGACTACAGCACTGAAACAATCGCCCCAGTGGTTGCGGCCGCCGTTCCAGGGCGCTTCCCACATCACTTTCGGCGTTCTTCCGAATTCGCCGCCCCACCACACGATGGTGCTCTCCAGCAAACCGCGTTCGGCAAGATCCTGAAACAGCGTGGCCATGCCTCTATCCATCTGCGGCAGTTTCTGGCGCATCGTCTGGAAATTCTGGCGATGCGTATCCCAGCCCGGGTAGTTGATGGTGACGTATGGGGTGCCCCGTTCCACAAGACGCCTTGCCACAAGACAGGATTGACCAAACGTATTGCGGCCATAACTGTCACGCACCGCGTCGGTTTCGAGGGAGAGATCGAAGACCTGGCCGGCATCGCCCAGGATCAGTTCATAAGCCTGTTTCTCAGTGCGATCGAGAGCTGCAACCGTGCCATTGTCCTGTAGTGCTCTTCCGAGCGTGTTGAGGTGATGGAGCAGTTCGCGCCGATCTCTCTGGCGCTTCTCCGTGACATTTTGAGCGACGATACCCTCCACGGCGAAGCGGGCCTGCGCCGGGTCGCCACCGGTTGCGAACGGCATGTAGTGTTGCCCAAGGAATCCACTTTCCGAAAAGCGGCCCTGCGGCTGAGTCAATACGATGTAGGGCGGAATCAGGCCGGAGGGCTGGCTGCGGTCTTCCTTAAACAGCTTCACAACGGCTCCGGCACATGGATAAACGAGACGCTCACCGGGTTTCCTCCCGGTCTGTGTCATGTAGGAGGCCGTCTCATGCGCAAAAACGCCGTGCGTCATGCCGCGGATGATCGAATATTTGTCGGACTGTTGCGCAAGAAGGGGCAGCAACTCATTGATCTGTGCACCATCGGTTTTAGTGGCGATGGGTTTATCGAAAGCACCGTAGTAATCGTAGCCGGCACCTGGCTTGGGATCGAACGTATCGGTATGCGACGGCCCTCCCCACATCCAGATCTGAATGACCGATTTGGCGCGGGACTGCGGCGGTGCGGCGGGCAACGTGCGAGGCCATAGCAGAGATCCGGCGCCGAATACGCCACAGCCGATCGCGTCGCGTCTGGAAAGCCTGTCTCTATTCATTGTGTTTACCTCAGTGCCGACACAGGAACTCGGCGCTATTGATTAATGCCCAGGCCAAATCCACCGCGGCCGGCCACTTGTTTCCCGTGACGGTCTGGAAATAGCCGCTCACGGTTTTGATTTCCTGGTCGGTGGGATAACGCGACAGGAGAGCCAGATAGATACGGTCAATGGGATCGCGCGGCTTATCGCCCGGCTGGGACTGCACAAGCAGGCGCAATTTCGTACTCTGCTGGATCTTCAACTGGATATGGCTGGAATTCAGCAGATGCAGCCGCTGTTCCGCCGTCGGCTGGTTATTGCGTTCCGATTCAAGACCGCTGTCTCGCGGAGGGCGTCCAAACATTTCAAGAAACGCGCTGCCAATACTTCCGTCGGGAAGCGAGATGGCGCGCTGCTCCTCCGGCAGGAAAGTAAATGGCTCGGGAATGAGACTCAAATACTCTTCGGTGGCGCCGGTGACCTGGTCTATCGCGTCGACCAGCACCTCTGCATCGAGACGGCGTACCGGATAAGACGCGAACTGCATGGCAGCCTGGGCCGCCTGCGATGCGGGAACCGGAACCGGAATCGACGACATCTGATAGACCTGCGAATTCAGAATCAACCGATAGATGTGTTTCAGATTGTAGTGCGACGCGATCAGTTCACGCTCCAGATACGCCAGTAATTCAGGATTCGAAGGAGGGTTATCGGCCCGGAAATCATCCGGCGCTTCGACGATGCCGCGCCCTTCAAGCCAAGACCAGATCCGGTTTACAACGTTGCGCGCAAACCAGGGATTCACCGGCGAAAGGAGCCAGTCCGCAAAAGCCGCCCGGGGATCCCGATCCGGCGCCAGGTGAGCCGGTTTGCCATCGGGAAACCGCACCGGGATTGGCGGTGAGGGTTTCGAAAAATCGAAATAGACGATCTCCTCTTTCCACTCCGCGGTGGTCTTGTAACCGACCCGCGAAAAGAACAGCGACATCTCTTTCAGGCGCTGATCAGGCCAAGCCTGCGCTCGCACGCCCATCCATGTGAGAGCCACCGACTGGGCCAGTGCGCGCGGGTCTCTGCTTTGCACGGCGCGATAGAAGTTGGTTTCGGGGACACGAAAGTTACTTCCGCTTGCAGTCAGCAACGCCCGCACAAAGACGTCATAGGGAACGTCGTCGCGTATTGAGGTATGAATCCAGCGATAATAAGCCTGCACGGCATCAGGCCACAGGTTAATTGGAAATTCCGACTTGACCCGCAGCAAGTCGCACCACTTCATCGTCCAGTAATCGGCGAACTCATCACGTGCGAGAAGGCGGTCAATCAGGGCCGCGCGTTTGTGCGGATCCGAATCCGCGAGAAACTGCCGGGTGTCCTCACCCGAGGGAAGTGTACCGATCACATCGAGGTAAACGCGGCGTAGAAATACCTCGTCCGAAGATGGATTTGCCGGCTGAACGCCGGATCGCCTCCATTGAGCGAAAACCAGATCGTCGATCCTTCCATGCGATATCGGCGGGCCCGCCGATTCAAATGGAGTCAGGAATGTCTGCCCAGCCGCGGCGACGGCGGGCAACAATATGGCGGCAACGATCAACAACACCCGCACGCCGCGACCTACTCCTTCGCCGATTGCGTGCGGAACATAGCGATTGCTTCGACCTCGATCAGCAATTCCGGACGGCACAGAATGGCCTGGATTCCGGTGGATGCGGGCAGAGGGTCGAGCCCCTGCTGGCGATAGAAGGCAGTACGTTCCTCGTTGAACACAGCGTAATCCCGCTCGATATCGCGCAGATAGCAGGTGGTGCGAACGATATCGTGCCAGGTGGCGCCTTCCGCCTCCAGTAACGCGGTGATGTTTCGGAAGGTCCGGCGCATTTGCGCCCGGAAGTCGCCGATGTGAACGCTTACGCCGTATTCGTCAATGCTGGCGGTGCCCGAAATCAGCAGCGTCGCCATGCCATTGTGATCGACGCGCATGCCGCGAGAAAAAGAACTGGGCTTCGGATAATCGTAAGCCTCATTCAATACACGCAAATTTGTGATCGCGCGTTTTTCAATTGGCGAGATCGCCGTTTCATGAACAGGTGCTTCCAGAATCATGCCTGTGAAACACTCGCAATTATCAAAAGTTTCTTGTAACGATTCATTAGTCCGACATAAAATTCAATCGTTCCAGATAGTTGAGTGAGATCGCGCAAGTGAGCGAAAAGGCGCATGCTACGTGAAGGAATAAGTGCTAACCTTCCCACGCTGTGCGGGCGCTGATTAACGCGCCGGGCCCTTGCAATTGAGCCCGCACGAAAGCGATAGTTTCAGCGCGCGGCGGAGTCGGGGCCTGCCCAATACCTGTCGCGAGCGTTCACGACAGCGCCGGCGCGATTGGTGGTTAATTGAATCCTGCGGAACTCGGAGATGGCAGCAGGGCGGTCTGAAACGTAACCGATGCTGTATTGGCTGCGCAGATCTTCTTCGATCTGAGCAAACACCTGATCAATGGAAAGTTTCTTTGAAACGGCGAAATAAGTGCCGCCCGTT
>JAICJH010000062.1 GCA_025928545.1 Bryobacteraceae bacterium | reverse complement strand
TGGCATAGCTGGGTAGCGAAGTTCGGTCAGGATAAGCGCTGAATGCATATAAGCGCGAAACCTTCCCCAAGATGAGATCTCCCAACGAAAGTTAGAAGAGCACTGGAAGACTACCAGTTTGATAGGACAGGTGTGTAAGCGTAGCAATACGTTGAGCTGACTGTTACTAATTGCTCGTTCGGCTTGACCATAAAATTTATTTTTAACGCAAGGTGCCAGATGTTTTGGCTTGCGATTACTTAAGGTATCAACATAGTGACCCGTCAAATATTCAACTCAAGGATCTACCAAATTCTTGTTTGAGCCCTGAGTGGTTCAGACAAAACGATTTTGGGTGACCATAGCGAGAGGGTCCCACCCGTTCCCATCCCGAACACGGAAGTTAAGCCTCTCAGCCCCGATTGTACTGCACGCGCAGGTGTGTGGGAGACCAGGAAGTTGCCCGATTAATTCTAAAAAGCCCGACCAGAAATGGCCGGGCTTTTTGCTGTTACCATCGTGAGAATGCAACTGAGCGAAGAAGATCGCATCTTTCAATCCACCATTCTCCGCTTCGCGCGCGAACGCATCGCCCCTCACGTCCGCGCCATGGACGAAGCTGGCATCTTCCGCAAAGACCTCCTGAAAGAGATGTTCGAGCTCGGTCTGATGGGTGTCGAAATCCCCGAAGAATACGGGGGGCAGGGCGGCAGCTTCTTTCAATCCGTTCTCGCGGTCGAAGCTCTCGCAACCGTTGACCCTTCCGCGGCGGTGATTGTCGATGTCCAAAACACCATCGCCAACAATATCCTTCTGCGGTGGGGGAATGAAACGCAGAAACGCCGGTATTTGCCGCGCCTCGCTGCCGACACCGTCGCCTCCTTCGCGCTCTCCGAGGCTGGAGCCGGGTCGGACGCCTTCGCCCTCTCAACGCGCGCGGTTGCCGACGGAGAAAACTTCCGCATCACTGGCCGGAAACTCTGGATCACCAACGCTGCCGAAGCCGGGATCTTCTTCCTCTTTGCCAACGCCGCCCCCGACCAGGGCTACAGGGGCATCACCTGCTTCCTGATCGAACGCGATACCGCTGGCTTCAAGGTCGGCAGGAAAGAAGACAAACTCGGGATCCGAGCCTCTTCCACATGCGAATTGATTCTGGACGACTGCGTTGTACCCGCGGCAAACGTCATCGGTGAAATCGGTAAGGGCTACAAAATCGCAATCGAAACTCTGAATGAAGGCCGGATTGCAATCGCCGGCCAGATGACAGGTCTGGCCAGCGGCGCCCTGGGTCATGCGATCGCATACGCGAAGGAACGGCAGCAGTTCGGTAAAGCGATCGGAGAATTTCAGGGAGTCCAGTTCACGCTCGCAGAAATGGCGACCGATGTGGAAGCAGCGCGATTGCTGACCTACAACGCGGCTCGCCTGCGCGATGCTGGTCAACCCTTCACGACAGAAGCCGCGATGGCGAAGCTTTTTGCGTCCCAGATCGCCGAAACCGTCGCATCAAGGGCCGTTGAAGTTTTCGGGGGAGTCGGCTTCACGAAGGATTACCCCGTTGAAAAGCTCTACCGCGACGCAAAAATCGGACGCATCTACGAAGGCACCAGCAACATGCAGAAGCTGGTGATCGCCAAGAACCTGCTCAGTGGGTCATCGCGTAAATGATGTAGTTCAGACCGTACCGGTAAGCCAATTCGGTCATCTTTTCGGGATACTCCGGGGCGTCGGCGAATTCCCAGGCATCGCCCACATCCGTGTTGTAATTGACTGCCACCACCATTCGCCCTTTGTCGTCTGCGATCTCGAACCAGGCTGGCGAAGTGCCATACGGTTGCACTGGTTGAACGGTGCCGCCTGGCCCAATCCGCAAGTGCCGCGAACCGGGAATCCAGACTCGGTCTTTGTCCTGTATGTCGTAAAGAACATGCATTGCCGTGTTGGATTCTTCCAGGTCCACGATGGGATGGCCCGGGAGGGTTCGAGCCATTGTCTGTGCGAAAACCTGCCAGGAGCCAGGGTCCTGGCTCCAGAAATCATCCACGACCAGGAAGCCGCCGCGTTTCAGGTATTCGCCGAGACGCGCCACTTCGGCATTGCTCAGGTCCCACCAGCCAACTTGGGTCGCATAGATCCATGGATTATCGAAAATTCGATCATCCATAAGACCCATGTGGAGCGGTTCCCCGGTATCGAGCCGGGTCAGCCTTCTCACGCCTTCTGAAAAGTGATAATCGGAATCCGGCCAGTCCACGACCCACCAGCCGTTCCCCCTGGCATTTCGGGAGGCGAAGCCAAAGCCGCGGCTGTGACTCGGAAGATCGGTGTATTCCATCCGGATGAAATGGAATTCGCCGGCTGGCGGGAAGGTTGGCAAAGGTCCCGAACTCGGACCGCCAATTCCTCCGAAGCCGCCGCGGCCGCCATTGCGCTGCGCTATTGCCGCGCCAGTCAGCACGAGAACCGCGGCGAACAGTCCGACCCTTCTGGCAATAAGCATTCGAGTGCCGACAACCGATTATATTCCGGTGAAACGGCCCTTGCTAAAATAGGGCTTCCCCAAATGAAGGCTGGCGTCATCGTTTTCCCCGGCAGCAATTGCGACCACGACGCGTGGTACGCGGTCAACAAGAACCTGCACGGCCGTGCCGAGTTCATCTGGCACGATTCCACGAATCTTGGCGATATCGATCTAGCGATTCTCCCCGGAGGCTTTTCCTACGGTGACTATCTGCGATGCGGAGCCATTGCGCGATTCTCGCCCGTCATGAAGGCGCTGAAGAAATTCGCCGCGGACGGAGGGCTGGTTCTCGGCATCTGCAATGGCTTTCAGATTCTGGTGGAAGCAGGCATGCTGCCCGGCGCTCTTTTACGCAATCAGGAACTCAAATTTATCTGCCGGGAAGTCCGTTTGATCACTGAGACGCCCGCCTCGCCGTTTACCTGCAAATTGCGTCAGGGACAAATTCTTCGCGTACCGATCGCTCATGGCGAAGGCCAGTATTTTGCCGACGACCGCACGCTCGACGAACTCGAAGCCGAAGACCGCGTTGCATTCCGTTACGTGGATAATCCCAACGGATCGTCGCACTCCATCGCCGGAATCCTGAGCGCCGAACGAAACGTGCTCGGGATGATGCCGCATCCGGAGCGAGCCTGTGATCCGTTGATGGGATCCACCGACGGTATCGGCATTTTCGAATCGCTTCTAAGCGCAGTTCCCGCTCTTTCCAAATGACAATCACACCGGAGCTGATCGAACAACACCAGCTCACCACAGCGGAGTACCAGAAGATCGTGAGTCTGCTCGGACGCGAACCGAGCTATACCGAACTCGGAGTCTTCAGCGTGATGTGGAGCGAACATTGCTCCTACAAGAGTTCGCGAATCCATCTGAAAAAGCTTCCGACCACCGGTAAGTATGTTGTGCAGGGGCCGGGGGAGAATGCCGGAGTGATCGGCATCGGCGGCGGCTGGGTGATTGCGTTCAAGATCGAATCGCACAACCATCCCAGTTACATCGAGCCTTTTCAGGGAGCGGCCACAGGTGTGGGCGGGATTCTGCGGGACATCTTCACGATGGGTGCGCGCCCCATCGCGGTCATGGATTCTTTGCGCTTTGGCCCGATGGAAGGGACACCCGAATCGGAGCACAATCGCCGGATCGTGGCGGGAGTTGTGAGCGGGATCGCGCATTACGGGAATTGTTTCGGTGTGCCCACGGTTGGCGGGGAGTGCATTTTCGAAGAGTGCTATTCCGCGAACCCGCTGGTCAATGTGTTTGCACTCGGGGTCTGCAAAGAAAACGAAATTTTCTACGCCAAGGCCTCCGGTATCGGAAACCCTGTAATCTACGTGGGCGCCAAAACCGGACGCGACGGGATTCACGGCGCTTCCATGGCGAGCGCGGAATTCACTGAAGAATCGAAACAGAAGCGGCCGAACGTGCAGGTCGGCGATCCTTTTCTTGAAAAGCTGCTGCTCGAAGCCTGCATTGAAGCGATGAAGACAGGGGCGATTGTTGCGATCCAGGACATGGGCGCGGCCGGTTTGACTTCCTCATCGTGCGAAATGGGGAGCCGCGGCGGTGTCGGAATCGACATCGATCTGGATCTGGTTCCGCAACGCGAAACCGGCATGACAGCTTACGAGATGCTGCTTTCCGAATCCCAGGAGCGCATGTTGCTGGTTGCCGAAAAGGGCAGGGAAGAGGAAGTCTTCCGGGTTTTCCGCAAGTGGGGTCTGGATGCGGTGACGATTGGTGTGGTCACGCCGGATGGAAACCTGAAGGTGCGACATCTGGGTAAGCTCGTAGCCGAAATTCCAAATCCGGCACTGGCGGACGAAGCTCCTAAATACGACCGCCCTCACAACGTGAAACCGCATCGCCGCGTGCCTTTGGACAGGACTGCGCCAATGCCGGCGTCCGGCGATCTTGGCGCTGACTTGCTCCGCCTGGTCGCATCTGCCGACCTTTGCTCGAAGCGCTGGATCTGGGAACAGTACGATTACCAGGTACGCACGAACACAATTGTCGGGCCGGGTTCCGACGCCGCAGTGGTTCGGATCAAAGAGACGGATCAATCCGTGGCGATGTCGCTCGATGGCAACGGCCGGTATTGCTACCTGGATCCCCGGGAGGGCGCGAAGCTGGCGGTTGCGGAATGCTGCCGCAATCTGGCGACGACGGGCGCGATTCCCGTTGCGGCGACGAACAATCTGAATTTCGGAAATCCGGAACGTCCGGAGATTATGGCCCAGCTGGTGGAGGCGGTGGAAGGCATCGCTGAGGCGTGTGCTTTCTTTGAGACGCCGATCACCGGCGGCAACGTCAGCCTTTACAACGAAACTCTCGGCGAAGGCATTTATCCCACGCCGGTGCTGGGAATCATCGGCTTAATGAAGACGGCAATGCCCGCGCCGGTGCACTTCACCCGCGAAGGGGCGGACCTGCTGCTGCTCGGTGGGTTTGGCGAATGCGACCAGCGGCGGTTCGGTTCCACACAATACGCGAAAACGATCCTTGGAGATCTGTGGGGATTGCCGCCGCAACTCGATATGAATCGCGAAAAGCGGGTTCACGATGCAATCCGCGCCCTGATCGAGGCTGATTTGGTTGAATCCGCACACGACTTGAGCGATGGCGGGCTGGCGGTTGCGCTGAGTGAGTGCTGCATGACCGAACTGGGCGCTAAAGTAACGGTTCCAGAGGCAGAAAATCCGGAATTCACCTTGTTCGGCGAGGCGCCGTCGCGCATTTTGGTGAGCGTGAAGGATGCGGCGCGAGCGCTCGAAATTGCCTCAAAGTTCCAGGTGGAATGTCCCCGAATCGGCAGTATAATGAAAGGGCGGTTACAGATCGGGACTGATCGTCAAATGCTGATTGACCTCTCCACATCCGGTCTGAAACAGGCTTTCGAGACGAGTCTCCCCCGACTTCTTCAAGCCCAACATGACTAATTCCAGGTCAGCCGCTTCCGCTTTACAGGACGACAAGTTGCACGAAGAGTGTGGTGTCGCCGCAATCTACGGTCACCCCGAAGCATCCAAGCTGGCCTATCTGTCGCTTTATGCCCTGCAGCATCGCGGGCAGGAGAGCGCGGGTATTTCTTCAAGCGATGGCTCGCAGATTTACACGAAGAAATCGATGGGGCACGTGGCGGACATCTTCACCAACAGTGTGATTCAGGCGCTGCCGGGTCCGCTGGCAATCGGCCACACCCGATATTCGACGAGCGGCGATACGGTGGAACGCAACGCGCAGCCGTTTTCCGTTCAGTGCAATAAGGGCCGGATTGCGGTGGCCCACAACGGCAACATTACCAATGCGGCGGCGCTGCGGAAAAGTCTCGAATCGCAGGGCGCCATCTTCCAGGCCTCGAGCGATACCGAAGTCATTCTCCACCTTGTAGCGCATTCGCGCGAGAAAACGATGGCGGCGGCGCTGCGGGACGCGCTGTTGCAGCTGGAAGGCGCGTTTTCATTGGTTTTTCTGGCTGAGGACTGTATTATTGTGGCGCGCGATCCCCGCGGATTCCGGCCGCTCGCGATGGGCAAGCTGGAAATCTCCGGCGGCAAGCCAGCCTACGTTTTTGCTTCTGAAACCTGCGCCTTCGATCTGATCAACGCTGTCTATCTGACCGATGTGAAGCCGGGCGAAATGGTGATTGTGGGACCGGAAGGCGTGAGCCACGAGCGCTACGCTCCCGAGCAACAGCATTCGCAGTGCGTTTTTGAGCACGTCTATTTTTCGCGGCCGGATTCATTCGTTTTCGGCCGGCAGGTGCAGGATTCCCGCGACATGATGGGCCGTCTGCTGGCGCGTGAAACGCCCGCGCCGGCGGATATCGTGGTTCCCGTTCCCGATTCCGGCAATGCGGCCGCGCTGGGTTATGCGGCCGAATCCGGTCTGCCATACCGGCAGGCGTTGATTCGCAATCACTATGTCGGCCGGACGTTTATCGAGCCTTCGCAGGCTATTCGCGATTTCGGCGTCAAGCTGAAGCTCAACCCGGTGCGGAGTCTGCTCGAAGGGCAGAGCGTGGTCCTGGTGGACGACTCGATTGTGCGCGGAACGACCAGCCGCAAGATTGTCCGCATGGTGCGCAATGCCGGAGCCCGCGAAGTCCATTTGCGGATTTCGTGTCCGCCTACGATTTCGCCCTGTTATTACGGCGTCGACACGCCGAATAAGAGCGAACTGATTGCGGCCAATAGTTCTATTGAAGAAATCCGCCGGTTCGTGGAGGCAGACTCACTGGCGTATCTTTCGCTGGGTGCTTTGCATCAGGCTGTTGCGGATTCGCGCGGCGAATATTGCTACGCCTGCTACACCGGCGATTACCCGACCGATCTTGTCAGTATTGAGCAGTTAATACGGTCCGGCAAGAAGACCGGCGGATAGTCCGGCGAGCCGGGACTATCGCTTGTAGCCGATCATTTTCAGGAAGCTTCGCCGTTGCTCGATATCGGCTTCTGTCTCTACCCCTTTGGGCTGCGATCCGTCGATCACGCCCAGCACGCCTCTCCCCTGTTCCGATTCCGCCACGATCACCTGCACCGGGTTCGCTGTCGCGCAAAAGATATTACAGACTTCGTAGGTCGCCTGCACGCTCTTCAGCACATTGATGGGAAATGAATCGCGCATCGCGATCGCAAAGAAATGTCCGGCGCCTACGGCGGTCGCCATTTCAATGGCCGCCTGGCGCATGGCGGGATCCGTACCCTCGCTGCGCGTGAGGCACGGGCCGGACGCTTCATTGAACGCCACGCCGAATTTGATGCCGGGCGCGGAGTTCACCATAGCTTCGAAAAGATCGTCAACGGTCTTGATGAAATGGCTCTGGCCCAGAATAATATTGGCGTTTTCCGGGATCGCCAGCGGTACGGCATGAATATTCAGCATACGGAAGTATCGTACCCTGAAGGGTGATGACGACGAAACTCAGTGCCTTTATATTGTTGCTGTCGGCGGGTTTGGCTTACTCCGCGTCGCCACTGACGGACCGGGTGGATACGACCGGGTTTCTTCAGATCGAGGCACCCAGTTTCGACAGTCTGACGCCAAAACAGCAGGCCCTGGCTTACTGGCTGAGTCAGGCATCCATTGCAATCGATCCGATTATTTACGATCAACTCTCACGGTTTGGCCTCCGTCAAAAAGCGCTTCTCGAGGTAGTCGTCGCCAACAAAGCGAAAGTGGATCCGGCGGTTTACGCCAAGGTGCTCGATTTTACGAAGTTGTTCTGGGCCAACAAAGGCAACCATAACGAGGGAACTGCGCAGAAGAATCTGCCCGCATTTTCTCCGGAAGAACTGAACAAAGCGCTCACCGCCATTGGCCGCGCCGATCTGGCGAAGGAAGCTGCCACTCTGCGCCAGTCCCTGTTCGATCCCGATTTCGAGCCGATGATGACCGCGAAAAGTCCCAAGGGCGGCCAGGACATTATTCAGGCGAGTTCCAATAATTTCTATCTGGGAGTAACGCTCGCCGACCTCAAGGGCCTCGCGGAAAAGTACACGCTGAACTCCCGCGTCACGAAAGAAAAGGGCAAGCTGATCGAGCAGGTTTACCGCGCAGGCACACCCGACGGTAAGGTTCCGGCGGGTCTTTATGCGCAGTATCTGAAGAAGGCCAATGGTTATCTGGAGAAGGCTCGTGGCTATGCCGAGCCCGACCAGGCGCAGGTGATAGCAAACCTCATCCGCTACTACCAGACGGGCGAATATCAGGACTGGCTGCAGTTCGGACGCGCGTGGGTCGCAAATAACGGCCCGGTCGATTTCATCAACGGCTTCATTGAGGTTTACCGCGACGCCCGCAGCGCCAAGGCGAGCTCGCAGAGTTTCGTCAGCATTACGGATCAGAAGTTATCCGCCGCAATTTCGAAAATCGCGGCCAATGCGCAGTACTTCGAAGATAAGGCTCCGTGGCTTCCGGCATACAAGAAGCAGGGCGTAACGCCGCCGATCGCAAAAGCGATTGAGACCATCGTCGAGACGGGAGATTTCCACGTCACGACAATCGGCGATAATCTGCCCAACGAAAATGAAATTCGGGAGCAGGAAGGCTCGAAGAGCTTCCTTCTGACCGGCAGTTCGCATGCCCTCGATCAGGCGCAGGGCGGGTCCACGATTGGAGAATTCGGAGCCTCGCCGGAAGAAATCGCGCGGAATAAGAAGTATGGGATTACGGCCAGCGATCTGGTGACGTCGATGCACGAAGTGATCGGGCACGGCTCGGGCAAACTCAGTCCGAAGCTGACGCAGTCGCCGCAGTCCTATCTGAAAGAATACTTTTCGGCTCTGGAGGAGGCGCGCGCCGATCTGATGGCGTACTGGAATGTTTTCGATCCGAAGCTGAAACAGCTGGGGCTGGTCGAATCGGATGAGGTCGGCAAGGCGATGTACGATACGGTGGCGCGCACGCTGGTGATGCAGTTGCGCCGCATTCCGAAGGGCGACACGATCGAGGAAGATCATCAGCGCGGACGTCAGCTGACGGCGCGCTACATCATGGATACATCGGGAGCGATTGCCATCGAAAAACACGGCAACAAGACGTTTGCCGTGGTGAAAGACTACGACAAAATGCATACCGCCATCGGCAAGTTGCTGGCGGAGTTGATGCGCATCAAGGCCGAGGGTGATTACGCCGCGATAAAGGCACTGATGGACAAATACGGAGTGCATTTTGACCCCGCCATGCGTGACGAAGTTGTGGCACGTTATAAAGCTCTGAACATCCCGACGTATTGGGCCGGCATTAATGCGGACCTGACGGCGCAACTCGACGCGAAGGGCGGAGTGACGAAAGTTTCGATCAGCTATCCGCGGGATTATGTGAAGCAGCAGTTGGGTTACAGCGCCATGTACCGGACCCCGGTTTCAAAACCATAAGCTGGCGCCCCCACTCTTGACGCGCCGATATCGGTTTGGCGTAAACGGCTCACTGCACCGATAAATAAAGCGGGCCGGGAGACGTATACTGTCCGACCTTTATCGATACCGGTTCGTCGCCGGGCGGTAGTTTGGGAACGTGAACGTTGATCTGATACAGGCCGGCCTCGACGAGGCCGACGTAATCGACCTGAGCGTTTACGCCGCCGATCTGAACGGACACATCGTTCGCGAGCGGCAATGGCTGTGTGATCAGCTGTCCATCCGGGTACGGCGGATCGGTCTGGCCGAGTCCGGAAGCCCACAGAGTAATTACCTCGCCGACCGGAACCGGTCGGGTTGGTGCAGCCGCACCCAGCAGACCAGGCGGCCCTTCGATGCTGCCATCGGGGAAAGTCGCTATGGCGTACATCCCGCCCAGTTGCGGGAGGCTGAACAGGCCGGGCGCGAGATTGGCATTGTCATTGTATGGCGAACTATTTGTGCCCAGTGCATTCACGACGGTAAGCGCCGCGCCGTTCTGACAGCAGGAGGCCGGAACCAGGAAATTGATCTGGGAGGGACTTACATAGCTGATATAAGCATTCTGCCCATTCACCTGCACCGAAACTCCATCCAGCGATGTGGGCAGTTTGCCATCGACAAAGTCGCTGGAAGCCCAGCTCCGCGTAGTCTGCGAAAGGTTATTTCCATAGACGCTTACCCACGCGCCGGGGGATATTCGTGGATACGCGAGCGACATCGATGGCGGCAACATCCCCGCCGGCGCCGCGGTGTAGGAGAACTCCTGGAAACCCGATCCGAATCCCGGCGCAGGCATGTGCCATACGACTGCCACACCGACCGGCTGACCATCGCCGGGGATTCCCGGTAAGGTCGCGCTGGTTCCGGCAATGCCGTCCACTTCCACTTTCCCGGAATGCAGATAGCCGATCAGATCGTAGCTGAGGGCGCCGGCCACCGGGGTCCACTGGAAGGCTGTATCGCCGGACGACAGCATGCTGCCTGGCTGAGGATTGATCATCCGAACGGCATATGGCGCGAACGGGGACGTGTACGTGTAGTCTTTGTATCCGGAGCCAGTCAGCGTTTGCCATGCGAGGCGTACATAGACCTTGCGCCCATCGGGCGGCAGACTCGGCGATACATAGAGACCGACGCCCTTGTAATTGGGAATCACCTGCGAGAAAAGGTTGGCCGAGCCGGGTCCGGTATCTCCGATAGTCACCGTATAACTGAGGGCGCGCATCGGGGTCCATGACAACTGCCCGTTGAGCGTGCCGCCGGGCTCAGGGGCAATGATCGCGGATTCCGACTGTACCGGCTGATAGATGTAGTCGTTGTACCAGGATCCGAAAGTAAAACGCGTGGTGAGACGGACCCAGAGATTTGAAACGGTTGGAGAATGAAGGTTGGCCTGCACGGAGACGCTGCCCACACCTTCGCCGGACACCATCGTTTCCCACAGGTCACCCTTTCCCGGAGTCGTTCCAAGGTCGAGAGTGTAACCGTACACTCCGGGAACGCGATTCCAGGAAAACACCGGAGTGGTGGAAGTCAAAGCCGAACCTGACGCGGGCGCAGTGAGGTCGGCAACGGCCACGCCACCCTTCGTGCCGGACAGCCAGGGCGACAGCGCATCGAAGCCGGAGGCGAGGCGTCCGAAACCCGCGGCCATCTGACAGGCTCCGGGCGGTCCATAGCTGAGGGTTCCGAACAGCGTTCCGGCGGAATCGAAGATACCGGCCCCGGATGCGCCCGGGCCGGACGGGCCGGACGAAAAAGCAACGCCAAAGTATTGATCTGCCGGCGCCAGCGTACCATTCACTGTGGCATTGGAATCCGGCAGGCGGTAACCCTGACTTTCCTTCATCAAGAGCCCGCCGACATGGTGGAGGCTGAAGAGGCCGGAAGGAGGAAGATCGCCGGCGTTCCAGCCCGCCAGAACGGGCGCGGTAAAGCTGTCGGGAAAGTGCGGGAGCTGCAATAAAGCGTGGTCGCCCTGTTCGATCGGGGTAGTTGCCAGCAGGGTGGCGGGAGGCATGACGAAGGTTTCCGGCGCGATGACGGATCCGCCACACGTGGTTGCCTGGTAATGGAAAATGAAGGTCGCGCTGGACGCTTCCTCCTGCGTGGTCATGCAGTGGCCGGCGGTAAGGAAGAGCGGTAAGGCCTCAAACGCAGCGGAGGCGGTGGCAATGTTGACGAGCGTTCCGGTGCAGACATACGTGCCATGGTCGACCGGATTGGTGAACCTTACGAGACCAACCGAATCTGCCCTCGGATTTGCACTGCAGGCGACGTCCAGATAACAGGAAGGCGCGGTGGCCGTCAGAGGACTGTAGAGATGAACAACCCCCGCGATTTCAAAAGGGAGCTTATGGCTGTTGTCTCCGGGTAGAGGCTCATATTCGAGGGTGACCGATTCGCCGGTGAGGAGGGGCGACCACAGCGTGTTGTCGGCGCCTGTAACGGGGGCGGTTAATTCCACGGCGCCGGATGCGAGGCCGGCGATGAACAGCTTTCCGGCAGCGTAGCTGACGTGGCGGAGATGGAGCTGCACGGACTCCGCTCCGGGAGAAACGATGCGCAGCCGCCAGACCTGCTGGTTCTCCGCAGCTGTTTCCCAACGTCCCGATGCTTCGGGCGGAGACGATAGTTGACGTTCCCGTCCGATGCTGGTGAGTCCACCGGTTACGGTGGGCCGCCGTTCGGCAGCGGAGAGGAGTGGCAAGCGCAGGGCTTGTATCTCCGTGAGACTGTAGCGGACGGAGGGGGCCGGGAGCGAGGCTCCCGACGGGGACGCACCCGACGAGGATGCACCCGCAGGAAGGATTCGCGGAGCAGTGAGGGCGGGTGCGGATGTTTTTGGCTGTGCGCTCAGGAAAGACGTCATGGCGAGCGCCAGAAACGCGACGAGGGGAAACCGCAATTCTCAGGTTATCGACGGATGAGCGGGCCGGACAATCGGGGAAGCCTCAAAAAGACCTGAGGTTTGCACCTAATAAATCGCGAATTACTACCTGGAACGCGCCGGCCCGGCAGCGGTCACAATCCACGCGCCGCAATCGGCTACATTGTCAGATAGAGTCCTATAAGGTGAAAATGGCTAAATCCTCCGTTACTTCCGCTGTCATCGCCGCCAGTGTTCTGCTGGTTTCGCTGACCACCGCACTTCCCGCCCAGGATCTGAAGGCTTTCGAAAAGCGTGTGACGGAATTCACGCTGCCGAACGGCCTGAAGTTCGTGGTGCTGGAGCGGCATGACGCTCCGGTGGTTTCTTTCCATACCTATGTGAACGCCGGTTCGGTAGACGACCCCAAGGGCAAAACGGGGCTGGCGCATATGTTCGAGCACATTGCGTTCAAAGGCACGGATACGATCGGGACCACCAACTGGGCTGCCGAGAAAACCGTGCTGGCACAAATCGAGCGCGCCTACGATCAGCTGGAGGCCGAGCGGCACAAAATCGGCACGCCCGATCCGAAGAAGCTGGAAGCTCTGCAGGCGGCGGTTGACCAGGCGATCGAAAAAGCGGATGCGTATGTTGTTCCAAACCTGTATCCGCAGATTATCGAAGAAAACGGCGGAGTCGGCATGAATGCCGAGACGCAGGAAGATTCCACCGAGTATTTCTATAATTTCCCGGCCAATCGTGTGGAGCTTTGGTTCTATCTGGAATCGGCCCGCTTTCTTCATCCGGTCACGCGCGAATTTTATAAAGAGCGCTCCG
This sequence comes from Bryobacteraceae bacterium, assembly GCA_025928545.1. GTDB lineage: Bacteria > Acidobacteriota > Terriglobia > Bryobacterales > Bryobacteraceae > BOG-234. The sequence continues at coordinate 26,921 of JAICJH010000062.1, read as the reverse complement.
TGGTGCGGGAAGAACGGCGCATGCGTACGGAATCCAGTCCCGACGGCAAGCTGTTCGAGCAGATGCTGGCCACGGCCATGGTGGCGCATCCGTATCGCGAACCAACTGTGGGCTGGGGCAGCGATATCGATAACCTGCGCGCCGCTGACGCCGAGGCGTTCTTTGCCAAATACTACGTGCCCGCGAACATGACGATCGCCATTGTGGGCGATGTGGATCCTACAAAAATTAAAGCGCTGGCGGCCGAATACTTCGGACGGCTTGCGAAGCATCCGGCGCCGCCGCCGATCGTCACGGTGGAACCGAGACAGGAAGGTCCGCGCAGTGTTTCAGTGGCCTCTCCGGCGCAGCCTGTGGAATTACTGGCCTATCACAGACCGGATCAGAAGAGTCCGGACGACCCGGTGTTCGATGTCATCGCCGACATCCTCTCGGGTGGACGCACGAGCATCATCTATAAGGATTTGGTGCGGGATAAGCGTCTTTCGCTGGATGCGGGCGCTACGGCAACGATGCCGGGCGGCAAGTATCCGAATCTTTTCTTTTTCTATCTGGTGCCCAGCCAGGGACATACCGCGGAAGAGAATGAGAAGGAACTCGACAGCGTGATCGCGAATTTCAAGAGCACGCTGGTGGATGATGTCACACTCGCGCGCACCAAGACGAAAACGCGCGCGGGGCTGATCCGGCAACTGGACAGCAACTCCGGACTCGCGCAGTTATTGTCGTCGTTTCAGGCCAACTTCGGAGACTGGAGAAAATTGTTCACCTCGCTCGATGACATTGACAAAGTGACGGCAGCCGACGTGCAGCGGGTTGCCCGGGAGTACCTGACTCCGGATAACCGGACCATCGCAACTACGTACCGCGCTCCCGAAGGAGGTGCGAAGTGAAGAATCCCGTATTCGTTCGGGTTGCCCTGCCACTGGCGGCCGTGATGGCGTTTGCGCAGCAACCGCCGGCGCAGGCCCCGACACCGAAGGGCTCGGCCGCGCCCTCCGCGACGACTCTGAAAGCCACTCCGCCGGCGTCGTGGAAAGAAATCAAATTCGCGCCGCTGAAAGAGATCAAGCTTCCGAAGATCGAAGAAACCACGCTGCCCAACGGCATCAAGGTTTACATGCTGGAGAACCACGAACTTCCGCTGGTGCGAGGTTCGGCGCTGATTCGCACAGGCAACCTCTTCGATCCGGTCGACAAGGTGGGGCTCGCTTCGCTGACGGGGGAAACGATCCGCAGTGGCGGCACGTCGAAACTTTCAGGCGATCAGATCGACGTTCAGCTGGAAAACATTGCAGCCAGCGTGGAAAGCGAAATCGGGGAGAGTTCGGCAAGCGTGACGTTTTCCACTTTGAAGGAACGCACCGATGAAGTAATGGGCGTATTTCATGACGTGCTGACCGATCCCGCGTTTCGCGAGGACAAGATCGAGCTGTGGAAGGCGCAGGCCAACAGCGGGATTGAGCGCCGCAACGACGAACCCATGGGGATCACCGCCCGCGAATACAACAACATCGTTTACGGCCGCAACAATCCGTACGGCTGGATGATGGAGCACGCAACGGTTAACAACATCAAGCGGGACGACGTGGTCGCGTTTTATAAACGCTACTATTTTCCGGCCAATATTATCCTCACGGTGCAGGGCGATTTTTCCGCGGCTGAAATGAAAGCCCGGATCGAGAAGCTCTTCGGCGGGTGGAATTACACGCAGCCCAAAGTGCCGCCCTTTCCGAAGCTGGATAACAAGGCGAAGGGCGGTATTTATGTTGCCACCAAGCCCGATGTTACTCAGAGTTCATTCGCGCTCGGACATCTGGGCGGGATGTTCATCGATAAAGATTATCCGGCGCTCGAGGTGATGGCGGATATTCTGGGCGGCGGTTTTCACAGCCGTCTGTTCCGCCAGGTTCGCTCCAAACTCGGCTACGCGTATGACGTGGGAGCCGGGTGGGGTGCGAATTACGATCATCCCGGGGTGTTCGAAATAGAGGGTAGTACGAAATCTCCGACTACCGTCGAAACGCTGCGGGCCGTGGATGCGGAAGTGAAGAAGATCCGTTCGGAAGAAGTCACGGAAGAAGAGCTGAAAGGCGCCAAAGACACCGTGCTGAACGGCTTCATCTTTGCGTTCGATACGCCGGCGAAGACGCTCAATCGCCTGGTGCGCTACCGCTACTACGGTTATCCGGACGATTTCATCTTCCAGTATCAGAAAGCCATCGGGAAGGTCACGCGCGAAGATGTGCTGCGGGTGGCGAAAGAATATCTGGACCCATCGAAGTTCGTGGTGGTGGTTACCGGGAATCCGAAGGATTTCGGCGCCTCGCTGAGCACGCTGGAAATGCCGGTCTCGAATATCGATCTGAGTATTCCGAAATAGCTATGACACGCCGTCGATTCGCCGCTGCCGCTGGTCTGGTGCTGGCATCCTCCGTCAGGGGGATGGCCGAGACGCAGCAGGAGCGCGCCAAACGGGTGATCGACAAATGCCTGGATGCGCTGGGTGGAGATGCGTTTCGCCAGATGCCGGGACATCTCCAGATCGGCAGCGCCTATAGTTTTTACAACGACGAGATCTCCGGGCTTTCTCCGGCCAAGATCTATACGAAGTATCTGGAACCGGGGCAGCCTTTCCGGGAAGTGCAGTGCCAGCTTCTGGGGAAGAACGATGAGGAAAAGGTTATTCTCACCGCCACCGAAGGCTGGGATATCACGTATCGCGGCGCGGAGGCGGTACCAGCGGATCGTCTGGAAAGGTTTCGCGAAAACCTGTTGACGGATATTTTCTACATTCTGCGGGCGCGCATGGACGAGCCGGATAATTCATGGTTTTCACGCGGCGCGGATGTGGTGGAGAACCAGCCGGTGGAGATTGTCGACTTCTTCGATGCGGATCGCCGGAGCGTTACTGTCTGGATTCACTCCTCCACATGGCTGCCGGTGCGGCAACTGGTGAAACGGTGGGATCCGCAGATCAAAGACCGGCGCGATGAAATCACGCGCTTCACGAAGTTTGCGGATGCCGGAAACGGCGTGATGTGGCCGCACACCGTGTGGCGGGAACGCGATGGGGAAAAGACTTTTCAGCTGTTCGCGGATTCGGCGAAGGTGGGCGTGTATCCGGATAGCATGTTCAAATTGCCGCCTGGCGTGAAGATGGTTGAAAAAAAGAGGGCGGTTGAGAAAAAGAAGAAGTAACGATCACATGTTCACGCCGGTGAACGCCGGTCAGAAGTCGACGAGCGGATTCATGTTGGGCAGATACATGGTGACCACCAGCACCAGCCACCAGATCGCCAGAAAATGCGAATAGAGCGCCGCGGCCAGTAAGTCGCGGCGGCGCACGTCCGCAACGGCGAACGTAAACCAGATTGTGCAGGCGATCACGGCCAGCCAGTGAGCTCCGGTCAGCGCAAGGAACGCGCCTCCGAAGGGAGTTGTGGGGCCCAGTTCCACCAGATAGACCATCCGCACCCACTCCACGATTTCCAGAAACAGAAAAACCAGCCAGCTGGAGATCGCGATGGCGATCCAGCGGACGGCCTCCTCCGGCTTGCCGTTGGCGGCGCTGTGCGCTCCCACCACCATGGTGATGCTGGCGCAGAGCCCCGACATTGCCATGGTGAAGACCATGAGGAGCGAGCCAAACTCAAACGGGACTGGCCAGTCCGGTGTCCGCGCGCGGACGTAAAACATCGCCGCCACCATGAGTGTGAAGACTACAGAGTTAATCCCGACGATGACCAGGGTTCGGCGGCGGGCTGGAGTTGCTGTGTATTCGGCGATTCGCGCGTGCATTGGGATTATGACCAGAATTGAAACATCGCCATCAGGAACAACCACATCACATCCAGAAAATGCCAGAAGATGGCGCTCACTTCCAGCACGTTTCGATTCATTGGAATGGCGGGGAAGAACAGCATTCGGCAAGCCACGAAATAAAGAGCGGCCAGAGCGCCGACGACATGCGCGGCATGAGCCCACGTCAGGATATAGAAAAATGCGCTGGCCGGGTTGTGCTGCAAATAGAAGCCGTGGGTCGACAGGAATGCCCAGTTGATCGACTGGCCGATCAGAAACCATGTTCCCAGGGCAGTGCCGATCATCCACATAAGGCGGAAGCGGGGCCGGCGACCGGCGCGGAAGGCGCGGCGGCCCAGATCGATGGCCACACTGCTCAGCAGCAGGGCAGCGGTGTTCCACCAAAGCAAGGGCGGTACCGGCATCCTTCGCCAGTCGTGAGTTACGGAGAGATCGCGCCGCACTACCATCGCGCTCACCAGCGCTATGAAGGTCATCGTGCTGGCGACCATGCCGATGTAAATAGCGATGCGGGCAGTTCTTCCGGATGACGACCTGTCGGGTCCATTATTGCCGCCGCTGTTGCCACCGCCGCCGCGGGGCGGTCTCGGGACGATCGGTGGAGGAGCGCCGAGAGATGGTTCAGAGAGGGTAGGCATGTAGCGCGGATAGAAGGCGGATAATTATTATTATCCGCCCTGAAGGTTTCTCACATGTCCCACAACGATCCCGAAGATTTTAACGCTTTGGTAACGGCGTTCGTCGAGGCCGCTCTGGATGATCCGCGCCGCGCTGGTGAGATGCTGGCCGCGCAGCCGAAGATTGCCGATGCCGGCTTTTTTCCGGCGCTTGTGTTGGGTAATGCTGTGCTGGTCGAATCATTGCTGCGGGAATCGCCCTCGCTGGCGACGGCGAAGGGTGGGCCGCGAAATTGGGAGCCGCTGCTTTACGTCTGTTTCTCCCGCCTGGGCGGTGACAAATTGCGAGCGGCGGCTATGGCGAGAACCGCACAAATTCTGCTGGAGCACGGCGCGGCGCCGAACGCCTTCTACATACATCCGGACTGGCCCAATAGCCCGCTTCCCTGTCTGTATGGCGCCGCGGGTCTCAACAACAATACGGAGCTGACGCGCGTGCTGGTGGAGTCCGGGGCGAATCTGAACGATTCCGAATCGCTCTACCACTCCACGGAACATTCCGACCTCGCCTGCTTTCGCCTGCTGCTCCAGTACGGAGCATCTCCCAAAGGTACAAACGCGCTCAGGCATATGCTGGATCGCGAAGCACCGGAAGGCCTGCGTCTGCTCCTTGCTGCGGGCGCGGATCCGAATGAACGCAATCAGCGGCAGGAAACGGCCCTGCACTGGGCGGTGTGGCGAGGCAGAAGCGCCGGGATTATCGAAATGCTTCTGGATGCGGGCGCGGAGATGGATGCGCGGCGCAGCGACGGCCGCACGGCGTACGTGCTCGCAAAGATCGGCGGACAAAATGAAACGGCCGCGCTGCTGGAAAAGCGTGGGGCGGATAGAAGCTTGTCCGAGGCGGACGGGATCATCGCCAGTTATGCGTCGGCCGGGGCGCCGCTCGGAATTCAGGTTCCGCCGGAGTGTCACCGATTCCTTCCGGAATTTGCCGCCAATCACCGAACGGCAGCCGTGCGGGCCATGTTGGCGGACGGAGTTCCGGTAGACACTCGCGGAGAACACGGCGGTACCGCTCTGCATTGGGCCTGTTGGAAGGGTTATGCCGACCTTGTGAAGGTGCTGCTCAACCACGGTGCGTCATTGACGATTGAAGATTTCGCGTTTCACGCTCCGCCGGCCGGTTGGTTCTCCCATGGCCTGCAAAACTGCGGGGAAGGCGATTATCCCGCCGTGGCGCGGCTGCTTCTCGACCACGGCGTCACAATGGCGGCACGGGACATTCCGAGCGGCGACGCAGCGGTGGATGAGGTGCTGAAGGAACGCGGCTTATTGTGACGTCAGGCGGCTTCGGGGAAGCTGTAGCCGGACTTGCTCAGGGCTTTCTGCAGGAGAGCGATCGACTCCATCTCGCGAATCCCGCGTGCCTGGGCAACTTCGCCGATCAGCATTGCCCGCGCGCGGTCCAGCATCTTCTTTTCGCGGAATGACAGTGGTTTCTCGCCCTGATGCCGCACCAGTTGCTTGAAGACTTCCGCAATCTGGAGCAGGCTGCCGGTCAGCATCTTATCGCTGTTGACCCGGAAACGGAGCTTCCAATCGGAAAGGCTTTCGATATCGGGACCTGCGAGGTAGGCGAGCACCTTGGTGACTTCCCCATTGCGGGAGAGTTTACGGAGCCCGATGGTTTCAGCCGTTGCAAACGGCACCATCACGGTCATGCTGGAGCAGATGAGCCGGAGAAGGTAAAATTTCTCGGGTTTCTGCGAAAAAAAACGGGTGCTGATGTTCTCGATAGTCCCAACGCCCTGGTTGGGATAAACCACTTTTTCGCCTACTGCGAAGGTCATCATACGTTGAGCCTCCCACCGGACTTTCGGTGTGATGATTATCAAAAATTTAACAACCGAGCAATTCATAATAGGCTCGATGTCAATTTTTGTCAAGTGCGGGCAAAGATACTGTTTTTAATAGAATAGCGGGAATGATCGCAAATGTGGAAGCGGTTACGTTTTGTGTCGGGCGATACACGAGGTGCGCCAAATGACGCTGATAACCACCTCGGGGAGGTGGCTATTTTCCGGGGGCTGTGAGGCCACTCGTATGTTTCGGCAAAGTGTTGGAATATCAGGTACGAGATCAAATTAAGAACAGATCAAGGCAAGGAGCGACGAAGGGGTCAAATGTAGTCCGCACAACTCATGTAGTATCCGCACTGTGCGCAGAACAACTTACATTTGCGGGATTCGAGCCGCTGAGAACAGACGGGGCAGTAGAGCATTGGTTCATCCAATTCTGGCGAATTTTGAGGTTCCTGGGAATCGGTAAGCGGCTCTGGCTGATCGGGACTCGACACTGGATTCATTATAGGGAGCGCGGACTCCGCAAAAATATTCCTGGAAGGATTACGCCGGTATCGCGTCTAGTAAAGAAGAGACAGCCGATTCGGACCATGGTGCTCAAAGAAAACGATCGCGAGCTTGTCGAGGCGTGCCGCCAGGGCGAAGCCGAGGCTTTTCGCGCCCTTTTCGAACGCCATAAGGACAAGGTGTATTCGATCGCGCTGCGATACAGCGGCGATGCGGCCGTGGCTCAGGATATCGCGCAGGAGACGTTTCTCAAGCTGTTTGTGGGGATCGGGAGCTTCCGGGGCGAGGGCAACTTCAGTTCCTGGCTATATCGCCTGGTGGTCAACAGTTGTCTCGATCAAAAGCGCAAGATCCGACGGTTTATGCCGCTTGTGGATGAGGCGCTGGCGATGCTGCGCGCGCCGGATTCGAACGTCCTCGATGAGATGGTGCAGGCCGAACTCGGCGAGCATCTCCGTTCCGTGCTCGCCGGTCTGGCTGACGAACAGCGGATACTGCTGGTGTTGCGCTATACGCAGGCGCTGTCGTACGACGAAATCGCGGGGATTCTGGGAACGTCGAGCGGCACCATTGCATCGCGCCTGAGCCGCATCCACCGGATGCTGGAGCGGCGGCTGGCGCGTTTTTCCGGCATCCGCACCGGAAAGGCGGGCGAGCGTGGCTGATTTTCAGGGAGGAGAGTGGCTGGAATCGCAGTTGGCGCGGCAACTCGGCCCGGTGGCGGCTCCGGATTCGCTTTGGCTCCGCATCCATGAACAGAGGCGGCCGCTTCGGGTGCAGGCGAACCCGTTGCCTTCGTGGCTGCTGGCGGCGGCCGTTCTGCTGCTGCTGGGGGCCGGTCTCGCCTGGCGGCTCGGGGCAACCAATGAGAGTCTTCAGATGCTGGCGAACCGGGAATTGCGTGAGATGGGGACTGGTTCCGGTCCGCTGGATATCCGGTCGGGCGATCCCGGCGAGATTGAAAGCTGGGTGAAGGCGAAGCTGAATTATGATGTCAGGCTGGCGGATCACTCCGGGCCGTCGGACCAGACCCTCCAAATTGTGGGGGCGCGGATGGTCCGGACGGGAACGTCGCCGGCAGTGTTGATTGTTTATCGGGCGGGGCAGGGGTCCGCCGCCATGATCGTGGAGCGGGGAAGGCCTGCCGCCATCGCATTTGGCGAGTCGCGGGGAAGCTGCTTGCTTTGCCATGCCCATTCCGCGCTTTTGGTTTTGAGGTAGTCGAAATGCATAGTTTCCTTCAGAAAGGGCTCCTGGCCGCAAGAAATCAGCGATGAATGCGTCATTCAGCGCAGTTCGAAGAAGCGGGTAGCGCCATAAAACGCAGTTGGCCGGCGGAAACCGGCAATCGGGTTGAGAAGTCAAAAATAGAAGGACGCCTCGGGCGTATAATGAAGGGTTAAGAGGGAACATGCGCAAGTACTGGAAATTTGGTACGTTGATGGCCGTTATCGTGGGGTCGCTGCTGTGGCTTGCCACCGCCGGGATATCCGGATCGCAGACCTATTACAAGACGGTCTCGGAGCTGTTCAAGATGGGTGGCTCCGCCCAGTCTCACCGCGTTCGCGTCATGGGTGACGTGCAGACGAACTCGATTATCCGCTCCAACGGCGTGGTGAATTTTACGCTGGTTTGGGAAAACACGAGCGTGAAGGTGGCTTACGAAGGCCGCGATCCGCTGCCCGACACTTTCAAAGACGGTGCGCAGGCATTGGCCGATGGCCGGCTGGGACCGGACAACGTGTTTCACGCTTCGGCGATCCAGGCCAAGTGCGCGTCGAAGTATGCCCCCAAGCCCGGTGAAGCGCCGGAGAGCATTCAGAAACAGATTCAGAACAAACCGGTTTAAGCTGTTCAGGTCCGGCAGCAGACAAGCCAGAAGTCAGGAATAAATAACGACATGGAAAACATAGGCGCGCTGGCGTTGCTGCTGGCGTTTTGTATCTCGCTCTACGCCATCGTTTCGAGTGTGGTGGGACGGCTGCGCAGGAAGCCGTTTCTCACGCTGAGCGCTGAACGCGCCGTGCTCGCAGTCTGGGTGCTCGTGACCACGGCGGCCGGCATTCTTGTTTATTCGCTGCTGACGGGCGACTTCCGGCTGGCGTATGTCGCGTCGCACACGAATCGCGACATGCCGGCGTTCTACAAATTCGCGGCCTGGTGGGGCGGCCAGGAAGGCTCGCTGCTCTTCTGGGGATGGCTGCTTTCCACGTATGCCGCCATTGCCGTCCTGACAACCAGAAAGAACCACCGGAATCTGCTGCCCTGGGTGGTGGCCATTCTTTCCACGATTCAGCTGTTTTTCCTGTTGCTGAACAATTTTGTCGTCAGCCCGTTTCAGGTGCTGGCGCAGGACAAGATCATCGTCTCGGCCACGGATGGGCAGGGTCTGAATCCGCTGCTCCAATACTGGGCGATGGTGATTCATCCCCCGTTTCTTTATTTAGGATACGTCGGGTTCGCAGTGCCGTTTGCCTTCGCGATGTCGGCCCTGATCGGCCGCGCACCGGGTGAGAGCTGGATTTACACCACCCGCCGCTGGACGCTGGTCACATGGCTCTTTCAGAGCACCGGCGTAATGCTCGGTTCGGCATGGGCGTATCACGTACTCGGCTGGGGCGGTTACTGGATGTGGGATCCGGTTGAAAACGCGTCGCTGCTGCCGTGGCTGGGCGGCACGGCTTTCCTGCACTCCGTGATGATGCAGGAAAAGAAGGGGATGATGAAGGTCTGGAACATGGTGCTCATCTCGGCCACGTTCTTCCTTTGTATTTTCGGCACGTTCCTGACAAGATCCGGCGTAGTGAGTTCAGTTCACGCTTTTGCGGAATCTCCTATTGGAAAATATTTCGTTGCGTTTCTCGCGCTGGGAATCGCCGCGGTGATATGGCTGATTCTCGACCGCCTGCCGTTCCTGAAAAGCGAAGCCGAACTCGAGAGCGTGGTTTCGCGCGAATCGAGCTTCCTGTTCAACAATCTTGTGCTGCTTGCCAGCTGCTTCGCGGTTCTCTGGGGCACGCTGTTTCCGGTACTTTCGGAGAAATTTTCCACCGAAAAGATTAGTCTGGATGCGGTGTGGTTTAACCGGCTGATGGTGCCGATCGGGCTGTTTCTGCTGCTTCTGACTGGCCTTGGTCCGCTGTTCGCGTGGCGTCGTACATCCATCGCGAGTCTGCGTAAGAACTTCCAGTGGCCTGGTATTGGCACGCTGGTAGTTGCGATCGCGCTTTTCGCGGGCGGGATGCGCTATGCGTATTCCATCATTTCGCTCAGTTTCTGCTTCTTCGTCGCAGCTACGATTGCGCTGGAATTTTTCCGCGGCGCCAATGCGATCAAAGAAAAATCCGGCGGCGGGTTCATTCCTTCGGTGATCGAACTGACCCATCGCAACACGCGACGGTATGGCGGCTATCTGGTCCACATGGGGATTGTGCTGATGTTCGTCGGCTGGAGCGGCCATCCGTTCAACAAGACCGCGGTGGGCGATGTACAGAAGGGCGGCACGATGAATGTGGGCGCCTATACCCTGAAGGTCGCGGATCTGACGGAAGGCGATACGCCCAATTACACCTGGTATAAAGCGACGCTGGATGTTTCGAAAAACGGCAAGCCGCTGGGCACCGTGGAGCCCACCCGGCTCTTCTATAAAGCGTCGCAACAGGCTACGGCGGAGATTGCACTGCGCACCGGGCTCAACGAAGATCTTTACATCAACTACGCCTCGAACGACGGCGGTATAGCGACGCTCCAGGCCTATGTGTTTCCGCTTGTGACGTGGATCTGGATTGGCGCCATCGTGCTGATCGGCGGCACGCTTGTGGCGCTGGTTCCGAGCAAGATATCGCGGTCGTACACGCGCACGGAAGTAATCGGTACGGTGAAGAAAGATGCTACGGTCCAGGCTTAATCCAACACGTGTCCGCGTCATCCGGCGGACCCTGCTCATGCTCGCGCTCGCGGTGGCGGCAATCGCGCAGACTTCGTCGCAGCTGGAAAGCGACGACGTGAAGCGGGTCGGCATCCATCTGAAGTGCACCTGCGGCTGCAGCGACAATCTGAACTGCAACATGTCGAGCGGGCAATGCCATATCTGCAAGCCCGCGCGCGCGAAGATTTTCAAGATGCAGCAGGCCGGGATGAGCGACGATTCGATTGTCGATTCGTTCGTGAAGAGCGGCGAATTCACATTGCTCAGCGATCCGAATTCCTATTTCTGGGTCGTGCCGTATTTTTCGCTGGTGCTCGGAGGCGTGGTGGTTTGGTTTGTCCTGAAACGTCTCAGAGGAAATAAGCTGCATCCCGCGACTGCCGGGGGACCGGGGCTCGACGACGATCCCGATTTCGCCCGCTACCGCGAGGCCATTGAGAGAGATACCGAGAAGCTAGACTGATGGACCCAAGCCTCATTGTCGGAGCCCTGCTGGGAGCGGGCATGATCGGTTTTCTCCTGTTTATCCGTTTTCAGGATCTTCCAAAGCCCGAACCGGTGTCGCCGTTCAAGCATCTGGACGAGCGCAAAGCTTTGATCTACGAGAATCTGCGCGATCTTCAGTTCGAGTACCGCGTCAACAAACTTTCCGACGAGGACTACCAGACCACCAAAGTGGAACTTCAGAAAGAACTGGCGCGTGTGTTTGCCGAGGTGGATCGAATTAAAGGCGAACTGGCTTCCGGCGGCGCCGCCACGGCAGGGCCGGCAATGCAGCCGGTTGTTCGCAAAGCTGCCGGTGGTCAAAACGTCTGCGCCGGTTGCGGGGCAAAATTCGAAAAGGCTTTGAAATTCTGCGGCGAATGCGGCAAGCCGATGGGAGCGACATCGTGAGAGTTCTTTTCGCGTGTGCTTTCCTGACGTGCGCCGTTGCCGCGAATGCCGCGGTCGATGGGACGGTGACGAATGCCACCACGGGTAAACCGCAGGCTGGTTCGACAGTCACCTTGTTTCAGCCGACCCAGCAGGGTCCGCAGTTCATCGAAAGCGTCAAGACGGACGCTGGGGGCAAGTTTTCCATCACGAAGGAAATTCCCGCGGGTGGCGCTGGTCCGTTGCTGCTCCAGGCCGTGTATAACGGCGTCCAGTACAACAAGACGCTGCCGCCCGGAACACCCACCACAGGGGTGGAGATTCCCGTTTATGAAACGTCGAGGCAGCCGGGCGGTACGAAGATTTCCCTGCATGCGATGTTGATCGAACCGAACGACGGCAACATGGTGGTGGCGGAATCTTATCAATTCCAGAATGAGGGAAAGACGACGTGGAACAATCCGGACACAGGCACGCTGCAGTTCTCGCTTCCGGCGGCGGCGCAAGGAAAAGTGCAGGTGAACGTTCTGGCGCCCGGCGGGCTTCCTATCCGGCGTCCGGCGGATCCGGCAGGCAAGCCGAACACGTTCAAAGTCGATTTCCCCATCAAGCCGGGACAGTCGGAGATTCGCCTGGAATGGACCATGCCGTTCACCAGCCCGGGCGTTTTCGATGGCGCAGTGCTCGCCAAAGGCTCTCCCGATCTGAAGATTGTCGCGCCGGTGGGAGTGACGCTGAAAGGCGACGGAGTTACGTCACTCGGGCAGGAGCCGGATCTTCCTGGCGCCACAATTTACGGCGTCACGGGCGCCGCGTATCACATCGATGTCGAAGGCTCAGGCACGCTGCGGTCCGATGCCGGCAGCGACAGCGGCGAGAACAATAGTCCGAGGGTCTCGGAAAATATGCCCAAACTTTTCGGTCTGGCTGTGGCGACCGGAAATTTATGGGCTCCCGTGCTTGCGGTGAAATGGATTCTGATCTCGGTGCTCGGCATGCTCGCAGTCGGCTTTGCGCTGCTCTACCGGCGCGGCAACCCTAACGCAATCAACCAGCAATCGAAAGCGGACAATGAGCGCAGTCGCGGCTGATCGCGTCTGGAAGTATTTCGGCGACTATCCGGCTCTGCGCGGCGCCACGTTCGAAGCGCCGGCCGGAGCGTGCGTGGCTCTGCTGGGACGTAACGGCGCGGGCAAAACAACTCTGTTGCGCATTCTGGCCAATCTTTCGAAGCCGTCAAAAGGCGAAGTAACGGTGTTCGGGGAATCGGCCAACAATGAAAGAGTGCGCGCCAGAATTGGTTATCTCGGCCATGGCATTGGCGTCTACGACGATCTTTCGGCTTTTGAAAATCTCATTCTGTTCGGGCAGTTGATGAATGTGCCGAACACGAAGGAGGCGGCCGATTCGGCGCTGGAGCGCGTGGGCCTGACCCGTGTGCGCGACGGTTTCGTGCGCGAGTTCTCGCGAGGCATGCGGCAGCGCCTCGCCGTGGCGCGTGCCTTTCTGCATAATCCCGAGATCCTGCTGCTCGACGAACCTTTCACATCGCTCGACGATCGCGCCATCACGGTTTTGCACAATCTCCTGCGCGATGCGCTCGGCAAGGGCGCCACTATTGTCATGTCGACGCACCAGATCCGCGAGGCAATGGAACTGGCGACGCAGGTCTGCCTGCTGGAGCGCGGCAAGATCGTCCATAGCGGCCCACGCACGCCGGAGATGCTGGCCGATCCGGGCTGGCTCTATCGAAAGTACGAGGAGAAGCCCGCGTGAAGCAGGGTCTGCTCGCCGCATGGTTCATCGCGCGCAAAGATCTGCGCACTGAATTCCGCACGAAAGAAGCGCTGAACGCCAGCGTCTCGTTCGCTCTCGTGGTGCTGTTGCTCTTCAGCTTTGCTTTCGATCTGGGCCGCGACGAGTTTTACGATATTTCCGGTGGTCTGCTCTGGCTGGTATTTGTGTTTGCGGGCGCCATGATCGTGAATCGCAGTTTCATTCGCGAAGTGCCGAACGATTGCCTCGACGTTCTGGTCGCCTCGCCGATGCCGGCGTGGGCGTTGTTTCTGGGGAAAGCCATCGCCAGCTTTGTGCTTCTGCTGATCGTGGAACTGGTTTCACTGCCCGTCTATGGGCTGTTTAATAACATCCAGTGGGTAGGGGTTTTCTGGCCGCTCCTCGGTGTCATGATCCTGGCGACCTGGGGGATTACGATTACCGGCGTGGCATTCAGCGCCGTTACTGTGAACGTGCGGCTGCGCGAACTCATGCTCCCGGTGCTGCACTACCCTCTGTTGATTCCACTGCTCATCGGCGCCATGCAGGTTTCCACCGCACTGATTAAGGGCGAAGCGAGCGATATTGGTCAGGAACTTCGGATGGTTGCCGTGTTCGATTTGATTTTCACTGCTCTGTCGCTCTACCTGATAGAGTTTATTCTGGTGACGTAAGTAAGGATCTTATGCGCGAAAAAGCCGCCTACATTCTCGGAGCTCTCGGCACCCTGCTCATGGTGCTGAATATGCACCATATCCTTGTCGAAATGCCCGATGAAGCGGCGCAGGGGGCGATGGGGAAGATGCTCTTCGTCCATGTCCCGGCCGCCTTCACGGCGTTTTCTTTCTATGCCGTCGCAGTGTACTGCAGCGTCGCGTTTCTGGTTACCAAGGATTTCAAATACGATTCCACCGCCGTTTCCGCCGTTGAAGTCGCCCAGGTTTTCACGCTGGTAAATCTGGTCACCGGCAGCATGTGGGGCCACATCATCTGGGGCATCTGGTGGACCTGGGACCTCCGGCTGACCACCCAATTCATGTGCTTCATGCTGTACCTGGGATATCTTCTGATGCGGCCCGCAATTGCGGAAGCGACGCAGCGCGCCACCATGTCCGCAATCCTCGCCATCTTCGCCGCCGCCGACGTGCCGCTGGTATTCATGGCGATCCGGTTACATAACGTAAGGACCCAGCATCCGGCGCCCGTTCTCGGCGTTAGCGACGGCGGCCTGGATCCCACATGGCGTCTGCCCTTCTGGGGTGGCTACATTGTGTTTCTGCTGATTGCTTCCGCCATCATGCTGGTGCGGTTGAGGCAGGAGACTGTGCGGCGGGAAATCGACTCCATACGCCGGGAACTTCACGCGGCATAGGGCTTAAAAACAATGATCGATCAAACATTTCTTTTCTACGGTTATACGGCGGCATGGCTGATCGTGCTGGCCTTTGTGCTGCTCCTGGTTCGGCGTGGACAACGCATCGACCGCGAACTGTCACGCCTGAAGGCGCTCGTCGAAGACAAAGAAAAATAAAGTGGAGCAGCGGGCGGGAAGATCCGCCGCTGCTCCACTTGTCCGCTGAGACGGATTATTCGCGTCCGAAACTATAACCGACGCCCAGCGAATATTCAGGCACCCAGTTATTCCCGAACTGAAATAGATTGGAAACGTGGTGCAGGTCGACATTCGGCCGGACGAACACGTGATCCGTTACATACAGCCGCGCCGCGCCTGAGAAATGCACCTGAAAATGCGATGAGTTGGTGACGCTCTGATTCGACGTCTGGCATCCGCCAAACGGGTCGCACTGCGTCTGGCTGTAAGAATAAGCCAGCCTCATCCCGCCAAGACCGGCATGAATCTCCGGCTCAAAGCGCTTTGTCGTAAACGGCTGCCAGACGCCGTCGAGATTGTAAAACAATGGCCTGTAGAGCAGGCCCGCATAATCGGCCTTCCCGGCGCGCCAGGAGACATCGGCACCCACGCCATAATGCTTCGTGAGCATTGCGGTGCCGCCCACGTGGGCGAAGGTGCCGCCCAATTTCGGCGTTCCGAATACATCTCCGGTTCCGAACGTATCGATCAGTTGATTGCTGGAAGTGTCCGTCGCGGTGCCAAGTCCGAAATAAACGTTGGCGCCCTGCGCCATCACGAGAGACGGCGTCAGCAGCGAAGCCACGAACAGCCCGGTAGACACACAAATAGCTTTGTTGAATTTCACAGTAAACTCCTCATTATTTTTCGAGACAGATAGAGGCAAGCTCTCTTGCTAAAGATCGCCCCTGACCGGCGGCTTCGCGAAAACCGCGGATCCTGTAACCGCCTGCTGCTCTGTGTTACGCGACACTGAAAGACTCGGTTACATGGGGCTCTTTGAGGCTTTGTGCGATTACTCTCACATGCCCCGGGAGGCGCGGTGCGCTGCTAAACTTCAGTCGATGCGTTTTGTTTTTGCCTGTCTATTCTCACTCGTGTCCGCATCGGGACTGCTCGCACAAGAGGCGGCAAACCATGTGGATCTCTATGCGCATTTCGATACTTCGATGGGAGAGATCGTGGCGCAGTTGTATCCCGAACGCAATCCCATCACGGTGGAAAATTTCGTTGCACTTGTGGAGGGCAAGAAGCCAACGCTGACGAAAGACCTGAAATTCGGCTACCGGCCTTTCTACGATGGCCTCACTTTCCATCGCGTAATAAAAGGTTTCATGATCCAGACAGGTCAGGTAAAAGACGGAGTCGCGTGTGGAATCGCCAGCATTCCGGACGAAATCGATTCCGCCCGTAGTTTTGCAACGCCTGGGGCTTTGGCAATGGCAAACGTCGGCCGGCCCAATTCAGGCAGTTGTCAGGTATTCATCACCGTGGCTCCGCAAAAATATCTGGACGGGACGTACACGATCTTCGGACACGTCATGTCCGGCCAGGATGTGGCGGATCGTATTTCGCAGGTGCCGGTGAAGAATGAAAAGCCTCTGACCCCCGTGATTATCAGGAGCGTGACCATTGAGCGGCGGCCGAGATAAGCGTTATTCAGAGCCAGTGGTCAGCTCAAGTACACTCGGAACATGCGGATTGCTCTCCTGGTTATCGGTCTCCTTCCAGCGGTGTCGAATTACGCCCTGGCCGCAACCGACCCATCGCTGACGCGCCTCGAACAGCAGCTCGAATTCCTCTCCCGCACAACCGACGCGGTGGTCGGCGTGAGCGCGCTTCACATCGAAAGCGGACGCTACGTCTCCCTGCACGGGACCGAACAATTCCCCCAGGCCAGCGCGGTCAAGGTGCCGATCGCCGTTCAAGCGATGGCTCTCGCAGATGAAGGGAAGCTAGCGCTGGACAAAATGGTTTCGCTCCGCCCGGCCGACGTCCATCCCGGGAGCGGCCGGATCAATGACCTTCTCTTCCACCCCGGTCTCGCTCTCTCCATCGAAAACATCATGGAGCTAACGATTGTCGTCAGCGACAACTCGGCCGCCGATCTGATGCTGCGTGAAGCCGGTGGTCCCGCGGCCGTAACGGCGCGCATGAAATCCCTCGGCCTCAACGGCATTCGCGTAGACCGTTCCATCGCAATGTTGCTCGCCGACTGGGGCGGTCTGAAAACTGTTCCTCCCGAAGCCGAATGGAACCGCGACATGTGGGACCGGCTTCTCGATGCTGTACCTGAAGCCGAGCACATGGCAGCCCGCCGCCTCCAGACCCGCGATCCGCGCGACACCGCAACGCCCGCCGATATGACGAAACTTCTGGCTCGCATCTGGAGAAGAGATCTCTTCTCGCCTGTTTATGCGACCAAACTGTGGGACGTGATGGAGCGCTGCCAGACGGGGAAGTCACGCATCAAAGGCCTGCTGCCGCAGGGCACGGACGTCGCCCACAAGACAGGCTCCGTCGGCGGTGTTGTGAATGACATCGGTGTCATCACGTTGCCGGGTAAAGCCGGCCACGTGGCGCTTGCGGTCTTTACGAAAGGCTCCAGCCGCCCCGAAGAAGTTTCGGAGAAAGCCGTCGCGGAAATTTCCCGCACGATCTACGACTACTTCGCCCTGTTTCCCGACACTGCCCCGGCGGGTCCGCAGTGAGCGCGAATAACTGGGATAGTTCTCTCTACGACGACCGGCATTCTTTTGTGTGGCGCGCAGGCGCAGGCCTGATCGAACTGCTCAACCCCGAACCCGGCGAGCGCATTCTGGACCTCGGTTGCGGTACCGGCCACCTGACTGCGCAAATCGCCCAAAGCGGGGCCTCGGTGCTCGGCCTCGATTCCTCGACCTCGATGATCGCCCAGGCGCGCCAGAATTTTCCAGGCTTGAAATTCGCACTGTCCGACGCGCGCGATTTCCGCTTCGACGAACCTTTCGACGCCGTCTTTTCCAATGCCGTCCTGCATTGGGTTCACGATGCCGGTTCCGCCGTGCGCTGCGTTGCGGCGGCCCTTCGCCCCGG
This sequence comes from Bryobacteraceae bacterium, assembly GCA_025928545.1. Classification (GTDB taxonomy): domain Bacteria; phylum Acidobacteriota; class Terriglobia; order Bryobacterales; family Bryobacteraceae; genus BOG-234. The sequence goes on along the minus strand of JAICJH010000062.1, from coordinate 9,083 downwards.
CGGCCGGTTTGTTCTCGAAATGGGCGTTAAAGGCAACGTCCGACGCCTTCGCACAGCAATCGAAGACGTTCTGACGGAAGCCGGCCACCAGCCGAAGTGTCCCTGGTTCTATCCGAGCGCCGCCGAGTATGCGACGATCCTCGAGGAACACGGCTTCGAAGTGCGAATGGCGCAGACATTCGATCGCTGGAGCAAACTCGAGCACCCGGAGCGCGGTCTGCGCGAATGGCTCGAAATGTTCGCCGGCCCATATTTTGAAGGGATAGCGCGCGAAGACCACGAACGAATGCTGCGGATGATCGAGGAGCGCGTCCGGCCCGAACTCAATCGCGACGGCGTTTGGTGGGTGGACTACCGGCGCTTGCGAGTAGAAGCGGTGAAGCTTGCTTAGTTGATCGGGCCCTGGCCCGCCGCGGGCCCGATACCCTTAACAGCTTCCTGCGCGCTCCGTACACAATCCGGAATCCCGATTCCATGGAACGCATTCCCGATGAGAGAAAATGCGGGAATCCCCTTCACGCGGGTTTCAATCTCCGCAACTCGCGCCGAGTGCCCGACCGAATATTGCGGCATCGAATTCGGCCAGCGGTGATTCAGCGCGAAGATCGGCTCCGCATTCATCCCCATCAGCCGGTTCAGATCGTCCAGCGCTTCCTCGCGTGTCACATCCGGATTCGTCGAGAAGCACCGGAACACGGCTTTATCGTCCGGCACCCGCCCCAGCCACTTCGTGCCCAGCCAGGTGCACGCCATAATCGCGCGCCGCTCCGGCTTTGGAACCAGGAAGCCAAAAGCATCGAGCGAATGCGGAACTTCCGACCGGCGGTAACCGAAAGTCCAGATCGAACTGCTCGTGTAGGGAATCGCCGCCAGCAGTTCGCTCAACCGTGAATCGGTCGGCGCAATCAGTGGCGCGGAGTGGTTGGCGCCGCAAGCCATCACAACATGATCGAACGCCTGCCATTCGCCATCCACCAGGACCAGCCAGCCGCTTTCCGACTTCGAAATCGCTTCCACGGCCGACCGCACCAGATGAACGCGTGCAATCAGAGTGTCGATGAGCATCCCCATGCCATGCCGCATCGATTTAAAGATCGATTGACCGGAAGGTTTGCGCTTGTCGCGCATCGTGCCCACCACTACGCTGCCGTAGCGCTGCTCGTATTCCACAAACTTGGGCAGCACGCTGGCTGCGCTCAGGTCGTCCGGCGAGCCGCCATAAACACCGGCCAGCAGAGGTTCCGCGAGGTACGCCACGGCCTCCTCACCGAAATGATCGGCAACGAATGCGGAAACGGAGCGATCCGGCATCGCCTTCGGGCTGCGGAACATCTCGATGGCCATCCGGAACTTGGTGTTCCACGAGAACAACTGCGATTCGACAACGGGCCAGATCTTCGTCGGCACGACCATTTGCAGGCCCTCAGGCAGCGTAACGAAGTGCCCGTGGCGCAGAACGTAGGTTTTCCGGCCGGCATCGTTGGAGCCCGCCAGTTCATCGCCCAGACCCAGTTCGCGGATGAGTTGCTCGGCCCAGGGCTTCATGGCGAGCCAGCTTTCCGGACCAGTCTCCAGAATGCAGCCTTCGATGTTCACGCTGCCGATGGCGCCACCGGGGCGAGGATCGAAAACAACGGCGTCATGCCCCGCGCCTTTCAGATAATACCCGCAGGAGAGGCCGGAGATTCCACCGCCGATGACTGCGATCTTCATGAACTAATTCGGAAGACGCCTAGGGGCGGAATTCGCGTACCATCTGCACGACAGCCTTCACATTCTCAACCGGTGTTTCCGGCAGAATGCCATGACCGAGGTTGAAGATGTGCCCCGGGCGCGTACCGGTACGGCGCAGCAGATCGTGAACCTTCGTGCGCAGTTCGGGCATCGGCGCAAACAACGCCACCGGATCAAGATTCCCCTGAATCGCGGATCGATAAGAGATGTCCATCCAGGCCTGGTCGATATTGATACGCCAGTCGCAGCCCATCACGTCGCCGCCGGCGGCATGCAGTTCGCGGAAATACCCGGAAGCGCCCGTGCCGAAGTGAATCACGGGAACGCCAGTGGCTTTAATCCGCTCAATTAACGCACGTGAATAAGGCTGCGCGCAGCGGACGTAATCGTCGGCCGCGAGAGCGCCTACCCAGCTGTCGAAAACCTGTATCGAACGCGCGCCTGAAGCCACCTGCATGATGGCGAAGGGTGCAAGCACATCGACAATCTTGCCCATGAGCCGGCGCCACAGAGTTTCATCGCCGTACATCATTCGCTTGGTGCGGAGGAAATTGCGCGATGCCCCGCCTTCAATCATGTAGCTCGCCAGCGTAAACGGCGCAGCGCAGAATCCAATCAGCGGCACGCGCCCGGCAAGCGCGCGAACGGCTTGCTGGATCGCCTCGCCTACATATCCCAGGTCGTCCGTGTTCGAAGTGGAAAGCGCATCCACATCTTCGCTGGAAATAACGGGATTCGAAATTACCGGACCCTCATTGTTGACGTACTTCAGCTTCAGCCCCATCGGTTCCACCGGCAGAAGCAGATCCGCAAAAATGATGGCAGCATCCACATCGAGCGCTTCCACAGGCTGCAAAGTAACCGCCGCCGCCAGATCGGGCCTCTTGCAGATTTCGAGCAGCGTGTTTTTGGCCCGAATGTCGCGGTACGACTTCATGTAACGTCCGGCCTGACGCATAAACCAGACTGGACGCACGTCCGTCGGCCGCCGTCGGCAGGCGTCAAGAAACCGACTCGTCATGGGAGCCACGCGCATGTTGATTCTAAAACTCTCCTGGTCCTGTGGAAAAAGCGCGCAGTCGCTCTTTAGGGCGGACGCACCTCAACAAAACAAAACTAACACAAACTGTTCATGTTATGTGGACTTTTCTGTAAATCTTTTGTATGCAGCACGTTGGAGGGCATTAAAATTGCCTCAAAACTATAAAAAGAGTAGTTGAGGCGCCCTGCCTCGCCGGGGCATTATGGGTATAGAACCCCCATGACTACTGGCTACGACGCGATTATCATCGGCACCGGCCAGGCGGGTCCACCGCTGGCACGGCGGCTTGCAGCGGCGGGGCAGCGAGTCGCCATCGTCGAACGCGGCCTGTTCGGCGGTACCTGCGTGAACACGGGCTGCATTCCCACCAAGACGATGGTCGCGAGCGCCTATGCGGCGCACATGGTTGCACGCTCGGAAGAGTTCGGTGTGAAGCGCAGCGGGCCGGTAACGGTTGACATGCAACGCGTGAAAGCGCGAAAGGATGCCATCTCTGCGAAATCGCGCGATGGCCTGGAGCATTCTCTCAAAACTCTGGAAAACGCCACGGTTTATCAGGGTCACGCGCGCTTCGAATCACCCACCAAAATCTCCGTTGGCAATGAGCGGCTGTCCGCCGGACAGATCTTCATCAACGTCGGCGGCCGCGCCGTTATTCCGGCCATGCCCGGTGTAAATGAAATCCCATACCTTACTAACAGCTCGATGATGCGGGTGGATTTCCTGCCCCGGCACCTGATTGTGATCGGCGGAAGCTATATCGGCCTCGAATTCGCTCAAATGTTTCGCCGGTTCGGCAGCGAGGTCACCATCGTCGAAATGAGTCCGCGGCTGGTCCAGCGCGAAGATGAAGACGTTTCCGCCGCCGTTCGGGAGATTCTCGAAAACGAAGGCATCCACGTTCGCGTAAACGCCAAATGCATCGCTTTCTCGCGCCGGGCCGATGATGTAATCGCTCGTGCCGAATGCGCCAACGGTGAGCCTGAAATTGCCGGATCACACGTCTTGCTTGCAGTCGGACGGCGTCCCAACACCGATGATCTGGCTCTCGAACAAGCAGGAATTGCGGCAGACTCCCGCGGCTACATTCAGGTGGACGACCAGCTCCGCACCAACGTCCCCGGCATCTGGGCGCTCGGCGACTGCAACGGCAAAGGCGGATTCACTCACACCTCATACAACGATTTCGAAATTGTTGCTGCAAATCTGCTGGATAACGGTCCACGCCGCGTCACCGATCGAATCCAGACCTACGCGCTCTATATCGATCCCCCGCTGGCCCGCGTCGGCATGAATGAGGACGAAGTTCGCAGGACTGGCCGCCCCGCCCTGATCGGTAAACGCCCCATGACCGGCGTGGCGCGCGCCGTCGAGATGGGCGAGTCGCAGGGCTTCATGAAAGTTCTCATCGATGCGGAGACGAAACAGATTCTGGGCGCCACAATCCTCGGCACACGGGGAGATGAAGTCATCCACTCGCTGATGGATATCATGTACGCCAAAGCGCCCTATTCCGTCATTCAGCGAGCCGTGCACATTCATCCCACCGTCAGCGAACTGATACCAACCATGCTCGGCGAACTAAAGCCGCTCGAACAACACTGAGAGGATCTTTGCCTTACGACATCGTGCCCGCGTTTCTGATCGGGGTAATTGCCGGCCTTCGCTCCCTGACTGCACCGGCGGTATTCAGCTGGGCGGTAAGGCTCGGGTGGGTGCACCCGCAAAGCCGTCTGCTGGGCTTCATGGGATATGCCGCCACACCGTGGATCTTCACCGCGATGGCGATTGGCGAACTCATCGCGGATCAACTGCCGAACGCCCCGGCCAGGACGGCTCCGCTCGGCTTCAGCGCCCGGATTGCGATGGGAGCTCTCTGTGGGGCTGTATGCGGTGACGCTCATGGGTATCTCGCGATCGGCGCAGTTGCAGGTGCGGCGGGAGCGGTCGCGGGAACACTCGGTGGTTATGCAGCGCGCGTGAGGCTGACAAGCGCGGTGGGTAAAGACCGTCCTGTAGCGTTGCTGGAAGATGCGCTCGCTATCGGCGGCGCCTTATGGCTGGTTTTTCCGCGCTGACTCTCCGGCTGTCCTCTCAAGCGCCGGCCGATCCCAGCCAGCCAGATTAGCCGCCGCCTCATACGTACTCTGGAAAAACTCCAGCAGCATCCGGTCTGGTGATTCCGCCTGCCGCACCGCATCGTACGGCAAAATGAACTCCCCCAGTTCCTTGCTGTAAAACGCAGCCGCCGGTTTCACCGCAGCCTCCGCAAATCCCGCGGGAGTGGGATACGCGTACGAATAAAACGCCGGATACGCAACGGGACCTCCCTCGTTTCCTGGCCAGAATCCGCAACTGCTCACCTCATGCGAATAAGCCTCGCGTGTGACGAAATCCGGCAGATTCGGAATCCCTCCAGGATGCTGTGGCGCAGTGCGGCCCGAAAAACGCGTCACCGCCAGATCCAGTCCGCCCCAAAAAAGATGCACCGGACTGCACTTCCCGATGAAACCCGCCCGGAACTGCTTCATCAACCTATCCGCCTGAAACAGGATTCGCCAGAATCGATTCACGGCGTCGGGATCGTAAGTTTTGTGGGTTTCATCCATTTCGAATCTCACCGCCGGCGCGACTTCATTCGGTTTTCGGCAGATGTCGACATGAAGTCCCATCTCGTCCAGCGTGCGCATCAGTTTGCGGTAGAACGCCGCGACCGATTGATCTCCGAGTTCAAAACCAGCCGCGTCGCCATCGCTCGACCGGATGGTCAGCAGGTGGCGGGTGAAATCGAAATCGATATTGAAGAGCCGTTCGCCATACGAAATCGCCGAAGTAGTGAGGCCCGCCGCAGTTACATACAGCGGCACATGCCACGAATGGTTCACCCAGGGACTCTGCACCAGACGGATCTTCCCCACAATCTGGATCCACATATGCAGGGTTGCGCGCGTATCTTCCCAACTCTCCAGCGGAAGCGGAGGCCAGACCCCATCCCGGGATGAATTTTGCGTCATCCTACGATTTTGACTGATTTCGCTTCGCCCTGCGAAGCAGGAATTCGACCCGGCTGTCGGCATCCGGATGGGAGTCCACCGCAAAATGCAGGTCCGGTGTGCGCCGCAGGCTCAGCCGCGTCGCCAGCTCATGCTTCAGGAAAGACTTCGCATGTTCCAGTCCCAACAGCACCTTGCGCTCGGCATCCGAGTCGATCGCGACCTTCACATGAGCATGCCGCATGTCGGGCGAAACCTCGACGCTCGTGACCGAGACATCGCTCAGTCGCGGATCGTCCATTTCGAAACCGATAATTTCGGAGAGTTCCTCGCGAACAGCTTCCGATACGCGCCTTGTACGGTTTTCGTCCATATCAATTCCCTACAGCCATTCCAGATTGGACCGGATCAGCATTGGTCCCAACTGGCTCTCAGCCTCGTCTTCCACCGCCCGCAATACCTGCGATGCGAAATCCCGGCTGGCCGATACAATCGCCACCGCGATCACTGCGCTGTTATGCAGATCCTGATCTTCGATCTCGGAAACCGAAACATTGAACTTGCCGCGCAGCCTGTCTTTCAGGCTCTTGACGACGTGGCGCTTCTCCTTCAGCGAATGCGCGTGCTCGATCCTGAGCTCAAGCGTAAGAACGCCAACGACCGCCATGAGAATCCGTGTGTCCGGGCGACCACCATGTCGCCGGGTGATTTACCCGACGTCCACAGCAACCCGCTGCAGAACGTACCCCTCGATAATGTCCCCGGCATGCACATCGTTGAAGCTCTCGAGCGTAATGCCGCACTCCATTCCGCTGCGCACTTCACTCACGTCGTCTTTGAAACGCCGCAGTGAAGCCACTTTACCGGTATGAACCACAACATTGTCACGCAGCACCCGGCAATTGGCATCCCGCGTAAAGCTGCCATCCAGCACCAGACTGCCCGCCACCGTGCCGATCTTCGACACCTTGAAAATTTCGCGAACTTCCGCCTTGCCCTTGTAGACTTCCTTGTAAACCGGAGCCAGCAGGCCGGACATCGCCTTCTTGATCTGATCCACTACTTCGTAGATGATCGTGTGCAGGTGGACGTCGACCTTTTCCTGCTCCGCCGCGGCTGCCGCATTGCGTTCGGGCCGGACATTGAAGCCCACCACGATGGCATTCGAAGCCGCCGCCAGCAGTACGTCCGATTCGTTGATCGCACCCACTCCGGAACGCAGCACCCGCACCGTAACCTTCTCGGTGGAAAGTTTTTCCAGCGTATCCCGCAGCACTTCCGCCGATCCGCTGACGTCTGCTTTGAGGATAAGAGGCAGTTCGTGCACCTCGCCCGCCGCCATCTTGCGATGGAGCTGTTCGAGCGTGAGGCGTCCTGTCTTCGCCAGCTGCACCGCGCGTTCTTTCTCGGCGCGATAAAGAACGATCTGTTTCGCCTTGGCCGTATCCGTCACAACCTGGAAATTATCCCCGGCTTCCGGCAGACGTTCCAGACCGAGCACTTCAACCGGCATCGACGGTCCGGCTTCCTTCACCGGCTCGCCGCGGTCGCCAATCATGGCGCGCACGCGGCCGAATACCGTGCCGCAGATAAAGTCGTCGCCGACCCGGACCGTACCGTTGCGAACCAGAATCGTCGCCACCGGACCGCGACCGCGATCCAGCTTCGCTTCGAGCACGCTCGCCATCGCAGGCCGCGCCGGATTCGCCCGCAGATCCGCGATTTCCGATACCAGCAGAATCATTTCGAGCAGCAGATCCAGATTCGTCTTCTGGCGCGCGGAAACCGGCACCATGACGATATCGCCGCCCCACTCTTCCGGCTGAAGTCCGCGATCCGCCAGCTGTTGTTTAATACGATCCGGCTGCGCATCCGCTTTATCGATCTTGTTAATCGCAACAATGATCGGCACCTTGGCGGCGCGCGCGTGATCGATGGCCTCCAGCGTCTGCGGCATCACGCCGTCGTCCGCCGCCACTACCAGAACCACGATGTCGGTGACCTTGGCTCCGCGTGCACGCATGCGCGTAAACGCTTCGTGACCCGGGGTATCGATGAAGACGATTGTCTTGCCGTTGTGATCGACGTGATAAGCGCCGATATGCTGCGTAATACCGCCGGCTTCCCTGCCTGCCACGTTCGCCAGACGGATCGCATCCAGCAGCGATGTCTTACCGTGATCCACGTGGCCCATGATCGTGACCACGGGCGGGCGGTGGAACAGATCGGACTCTTCTTCCGCTGTCTCCACATCCTGCATGGCTTCTTCTTCGTACGTCACCGTCGAAGTGGAAGCGCCGAATTCGCGGGATAGTTCGGTCGCCATCTTGCCATCCAGAGTCTGGTTGATCGTGGCGAAAATGCCCCGGTCCACCAGCTTCTTGATCACCAGATTCGCCTTCACATCCAGCTTTTCGGAAAGTTCCTTAACTGTGATGCCTTCCGAAATCGTAATGTCGCGGTTGATCGGCGGCTGCACCGCCTGCTCGCGCCGCATTTGCGGCCGGAGAATCTTCTCCTCGGCATCGCGTCGGCGGTCGCGCGGACTCTTCGGACGCTTATTCAGCGCCGGACGCCGCGCGGCATTATGATCGGGTGGCGGCGGCGCGCCAGGACCCAGCAGCGGTCCTCCACGCGTCGTCGGATGCATCGGGCGCGGCCCGCCGGGACGCTGCCCGGGGCCCGGCATGCCCGGCCGCGTACTGCGTGCAGCCATCGAAGGCTGACCTGGTCGCGGTGGACCCTGATAGAGCGGTTGACCGGGTCGCGGCGGCGCTGGCCGCAGCGGAACGCCCGGGCGGGGAACTGCCGGACCCGGCGCTCCCGGTACTGCCTGTTGCGGTGGACGCGGCTGTAGCCGCGCTGCCAGATCCGGTCGCGGCAGAACTGTGGGCCGCGCACTTGGTTGTCCAACGATTCCCGAACCATGCTGGCCGCCAATCGGCTGACCGGCGGTCGGACGAGGTGGCGGTGGCGCCTGCGGTCGAGGTTGGCCCGGAGTTGCATCGGGCCGCGGTGCCGGCGGGCGCGGTGGAGGTGCGATCGGTACTCCCGGCCTCACACTCGGCGGTGCTGCGTGCGGAGGCGGTACGCTGGGGCGCGGCGGCGTGACCACCGGCGGTACAGCCGGCAAAGGCTGCCGCGGGCCGGAAAGAATCTGACCCGGCCGTGTACCTGTTAATGGAATCGGCCGCGAAGGCGGTGGAATCGGGCGCAGCGGCGCGGCAGGCGCCAGCGGCAATCCGGGCGGTGTCGCGGGCGCTGTCGGACGCGGCCCCATCGGGGGATGAATCGGCGCGCCGCGGCCGAGCATC
>JAICJH010000010.1 GCA_025928545.1 Bryobacteraceae bacterium | reverse complement strand
TGGCCTGCTGGTAATTCAGCATCCTCATATTCAGCAAATCGTAGTCGGATTTCGCTTCTGCGAGTTTTTTCTGGACCAAATCTTCCTGAGTCTGCTGCTTCAGGTATTCGGCGTTGGCCTGATTGCGGGCGCTTTCCCTGTCCTTGTCGACCTGATCCTGCAAGGTTTTCACGGCAGTCTCTGCAAGCTCGTATTCTTTACTTCTTGCCCCGTAACGCAATTTGGCTTCGGTGAAGGTCTTTTGGGCTTCCTTCAACTTTGCATTATCGTCGGCGATTCGCGAGCCCTGCGGAGAGGAAAGGGCTGAATCGAGATCGGCGCTCTTCAACGAATCGTAAATCGATTCGGCCTTGATTCGCTCCATCTGAACGGTTGTATATTGCGTGGTGAGTTGCTGCAATGCGGCAGATGCGAGGCTGGTTTTCTGATCCGGATTGATTACCGCGAGTTCCTTTTCAAGAAGGAGGACGGCTTCTTCCGAAGCCGTGGTCTTGTCTTTCAGATCATTGAGCTGCTTCTTCATGAAATCCGAAAGCGAACTGGAGCCCTGGATTCTTAGTTCGAAGGTTCGGTCCCGGTAGGATTGAGCGACGGCATTTGCGACCTGGGCCGCAAGAACCGGATCCGGGGATCGATACGTAATCGTCAACATGTAGGTATTCGGCGGGCGGGCCACCGTGAGTCCGGCGAGATGGACCGGCGCGCCGTTGATCCGCGCAATTCGCTGACGGTTCTCAGCGGTGGCATCGGCTACAGCCGGTTGCAGGTGAAACCGTTCCACGACCGGGCGAAGCACCGCGTCGCTCTGGACAATCTGTTGCTGCGTTGTGATGTAGTTATCGCTGTCACCCTTGTTGGCCGTTCCACTCTGGGAATCCTGACCAACAAGGTTCTTGGCCGCATTCCGGTCAAGGTATAGCTTGGCGACAGCCTCGTATTGCGGAGTCAGGCGCGCGGTGACCATGGCGGTTGCGATGACGCCGAATGTGATAAATGCGAGCATCTTGATCCAGTGAGTCCGGATCAGCCAAAAGTAATGGGAAAGGGGAAGCTGGACATCCGAATTATCGTCCTGGGAAAGGAGCAGCGGTGCTGTTGTTTCCAGGGGATTGATCGGCGCCAGCGCACCGTAACCTGGAACTGAAGGTTGTTGGGGTATTTCGTTACGGTCGTTCGGCATGGTTAAAAAATGTTATAAAAATTGATTACGTGAATGAAATTTAGCGTGGGAGACTGTAAATAATTGCGGTGGATGTTGCAGAGCCGCCAAGCGATTGCAACGCACCCAGCAAGGCCCGTCTCCTGGTACCATTGTCATCCGGGATCAGCAGGATGTCATCTACCATGAGTTGCACGTCATCTGCCTTCCGATGCATGATGTCTTTCAGCGGAATCCCAATTTCCTGTCGTTTTCCGGTTGCGTCAGCCCGATAGATATAGGCCTGCTTGTTGTAATACTGGGTCAGGCCTTCGACCTTCGCGATAACCTTCAACACAGTCGCATCATTTGTTTTAGTGATTGGAACTGCCTGTGGATGGGCGACATTTCCCATGACCCATATCTTTGGAGCGTCCAGGACAGTAATAATTTCGCCGCCGGTCAAAGTGACATTGATAGCAGAGTCGGCATTTTTCTGTAGCTGTTCGATGCTGATGAGCCGGGGCGTGTCCGATGCGGATTTACTATATTGCAACTCAGCGCCGGCTTCGGCAGTGGTCCAACCGGCTTTCGCCAAGGCTTCGAGGAGAGTGATGGGCTGGGTGATACTTATTTGTTGTGGCGACTTAACGTCCCCTACGACGCTTATCTGACGGGTGGCATACTCCAGGATCGAAACGGTGACCATCGGGTGAACGAGGATTTCCTGATCTTTGAGTTGGCGCGCGACCTGAGCTTCGAGTTCGCGAGGAAGCAGATTCTCGACTTTAAGCCGGTCGGAAAGCACGGGCATCGCAATCGTGCCGTCCGGGTCCACCCGAACGGATGGTCTCGAAAATTGGGGTTCGTCGACGATCATGATTGCCAGAAGATCGTTTGGGACGATTCGATGGTTGGGAAGGCTGGTTGCGGGACCTGCCGGTATTGTGGGGCTATCACCCGCCGCACGCGAGGCCTGGGGCCAGATGGGCAGCAGCGCAATGAGCATCAGGAGAAGCGTATTTCGGACCATAACTCGTAATTTCCTTCATTCCCGCACGATCAACCTGGGGAGCGTGGCAGCGAATACTATTAGTTTACCAGTTTGCGAGAGTTCATACTCATTTTCGAGTACAAAAAGTGACAAAATGGCACGCTTATAAGGAGTGACGGAAAGGATGCTGGCGTTACGGATTACTACAAGGAATTAGCCAGGAGGCCAAGCGCGGAAACGGTGCCGGGGGCGCGGCGTGCAGACGCAGCTATGGGGCTGGAAGTGGCGGGTTGTTCCGTCATTTCCAGCCCCATCGAAGGTTCAAGGATTAGTATGCGACCGGTAGAATCGCTGTGTTGCTGGCTACGCCATTTTGCGAAACAGTCAACAACAGGTTCCCACCCGTAGCTACGGTCGGTATCTGGATATTGATTTGATACAAACCAACGAGGGAGGGCGTCAGTCCGGCGAATAGAATCGGTACGGGCTTGCCACCCAGACTGAGTGTGGGTATCGATGTCGGGCGAGCCAGAGGACTGGTCGGCGAAGCCGCGCCACTGGCCACCGAGACATCCGTCGGACCCATGCCGACAAGGTAGAGAACGATAAACTCGCCCTGTTTGGCCGGAGACGTTGCCGTGACCAGCGAGAAATCAGAGGCGTGCTGGGCGATCAATGTACCGTTCCCGTTCAGGTAAATTGCCGCTCCAGGTGCCGCCGGAGCAAGTTGAACCGTCTGGGCAGCCGTTAACGCGCCGTTCGCGTTAACAACCACCTGATACTGATTGGCCGGGTTCAGCTGGAAGGGAACCTGTACGTTGATCTGGCCCGGGCTCACATAGAAGAGCGGCGACGCGATGCCACCGATCAATACGGAGGTGCCATTGACGGCCGTAGGCAGCGGGATTGTGGAAGGCTGGGTGGTCTGACTCGCCAGATTGGAGCCATAAATCGATACGATAGCTCCAGGCGTCAACGGGGCGCCAACCACCGGGTTGTACGGACTAACCACCGCATTGGGATTGATAACCGGTCCGCTGGTGGGCAGTACGTTGCCGGTGACCACTGCCGTTGCGTCGGGGAAGCCGGTAACACTGGCTTGCGCAGCGACGTTTACCTGTGCTGCAACTTTGCCGGGTATCCAGGTGGCGGAATAAAGCCCGGTAGCTGCATCGACAAGTGACATCTGAATCGGCGCATCGCCATTTGTGAAGGTCACCTGCACCTGGGCATTCGCCACCGGTAGCGCGCAATCATTGTACAGATTGATTGCGAGTGGCGTGGGCCAGGACGTGGCCACAGAGAAGCTGTCAACCAAGCCGGTTTGCGTTGCGATCAGCGTGGTGGGTGAACAGGTGGCTCTGGGGGACGCGGCATTCGGCAGCAAACCAGCTTCGACCGTATTAGCCGAGGCGCCGCTGACCGGTTGCACGACCAAGGTAACATTCACCGAGCTCGCACCCGCGGCACTGGAGGCATAGATAACACTGCCCTTGTAGACCCCTTGGGTGAGTCCCGTTGTATTTACGGTAACGGTGGACTTGCCTGGAGATGCGGACGATGTGGTTCCAAGAGTGGGCGAAACTGCAAGCCAGCTGCCCGTAGCTGTGGAGGCTGACGCAGTGTAGGTAGTCGGAGCCGTTGAGCTGGAATAAACGTTAACAGTCTGAGCGGCTGGCGCGCCGCCGACTGTGGTCAGGAAGACCAATCCGGCGTTTCGCGGATTGAGCGTCGAAGCTGCCGCAGCTGGCGTCACATTGAGAACTACAAGGAAAGTTTGCGGCGAATTGCTGACGTTCGGAATCGTTGCGGTGATCGAGCCGTAATAAGCCCCCGCCGCCAGCGACGCAGCTGAACTGTTAACCGAGAACGCCACTGTGGCGGGCGACGAACTTGAAACGTTACCGCTGGGCGTGCCCACGGTCAGCCAGGCGGCCCCTGGCGCGACGGCGGCGGTAAATGAACCGGAGCCGCTGGAGAGATTCAGCTGGAACGAGCCGTTCGCGTTTCCGGGTGCACCACCGGCCTGCATACTGAACTGCGTACCGGTCGGCGCCATAACCATGCTCGGTATTTGCGAGATGAAGAAATTGACGGGGATGGAGGCGCTGCCGGCAGACGTTGTGAGATTGAGCGTCGTGCTGTAGAAACCGGTCGACAATGTTGATGGATCCGCGGTGATAGTGACAATGCCCTGTTCACCCGCCTTCAGGGTATTCGACGCCGGCACGTTTTTCGTAGTACACCATGACGCTCCACAAGTTACGGAGGTGACGGTAAGAGTGCCGCCCCCGGAGTTCTTATAATTCAGCTTCAGCGTTTGGGTCGAGGGAGGCGTGGAAGAAGATGTAAGTGACAAGAGGCTGCCCGATACACTTAGCTGAGGCGGCGGCGCAGTAACCCTGAGGGTTACCGCAACGGTTTGGGAACGACCGTTGCAGGATGCGGAAGTGCAAGTCACCGTGAAGGTATCGGCGTAGGTCCCCTGTGTTTTTACGAGCGCGCTGGCTTTCAAACTCGCGGTTAGTACGGCCGGTGTAGTGAGACCGGAATTGGAACCGGACGTGACACTCAGCCAGTCCGGAGTTGTATCAATTCTGAATGTGACAGGTGTGGTTGCAATCGTGGCCTGGGCGTCGATGGTCTGCGGGCCTGGCAAAATCGTTGAGGTTTCCAGCACTGAGAATGAAAGGCTGCTGGTATCCAGAAGAAGATCGGCGTTCGAAGGACGAACAGTTATCGATAGAGAAACCTTGCTACTGACCGCTGCTGAATCAGTTACCGTGACAGTGAGCGGGAAATCGCCGGCCGTGGTTGGTCCGGTTCCCGTGCTCGAAATGTTGCCGCCGGAAATAGAGATACCGGACGGCAAACCGCCGCTCGTGATCGCAAATGCGTAAGGTGGAGTGCCGCCGCTTGCCCCAATAATCGCCGGAGGATAAGGAACACCAACCATGCCGGCCGGCAGCGACGATGTAGTGATGGTAAGCGGGACGGGGCTGACTAAGATAGATTCCCCAAATGTCGCTACTCCGCCGGTAGCATCGGTTACCTGCGCGACAAACGACGACGGTCCAGGGGCGGTCGGGTTTCCGGAGATCGTTCCCCCGGCTGAGAGCGACAGTCCCACGGGCAGAATTCCGCTCAAAACGGACCATGAGTAAGGCGGATTCCCGCCCTTCGCTGCCAGGACCTGCGAATAGCCGGCGCCCACGGTTGCGTTGGGCAGAGAGGTAGTCGTAACTGAAACGGGCGCTTGCTGTACGGTCAGCGTATAGGTGGCCGATGAGGTGAGGCCTCGGCTATCGCCAACCTGCACGGTGAAGGACAGAGGTCCGGCCGCAGCGGGCGTTCCGGTCAGCTGACCGTCGCCGGAGAGGACAAAACCTGCAGGTAAACCAGTGGCCGAGAAGGCGTAGGGTTGCGTTCCGCCGGCTGCGGCAAACGTTGCAGCGTAGGGTGCGGTAGCGGCACCCGCGGGCAAGGTTGTAGAGGTCGTGAGACCCAGAATGTTGATTGTGAGTTGGGCAGTGGCGGTCGCCGGAGTTGCGGCTGAATCCGTCACCGTAACCGTCACCGTGACGTTTCCGGCCTGAGATGAGCTGCCGCCGATGGATCCGCCAGTCGCCAGAACAACTCCCGCCGGGACTGAGCCGGTGAATTTGTAAGGTGGCGTTCCGCCGGTAGCAGTGAATGCCCCGGAAAGCGTGCCCCCAACACCGGCGCCGACAACCAGAGTCGACGGACCGACCGTCAGGGCGGTGGTGGGCTGCAGGACAGTCATCGGAATAGTAGCGGTAGCCTTCTGGCCGCTTACGCTATCAGTGACCGTCACGGCAATTTGGAATGTGCCAGCGGCCGTGAAGGCATTAGAGGAAAGGACACCTGCAGTTGAAAGGGTGGCGCCCCCAGGCAGGCCGGTGGCCGCCCAAGTGACAGTTCCCGATCCGCCGGTCGACGCCAGGGTCTGAGTGTAGTTCGAACCCACGAGACCATTCGGGAAGGACGCAGTCGTAATTGACAACACCGCATAGACTGTGAGCGATGCGGCTTTAGTCGCCGCCGGCGAAACCCCGTCATTAACGCTGACGGTGAAATTATACGATCCCGCCGCACTCGCGTTTCCACTGAGCGCGCCCGCCGAACTCAAAGACAATCCGGGAGGGAGAGTTCCGGCTGACACAGACCATGTATAAGGACCGCCCGTGCCGCCAGCCGCGGCGAACGTAATTCCGGAATATGCCGCACCCGTGATCCCCTGTGGCAGTGCGCCTGAAGTCGTGATCGAAAGAGGTGCGCCAATCTGCAGAGAAAGGGCCTGCGTCGCAGTCGCATTTGAGCTATCGGTAACTTTGGCCGTGAACGAGAATTGCCCGTTGGCCGTGGGAGTTCCGGCCAACACACCGCCAGTGCTCAAGGTGAGACCGGCCGGGAGAGCGCCTGCGGATACCGTCCAGGCGTTGCCGCTGCCCGTACCGCCTGCGGCAGTCAGAGTCTGACTGTAAGCGACACCCTGCACGCCGGAAGTAAGCGTAGTGGTAGTGATGCTAAGTGCCGGGTTGATCAGAATTGAAAGTGCCTGTTGCGCACTCGTATTACCTGCGTCGGTAGCCTGAACGGTGAATGAAAACGAACCAGAAGCCGTTGGCGTACCAGAGAGTGCACCAGCGCTTCCGAGGGAGACGCCCGTTGGGAGGCTACCCGCTATTACGGTCCAAGTAAACGCACCGGTGCCGCCGGAAGCTGTTAGCGTCTGGCTATAGGCTACATTCTGGACACCGTTTGGCAGCGTGGAAGCAGAAATCAGAATCCGGGCGGCTACAGCGAAGCTTTGTGACGCCGAGGCAGCAGGCGCATAGACACCATTCCCCGTTTGACTTGCCGAAACAGAGCAAGTTCCGGCAGCAATAAGCGTTAAAGTGGCGCCCGATACAGTGCAGACTGTGGAAGTAGTCGACGCGAATGCTACCGGGAGGCCAGAAGTTGCGATCGCATTCAACTGAACCGAGCCAGCGCTCAGGTTCACATTAACTAACGGCGCGAATGTAATGGTCTGTGGCGCCAAATTGACCGAAAAACTTTGCGTTACAGTCGCCGCGGGTGCGATGCTGGGAGTCCCGCCAGGATTTCCGGCCTGGTTCGCCGCAATCGTGCAAGTGCCTGCCGTGAGAATTATGGCGCTCGTTCCACTGACCGTACAAACGGCGGGCGTGGAAGAAGAAAAAGTTACTGCTAAGGTGGAGCTGGCGGTCGCACTGAGGCTAACCGAGCCGACCGTAGCAGAGACCGCAGAGAGAGGCCCGAAAGTAATAGTCTGCGGTGTCGGCGTGTCGGCCCACGTGATGGTGTAATTCAGACCGATGAAGCTGGTGGTTGGGTCGAAAAAATTCACCGCATCAAGGACTGTGGATGTGAGTTTCGTGCTCCCGTAGTTGGTCGTCATGGAATAGACCTTGACGCCGTTTACGTAGTAATCGAAAGTTGCGCCGGTAAACTGTACGGAGACAGTGTTCCAGGCGTTGTAGTTGACGGCGACGGCACCCGCGCCAGTCACTGGCAGATCCACAAATGCGCCCGTCCCGTCGTCCCACACACTGAAACCGCCGTGGCCAATCGAGTTAGTAAAACCGATAACCGAAAAGTCCGATCCGTTGGAGCCAATCGCCCACAGGTACGATGCGGCGTTTCCGTTAGCTGAGATGTTCAGTCCACTGGGTACGTAGATGTCCGCGCTGACAAAATCACCCGCGCCCACACCCGCGACGCTGTGATTTTTACCCTGATAGCCGTAGACTTGGCTTTGGAAGGCTGCAGGGCGAAATGCCTGCCCCTGGGCACTGCTGATTCCGATCTGCACTTCGGCATTTCTGCCATTGACTCCCGTTACAGCTGTAAAGCTCGCGGGATCATACCGATCGGTGTTCCATCCGGTCAGGGATGCAAACGAGGGCATCAAATTCGACGGGACTGCGGCCGCGCGGGGAAGCAGGTCCGCGCCGGATCTCGAAATAACAGCGGCGTTCATGCCGCTCGCGCCAGCACAGGCTGTTGCGCAGGCTGATCCCATTGCTGCGATTGCGTTTGCCCTAAAGTCGGTCGAGGCAAGGCCAATTTTTCCGGTATCTGCGCTGAGACCGACAGTGTCACCGATGAACGAATCTCCCGACGATGTCACAACAGCACCGTCTTCAACACTCAGACCGGTAAGACTGTTTCTCAGTGAATTGCGTGAGAGCGTAGCCGAGGCACCACCCTGAGCCGATACGGCATTGCGGGCGTAGCGGACAACCGCGTCACTGATGCTCGAAGAGCCTTCAGAGCCTACGATTCGAATACCTTCCCAGTCGCCCGGGAGAGGCCCCATACCTGGAAGACTCGTCGGAAACGCGTTGACCTTCGAATCAGGATCGAGCGCGGAAGTTAGATATACCGGATTGGCTGATGTGCCGGCCACTACCAACCTGCCATGTACGGTTAACCCACTGCCTCCACCTGCCTGAAACTTCACCACCACTCCGCTCTCAATCGTGAGAGTCGCGCCCAAGGCGACATCTATGTCGCCCGATACCATTACGGGACTGTCAGCGAGAGCCCATGTTGTGTCGGTGCTTATGCTTGAACTAACGGCTGATCCTACCTGCCTGGCAGTCAGAGCCTCCAGGGTTGTTTCCCGTGCGTTGCCATTAACGAGCAAGCGATTTCCGGCACCAGCCGTACGACCCGATCCGGATGAAGCGAGTGAGAATTGGTTGGACTGAAAAGAGTTGGAACGCAGATTAACAGTGGCCCCGTGAGAGGAGACGGCGGTGCGATTATTGGCGAAGATGACGCCGGAAACAGTGGCAGTCGCACCATCGAACGCGTCGAGTCCAAATGAGTTGCGCTCGATATCGCCGCCATTTACGGTAAGATGAGCGGCAGCCCCTCGAGCCACCAGAGCCCGTACGGAATCCGCGGCGTCGACCGAATTCAGAGTGGCAGCGCCCGCGC
Source organism: Bryobacteraceae bacterium (assembly GCA_025928545.1). Taxonomy (GTDB): domain Bacteria; phylum Acidobacteriota; class Terriglobia; order Bryobacterales; family Bryobacteraceae; genus BOG-234. The sequence continues at coordinate 117,552 of JAICJH010000010.1, read as the reverse complement.
GAACCTCAACCCCAGTTTCCGCACCCGATAACCTGACATTTGAGAAATCCGCAGTAGCGGCTGATCCTTCGACCCAAACCCCTCGCCAGTATGCCCGCACGCGGCTTGATTGCGTGGGCGCGAGGCGCATGATTGCTGGATTGTCCGGGGTGCCCTGCACTTTGAGGTGCCCCTTCACATCTATTCCCGCGCGGAGATTTGCGGCGAATTCAACAATGGCGCCAGCCTCGATGGTTAGCGTCGCGTCCGGCTCGACGGTCACGATCCCTTGGACTGCATGGGGGCCATCCGCAGCCCTCCAGACCTCGGAACCGCGAACGGAGATGTCGCCGGTACCGGCCCAAAGCCCGGTGCACGCGAAAAACGAAAGGGACAGTGCTATTACGCAGGTTTTAGTCATGTTATTTTATTACGCCTAGTGCAACAAACAAGGAGAAGTGCAGACCGGAGTTGGAATAGCCACGACAGCGGCCGTTCCCGCCGAGTGGACGGTGGCCGCAGCCACCCCCGCAACGACAGTCGCCGCCGCAGCAGCGGGAACACCGACGGCTCCAACTCCAGCCGCGGCTACAGATGCGCCAATTGTGTTGGCAGCGACGGCGCCAGCGGCTCCGGCCGCGACTCCCGCCGCTGCCGGGGCTACAGACTGGCATGAGCCGCCTGGGATTTCTTCGAGGGTCTGAACACCGACCACTTCAGCCGCTCCGCCGACCGGCTGCGTGCCAGATATCCCAGCGCCAGTGATGTGTATCACCTTGCCGACCGGAATTTTCGCTCCGCGCAATTCCACCGTAATACTGGTCGTCTGATCTGTGAGTAGAGATTGCTTGCCGGCATTCACCGCACATCCGGTCAGGGAGTAGGCAGAGTTCTTTTCCGCAGAGCCGGGCTCGAGGCTAATGAACTGGCCTGCTACCAGATTTGCAACACCCGCTCCAGCGCGGCCGTATACGTGCAGATCGCCAGTCAACGCCGTGACTTCGACAGTCTTGCCGACAACCGATACCGTGCCGGTAGCGGCCAATTCCATCCGTACCGTGAGGCCGAGAGCGTTTGCCGTGTACCCAAAAGTTCGACCGCTGCCTTTTTCGAGATCGAAATGCCCGGCGAACAGATGGCTGCGCGATCCGCCTGCAAGGCGGACTCGTCTACCGTCGCTCAACTGGACTTCGCAGGCGGTGCCAGGTTCCAGTACGTCACCCTCAAAAAGGGTCGCGTTACCGGATACCCGGGAACCGTTTATTGTGACGGGCGCTTCGGAGCTCACGATCCCAATAACCGGCAAGCTGGCGGAAAAAAGCGCCCAATTTGCCGATAGCGAGAGCGCTACCAGGGCGATCATCCTTCCGGCAACGGTTGTACCTGAGAATCCTTTGTGTTGGAGGCGTGATCGAAATCTCACCCCTGTGGAAAAGGAAGAAAGACAGAGTCGATTGGCGACAGCGGGTGCCAACTCACTCTTATCAAAGCCCCCCGTATTAAATACTGCCATCCTTTGCGGCATGCTAATCCTTTGAGGCAACCTCCGTGGGTTGCCCTCTGGTTATCTTAACAAGTAAAATACAGCACATGCAAGTTTTTAAGATTGCCTTTATAATACGGCGACTGATGAGTCTTGCAGCACTTTTTGTATTGGCGTCCGTCGCGTTTTATTCGGTGCTCCTGGCACGGGCTGATGTTTCATACAGGGAAAATAATCTCGCGGCATCTAGATCTGCAGTCCTACTAGTACCATCAAATGCGGCTTATCACTCACTCCTCGCCGAGCATTTGGAATCCAGTGGAGCGAATCCTGACCGCGAACTGGAGATCGCCACCAGGTTGAGTCCTCGGGAGTCAAGATACTGGATTCGCCGCGCGTTCCGGGCTGAGGTGCAACAGGAATACGAGGATTCTGAGCGTTACCTGCTTGAGGCGTATCGCGTGGATCGCGGTTTCGGACCCCGTTGGACTCTCATGAATTACTATTTTCGTCGAGGTAGATTCCCTGAGTTCTGGAAATCGACTCGCGAAGCTCTTGAAATGAGCTATGGTTCCTGGGATCCGATTTTCCGGCTGTGCCTCGCAGCCAACGACGACCCGTCCGTTACCCGTCGCATCCTCCCTCCCCGCCGCGAAATCCTTCTCTCATACTTCGCCTATCTGACGCAACATGAACGACTTGACTCCGCCGCCCCAATTGGGGTGGAATTGGCAGCGGGGGCGAGTGCCGACGAAGTTCCGGTTCTGATGGACTATTGTGTTCGGCAAATCGGACACCATACCGAATCGAGCGTGGCGGTGTGGAATGCACTCTCCCTCCGACGCCTTTTGCCATATTCCGAATTGGCTCCGAATAAAGGGCAGATTGTCACGAATGGCGATTTCGCAGTGCCTCCAGTGGCGGGATTCGACTGGAAATTCGGAACCGAACCCGGAGTCGCCGTGGGTCAGACTGACCCATCCCAAGGTGTACCCGCCCAAGGTTTGTCTATTGAGCTCGATGGCAAGCAGCCCGAGTCAGTTCGGTTGCTGGAACAGGAGATACCCCTCGGACCTAGGATGCAGTATGTCGTCCGTTACGAATATCGACTGCTTGGAGGCTCCGGCGATAGCGGTCTTCACTGGTTCGTCGAAGGGAAGAAGGCAGGCACCCAGGCAGGTGCCCAAACGGGTGCCCTCTCGCTCGGAGCGTCGTCAACTCTTTCGGCTACTGAATGGGATAATGGCCAAATAGTCTTCTCATCGGGCCAGATGGATGCTGCGCGGCTTGTCCTTGAGTGCCGCAGGACTCCCGGCACGCTCAGATGGAAAGGTACGCTACAGCTTCGTCGCGTCACATCCGCGCTGGTGCAGCCGGGAGCGTTGGTACCGCCGGGTCAAGGTCATTGATAATTCTGAAAAAATGGTCTGCCATCTTCTTGTTTGCCACGACGATCGCGGCGATCGCTGTGATGTGGCAGCCAGCTTTTTGGGCCTCCGCGTTGCCTCAGGTTGCGATATTCACTCTGGCTGCCGTCTGGATGATTTCCGTTCTGATCCGGCCCCGGGACGTCCGTTGTGAATTCGTGCTGGTTCCGCTGACCACGGCCGCATTATGGCCATGGGCGCAAATCGCGATCAATGCCAGCATCTATCGCTGGATGACCTCCCTGTCGGCCCTCTACTGGGCCGCCGCCGCCGCGGTTGTATTCGTTGGCTTGCAGGTCTTCAGCGACGCTTCCATACGGAAATCTTATCTGCGGGCACTGGTAGTCGCCGGCTTTGCAATGGCGATTGTGGCGCCATTGCAGCGCTTTACGTCCGACGGGAAAATATTCTGGCTCTTTGAAGTGCCATTCTCGAACATTGCCATGGGCCCGTTTATTTACCCCACTCAATATGCGGCGTTTATCGAGCTGGTATTGCCGATCGCCCTTTACGGGGTTTTTTCGGAGCGCGGCAACTGGAGGACTTTTTATGGACTCGCCGCGGCAGTGATGTATGCATCGGTGTTTGCTTCCGCATCGCGAACCGGGTTTGCATTGACAACAGCGGAAATCTTGCTCGTGCCCCTGCTGGCAGCTAAACGAAATGGCGTTTCCCGTCAACAACTCTTCCTGCCTGCAATGGTTTTTCTGGCCATGATTGTGGTGCTCGGGCTTGCGGTGGGGCCGGAGGCGCTAATCGGCAAATTGAGACAAGAGGATCCCTACCGCGGACGCCGCGAATTTGTCGATGCTTCGTTGAGAATGGTCCGCGACAAACCCTTGTTCGGCGTGGGGATGGGAAACTGGTCGACCGCCTATCCCGCGTACGAGACCGACGATAGTGGTCTTTTTGTCAACGAGGCTCATAACGACTGGGTTCAGTGGGCCGTAGAGGGCGGAGTGCCGTTCGCGCTAATGATGTTTTCAGTATTTCTCTGGAGCGTGCCACGGGCATTTCGATCCGGTTGGGGCTTCGGAATTTGTGTAGTTTTCCTCCACTGTTATGTCGATTATCCGATCCAGCGAATGGGTGTCGCCATCGTGTTCTTCGGCCTTCTGGCCGCCATCGCCTACCCGGAAGACAGCAGAGAATCCAACTAGCCGGGGGCCTGGCTGGTGTTCAATCCGTCATGCCGGTCCGGCTGAGCGAGTTTTCCTTTTTCCTGCATTATTACTCGCACTAATACTGGCAATCGGCGCTACAATACATTTGTGACGGCCACGACCGCCGTCATTTCTTCCTCCCCCGCTCGGTGGATAGTTCCCTCGTCAGGCATTTTCCCTTTTTGATTTCATTATTGGAAGGCTAGAGGTGACACCAAATCGTCCGGATTCCGCCGGGCCGCGGACCGTTGATCTCGCGCTGCTCGGCAATCGAACGCTGCAGACGCTGGTGCGGGGAAACTATGTTTGCTTCCCATCCCAGGCGCCCCTGTTCGGCCAAAAGTCCCGTCGCGACCTGCAGTGGAGGTTAGCCGTTCTCTACTTCGTCCGTGGCTGGTCCACCCGCTCCGTTGCGGACCGGTACCGTCTTACGCGCGAGCGATGCGGCCAGATCATTTCCGACTGGAGAATTCGTGCTGTGGCGCTGGGGTATATACAAGATGTAACGCCGGAGGGGACGGACCTTGCGCGTCTCGCCGAGTCACTCCCGGTTGTGCCGGGCAACCAGCTCGAAAGTACCGCGAATGTGGATTCAGAGCGGACCGATGCGCAGCTGCGGACCTCGGCCAGGATCGCGAGGACGGCTTAGGCGGCCATCGCAGTATCGGCAAAACGCATCAGATCGCAGACTTCACTTGCAATTGCCGTGGCTTCCAGATTGCCGTCGATTCTGCGGTAAATGCCATTTGCGCTATCGTTCTTGCGAAAATATTCAATGACCGGCAGAGTTTCGCGGCGATAGGATGTCAGGCGGCGTGCCACCACACCTTCGCTGTCGTCATCTCGCTCCACCAGTGCGCCCCCGTCAAACTGGCAGCGCGCGCCATTTTTCGACGTTTTGGATGCCAGATTGTAAACAGCTCCGCAAGTCGCGCACTGCCGGCGCCGAGCCAGACGCTGAAGCAGAACATGATCCGGAACATCGAGATGGATGACCAGCGGGCCCGGGATTCCCAGCGCTTTCAACTCATCGTTCAGGCGCTTCGCCTGCGAAACCGTGCGCGGAAAACCATCGAGTATCAGACTCGCCTTCCCCTGCTCGTATGAATCCCGAATGCGCGACACCACGGCGTCGCAAACGGTTTGATCGTCCACCAGGGCGCCGGAGGCCATCGTCTGACGAAGTCTGAAACCGACCGGAGTGTTCTTCTTTGCTTCGTCACGCAAAATCATGCCAGTCGAAATACAGGGGATATCGTACCGCGATGACAGGAGTGAACTCTGCGTCCCCTTGCCACTGCCCGGAGCTCCGATAAATATGACAATGCGGGCCGGTGGCTGTTCCGCAGCCATGCCGGTAATCGCGCGTGGAAAGTGACTGGAGGTTTGCCTGGCGGTCATCATCACAGCTTCAGTACAGCGGAAAATAGGTTTACATTCAACATTGCCCGGCAAGGTGGTGCCAGTAGTCCGGATTGGACGAGGATTTGGTACCATATAACCCACATGGTTTCAGGCAATTCGAACGAACTGCTGGCGGATTTGCGGGCGGAACTTGGGCAGCGGGAGATCGGCAAAGGAATGGCCCGTTTGGATGAATTATGGTCCAGGACGGGCCACCTGGACCCCAGGGACCCAAATTCCGCCGCCCTCCTTTGCTACGTTGCGCAATGGGTCGATGCCGGGTGGCGCGATGTCGATATAGTGCAAAACGGTCTGGGGACGTTCCCAAAGGGCCGCCGCTCATCTGTCCGGCTGGCGGATTACATCCACATTCTGATGGCAGAGGGGATGGTTTGGGTCAATGAAGAGCGTGTAGACCGGGCGCTTGAGAATTTCAGTCGGGTGCTGTCTATCCGCCACGAGATTACCGATCCGCAACTTGCCGCCCTCGCCCATTTCTGGTCGGCGCGCTGCCATCGCAAGAATGGCGAATACGATGCCGCCTTGACGCACATTTCCGAAGGTTATCGATTCGCGATGGAGGCGGGCATGAAGCCCATGGCAGCCGCGATGCAGGTAGCCGAGAGTTGGCTGCTGTTTCAGAAAGGCCGCACACGAGATGCGCTGAAACTGCTTTCGGAAGCCGATTCCGTTCTCGCCCAGACCGACGATTACATCACCCGCGGCAATATTCAATCCAGCTATGGCCGCATGTACCGCCGGGAGGGCCGCTACGATCTGGGCATTCGCCATTTCGCCATTGCGATCGAGGAATACACGCGGCGCGACCCGGAACACCGGAACCTTGCCCGCACCCTGGCCAATATGGGCTATGTGGAGCGGCTGATGGCACTACAGCACCGGAAGCGCATCGATGCCGACGCGGCCCAGCGGCGCCGCAGCGAGCCGGATCTGCGCCGGGACTACGAAGCTTTGCGCGGTCGGGCTTTGGCTCATCTGGATCGCGCGGCCGAAATTTACCGGATTCACGCCAATCACCGCGGCGCCGGCACGGTCTGCGTGAATCGCGGTCACCTGCACCTCGATAACGGCGATCTCCAGCGTGCCGACGATGAGGCTCGCGAGGCCTACAAACTCGGGGAGGAGAAAAAGGATTACATCCTGATGGCCCGCGCCCGGTTGCTTGAATGCATGGTGGAGAACACTAAACTCGAAGAGGAGATTGAGGATCCAGCGTGGGTTGCCCACCTCGCCCTGAACGCGGCCACCGAAGCGGTCGATCTTGCGCTGCATACCGAGAATCGGCGTCTACAGGCCCGTTCGCTCATCTGGCAGGGCCTCACGCTGTGCAATACGGCCAGTGGAACCGCGACCGGCGTATTTGCATCAGGGAATGGCTCGGGCAATCTGGACGCCGCGAGAGATCTTTGCGACCGGGCAGGGTCGTTGTTGAAAAACGAGGTCCAGGATCACATCTGGGAGGATCTGCAGCTGCTGAAGAGCCGCGTTGTCAGTGGGGGGAATCCCGATGCAAGATTGCAGGCGTGGTCGCAGGGGGTGGTGGGCGATCGCAGCTTTCAGCAATTGACGGAGGATTTTGCCGACCTCGTGATCCCCAAGGTCTGGGAACACGAAGGCCGCAAGGTTGCTCGCGTGGCGCGTCGGCTGGCGATTTCGCCGAAGAAGGTGAGGCGCGTTCTCGCCCGGCTGGGCTTGCATGGGGGACAATAAGCGGGTGTCGTGGACCCAGAGCGATTCGAAAAAGAAATTAACACCTGTACTGATCGCAGGCGCGGTCTTCGCTGGATTGATGTTGATTGGCGTGATCGCCAATGTTATTCGCGGTAACTACATTGCAATACCGCTGGTGATTACCGTCGTATTGCTGGCCACCGGTGTGGTCTGGGTCGGAGTGTGGCTGAACAGGCGCCGCATTCAGCTCTTGTTTCGCAGCCCGACTCCTGATCGCCTGATCGAAAACTACCACGCGACACTGGCGCAGGCGAAGGTAAGGAAGATCCCCTATGCCGACGCGGCTGCCGCTCATCTCTCGGCAATCGCGGCGATTGTTTACGGGCAGTTTGATCGCGCACGGCAGGAACTGGCTACGGTGGATTGGGACGATACGCCGGCAATGTACCGGCGGAATCGGTTGTATGCACTGGCATTGATTGCGTTATTGGAGAAGCAGGACGAGACGCGGGCGCTGAATCTGGCTAGTGACGCTGGCGGACTTCAGGATGATGGCGGGACCGAATCTCCTTCAATTCTGGCCGATGCGATCTTTGTGGCTACCGGGGATGCGGGCGCCGATGTGATAAAACGATCTGAACGTTCTGCAAATCGTGGCGCGGGTGCGCTATCGGCCTTGTCTGCGTGGGCATTATCGTTATATGCGGGCCGGACCGGACAGGCGGAAGCGGCCGAACGCTATCGGGCGCAGGCGCGGGAAGCGGCTCCGCATTTTGTCGGACTGAAGACTCAAGCCTGAGGGCGGTCTTTTTTGTACCGATTCGCGTCTAAACTGGATACATGGACCGAAGATTATTATTTCCAGCGGTTGTAGCGACCGCGTGGGCACAACAAACTTCGCCGGCTACCGCGGAAGCCGAAAAGGCGCTTCGCGCCCGGGCTGAGCAGTTCTTCCAGCTTGAGGTGGATAAGAGCTTCCGGAAGGCGGAAGCGTTCGTGGCCACCGAGTCGAAAGACTATTATTACGATAACAATAAGCCGGATATTACTGGGTTCAGGATTGATCGTGTCGAGCTTTCTCCCGATGGTAAACAGGCAAAGCTCACGACGACGATTACTACTGTTTTGAGGGCACCCGGTATTGGTGCTCAGGAGTTCACAACGCCGGTAAGTTCCGATTGGAAACTTGAAAACGGGCAGTGGTGCTGGTATTACCTGCCAGTCGACGTCATCGAGACACCATTTGGAAAGTGGCAGATCACGAAGGGCAACGGTGTGATTTCCATGCCCCCCGGCATGCCTGCCGACGCATCGAATTTACAGGCTATGGTCACGATCGATCGGACTGCCTTAGAATTATCCGGTGGTAATACTGGAACTGTCACGATCACAAATAACCTTCCTGGAATTGTGAACCTTGAGCTGGATAACGAGCGTCCGCTGGGCCTGGTTGTGAGTGCGGACAAGACCCAACTGGGTCGCGGCGAGAAAGCGATGGTATCATTCAGCGCCGCCGGAGACGCCAAGCCGAATGGCACGTTTCGGATCAAAGCTGGGCCTGTGCAGGATTTCTTGATTCAGATTCGGTCGAAGTGACTGGCAGAGTTTTTGGGGCCGGGAACGCGAGTGAAGGTTCGGGCGAGTCTCGCGAGTCTACACCTCTACCCTACCCAACGCGCTGATCCGAATTCGGCGGGTTCGCAATCGATGAGAATCGATCCTGGAATCCCGAAGGAGTCCACATATGCATAAGCATCCGCAACCTGACTGTCCCGGAGATTCCTCCAGCCGCCGGTGAGGGGTTCCAGTCAGGCGGTGAAAGAGCTATCCACTTTCGAGCTGTCCAACGAACGGTACATAAAGCAAAAGAGGAGCGGCCAAGGCCGCTCCTCTTTTGTTTAAGCGTGTTGCGTACTGATTTAGTGGGTGAGGCTTTCCGGTGCAGCCGTGCTTGCTGCACGAGTGCCGGGGAGTTCGAGAGCCAAATAACCCATCGCCATGCCACTGGACTGGCCGATGTTGTAGCTGATGTAGGTGAAACCATGGCCAAACAGGAAGTTGCATGAAGCAATCATGTATCCGCCAAAGTTACCCGCAGTGCCACCGCTAACTGCTGTCAGCGTGTTGGTCCAGGTGGTGCCGGCTGAGATGACCGGTGTCGTGAACGAAGCCGGATTGCTGGCGGCGGTCGCATTACCGAAGAACGTCAGAAGGCAAGTGCCCGACTGTGCCGTCACAGAGGTGGCGGGCGTGGCGCCAGCTTTCAGAAGATCGGTGGAGGTGTTGGAAATCGCCAGACCTGATTCAAAACCGGCCTGGTTGGTAACGAACGGGAAGAGGAGAACCGAGCTGCAAGCCGTCCATACGCTGCCGTTGACGGTTAACGTGCTGGCATTGCTCACAAAGTTCGGAATGTTGGTGGAACCGATGGGCGCCAAGCTTACCGTTGCGGTGATTGCCGTCGTCGGAGCCGGGATCGCGCCTGCTGCCGCGACGAGGTAAACGGGGATAGCATAGGTCTCGACGGCTGCCGGGTTATTCGTTGTTACTTCGTAGACGGCCGTGCCTGTACCGTTGGCAATCGTGACCGCTGCCGCACCAATACCATTCACAGCTGCGGGTGCGCCGGTTGCCGCAGAGGCAGCGACAGCGCTGAACGCGGCTGTTGCGGATGTAGTCAGTGTAATCTGGCTGGTCGCCGCAGGCACACCAGCGGCGGTCAGTGCGGGAAGCTGCACGCTAACCGGCACATAGACGGCTACGTTGGCGGGAACATTGGCAAAGGTAACTGAGATGCGTGTTCCGGAATTCGCCACATTCGCAATGCCAGTGCTGTATCCGGTTTCAGTATTTGCTGTGTTCCAGACACCGAGAGCCTGACCCGCGGCGCCCTGACTCTTGAAGGCGGTGGCAAAACCTTCAGCCACATTCACTGTAAAAGAGGAGGCAGCTGAGGTAGTGGCGGTGCAGATCACGTTCGCAGTACTGATGCCGCTACTCGTTGTCTTGCCCAAGCCAGCCTGGACGTAGGCTACGGTTACTGCGTTCGGAACGTTCGGCGTGACGTTCGTGCCGCTCACGAATATCGTCTCGGAAATTGCGGCGGGAATGCCTGAGCCTGTCGCGATTGTGCTTGCATTGACGCGAATATTGGTAATCGTAACAGTACCGCCGCCGATGGGGATCGCAATTCCGGTAAACGTCACCGAGTTACCGCTTACTGTTCCGGCAACGTTCACACCACCAATTACCGCACTCGCTTCATTAATTGACGAGGTGACTGCCTTGCTGGTGATTGCAACGGTCGGCGAAAGAAATACCTGAAGGGTCGCGCTTGCAACGGCCGCATTACCGGTAAAGGTGACCGTTGAGTCTGCAACCTGTTCCGTTGTCCCTTCTCCGCGAACGAAGATCGCGTTTGAGGCCACACCGGTCGTCGAACTTACAACTGCCTGCCCGAATGCCATGCCTGCGAAAATCGTCGCAGCGCCGGCAAGGGTGAAAAGTTTCATTTTGAAATCTGCCATTTGTTTCTCCTTGGGAATTTTAACTCTTAAAATTGAATCGGTCGAAGTTCCATCCACCTGAGCCTCAACTGCAACAACATCTTTTTGCAAATCCTGGGAACTTCTCCGTGTCGGGCGGAGGTAAGACTCGCCGGCCTTCCTGAAGTGGTCAGCCTGAGGCGGTACAACTTGATCGGTGCGGACATATTTTTGTACTACACTGGTCCGCTACCAAAACTAAAATTGCAGAAATCGTTTAAAAATGTTTGTATCACATACTTGCCAGCTCAGTCAAGCCAAGCTTTGCGGTCTATCTCGCGATACCCTTCGACTATATCGGTTTCGTCTACGTATTGCAAGAAACATTTGCACAGATGAGTGAAATTTCATGATTGCGAATCGTAATTTCGCATTGCGTTTTCCGGGAATCCTATTGCACATACAGATTTACGCTGTTGGAGCAAATCGGCGTTGTGGCTGGCAGCAGAGACACGCAAACAGCTACGGTTGTTGAATTGCCTGTGAAGGCAAGCGCGGAAGGAATCGTCACGTTCACCTGATCCAGCGCCGGGAGCGTGGGCTGAGGCCCGGCGAATAGCGGTACAAGGCCCTGCTGGGTCCCCATATTGACGGTAACCGAGTTGGCCAATACCGGAACGGCGAGCCCGGTAAAATAGATCTGCACGATCGATCCCCGACTGGCCGGATTGCCCACCGCATTGACAGAATTGTCCACATTCAGGATGCCCGGCGTGAATATCCCGGGAGTATTGGCCGCGAGCTGAACGACGAACGAATTACTGACTTTTGTGCCATCCACCGTCACGAGCACGGTAGCGTTTGTTTGCCCGCTGAGCGAACTGGGCACGATCAGATTAATCTGGCCCGCCGACTTGTAGATCAGATTGGCGGCAAGGCCATTAAAAGTGACGCCGACCGTATTGCCAGCCAGATTCAGGCCAAACAGAGCGACGTATGAGCCGGGCGCGATGGGTCCGACCTGATAGGATGCCGCATTCACTATACCCTGAATGGTGACTCCGACAGGGCCCACAGTGAATGTTACCGGAATGGAAGCGGTGCCCGCGTTGCCACCATCCAGATTCACCGTGGCAGTGTAAACACCGGGCTGGAGTGTGGCAGGATTCGCCGCAACAGAGAGCGACAGACCCGCGGAACTGGAACCAGGGGTAGCGGTCAGCCACCCTGATCCCGATTGGTATGCAATGGATATGGAGAGATTCAGCTGAGTGCCACCGTTATTCAGCATCGGAATCAGCGTCGTTTGCAGGGGCCCCTGAGAGGCTCCGGAAAATGAAACTGGAGCGTTGCTGATCGAAAGCACCGGGAAATAACCCGCAGTACAATCTCCGATTTGCTGACAATCGGAACCCAGCCCAGCGGAAATATACCGTGGAATCGGGTCTGCGGCCGTTGCTATCGAAACATTCGATACCGGGGCGAGCGACGCAGTCAGAACCGTCTGCAGCGAGGCTGAGCAATTATTACCCGCATTCGCAATGAACACCGGCACCTGAACAGCCTCATTGACGAATGGACTACTATCCAGCACTTCATAAACTGCATAGGCGGCGCCAGCTGTGACCGTTAGTTCCTTCATCGCGGTGAAACTCGCGCCACCAACCGGAAGACTGGTTGCAAGCGTGCCACCTGCGCCAGTCTGATCGGCCCCATCTACGCGGGAAAGCAGGAGTTGATTTGCGTTTGGTGTGTAGGTACCCCCCGCAATAGTGGTTGAGAACTCTCCGCCGGATGTGGGGATCGAACCACTGTTTCCGACTACCGCGTCGGGCACGAAAAGACGAATCCCAGTCCCGTAACCGGACAATCTCACCACAATGCGAGTCCCGTTCGTAGTATCGGAGGTTTTCGTGGTGAAGGCTGTAGCAATGGACTCGGTAATCCGGACCGCAGAGGAGGTGGTTCTGGCATTAATGAAACCGGGGAAGTCCTGCGTCGCAGGAACAGGCGAACCGGCACATGCAATGCCGTTGTTCAATGCAGATGACGTCAGAGCCGTACCGCCGATTGCCACGTTGAATGAAGTCGACGGAAGCGTGAAACCAATGGCGACCAGCGAAGCGGTAACCACCGACGGGGACACTCCATTTTGAATGGATGCCACTGCGGCGCGAATTCCAGCGATCGTGATAAATACGGGAATACTATTTGGAGTCGGAACTGTGTAGGTAATGGTCGCGAACTTCAAAGTCGTCGCCGAAGTCAGGACGGCCGGCGTGGCCGTCACCGCGGCACCGGAACTGGTGACGGTTATGAACTTCGGGTTACCGCTCGCGTCGAGACTATTTGTGACGTTCGTATTCAGAGCGATGAACAGCTGGGCAATAACCGTGTTTCCCGTGGTGCCGCCGGTACACGCCAGCACGATGTCCCCGATCTTCTCGGCAAGGCCGGTGCTCGCAACGCCCGTCGGGCTTGCGCTAGGTACGCACTGGGACGTCGTTTGCGCGGACGCGGACACACACAACAAACCCAAAACACCAGCCAAAGAAACAAATTTAAGAACGCCGCGATTGCCGGTAAACCGACATGAAGGCACAAGAAAGCGGAGACGTCGCAAAAAGTCCATACGTGTGGCTTAATTCTACCCGAGATACGACGATACCGGTGTAAAAATATATTTTCTGTAACCTTATTTTGCGCGAAAAACGACCTTACCAATCCGAATAAGGCGTTCCCTCAAGACTAGTCTTCTGCGACTCGCTCCGCACATCGAACAGTCCAGGCTCCGATGAGCTCACGCTCTGCCCGGCATCTTCCTGGATTTCCTTCCACTGATTGCTTCCCGTGATCGGATCTTTCGGAACCTCTCTCAGATAACCGTCCGAAACAAGGTCCTGCAGCCCCTGAGGCGCTTTCTGCTTGTCGTACGAATACTCGTCTATCGCGTTGCGGATTGCGGAAAGATTGTTATGCAGCACCGTCTCTTTCGCCCGAATAATCGATTTCTGGTAGAACGGAATCGCCACAGAAATCAAAATCACGATGACCGCCATCACGATCATCAGCTCGATCAGCGTGAAGCCGCTTAGTCTGGACTTACCAATCCGCATAAGGTGTCCCGTCCGCAGCCTTATCCTGACTCTTCGTATAAACGTCGAAAACATTCTGCCCGCCCCAGCCGCTGCTCTTCGGATCGTCCTGCATGCTGTGCATGCCCCATTCATACGTGCCGGTCATCGGATCTTTCGGAATGCGCCGCAGGAACTTCACCTTCACATCGGCCGTCGCCCCCGCGCCCTTCACGCCGTCCACCAGCGATTGCAGCGTCTTCGGATAGTTGAACGTATCGACGCCCTCCTGCGGTCCCAGCTTGTTGCCGTCGGCCATGTCCTTATACTTGTCGATCGCCTTGCGCATGTCGTCGAGCGCAACCCGCAGATCGCGTTCTTTGACCCGCCGCACCCGCGACCGTGCCAGCGGCACCGCCATCGACGTGAGCGCCAGCAGAATCGTAAACGCAACAATCAGTTCCACAAGCGACATGCCGCTTCTGGAATTTCTTTTGATGGAACGTTCCGGCATGTCTCCGCTACTGAACACTAATATTCGCAGGCGTGGGCGCCGTCGCCGCCACTGGTCCCGCCGGACTCAGAATACCCATGGAACTCAGCCGCACTGAAGTATCGCCGCGGCCAATCGCCTGAAACACGACCGTAAACAGCGATCCGGATCCCGAAGTTGTTCCTCCATCCGAACCGCGGCTGACGCGCATGTCGGCACGTCCGATGTCGTCGAGAACCGTTTTCGATAACTCCAGCGGTGCCAGATTTCTTCCCGGCAGATCGCCGGAAACAATATTCGTCACCCGCAGAATTTTCGGATCGTATTGCAACTGCGCGCTGACGTCGGCCAGATTCACCACATTCTCGGCATAGATCGTCATCGTGACCGCCGAATTCAACTTCGCTGTCGTTGTAGCCGGCTGAAAGACCACTCGCGCCGCACCGGGCGCGGGAGGCGTTGCCGGAGCCGAGCCTGGTGCGCCCGCTCCAGGCAATAACATGCCGAGTGCGCCAGCCGGTGGCGCAGTCAAGCCAGGAACACTCGCGCGGCCGGCCGGAACGTTATCGTTGGCCGGCGGCGCCGTAGCCGGTGGGGCAGTCGCGGGAGGCGCCGTGGCAGGCGGCGCTGTTGCCGGTGGCGCGGCCGCTGCCGGTGGGACTACGTTCGGGGTCGGCGAAATCGGTCCCGTGCCCGCAGGTGCCGCAGGCGCGGCCGGCACATTGGCGGCGGAACTGCCGGGCAGCTTAGCCGGATCGTACGTAACCTTAACCTGAGTTGAACTACCCGACGAGACGCCTCTGAGGTTAGACGCCGTAATCTCCGGTCCCCGAACAATATGCGGAATCAGCGCAATCACAAGCTCCGTCTTATTCTTCTCCGAATCCTCACTTGAGAACAGGCGGCCCAACAGCGGTATCCGCGCCAGTCCGGGCAGGCCGGTTAAGCTCTTCCTGTTCGTGTCCTGAATGATGCCGCCGATCAGATTCACTTCGCCTTCCTTCAGGCGGATATCAGCCGTCACTTTGTTATCGGCAATTTCCGGCTGCGAGACGCCGCCGACATCGATACGGTCCAGCACCTGCGACACATCCAGATCGAGGTGCATCGAAATCTCATTGTTGTCGTGAACCTGCGGCTGAATTTCCAGCGTCACGCCGACATCCTGAAACGTGAACTGCGTATTCGCCGCCGGAAAAGCGCCCACCGCGCCCACAGCGGATGCGAACGACCCGGTGGCGATTGGAATCTTGGTGCCAATCTTGATGGACGATTTCACATTGACCGAACTGCGAATCTGCGGCGACTGCAGCACACGCGTAGTGGAATCGCTAAGCATGGCCTCGAATGTCGCACCCGGCAGATTCGAAAGCGAGTAGTCCGCGGTCGAAATGCGCCCAAGTTGAGAAAACGGAATACTGGCGTTCGGAGTCGTGGTGTTCGATGAGGGAAGAGTCGTTGCAGTCGTAGTTGACGTTGTGGCGGTAGATGTAGTGGGCGTGGCTGGCGTCGTAATGCCGGCTCGCGGCGCGAAAGTGCCGGAAACATTAATACCCGTGACGCCGGTGCCGATCTGCCGGCTATAGGTGCTGCTGACCTGCATCACCATCACATCGACGATAACTTCGTTGCGCGGCTTATCCAGATCGGCGATTTCTTTTTCGACGAGCGCCATCGTATCCGCGTCACACCGCACCACCAGAGCATTCTGCGCGGTGTAGTTGAAAACTTTCTGCACATCGAACACTGTGCGCAGCACTGTCAGCATTTCCTGGATTTCCTGAGGCGTGGTCGGATTCGAAAGATAGAACACTTTCACCACCTGCTCGGTATACAGCGTGCGGTTATTTCTGTTATCCACACTGACGAAGATCGTGTTGCCGCCAGGCAAAGGTTTCCAGAACGATTTCGTCACCAGGCAGAGCTGATCGAGCGCGGCGTCGAGCGTGGTGCGATGCAGATCGATCTGCACGGGCTGCGTGATGGTCTGCTGCGTATTGTAATCCGGATCGAAAATAACGTTGATTCCCGCCACCATCGCCAGGCTGTCGAACAGCGTTCGCGGCCGGTTCGTCATCTTCAGGTCGATGAGATCCGTGTTCAGCGGCCGCAGAATCGGCACCGGAGCCAGCGCATCGGTACGTTCCTGCTGCTCTTTGCGTGCGTAGGCGGCCGGGGTCAGACTTGAAGTATCCGCGCTCGCCCTGCCTCCCTGTTTATCCGGGTTCGTTTCCCGATCGATCATTTCCTGGGTTCGCTGCACCTCCTGAGCGGCAACATCGGACGCCGGATCCACATCGAACGCACGCTGAAATTCTGCCTTGGCTTCAGCCAGTTTGCCGGCGTCGCGCAACTTCCTGGCATTCGCGATTCGCTTCACACCCAGTTCGAACCGGATGCGGTGCAATTGCAGGGTATAAGCGGGGTCGCCCGGGTCTTCAGCAGATGCCTGAGTGGTCAGTTCCAGCGCCTTATCCAGATTCCCTTTGACTTCCTCTACCCGCGCTTGATTCCGGAGTTTGTCGCCTTTCCGGGTGCCGGCCAGCAGTGGAGCGGGCGGCAAAATCATCAGCGCGGAGAGAAAGATAACGGCTAACTGCTTTGAATAGTTCATGTTGTTTAAACAACTGCTCACTTCCACCGGCATTCCCGCGAGACAGCGGGGCGTTAGCCGGGATATCATCTAAACATCCCGGTTAGGCTTTTGGTTCATAGCCTAACGACTATTTGACGCGTAACCGCCCGCAGGCGTTGAGAAGAAAGATTGGCCACCAAATACGACGCTTCAAAGGTTCTGAGCGATAACCGTCAGGCCGGACACAATTTCTTCCTCCTCGACCGCTACGAAGCCGGTATTGCCCTGACAGGCACGGAGGTCAAAGCCGCCAAGGCCGGCAAGGTCCAGCTCCGCGATGCCTACGCATCCGTGGAAAAAGGCGAAGCCTGGCTCCTGAATGCCCATATCAGCGAGTACAGCCACGGCAACCGCTTCAATCACGCGCCTACCCGTCCCCGTAAATTGCTCCTGCACCACCGCGAGATCGAGAAGCTCGGCACCGAGACCCGCGAAAAAGGCCTGTCTGTCGTGCCCACTCGCCTCTATATGAAGAACGGCAGGATAAAATGCGAGATAGCTGTCGCCAAAGGGAAGAAATTCCACGATAAGCGCGAAGCGGAGCGGGCACGCAGCGACGAAGCGGAAGCGCGCCAGGCTATTCGGAACAGCAAGCTGGGCGCTTAACTGCGGCCTTCATCCCGGTACTGAAAGGTATTGCCTACACATGAAATTGAAACTCATTGGACCGGATTACGCCAGCCTCGAATGCGACGCGCTGGTGCTTCTTGAGTTTGAAAATTCGCCGCGTGCGGACCTGGCTTCGAGTCTCACCGCCTTCCGTGAATCGGGCGAGATCACGGGCAAGGCCATGGAACTGACCCTGCTGCATTCCGTGGCCGGCCACAAAGCGCGCCGTGTTCTCCTCGCCGGCGCCGGCAAGCCTGACAAGTTTGATATCCCCACGTTTTGGAAACTTGCCGCTGCTGCCGCGAGATTCCTCAAAGGCAAAGGTGTAAAAAGCGTCGCGATAGCTCTCGAAGCTGGTCTGGATACTCCGGATCACGTCTCCGCTGTCACCCAGGCCGTCATCGAAGGCTGTTGGGAGCCGGACCGGCTCAAGACAGCCGCAGATAAAGATGGATCACGGTCCATCGAGGATCTGGTTATCTCCGTGCCGACGGCGTCGGCGGCCCTGCAATCGGCGCTCCGGGTTGGCCAGATCATCGGCGAGGCGGCCAATCTGAGTCGTGACATTTCTGTGGAACCGCCCAACAAGCTCAC
The DNA here is from genome assembly GCA_025928545.1 of Bryobacteraceae bacterium. Taxonomy (GTDB): domain Bacteria; phylum Acidobacteriota; class Terriglobia; order Bryobacterales; family Bryobacteraceae; genus BOG-234. Next base: position 99,514 of record JAICJH010000010.1, on the reverse strand, counting down.
ACCGATGGCGCTCGCGGAACATGCGCAAGCCATGGCAAAAGCCAACGGCCTCAGCTGCGAAGTTCTCGATACCGATCGCATGCGGCAACTGGGGATGGGCGCCATGTTGGGCGTGGCTCAGGGCAGCGCCCAGCCCGGCGCGATGGTCATTATCGAGTACAAGCCGGAAACGCGTAACGGAGGCCCGGCCGCGAAGCTCGCGCTGATCGGCAAGGGCGTCACCTTCGACACCGGCGGTATTTCCATCAAGCCCTCCGATGGCATGGAAAAGATGAAGTACGATATGTGTGGCGCGGCTGCGGTAATCGGCGCCATGCAGGCGATCGCTCAACTGAAACCAGCGGTCGCTGTACTCGGAATTATTCCGGCCGTGGAGAATATGCCCGGCAGCAACGCTCAGCGACCCGGCGATATTGTTACGTCACTTTCCGGCAAGACCATCGAAATCCTGAATACCGATGCCGAAGGCCGTCTGATTCTGGCGGACGCCATCACGTACGCGAAGCAGCTCGGCTGCTCCCACCTTGTGGACGCGGCTACACTCACCGGAGCAATTGTGGTGGCTCTCGGAAATTCTCAGTCGGGCGTGTTCACAAATAACGACGAACTGCTCGGCCGCTGGATGACCGCGGCAAAAAGTTCCGGCGAAAAAATGTGGCACATGCCGGTGGACGACGAATATCGCGAAATGCTCAAGACCGTCTATGCGGATATTGGCAATGTGGGTGGGCGGCCCGGTGGCGCATCTTCAGCGGCGGCTTTCCTGAAGGAATTTGTGGGAGACACACCGTGGATTCACCTGGATATCGCCGGCACCGCGTGGCTTGATGACGCTAAGCCCTACATGGCAAAAGGTCCGACCGCTATTCCGCTGGCGTCTTTTGTAAAGCTCGCGCTGGATTGGAAGTAACATCCCGCCCAGCTGAAATCGGGTTGTAACGAACCTTGACGAAGGTTCGCACTTTGTTACTTGCCAATTGTTCCGCATGCTGACAAAATGGCCTCAACATGCAACTGAGCGTGCTCGGAATTATTCTGGCTGGCGGTAAAGGTACCCGCCTCTACCCCCTCACCAAAGAACGTGCCAAACCGGCCGTGCCTTTTGGCGGTAAATACCGAATTGTCGATTTCGTCCTCAGTAATTTCGTCAATTCCGGAATTTTTTCCATTTATGTGCTGACGCAGTTCCGCAGCCAAAGCCTGTTACAACACCTGAGCGAAGGCTGGCAGATCGGCGGCCTCCAGAAGAACCAGTTCATCATTCCGGTTCCGGCGCAGATGCGGTCGAGCGATGAATCCTGGTATCAGGGAACCTCCGACGCCATTCACCAGAACATCAACCTGATCGAGCAGGCCGACCCGGACGTCGTCGCCATCTTCGGCGCCGACCACATTTACCGCATGAACATCGGCCATATGATCGACTTTCATCAGAAAGCCGGCGCTATCTGCACGGTCGCTGCTATTCCCGTGGAAAAGCATTTTGCCGCTGAGTTCGGCGTCATCGAAGCGGACGAAAACAATCGCATCCACGCGTTTCACGAAAAGAATCCCAACGCGCCAGCAATTCCTTCACGCCCCGGCCATGTGTTCGCCTCCATGGGCAACTACATCTTCCAGACCAAAGCCCTGGTGGACGCGCTTCACGAAGACGCCGCCGATCCCAACAGTTCACACGATTTCGGCAAAGATATTCTGCCTCTGCTGACCACGCGCCGCAATGCGATCTACGCCTACGATTTCCAGACCAACCGTATCCCCGGCGAACCGGCCAATCAGCCCATCTACTGGCGAGACGTCGGCACCATCGACGCTTATTGGGAAGCCAACATGGATCTCCGCGCGGTGAACCCTGCTCTGAATCTATACAACCGCCGCTGGCCGCTGCGCACCGGAAGTTTTCCCGATCCGCCCGCCAAATTTGCCTTCGATGATGAAGGCAGGCGTGGCGAAGCTCTCGACACAGTCGTCTCCGGCGGCTGCATTCTTTCCGGTGGCCGCGTTAAGGGCTCTGTACTCAGCCGCGGCGTGCGCGTTCACACGGGCGCACTCGTGGAAGACAGCGTTTTGATGGATAACGTCGACGTCGGGCGTCACGCGAAAGTCCGCCGCGCCATTCTCGACAAGAACGTCCATGTTGCGCCTGGCGACACAATCGGTTACGATCTGGAGCGGGATCGGCAGCGAGGGTTCACGGTCACATCGAGCGGCATCGTCGTTGTGGAAGGCGTGAGATCGAGGGTTGAAATTTCCCGCCTGCTCGTGTGACACCGCCTGCATAGCCGGCCCACGCTTCCGCCTCTGGATGGCGCGGGACTAGAACAGAACTTCGAAATCAAACCGGTACCGGCGCTTATAATTCCCGAAGAAAATGCCGTACTGCGGATCCGCCACATTCTGATGGACCGCCAGCGCATTGAAATGATTCGTAACGTTAAAACCTGTGACAGACAGCCGCACCGTGTGATTCTTCAACACTTTAAAATCGCGCAGCAACCGCGCATCGGCTGAAAAGAAATTCGGATAGCGGCGGCTGTATGGCACGCCTACGTAATTCTGTCTCTCATCGAACGTCGTATATGGAAAGCCATTGCGGTATTCGACAGTCGGCAGAATCTCGAATCCCTGAATCAGCTTCACATGGCCCCACATCAGAAATCGATTCGGCAGATCCCCCGGCAGAGTCGCATACGAACTCGGCCGGATGAACGGTTCCGCGTAATTTCCCACGAAATTATCGAAGATGTTCTGGTTCCCTTCCGCCTGGCTGCGAACATACGAAAAAATCATCTGTTCGTCTGTTCTCCATGTGAGCCTCGCCGTTAACTCTCCCTGCCGGTAGCGCGAAGATCCGCTGCCATCCAGCACATTCTCGTTCGTAGTGCCGAGTGTGTCGAATCGCAGCACAATAAGTCCTACTGACCGGTTATCCGTGTAAACACCACGCACTCGCAGGTGGCTCGAAACCAGTCGTTCCGCCTGAACGTTCCACGTTACGCCCCGCGGCGAGAACCCCCCTGCCACGCGCTGGCCATGAATGAGGAACGAACTTGGCCCGCTGGAACTCCCGATCACCGCCGCGTAGGCCTGCGGTTCGCCGATCATGCTGCCATTCGCATCGTACGTTGTAATTGTGCGGCTCGGATAGCGGCTGTACGCATAAACATCAAGCGGGATATGGTCGTAAAACTGGCCGTACCCGGTCCGAAAAACCGTGTTCCCTTTTGCGGTCGGTGTCCATGAAATTCCGGCGCGTGGCGCGATCCGCAGGCTCTCCGCCAGCCGCTGATGTTCAATGCGGATGCCCGCATCCGCGGAGAACCGCGAATTGAGCATCCAGTGATCCTGAACATAGCCGGTGAATTCCAGATCGTTGCGCTTATAAGGCCCATGATTGGCAAAGTCGATGCGCTCCAGTAAGCGCCCGGCTGAATTTCGCACTTCCACGGGTTGGTAGCTGAAGACGCCGTGATCGGTTGCGATCGTCAGAGATGTGCCCAGCTTGATCTGATGGGTGCCGTAAAATCGCACGGGAGCGGGCGACCATATCTCCAGCCATTCTCTGCGGAAAGCGTTGCGCGACTGTGTGCCGAAGTAGTTTCCCCGGTTTCCCTCCGGAGTAACGATTTCCTCTCCGGGTCCCTGCGCGCCGATATACGTATGGAAGCGCTGGTATGAGAGGGACGTATCGAGCGTCCCCCCCCAAAGGCCGAGATGATGCGAAATGGTCCCCGCGTAAGCCCTCTGCACGTAGCTCGGACTCACTGGCTCGGGATTGAAGTAATCCGGATTCACGTAATTCGTGTGCTCCGGATTGAAATGATAAGTTGCGTTGATGATCTGACGCTGCGAAAGAATGTAATCGATCTGAGTGAACGAGTTGACCCGCTCGTGTTTGGAAATATTAAACGGGAATGGCAATGTGCGGTTGGGAGTCTTGTCCATGTAGTACTGCAATGCCGAAATAACGAACAACCGCTCTTTGATGACAGGGCCGCCCACCACGATGTGCGGACCCCAGTTTGCCACGCCGCGCATGTGATAACTCCGGATGCGGAAATCCGGAAACGGATCGTTCAGGTCGTAGTGCCATTTGTCGCCGCCGCGCCGCGTTTCCACCGCCACCACCGTCTGCGTGAAGCGTCCGTACTGCGCCAGAAAAGGCGTGCTCAGCACGTTCACCGTTTCAACCGAATCCACCGGAATCGTCTGGCCGAATTTACCTGTCGAGGGATCTGTTACGTCGCTCTCATTCACAACAAGTGAGCTGCGCTGCTCACCGGAACCATCAAGCTTCAGTTCGCCATCCGGCGTCCGCACCACACCGGGCACCAGCGGCAGTACATCGCTCACCGTGGCGGGATTGGAGGGCAGCTTCTTTACCTCCGCCGGATGCAGTTCATAGTTCTGGGACGAACTCTGTTCCATCGGCGCCGGACCCTCGGCGCTGACATCCAGGCTCGACCGGTTTCCCTGCGGATTCATCGTCAGGGTAACTTCGTTCAAGGCGCGGCCAGTGATTTCCACACTGGAATGGTTGTCCGCGAAACCTTCTTTGGAAACCTGGACTACCCACGTACCGCAGGGTACGCCCGCGAAATCGGCCAGCCCGGAAGCCGGTGTCGGTTTCGTTCCCACTTGCACAGTCGCGGACCCAACCGTGACTTTCGCGTCGTAAATCGGAGCTTCCTGTGAATCCTTGACCAGCACCCGTAATTCGCCCGGCTGGCACACCTGTCCCTTCGCCGCCGCGCACGCAAGAAGCACCAGCACCAGGGCGCTCCCCCGTGTTATCCCTCTACGCATCTCTGTATTATCATCCGAAGCATTGTTGACGCTCTGAATTCAGATACGTTCCATGGAACTGCGCCACACTCCTGCGATGGCCGCTCCCGAAGCATGTATACTTTCCAGAAAAGACATTAACATGTCACACAGATTCTTATCGTCCTTCCCGACAGCCTTTCTTCTCAGCGCCTCGCTGCTCCTCGCGCAGGCTCCGCCCGCGCCATATTCGCCCAGTCCGGAGAACCAGCCACAGGCCAACACCCCGAAGGGTACCGTCACGCGCGGCGTACTGCCACCCGGCAAGTACTATCCTGGAACTCCGCACAATTACTCGGTCTACGTCCCGGCTCAGTACAATTCCGCCAAACCAATTCCGTTCATGATCTTCCTCGATGGCGGCTCGGCCAACGTGATCTTCGACAACCTGATCGCAAAAGGCGATCTTCCGCCGATGATCGGGATCTTCATCAACCCCGGCGTCCTCCCCGCGCTCAATCCTCAGGTCCAGAGCCGCTACGAGAGGATCTTCGAATACGATTCCATCAACGGCCGCTTCGCTCAGTTCCTGATCGACGAAGTCATTCCGGAAGTTGCGAAGAGCTACAACCTCTCCAAAGATCCGAACGAACGTGGCCTCGTGGGCAACAGTACCGGTGCGGTGGGCGCCTTCATGGCAGCCTGGGAACGGCCCGATCAGTTTCGTCGCGTGGCCAGCTTCATCGGCACATTTGTGGCAATGAAAGGCGCCGACACCATGCTGGCGCTCATCCGCAAATCCGAGCCGAAGCCGATCCGCATCTTCATGCAGGATGGAAAAAAGGACCACATCCTGCCGGACCATCCCTTCGGCACTTTCTTCGCCGGAAGCTGGCCAATTAACAACCAGGTTCTCTATGAGGATCTCCAGTTTGCCGGCTACGACGTCAAATACGAACTCGGCGAAGCCGGCCACGACGGCACCCAGCGTGCCGCCATTCTTCCCGATGTCCTGCGTTGGCTCTGGCGCGACTATCCGAAGCCAATCACCGCGCGTCTGTCCTGGGGCTACGGAAAACCGGGTTGGGACCCGCGCGCTCAGGTCTTCTCAATCATTTCGATCGACAAGCCCTGGGAACAGATTGGAGGCACCTACAAGTCGGCCGTGAGTCCCGCGCCGGATAAAGACGGCAACGTGTACTTCGCCGATCCAGCCGCCAATACGATTTACAAATCCGATGCGGACGGGAAAGTCACGACGTTCAAATCCAACACCAGCGGCGCGAAAGCTCTGCGCGTCGGAGCCGACGGACGTATCTACGCCTCGCAGCCGCAACAGAAACGTATCGTCTCCTATGGAGCCGGCGGCGACGAAAAGGTTGTTGCACAAAACGTAGTGGCGGACGATCTCGCAATCACGGCGAAAGGCGGCGTCTACTTCGTGGATAGTGCGCACAAGACGGTGGCGCTCGTGGAAGCCGGAAAATCCCGCGTGGTTTTCGAAGGCACGGAAATGCTGGTGCCCGCCGCCCTCACGCTGTCACCCGATCAGGCGATGCTCGCTATCGGCGATGCGCAGAACAAATTCGGCTGGTCCACTCAAATTGCGGCCGATGGATCTCTCATCAACGGCGAGCCGTTCTATCGTGTAGACATGCCGGATATCTCGCCGTATAGCGGCGTCTCCAGCGTCACGATGGACACCGAAGGTCAGGTCTATTTCGCGACTGCGCTGGGCATCCAGTTGAGCGAAGCCAACGGACGCGCAGCCGCAATTCTGAGCAAGCCGGAGCTGGGAACGGTAACGGGACTTGCATTCGGCGGCAAAGACCTCAACTGGATTTATGCCACCGAAGGCGGCAAACTCTTCCGCCGCCCCTCGCTGAAAAAAGGCATCGCCAGCTGGATAGTCTCAAAACCGCCAAACCCGCCTCTCTGAGATCGCCCGGCCGGTTTTACCGTAGCTTTACACTTTCCTCCCTCGCGTTAACAGAAGCCTTACACCCATGGCGTTAACTGGTAACAGGGAGTCGGTCCGTGAACAAAAGCCTTCTGGTTTTCATCGCCGTATTAACAGCCATACCTGCCATTGCGCAACCGCCAGGTGGAGGAGGAGGCGGCGGCGCAACCGGCGATGGCATCTGGCGCCGCAACGCCTACTACGGCGAATACCTGACCTTCGATTCCTGTCTCGGCCATCAGCCCGGCACCGGCCAGTACCACTATCACGTCAGCCCCACGTGCCTGCGCGCGCAGCTCGGCGATAATCTTGTTGCCGTCCGCACTGCCCGCACCGGGATAACTTACGCCGAGCAAACATCGAACCTGCACCACTCGCCGATTCTCGGCTGGGCCCTCGATGGCTATCCAATCTACGGACCCTACGGCTACTCAGTCGCCACCGACCCTTCCAGCCCCATTCGACGTATCCAGTCCAGCTACCGGCTCCGCGCCATCACTGCTCGCACCACGCTCCCCACCTGGGCTCTCCCAAATCACGCGGGTGTTTCTCAGACCCTGACGGCGGCGCAATACGGCCCTGCGGTCAGTACCCAGTTTCCGCTCGGCCGTTACCTCGAAGATTACGACTACGTCTCCGGCCAGGGCGACCTCGATCAATACAACGGACGCTTCGCCAAAACACCCGAGTTCCCCAACGGTACCTATGCGTATTACACGACAATCGACAGCAGCGGCGCACCGGCCTTCCCGTACATCCTGGCTGGACAGTTCTACGGCACAGCCAGTGGAAACTTTCCCGCAAACGTCACCGCAGCCGCAACCGACTTCTTCAATAATGGCTCTTACACGGGAACTTCCACCACCCCGCAACTGATATCCTGGTCCACCAAATACTCCAGCCAGAACGCGACGATTGTCAGCCCGTTCGATCCTTCCGCGGGCCCCGTCACCACGTGGCCGGGCACGAATTCCCTCGGCGTCAGGACCTCCGGCGCCGTCATCACACCAACACCGGCCGAAGCCCAGCGCATCCGCTACTCCGCCACTTCCACCTACATCACCGCGAACGGACTCGCCGGATACCCCATGGGGCCATGGTTTTCAAGCGATATGACCGCCGGCATTTTCTCCAACTTTCCGAGCGCCTCCAACTCCACATTTCAACTGCCCAACAGTCCGGCCCCCGCCACGACGCCAACTTCAACCGGAGGCGGGCCGCAGGGCATGTGGGTCAACGGCGTTTCGGTCTTCAACTTCATCGATGGCGCATCGTATTCGAACGCAACCGGCAATGACGCGGGCGGCGGGAATGCCCCTTCGCTGCTGGCTGTTGTTGCGTCGTCCGCGTCGTACGAACAGGGTCCGCTCGCTCCTGGCTCGCTGGTGACTGCAACTCCGCTTTTCTTCACAACATTGGCGCCCGGCACCGCCACCGCCGCAACACCCACATGGCCGACAACACTGGGAGGCGCATCCATCTCCGTCACAGACTCCGCCGGCACCACAGCGGCGGCCCAGATCTCCTATGCCTCGCCCACTCAGATGAATTTCCGGATTCCGGCGGGTCTGGCGGCGGGTGCGGGCAGCGTGTCCATTTCAGCGGGCGGCAACACAATTCCTTCGAAGATCAACATCCAGCCTGTCTACCCGAATCTGTTCTTTCTCAATGCCGGCGCGCTTGCGGCCGCCAATGTCGTTCGGGTTCACAATGGACAAGCGAGCGTCGAGCAGGTCTACCAGACTGTCAACGGCAGTTTTGTTGCGAGCCCCATCGCCCTTAACGGCGATCAGGTCTTCCTCGTCTTATATGGCAGCGGTCTCGGAACTACGACAACCGCTACTGCAACCATCGGTAACGTGAACGCCGCCGTATCGTACGCCGGTCCGCAGGGAACCTACGCGGGACTCGATCAATACAACGTCCTGATCCCCGCATCGCTGGCGGGCAAAGGCAACGTCAGCATCGTCGTGACTGCGGGAGGAAAAACTTCCAACGCCGTGAATGTCGCGATTCAATAATCAGCGCGTGCGGCTGCCCGGATAGTGGCTGCGGACGATCGCCAGCCCCACGAATGCACCGGTCATCATAATCGCCAGGTACACCAGATAGAATCCGCTGCCCGCCTGGATAATCGCCGCGCCTGCCAACGAAGACACCAACCCGCCCACACGCCCCACCGCCGCCGCGCACGCGATTCCCGTTGCGCGAATCCGCGTGGGATACACATGCGACCCAAGCGCGTACATCGTCGTCTGTATCGCGTTCACGAAAAGCCCATGCAACCCGATTCCCGCAATCAGAATCGTATGATCTCCCGCCGGAGTAATATGGACCAGCCGCAGGATCAGTGCACTCGCCGCCGCGCCGAACGCCCCCGCCAGCAACGGCCTGCGGGATCCGAACGCGGTGACTGCCGTTGCGATCAGCAGGACGCCGAACACGCCGCCAAAGTTATAAGCGGCCAGCGCCGAACTCGCCGTACCCAGATCGAGTCCCTGAGCCGTGAGCATCGCCGGTAACCAGCTGAAAACCAGGTACACTCCATTCAGACTGGCGAAAAACGCCAGCCAGAGCCCCAGAGTATTGATCCGCAGTTCGGGCGAGAACAATGACCGTATGGAACCCGCGCTTTTCGTTTCCTGCTCCGGCATCGTCACGAATACAGTGCCCGCCGGAACAATATGCCCCATCTTCGATAGCTCGCGCGCGAGTACCGCGTGTTTCTCCGGATGGCGCGCCAGATAACGCGGCGATTCCGCCAGACCCGCCAGCATGACTCCGGCAAAGAGCAGCGGCGCAGCGCCCCCGATCATGTAGAGAACGTGCCAGCCGAGCCCAGGCAGAATCCGGCCCGCCACTAAGCCACCCACCATACCCCCCAACGGAATGCACATGACGGTGAGCGACACTCCGAGCGCGCGCCGGCGCAAAGGAGCAAACTCGGCGACCAGGGCGCTGGCGTTCGGCAGCGCTCCGCCAATGCCCAGTCCCGCCATCGTGCGCAGGAATCCCAACTGCGCCACCGAGTGGCAAAATGCGGTGGTAAACGTGGCGAGCCCAAAAACCAGCACACAGCCGATCAATGTAGTTCGCCGCCCGAAACGATCCCCGCACCAGCCTGCCACCGGACTTCCCACAGCCATACCGGCCAACCCCAACGCCGCAATCGGCGCGAAGGCAGCCCTCGTTAGATGCCATTCGCGCATGATCGCCGGAATTGCAAATCCCAGAATCTGAATATCGAATCCGTCGAAAATCACGGCCAGCGCCGCCAGCAGCGTCAGCGCTTTCTGATATCCATTCCACGCTCCCATGTCGAGCAGCTTGCCTGCATCGATCACCACGGCGTTCGTGGATTCCGGCGTCTTCTGCGTTTGTGGCTTCACCTAGTTCAGCTTCTTCAGCCAGATATTGCGCATCGACACTTTCGTGGTCGCTTCAATCTCGATTCCGAATATCCCAGGCTGGTTATTCGACGAATTCGGATCGTCATCGATCATCACCGACATCAGTTGACCGTTTACGATATGGATAAAAGTCCCGCCCCTCGCAATCACGATGTACTGGTTCCAGTCATTCATCTTAACCAGCTTGCCGAGTTCAGCGCGATCTCCGATTGTCCCCATGATGCGCCGTCCGCCCAGACCCACTCCTTCGACAACCTCGCCGCGCCAGGCCATAATCCTCATCGGCGTATTTTCCGAATAGAACTGCCCGGTGTAAACCTGACTCGGCCAGAAATCGGCCTGCGGCCCAGTCATCATCCAGGCAAGATTCACGGGACCGACGTTCGCCGTCACCGCCGGAGAAATACCGCTGAGCCACGGAACGCCGGTCTTGCTGCGATACTGCAAACCGCTTCCGCCGGTGCCTTCCACTTTGATCTCGAATTTGAGCGTGAAATCCTTCGCCACCACATCCCGGTAGGCAATATAGCTGTTACCGCTCGGATTCGTCGGCGTCGATTCGCCCACGAGTGCCCCGCCTTCCGCGCGCCAGAATTTTGAATTGCCGTCCCAGCCCTTGAGGCTCACACCATCGAACAATGAGACATACCCGCGGTGATCGTTAAAATCGTACGGCTCTCCTTCGAGCCCGTTCGCAGTCGGATAGTTTCCGTTCCCCGCTACCAGCGCGGTCAGTTGTTCGGCATCCAGTTTATCTTTACTCGCCTGAATTTTTGCGAAGGCATCCGCCCGTGCCGATGCCAGCGCCAACTCCGCCGCCGCCACCGCATTCACCTTCGCCTGAACTGTCGCATCGTTTTTCGGTTGCGCAAGCGCCGCCGCTGTAACGGCGGCTCGTGCCTCCGTCAGGGCCTGAGCTTGTGCCGTCAGGTTCGCGCTCATCGCCAAAAGCACGTCAGCCTGAGCTGCCGTTGCATGCGGAAATGTCATGCCTCGCCCACCACCACCGGCGCCCCGTCCCGCTGCACCTCGACCACCCGCCGCACCGGCTCCACTCGCCAGCGCCGCAATCTGATCGGAAGCCAGTTTGCTCGGCGATGCCTGAATCTTCGCGAACGCCGCAGCCCGCGCATTCGCAAGCGCCAACTCTGCCGCTTTGACGCCATCTACCGCTGCCTGAATTCCTGGATTGCTGCGGGGCTGCGCAAGCGCAGCCGCTGTCACCGCGGTTCTCGCCGCGGTCAACGTCTGGTTCGCTGCCGCCATCTCCGAGTTCATCTGCGCGATCGCGGCAGTCTGCTCCGGCGTAGCGTTCGGAATGCCGCCACCGCGACCTCCGCCGGTCGCCTGTGAAAATGCCGCGGTGCTGAAAACCAGGACCGACCCGATCGCTAAAATTATTAGCGCAAATGTGTTTTTGTACATGGTTGGATTCATCGGATACCCAGGAAGTATAGCGAAGAATCCAGCCCAAAATGCAAAACGGTTCGTTATTGAAAACGGCTTGGTGCACTCGCGACTGCATGCCCATGACGCGAGCTACCGAGCCGCGCGCGCAAGCGAGCGGTTTCTCGAATCAATAAGTAAACCGAAGGCTCAACTGCACTCTGCGTGTCCCGGTAACGCCGCCGCCGCCCAGTCCCTGCCCGGTACTGACCGCATTCAGCGATTCTCCAAAGAACGGTGAGTTCAGACTTCCGACCGGATTCGCCAGATTCACGTGATTGAAAATATCGGTCACAGCCACCGTCAACCCGACGTTATATCGATGGCTGCTGCTGCCGCCAATCTGGCCGAATCCGCCACCACGGCCACCGGCAAACCCGCCGGTGCCCCTGCGGCCACCGCCGTCACGTCCACCACCCGGAGGCCCGCCCATGCCGCCGCCACCGCCCGTGCCAGTCCCCACGTTGCGGCTTTCACCCCAGCCCCAATAGCGCGTGAAACGGACATCGGCATCCCAGCGCTTCGGACCATTGGCATAATTCACCGGGATCGGTATCGCATTTGGCCCAGGCGAAACGTTGAAATTCCCGAATGGTGTGCAGCGGATCGTCCGGCTGCATGCGGCTCCTGCCGGCGCGAACGACGGCCGGTCATTGGAGATACCATCGCCGTTATAATCGAATCCTTCCGTGATGTTAAACGGTATCGACGAACTTGCCGAAAAGCTCGGCGCCGCCGTCCATCCGAATGGCAATCCGAGCGTGGCGACCATGTTCACTCGGTGGGCCGGCACCCCTGCCCTTCCCCAGTCGAGAGACGTGTTGTACTGATTGCTCGGAAATCCGTTCGCATTCGTGTGATAGTCGGACCACGCATAGAATCCATTGATCGATACGTGATTGTTGACCCGCGAATTCACGCTCGTAATCACCTGAAGCTCTTTGTACATGCCTGTGTTCTCGTAGTTGTAGATGAATCCTTTCCCCGGAAATGGCAGTACTCCCGGAGTCTGCGTCAATGGATCGTACGTGCCGGGCAGATACGCATTAATCTGCCTCTGCCGCATGTCGTGCACGCCGCGTGAATCGGTTACATTGATGGTCAGAGTAGTTCGTCCAGGCAGTGCTCGCTCAATCGACGCCGCGTTTTGGATCATGTACGCAGCCCTCAGGTTCGGGTCGATCTGGTAGAGCGCCTGCGTAGAGGTCGCCAGCAGCGACAATGGCGGGATCCCCGACGGGGTTCCATAGGCCGCCAGTGCCGGGAATGCCGCCGCCGGTGACGTCTGCGAATTGATCAGATAATTCTGTTGTCCGAAACCGTTGTATCGCAGTGCATTCAAAACGTTGCTCATCGGAAATCTGTAATAGAAGAGTCCCGATCCTGCGCGCAACACTGTCTTGCTCGTCTTGCCCGCCTTGCCACCCGGCGCCCACGACACTGCGAGGCGCGGCGCGAAGTCCGTCTTGTCCGCAATATTGCTCTGCACCTCGTATCGAAGCCCTCCGCTCACCGTTATGTTCGGCTTCACTCTCCAGTCGTCCTGCGCGAACAGCCCGGCATCGAACTGCCTCACACTAAAAAGCGACGGCCCCGCGTTCAGGCTGAATCCGGTCGGGCCGCACCCGGCCTGCAGGATCTCAGGCATCGAAAACCCGTGCTGCAGGGCCAACTGCGTGTATTGGTAAACCTGTATCGACGTTGGATTCGTCAATGCAGGAAGCGCGGGATCGAACGTGCCGTTGAAGCACGCGGCGGCAGCCGGATTGTTCGGCGTCGTGAACGTATAGGTGCCGTTGAAATTCGAAGTCGACTGAACATCCGTCAGGTTTTCGCGCAGCCTCGCGCCGAACTTCATCGTGTGTTTGCCCGCCGTGATCGTGTTCATTTCCTGAAGTTCATACAGCTTGTTGTGATTGAAGTTCGCCTGCAGGTTCCCGCCCGAAGTGAATGCCCCGGCCACACTGATCGTGGGCCCTGGAAAGAATGCCGCATTGCTGTTCGAATGCGACTCGTCGAACTGAAACAGAATCTCATTGACGGACCTCGTCCCGATCACCATCGTCTCGGTCGCCTGCAGCGTGTTCCCCTTACTGCCATTGAAGATCTCCTGAGTCGGAAGATTGAAACCGCCCACACCGCCTTCGCCCGATCGCGTGCTGTGTTCGAAGCGCGTGACCAGTGTGTTGTTCTCATTGATCGCGTAGTCGATCCGCGGATTGATATTCCAGTTTCTCGATGGCGTAGCGAACGTCGCATTATACGGAGTCGGATTCAGGTTCGCATCGAGCGTCTCCCCGTTAATCAACTGCGCCGTGTTGAAGTTGCGTTGATTGGCGTTGAGGAACCACGACAGTTTCTTTCCCAGCGGCCCGCTCACGCTGCCTTCGAGTTGCCGGTTGTTGTAATTCGGCATCGGGCCCACCACAAACGGATTGCGCGTATCGAGCGCATGGTCCCCAAAAATAAAGAATGCGTTCGCGTGATAAGAATCGGTACCCGGCTTCGTGAAGATCTGAACACGGCCGAACCCAGGACTGTCGAACTCCGACGCAAACGGATTCGAGTTGATCCGAATTTCCCGGATCGAACTCTTCGGCGGCATCTGGCCCCCGCTGAAGCCGTCGATAAAGATCTGCGGTCCATTCGGGCCGCCCCCCGGACCCGCCATCGCACTTAACTGCGACTGTAAATCGTCCGGATCGTCGGGCAGCGCATCCATGTCCGTCTCTGACAGAACCAGCGCCCCCGCATTCTGCGAGGGATCGACGCTCACCGTGTTAGCTGCGGCCGACGATGTCACATCCACCTGCTCGGCAGTCGTGGCAATCTGCAAAGCGACGTCAACTGGACTGGCCTGACCGGATGAAACCGTGACCTGCTGCGTTGCCGTCACAAAGCCACCCGCCGTTACGGTAACCGTGTATTGGCCCGCTGGAACATTCTCGGTGAACTGGCCGCTGTTATCCGTTTTATCGTCACGCGTCAGGCCGGAACCTGTCACATGAATCGCAGCCCCTGGCACGACAGCGGAGGACGGATCTTTCACCGTGCCTTTGATCGTGCCCGCGGTCTGGGCGCGAAGGCTCTGCACCGCGGAGAACGCCAGCAACGCGACTGCGCTGGCGTTGAAAATGGTTAAGAATTTTTGCATGTCTTCGCTCAATTCCCCGAACTGCCAGCTGCGACCTACCAGCTGCGACCTGCCAGATGCGACCTGTTAGAAAAGACGACGGGGGATTTGAGCAGTTACAGCCCGAAAACCGCACGCTGCACCGTTCGGTGATGGCGGTTGCAAATGAAAAAATGGTCATGTGCCGATGTTCACTGCTGAGCGGGCTGTTTTCGTATCTCCCGGCACTCTTCTGAAGAACGAGCGCCGATTCGCATTCTGCGGGCGCTCACTGGAGGTAACGTTCCCGTTAGCTGCGTTGCAGGAACTGGAGACCCCGGCGGGATCCGGGGCGAGTCCGTGGATCATCCATTATTACTATTTAGCCCGCAACGGCCATCAGGACGCAAAAGAGAAATCGCACGAACAAAAACGGCGAGACCGTGGCCTCGCCGTTGTTGAAACATCCTGGATTGTTCTTACCGCTAGTACGTAAACCGAAGTGTAAACTGAATACGTCGATTTCCGGTAGCCGTGCCGCCCGCGAGCCCACCACCACCGCCACCGCCCGAACTCAGCGATTGCCCGAAGAACGGTGAACTCAGATCGCCCACCGGATTGCTGCGGTTGACGTGATTCATGATATTGGTCGCCGCAACCGTCAGGCCGACGTTATATCGATGACCGGTGCTTCCACCTACCGCGCCGAAACCTCCGCCGCGCCCGCCGCCTCCAAAACCTCCGCCACCACCGCCACGTCCACCGCCGCCGCCGCGGGCTCCGCCACCACCTGGCCCGCCAGCACCACCACCAGCCGGAGGTCCACCGCCGCGTCCGCCGCCTCCACCCTGCGGAGCAGCCGAACCGTTGCGCCGTTCACCCCAGCCCCACGTGCGGCTGAAGCGAACGTCCGCGCTGAAGCGGCTCACGCCGGTCCCATAATTGATCGGAATGAGTTTTTCGCCGAAAGCCGGCGTCACATTGAAGTTGCCGAACGGTGTGCACTTGATGCTCCCGCCGCAAACCGCTCCGGACGCTGCGAACGCGGGACGGTCGTTCTTAATGAGGTCGCCGTTATAGTCGGTGCCCGACGTGATATTGAAAGGCGTTGAGGAACTCATCATAACGCTGGGCGAAGCCGTCCAGCCGAACGGCAGTCCAACTGTACCGACGATATTGCCGCGATGATGCGGGTTGCCCGAAGCGCGCCCCCAGTCGATGCTCGTATCGTACTGATTGCTCGGCAGCCCGTTGTTGTTGGTGTGATAATTGCTCCACGAATAATAGCCGTTCAGCGAGATGTGGCTGTTCACGCGAGTGCTCAGGCTCGTAATCGCCTGCAGTTCCTTGTAGACTCCCGTGTCCTCGTACAGGTAGATTTCACTCTGGCCGGGAAACGGTTTGATGTTGGTTCCGGGAAACGGCGCGTTGATGCTGCGTGTGCGCGAATCGTGGATGCCGCGCGAATCGGTGAGACTCACCGATAGCGAAGTACGCCCGGGCAGCGCCCGTTCCAGCGAGAATGCCGATTGCATCATGTACGAGGATTTCAGATTCGCGTCGATCTCATATCGTGTCTGATTGGCCGCGGCCAGCTGCGAGATCGAGGGCTTACCGTCGCCAACGCCCGTTGCAAGAACAGGGAAGAACTGAAGCGCCTGATATGCCTGTGCCACCAGAGCAGGATCGTTGCTCGTCGAATTGATGTTGTAGTTATTCTGCCCGGCGCCGTTGTACTTGATCGTGTTCAGCGTGTTGCTCAGCGGCAGGCGGTCATAGAACATTCCCCAACCGCCGCGCAGAACCGTCTTGCTCGACTTACCCGCCTTGCCGCCGGGAGCCCAGGATACCGCAATACGCGGAGCGATATCTACTTTGTCCGCGATATTGTTCTGCAATTCATACCGGAGGCCGGTGCTCAGTGTGAAGTTCGGCGCGACCCGCCAGTCGTCCTGCGCGAAAAGTCCAGCGTCGTTCTGATCGGCACTGAAATTCGGAACCCCGGCGTTCAGCGTGTACGATGTGGGGCCGCAGCCACTTTGCAGAATGGCCAGATTGGAAACGTTGTGCTGTTGGAGAATTATTGAGTACTGATAAACGTCGAGCGACGTTGGATTCGAAAGGGCCGGCAGATAAGAGAACCCTTTGCCATTCAGGCAGGCTGCGTTGGCTGCATTGTTCGGCGTGGCGAACGAATACGTGCCGTTGAAATTCACGGTCGATTGCGTGCTCAGTTCGGCCACCCGCGCGCGCCCACCGAATTTCACGGCGTGCTTGCCCATCGTCATCGTCACCAGATCCTGAAATTCGTACCCCCGGTTCCTTGTATAGTCGTTGGCCGATGAACCTCCCGATACGAACGAGCTCGAAACATTGATCGTGGGACCCGCAAAACCGGCGCCCGTCGTGTTGCGCCGCGAATCCGTCAACTGGAACAGGATTTCATTCACAGCCTTGGTGCCGATCACCATCGTCTCCGTTCCCTGCACTGTCGTGCTCTTGTTGACGCCGTTGGTCACCTGACTCGGCAGGTTGAAGCCACCCACGCCGCCGATGCTCGAACCACTGGTGCGGGCATACCGCAGCACGAGTGTGTTGTTCTGATTGATCGCATAATCCAGCCGGGGATTCACAGACCAGCTCTTCGAAGGCGCCGCGTACGTCTGATTGAAACTAGTCTTGGCCAGCGTCCCCGGATCCAGGGTAAGGGCATTGATCAGATCGCTGCTGTCGAAATTGCGCTTGCTGAGATCGAGGAACCACGAAAACTTCTTCGCCAGAGGACCGCTCAAACTACCTGACAACTGCCGATTGTTGTAATCGGGAGCCACACCGTTCACAAACGGATTGCGCGTGTCCAGAACTTTATTGCCATAGGTCATGAAACCGCTGGCGTGGTAACTGTCCGTTCCGGGACGCGTCAGAATCTGGATGCGTCCAAACCCGGGCCGGTCGAATTCCGAAGCGAAGGGATTTGAATTGATGCGAATTTCCCGAATCGAACTCTTCGGCGGCATCTGACCGCCACTGAAGCCATCCACGAAGATCTGCGCGCCATTCGGACCGGCCGACGGTCCCGCCATCGCAGTCAGCTGCGACTGCAGGTCGTCCGGATCGTCCGGCAGCGCGTCCAGGTCGGTGGTCGTAAGCACAAGAGCGCCGGCGTTGCTCGACGGGTCTGTATTCACCACGCCCACGCCGGCTTCATTCACATCTACCTGCTGCGCCGCGGCGGCAATCTGCATCGCGATGTCCAGAGCGCTCGCCTGACCCGAACTCACAGCAACGTTCGTCTGCGTTGCATTCACAAAACCCGGAGCCGTCACGTGAACCGTATACTGCCCCGCGGGAAGCGAGATCGTGAATTGGCCTTTTGCGTCAGTCTTTTCGTCCCTGGTTTGTCCGCCACCCGTCACGTGGACCGCGGCATTCGGCACCGACGATGCCGATGGATCCGTCACCGTTCCCCTGATCGTTCCCACGCCCTGCGCCAATACCGCCTGCACAAATAACAACGTCGATAAGGCTGATGCGAGTGCAATGCACCCTCTCCCGCTGAATCGTTTTGCCATATTGATATTCATATTTCGATTTCGTCCCCTCGCCAGATTCCGTGCCTGACAAACACGACCGGGATGTGCTGTCCACAACAAGACGATAAGATCTTCTGATAGTTACCTGACCCGACGCTTGTAGTTGTGTAAGATTCTGTAACAGAGCTCAGCGCACCGGAGTAAGCGGCTATCTTGTTGAAAAGTAACCCGCTCAGACCTCAGCGTGGCGACCGGTTTTCTCCACCCAGTAGCGCAGCATCGCGGCACAATCGCGCGATTCCTTCACCGTGTCGAGTTCGCCGATCGTCCAGCGCATTTTCCGGCCCCAGTTCGGGTACTCGGCGGTCGTTCCCGGAAGATTCTGTTGGTGCGCCTCTTTCGTCAGATCTTCCTGATTAATCAGCCACATGGTGCACGGAGTGGAAGCCAGAAACCCGGAAACCGCGAAATGAAGTTCTCCGGTCAGTTCCGGAATTTTCGCCGCGTCACGTTCGTAATCCGGCGGCATCAACCCCGCCGCGAACAGGGCCTCCAGCAATCGCTGCCTGTCCTGCGCCCGATCCACGTACTGCCGCTTTCTCAGCTCATCGTCGATCGTACCGGCCCGAAACCGCGCTTCGATGTCCTCACCCGTCCAATAGCCAGCCATCGTTGCAAGATCGTGAGTTGACGTCGATGTCAGCGCCGCCGCCGGATACTCCCCCGGGAGCCGGAATTCGGCTCCCCGGCGCTCGAAATACAGCAGCTTATAGCTCAAAATGCCGAAGCGCGCCAGCGTCTCCCGCACCTCGTCTTCCACCGTGCCGAGATCCTCGCCCACAATAATCGACTTGTTCCTAACGCTCTCAAGCGCCAGCACCCGCACCAGATCGGCGGCACGGTCGCGCACGTAGGCGCCTTCCTTTGCGCTGTGTCCTTCCGGAATCCAGTAAAGCCGGAACAAGCGCATCACGTGGTCGATCCGCAGCGCACCGCCATGCCGCATCGTCTTCCGAATCGACTCCGCGAACATCCTGTACCCGTCCGCCCGGTGCCGCACGGTATTCGGAGGCGGAAACGACCAATCCTGCCCATTCGGCGAAAATCCATCCGGCGGCGAACCCACCCGGCACCCGGTGATGAAATAAGGCCTCCAGCCCCACAAATCCGACCCGCAGCGGTCCGTCGCCAGCGCCAGATCGTGATAGAGACCGATCTTCATCCCTGCCGCCAGGGCGTGCTTCTGAACCGCGGCGACCTGCCGATCCACCAGCCACTGCAGCCACCCATGGAACAGAATAGTGCGCTCGTTTTCCCTCGCGAAAGCCTCCACCGCGTGGCTCGACGGATCGCGGTATTTCTCCGGCCAATCGGGCCAGATCCAGAGGTCGGGGCTCGCCGCATGCAGCACTTCGTCCAGCGCGCAGTAAATCGCGTAAACGCGCAGCAAATCGCCTTCGCCGGCAATCCATTCCAGGCAATCTTTCCCCGGCGGATTCGTCCTGAAAATACGTTCCAGCGCGCGCCGTTTGAACCCCGCTACCTGCTCGTATTCCACCGTCGGAGCTCGGCGCAACTCCTGCAGTTCAGCCGGATCTTCCACCGCCTGGTAGCCCTCAATACTCTCTACATCCAGGTAGAGAAAATTGCGGTAGAAAATGCTGTTCGGCAGATAAGGACTGGTGTTGTACGGCCGCCGGTTATGAATCGCGTGCAATGGATTCAGCGCGATGAAATCTACTCCCAGCGCCGCCACCGCCCAATCGATCAGGTCGCAAAGATCGCGAAAATCCCCGCACCCCCAGTTCCGTTCGGATCGCAATCCATAAAGCGTGACACCAAATCCGGCACTTCGGCCTGAAGGCTGGTACGCGCGCTCCGGCGCAACAATCAGTCGCGTCACACGCCGGCCCGACCGTGTTTCGTGATATCCGATCGGCAACTTCGGCGCCAGATCGCCCGCCGTCAGTCGAATGCGGTCGCCCGATTCGGTGACGATCTCCAGATCAGTCGATGCCCGAAACTGGTCCGACTCACCGATGACGATGGCCTCTGGTGGATGCGCATCCGCGTCGCCAGCTGCCCCTGAAGCCGCTTCAATGGCGGCAATGATCGCGCGGTTCGTCTCTTCGGAGGTGACGTGGGGCGTCCCGAAGTTATCCCAAAACTGTTGCTGGATTCCAAGCCGTTCCGCTGCGTCACGAAGGGCGTCGTCGAATGGCACTCAGGTCCAGTTTATCCTGCGGCCAGACGTCTCAAAAATCCAGCTTTTCAATCAGCCCATTCAGTTGCCCCTGCAATTGAACCTTCTGCTGATCCAGTTCCTTCTGGCGGTCGTGCGCTTTGGCAATGGAGACTTCCTGATCCGCCAGCTTGCGAGCATATTCCTGCACCAGCGACTGCTGTCCCGCGACATTGGACAGACTGGCGATGTTCTCCCGGTTGCGCTGTTCATCGCGCGTGGTGGAATCGATTTCCGAGTTCAGCCGATTCCTTTCGCCGTCAATGCCGACAATCTGCGTTTTCAGATCGGCGATTTGCTGCAACTGCCGGCGCGCGGAATTGGAGATACTTTGGTTGCGAACGTAGACCAGCAACCCATCCGGATTCATCGATGAAACCTGAACCTGTTGATCGTAAACGTTCTCTTCGGTGACGGGAAAGGTAATATCGCCGGAGGCCGGGACTTTCACCTCAAAACGATAAACGTCGCGCGCAGTTTCAATCGGTTTCGCCGTGTCGATCAGGCTATATCCGGAGCGCACTGGGTACTCAATAATCAGAGTCTTCGCACGCGCGTCCACGTTATGCACGGTGTAGGTCTTCTTCGCAATCACCGCATTCTTAGTGATGATTGTGCCATGCTGCGCCCGCAGAGAGCGCGCATACTCTGTCCGTGAATCCAGATTCGTGGAAATGCGGGTTCCGAGGTCAACGCCATAACTAATGAAGCGTTTGTCTTTAGCCTTGATCGTCTCGACGAGCGCCTCTCCTGCATAAGCCCCCGCGTCGTAAACGGTGATAGGCCCTCCATCGAGTGTCAATCCGGAATCGTTCGTAAGTTCCGCCGCATTCAGTGGATTCGGGCGGCTGGTATCGGAATAAATGATCAGCTTGCGCGCGGCAATCTTCTGCTGCATGAAAGGCAGCATCGCAGACTGGTTCTTCTTCACTGTTACCGGGTTCCTGATCGAATACTGGAACAGATCGGCGAGCTCGCCCGCCGGGCCGAGGTCAGCAACCGTAGACGGCGCAACGGCCCTGGGCGCGTATGGTGCAGCCGATTCAACCGTCACCGACTGGCTCAGGCTGTCCAAAGCTCCGGCTGCATTGAAACCGGCCCTGCCGCCGCGCCCGCCTCCTCCGGCGGGGCCGGCTGTCGACTTGGCCAGACCTGCCACAGCGCCCGAATAGAGAGTCGGCGCCAGTGCCTGATCCTCCGTTAATTCCGCACCCTTCCGCTGGATATACTTCGGCGCATATAACTGGCTGATAAACGAAATCGGCTTCCCCGAAACCAGCGAAATCTTCACATTCGTCCAGTCCTCGCCAGTCGTGTTGTCCACAATCGCCCAACCCTCCAGCGTCGGCTGCGTCCCGGTATCGTCCAGCATCAAACGGTAGCTCGACTTCCAGGCCGGCATCGGCATAATGTACGACGCCGAAACGTCGTGCGACTTCGCATCCGTCGAATCGATATACACGCTGCGCTTATCCTTCGACCGCGAACTGGTCAAAGCCGCCAGATAGTCCTTAAATTGCATCTGCAACTGCGGATCCGTGAAATGAATCGATGTCGCCGCTCCCAGATCCACATTGCGCAGATCTCCCGAATCCATCAGAAGCGTGAGTTGCTCGCGTTCGGCATGATCCTTGTCCCCGGGAATTAACCGGGCCGAAACAATCGCGCCCGCGACTTTCTGCGGCCCGAATTCCATCTCCACCCGCGCGCCCTTCAACTGGTCGATCACCGACGCCAGCGGCTGGCCATCGGCAATCCGAAAAGGAAATTCATTCAGTTTTTGTTCCAGCGGAATGCTGGAGTCGTAGCGCAACCCGGTCACTTTGCCGCCCTGATCGTTGATGGTGAGCGATTTCAGTACGTCGTTCATCGACTCCGCATCGAAGTCGAGTCGAGCCGATTCGCCCGGCGCCAATGGCCCGGACCGTTCAAAATAACCAACCCCGTGCTTGTAGAGCACCACCGTCCGCACAGGTAATTCAGCCGCGGGAGAAATGACCGCGCACAGCAGCACAGCAACAAGGCTTCGGTTTTCCATACGCATGAGTAGACGCCGCCCTTTATATTTAGTTCCGCCGGGACCCGAATAGGTTCCCTATTCGCCCATGACTTTAATGATGACGCGTTTTGATCGTTGTCCGTCGAACTCCGCATAATAAACCTGCTGCCACGGCCCGAAATCCAGCTTGCCGTTGGTCACCGGCACGATGACTTCGTGATGAATGATAAGGCTCTTCAGATGGGAATCGCCGTTGGTTTCGCCGGTCCGGTGGTGCCGGTAGTCCTCGCGAAACGGAGCCAGCCCTTCCAGCCACGCATCGATATCCTGGATCAGGCCGTCCTCCGCATCATTGACGTAGACTCCGGCAGTAATGTGCATCGCCGAGACAAGAATCATGCCCTCGCGAATCCCGCTCTTGCGAAGCGCGCTCTCCACCTGCGAAGTCATATTGATGTACTCCCGGTGTTTCGCGGTCTTGAAAGTGACGTACTCGGTATGGAACTTCATACCGCGATCTTACTGCGAATGGGCCGGTTCATTGTCCGCGCCCTCCACCGTACTCACCCGATCGACAATTCAGACGGAGAAACCGCCTCAATATCGATTCGTTCTCCGGTGATGGGGTGCTGGAATTTCAAATATTGCGCATGCAATAGATATCCTCCATCGCCAGGCAGACCGGGAAGGTTTTCGAGAGGCAGGCCGGTTAACCCGTACAGAGGATCGCCAACCAGTGGATGCCCGATCGATGCCAGATGAATCCTGATCTGATGGGGGCGGCCCGAATGCAGCGTTACCTCGAATATCGTGGTGCTGCTCGTGCATGAGATCACCCTGGCCAATGACTTTGACGGTTTGCCGCGGGGGTTGGCGGCCCACACGGAACCGATGAGCGGATGCGGTACCAGCCCAATCGGCGTGAGGATTTCGTAGGCGTCGTGCTGTGCCCTGTTTTGAGCCAGCGCCCGGTAGATCTTTTGAACTTTGGATGTGTTCCAGTTTCCAAACAGATTAGAGGCCGCCTGTGGCGTTTTGGCAAACAGAACGATACCGGTGGTGGCTCGGCCCAACCGGTGGACCGGGTTTGCGTTGGGTGTTTGCTCTTGCACCAGGCGCAGCAACGAATTCTCCATGAAGCCGCCGCCTGGAAGGGTTGGCAACCCGCTCGGCTTGTTGACGGCCAGCAGATGGTCGTCTTCAAACAGTACTTCGAAGTGCCGAGGGGCGTCCGGTTCAATCCAGGGTGGACGGTTCCAGACAAGAGCCTGACCTGAAGCGACCGATTCGCTTCCGTTGGCGGTGAGCCCGCTGAGCGTGACCTGGCCGTCGTTCAGTTTTTGTTGCCAGGCTTCCGGGGTCGAGTGGGGGTAGAGGCTTGCCAGGTGAGAGAGCAGATTTCGCCCATGGTACTTGCTGCTGATGATCGTGGTGTAGGCATAACCCCGGTTGAGCATCTGGTTTGAGCGTAATCTATGATGCCGCCCTTTTGGGTTTTATCGGCGTGCACCGGCGTGCATCGGCGGCCATTTCTTTGCGGCGAGACAAGCACTTTAGCTGCTACTTGTTCTCATGCAGCCTCACTGGAATCCCACCCCTGGGTCTCAACGTAATCAACGGTTCAAACCGCAGAGGACGACGCGATGCCGGTTCCATCCGAAACCTCTGCGCGATCGTGTTCAAAATGATTTGCCCTTCCGTCAGTGCGAAATGATTTCCGATACAAATCCGCCGTCCCCCGCCAAAAGGCAGATAAGCGTAGCGCGGAATCTGCGCTTCGCGCTCCGGCAGAAACCTATCCGGATCGAACCGCATCGGCTCTTCAAAATAGCGCGGATCTCTGTGCAGCAGCCATTGAGCTATGAAAACCAGATCGCCTTCGCGAATGGGAAAGCCGCCAATCGCCGTATCGCGCACCGCGGTCCGCGCAATCGCATAGGCCGGCGGGAAGAGCCGCAGAGATTCCTTCATAATCTGTAGCGCAAACGGCAGACCTTCCGCCCGCAGCCGCTCGAAATACTCGGGATGTTGCGCCAGCAGATACCACGAATACCCTGTCGCCAGCGCGGTCGTTTCATGACCAGCCAAAAACAAAGTCATGGCCTCGTCACGGACGGCCACATCGTCCATTTGCATCCCCGTCTCTTCGTCGCGCGCCAGCAGCAGCATCGACAGCAGATCACCCCTGTCTCCTCCGCTTGCCCGCCGCTCCCGGATGATCCCGTAGATGCGATCATTGAGCCGCCCCAAAGCCGCCCGGGCCTTTCCCTGCGGCAAGCGAAAAGGTACGCGGATTTGCCGCATCGCGTAACTCTGCGCCGTCATAATGTCGTGCCCGATATCCGCCGCCTCACCTGGAACATCCACGTCGAAAAGGGTGCGGCAAACGATTCCGAGGGTCAGCCCCATCATGGCTTCCACGATGTCCAGACTATTTCCATCCCGCCAGGAATCCGCCAAAGCCGACGTATGCTGCTCCATCACCTCGGCGTAATGCACCATGCGTTGGTGCGCCAGCGCCGGAGCCACCAGGCGGCGGCGTTGCCGGTGAAGCTCGCCTTCACTTGTCAGCAGCCCGTCGCCGAACACCGGCCGCGAAATCACCCGCAGAACCGGGCCCTTCACGAAATCCTCCGCCCGCTCGATCAGGACTTCCGGCACAAGTTCCGGAACATTCACCAGCACAACACTGAGGCGCCCGAAATCCGCGCGCCCGATTCGCGGAATCTCCGCTCCCAGCCTTTCGATCACACTAAGGCGGTCGGAAAACAAGGCGCGTAGCGTGCGAATGAGGCTCACGAAGCCAGATTAGCCGACGCGCGTTTCTACTTCAGCAGTTCCATCATGAAATCCATGGCAGCCTGATTCCGCGACATCCCGCTCAGGCGCTGCACCGCATACGATTTCATCACCGGATCGTTTTCCTTCCGCGCCAATTCGATGATCGTCTTCGCATCCCCCCGAGCCGAAAGACCGGAGATAATCTGCTTTTTCGCCGCCTGATCCGTGGTGCTGGTATAGAACGCGGTCAGAGTGGCGGCCGGCGTACTTTCCGAAACGGCGAGATCGCGCACTGCCTCGTTGCGCAGGTTCTGATCCTTTTCGGTTTTGGCGATATTCAGCAGTGAGTCGCTGCCGCCCGAGGCCATCAGGGACCGGATAATTTCCTGCTTCACGCGGGTGTCGCTCACCGTGGGATAGATCGCCGCTACCTGTGTCTGCGCGTCTTTCGTTCCCGTTCGACCGATGTACCGGATCGCCCGCAGCTGAAGCTCGGGGTCGGCGCCGGCTTTCGCGTAATCCGTCAGAACCTGCTGGGCACGCGGCGATTTGCTTTGCGTGAGGACGGACAGTGCCCGATCCTTCATAGCCGCCGAACTGTTGCCTTTCAGAATTCCTTCGAGCAGCGGCATCCCGCGATCGGGATCCGCATTCATGATGGCGTTGAGAGCGATCAATTTCGTAGCTTCATCCGGCGACATCGCGGTTGAATCCTTGAATACCATCGGCTGTTGAGCGAACATCGGCATCGCGAGAGCGACGGTCAGAAGCGTGTGGCGCAGTCTCATTATTTTCTCCTCGTTTGCCGAAAACGGCACACAGTCATAGACTGCCGCCGCCATGGCCTGTTAGCTCATCATTTGCGCCGCCACCCTGTTCTGCGAAGTAATATCTTGCGAATCATCGGGTTCCCGAAACCGGCCGAAAGACAAGACGGGAAAAACGCCGCCTCACGTTGACATGGTGGTGTTCCAGCCGTCAGACTTCTATATATAGTGAATCGTGGCGCCTCTATTGTGTGGTTTTGCCTGTGGGCATCTCTGCCTGCCCTGCACGGCCAGACTTCCACACCACCAATCGTTCCCGCCCAGGCGAATGAGGATACTGCCGCTCTTGTACCGTCTTCCCCGGTTGCAACGCCTTCCTCGGTTGCAGCCCCGGACGATCAAGACGATAAAGCGCCGGTGACGAACCCAACCCCGAAACCACCCGTCGATCCCAAAACCGGACTACCGCTGACCCCTGCCGAACAGCGCGAAAAAGAAATCGACAAGTACGATCCGATGAAACGGGATCAGGACATTCTGCCAGGCTCCGTCCCGGTAACTCCAGGGAAAACCGATGCTGCCGGCACGGATCCGAACGCAACAGATCCGAGATACGCGCGCCCCGATGACAAGGGCAAAAATGGTGTGCCACGCGCAGGTGGACCGGCTTCCCCGTCGGACGCGATCTCCCCGGAAAACCAGTACTCGGGCCCCGCTGTTCTGAGCCGGAGCTATACCCTTGCCCGGCCCATGGTGCCGCAACAGGTTAAGTGGAGAGCCACTTTCAGCTTCAATGAATCGAAGAGCTACGGACAGGCTCCCGCCGCCGCGAATGGCGCAACCAGCTATACATCGGCAAATACCGACTCACGCACCATCGGCTGGTCGCTTTCCGGCCGCCATATCTGGAAAAAAGATCAGCTCGGCCTTTCCTATTCCGGCGGATATTCCGATTACGGGTCCGGCGGGGTGAGTGGCCTGAACCACTCTCTCAACCTGGACTACGCTCACATCCTTTCACGCAGGCTCGTGCTTCACGTCGTCGAATCGGGACAGGAGTTCTCGCAAAATTATGCTTTGGAGAATCCGGCGCTGGCGCCAGGAAGTTCGATCGCCAACATCAATCTGGCAACCAGCCCAGGTGTTCAGTTGCTGAACAGTTCCACCCGCCAATTGTCATCCCAGCTCAGCCTCACATTCCATCAAAGTACGCGCCTGTCGTACAACATGTCGACCGCAACTTTTGTGATCGGCCGTTCAGAAGGCGTCGGCATGACCGGCCGGCAGGCCAGCGGCGATGTCAATTACCGCTGGACGCGCAAGGCAACCGTGGGAGCTTACTACTCCTTCACCGATTACGTGTATCCCCACAACATCGCCACCTCCGATTCGAACGCCGTGGGTTTGATCTATTCTTACGCCTTCAATTCGAGAATGCAGTTGCAAACGCGGATCGGCGCCACTCGCATTGAAACTCTGGCGTACCAGTCGGTGCCTTTGCCGCCTTTGCTCGCTGCCATTCTGGGACAGGGCTCCGCCCTCGTGAATGCCTATTTTGTGCTCCGGACGTCCGATATTTCCGCCGCATTTCTGAAAGATTTTCGCGGCAGCCGCAAAATCACCCTGGCCTACGCGCACGGCCAAACCCCCGGGAATGGGGTGTTGCTGACCTCGGTTCAGGAATCCATCAGCGCCGGGTTTTCCACCAGCCTGCTCCGGAAACGCCTCCCTCTCAATACCGGCGTCGCTTACTCAACGCTGCGCGCCGTCGGCCAGGCAACTCTCGGTAGTTACAAGAGCGAATCTGTCAACCTCAGCACCTCGCGGAGTCTGGGGGCCAGCGCCAGTGGCACTCTGCAGGTCGATTACCTCCGCTATGACCTGAGTAACTCTCCGATCCTCCAGCACACCCTGCGGGTTTCGCTTGGGCTTTCCTGGAGTGCGCCCGAGCGCTGGCTCCGTTTCTAACCACCCTGTCTACCAGACAATCGGCGCGTTTTAGGGCCTGGCAGTGCTTTCTTGCTAAAATGCGAAGACACGCGATGGCGCGCGCGGATTTCGGCGCGTCGCTGGATCATTGCCAACCCTGCGATGGACTTCGATCAGATCCATACGTTCCTCGAAATCGTCCGCCTGAAGAGTTTCTCCAAGGCCGCGCAGACCTGTTACCGAACTCAGCCAGCCATCAGCGCACAGATCCGTCAGCTGGAACATGAGCTGAAGTGCGAGTTATTCGAACGGTTCGGCAGCCGGATTTCGCTAACCACGGCCGGCAAATTATTCGCGCATTACGCCGACCAAATGATGGACGTGCGCCGCCAGGCTCAGAACGCGCTCAACGAGCTGGAGTCGAGCCCGCGCGGTGAGTTGGTGATTGCAGCAAACGAAGCTACCTGCATCTACGTTTTGCCTGGCGTCTTTGCCGAATACAAGGTGCAGTTTCCCGGAGTGCAACTACAGGTGAACCGGTCCTATGGTTCCCGCATCGTGGAAGCTGTGATGGAGAATGTCGCGGATTTCGGTCTGACCCAGCTTCCAGTGGCCGAGAAGCGTGTCCAGGTGGTGGATATTTACAAGGACGAAGTCCGCTGCGTAGTCCCCGTCGGACATCCTCTGGCCGCCGCCGAACGCGTATTCTGCGAGGACATTGTTTCCTACCCTCTGCTGCTCCCGCAATCCGGCATGACGCGATCCCGCCTGAACGCGTGGTTTGAAAAAGTCGAAGACGACCTGCAGATCTCCATGGAACTGGATTCCACCGAGACGATGAAGCGCTTCGTGATTGCAGGCCTCGGGATCAGTTTTCTTTCCGGCGCCACAGCCCAGGAAGAAACGGCCGCCGGACAGCTGAAGGCCCTGCCTTTGGCCCCCGAACCGATGGTGCGGAGGCTCGGCATGATTTACCGTAAAGACAAGGCGCTTTCCAAGGCAGCGCTGGGTTTTATCCAGTTGACACTGTCTCACTTCGGATCCCAGAATCCCCGTCCGGCGACGGCGGACTAATAGAATAAAACGTGATCTGTCCTCATTGCCAATTCGAGTTTGAAAGAGCCGTTTCGAATTGTCCGGGATGCGGAATCAGAATCGTCCGGAAGATTTCGGGCATCGTGAAAACTTCCACGGTGATGATCGCGACCGGAAACGAAAGCAACTTCTACCGCTCCATTCAGGAAGTACCGGAAACGCTCAGACGCCGGCTGATAGAGACCACAAACAGCGAAAATTCCGGCATGATCGTGATCGCCGACCGCGCCGGCAGGGAACAGTGGACTGAAGTCGTGGCGCATCGCGAAGCACGGCAAACGCAGACTGCCGTTGCGACAGCCGTCGAAGTACCCGAGATCACGGTGGAGCAGCCGCCACACGGCCTGGCTGGATTCTCCTGGACCGCATGGGCGGGCATGCTGTTGTTTTTGGCGGCTGGTGCGATGATCGCGTCGGTGTTTCAGGTTTTTCACTAATGTCAAAACGGGTGATAGTTTTCGGAGCCTCAGGCCAGTTAGGCGTCGAATTGTGCGCCGAATTGTCGCGGCGCGGTTATGAAGTCAGAGGATACAGCCGCGCCATGCTCGATGTTTCCAGCGCCGAGCGGGTAGAACGCACGCTGGCGGAGTTCGATCCGGCTGCTGTTTTCAACGCGGCCGCATATAACCAGGTGGATGTTGCGGAACGCGAGCCTTTGGCCGCATACGAAGCCAACGCTCTCGCAGTCCGGAATCTGGCGCTGGCCTGCCATCAGAACGACGCTCGTCTGGTTCACTTTTCCACGGATTACGTTTTCGACGGCATGGCGGGACGGCCATACACCGAAACCGATGCAGTGCATCCTCTGGGCGCTTATGCGGTCTCAAAGCTGGCGGGTGAGCTGTACGCTCAGGCTTATCTTTCCCGCCCTCTGATCGTCCGCACTTCGGGTGTTTTCGGCCCCGGCGGACGCCACACCGCAAGAGGTAATTTTCCCGAATTGATGCTGCGCCTCGCGCGTGAGGGCAAGCCGATTCGCGTCGTGGAAGATCACGTCGCATCCCCAACCTATGCTCCCGGCCTGGCCAGCCGCTCGATTGAAATGCTGGAGCGCAATCTGGATGGCATCTTCCATTGCGGCGGCGGTGAGGCTGTGTCGTGGTTCGACTACGCCAAACTCATTTTCGAAAAAGCCGGCATCCACGCCGACCTGAAGCCGACCAACGAACGTGAATACCGTACAACGGCGCGCCGCCCGAAATTCTCGGCTCTCGAAAATGCCCGCATGCGGCAATGCGGCATTACGCCCATGCCTTCGCTTGCGGATGCCGTCGCCGATTACATCGCGGTCCGCGGCGCTTAGCTGCGCAACAGATTCCTGGCGAGAAAAAGCAGGTTCGCCGGACGCTCGGCAAGCCGGCGCATGAAGTAGGGAAACCACGCTTCTCCGAATGGCACGTAAAGTCGCATCCGGTATCCATCGGCAATCAGTCGCTGCTGCAAATCGCGGCGGATGCCATACAGCATCTGAAATTCGAAACTGTCGCGGGCTATTCCGTTGTTCGTTGCGAACCGCTCAACGCGGTCTATGATGCGCTCGTCATGGGTCGCCAGGGCCGGGTAATAACCGGGATGAGTCTGTGTCGCGCCCAGCAGATGGTGCGCCAGCCCGATGTAATGGTGATCGACATCGGCTTTGCCTGCAAACGCGATTTCGGGCGGCTCCAGATAAGCGCCCTTGCAGAGACGGACGCGGATGCCTTCCTGAATCAGGCTGGCAAGGTCATCGTGGCTCCGGAACAGATACGCCTGAACAACGGTCCCGCAGGCGTTGTATTGACGATGGATACGGCGGACCAGCTCGAGCGTACGGTCCGTGTACGCGCTGCCCTCCATATCGATACGCACGAAGCCGCCCAGTGAGGCCGCTGTCTTCACCAGGGCCGTCACGTTCTCTTCACAGGCTTCCGGAGAGAGGTCCATACCGAATTGCGTCAGCTTCAGCGAGACATTGGGTTCCAGTCCAGCCGCATGTAGTGCGCCGAGCGCACGTATACACATGTCGCGGCAGGCTGCGGCCTCCTCGGTCGATTTCACGTTTTCACCCAGATAATCGAGCGTCGCTGTGATGCCCTGGCTGCGGATCTGACGGCACACAGTCAGGGCGTCGTCGAGAGTCCTGCCTGCGATGAAACGCGATGAGACGCGGCGCGCCAGGCTGGAGTGTTCCGCCCAGGCTCGCAACCCGCGGTGTCGTGAAAGATACAGCAGGGTCGCGCGCAACGGCATCGCTTTTATCCTATTTCACGCAGTCGAGTTGAACACCACGACACGCGATACTTCGCGAAAACCCAGGCGCCTGTAAAGGCGTTCGCCCTGCGAGGTGGACTGGAGAATCACTCGTTGCAGTCCGGACTCTCTCGATGCCGACTGGACCGCATGGCGGGTAATCGCCTCGCCATAGCCCTGCCCCTGTTCGCTTGGGAGGGTCGCAACGTTATAGAGGCCGATCACGCCATCGGAGATCACGGTGGCGGCCGTCGTCACCGGCCGGCCCCCGCGGTACCCAACAAAACACGCAAAGTCGCGGAACAGCATGGAGTCGTCGAATACCTCGCAAAACCAGGCGGGCGGCACGTGAAAACAGACCGACCCCACTGTCCGAAAGTCCTCCATCGCCCGCGGACACTCGACGCGCCTGATATCGAGTGGAGGCGTTGGTTGGACCGCCCGGCCGAACCGTTTCCTGTCCCGAAGCGAATCGGCCCACATCGCGGGCATTTCCGTGGCGGCCCGCAAGCCGAAGTTTTCGCATGTGCCGGACAGAACGCGCCGAACGGAGCGGGCCAGCCACTCTTCGCCGATCCAGAACGACCACGGCATCCGGCGCGAAATGAAATGGCGGCGCGCACAGTCGAGGCGCTCCTCCAGATCGCGATGCGTGGCGACATTCGCGTTCAGAAATGCCGCGTTGAACATCTGAAATGCCGCGCCCAGAGAGGCGATGCTGACGCCTTCGAACTCGGCAATATCGGCGTGCGGACGCCCTTTCGCCAGGATGCGAAACGACTGCCTCAGGTTTGCTTCCAACGCTTCGAATTCCGTCAGCACAGGGGCTCGTATATGATGCAAGACTATGGCATCCGGCGCACCTAATGC
Source organism: Bryobacteraceae bacterium (assembly GCA_025928545.1). Classification (GTDB taxonomy): domain Bacteria; phylum Acidobacteriota; class Terriglobia; order Bryobacterales; family Bryobacteraceae; genus BOG-234. Next base: position 67,377 of record JAICJH010000010.1, on the reverse strand, counting down.
AACGTCTCCCGTACCGGGATCCGGCAAACCCGAGCGGCAGGCACCCGGCGGACCCCCTACCGGCGTCAGACACGGCGTAGTTGGCTTCGCCGTGGCGCTCTCGATGATCACCTACATCGACCGCGTCGCGCTCTCCAATTCCCGCAGCCAGGTTGCCGGCGCACTGCACCTGACCGACGCCGAGATGGGCTACGTTTTCACGGCTTTTGCCGTTGCCTATGCGCTATTCGAGATTCCCAGCGGCTTCATGGGCGACCGCCTGGGACCGCGCAACGTCCTGCTCCGCATCGTGATCTGGTGGTCCGTCTTTACCGCCCTGACCGGGCGCGCCTGGAATTTTATCTCGCTCTGGATCACGCAATTTCTGTTCGGGGCCGGCGAAGCGGGCTGCTATCCCAACATCGCGCGTGCCTTCGCCATCTGGCTTCCGCAACACGAACGCGTCCGCGCTCAGGGCATCATCTGGATGAGTTCGCGCTGGGGAGGAGCGTTCACACCGCTCCTGATTGCCATCCTGTTCAAGTGGATGGATTGGCGCCTCGCGTTTGCCGCATTCGGCTGTCTTGGAGTCTTCTGGACGATCGCTTTCGCATGGTGGTTTCGGGACAATCCGCGCGACAATCCGAAGGTCAATCAGGCCGAACTGGACCTGCTGAAAAACAACGCTCCGCCTGCCCCGCATGGCTTTCCGTGGCGCGATCTGCTGGCATCGAAAACCGTACTTCTGCTTTGCCTGCAATACTTCGCCGTCAGCTTCAGTTGGTATTTTCTGATTACGTGGGCGCCGACTTTCATCGACGACCGTTTCCACCTCGACGTCAAGAGCAGCATCTTTCTCAAAACCCTGCCGCTGTTGATGGGCGGGATCGGCTCCATCACCTGCGGAATGATGGCGAAGCCCATGGCACGGTGGACCGGAAGCGTGCGGAGGGCGCGCAAGATCTCGGCTTGTGTCGGATTTGCCGGCGCATCGGCCTGCCTCGTTTTGGCGACATTGCTCCACGATCCCTATTTCGTCGTTTCGGCCGTCGCGCTCTCCAGTTTTTGCAACGATCTGGTGATGCCCGCGGCATGGGGCGCGGTGATGGACATTGCCGGCAGCTACTCAGGAACCGTTGCCGGTTCCATGAACATGATCGGCAATCTGGGTGGCGCACTCTACGGCACCGCGGCAGGTTGGGTGCTTCAGGCTTCCGGCCGGAACTGGGACTACGTGCTCTACATGGGAGCGGCGGTCTACATCATAGGCTTCATTACCTGGACGCAAATCGATCCCGTGACGCCGGTTGTCTGGATTCCGCGGGGACGGCCCGGAGCGGCTGACCAATCGATCACCGAGTTGTAAATCTCCTCAGCGAAAGTTGATATGGAGTTTGCCGGACGGTGAAGAGTAGACCAGATCCAGATCGCCTGGCTTCTTTTTCGCGATGGGAAAAAACAGCAGCCCGGTAACCGGGGCCGACGTGCTTTTCGCCGGCAGCATCCTGCTCTGCAACGTCTTGATATCCGCGGCAGACGCCGTGGATGAGCCGTTCGCTACAGTCGCGCCGCTATACCCCAGCTGCGTCGGAGTGGTGCCGATGGTTTCGGTAACGCCGTGTACCACCAGACTGCTTCCCGCCCCATAAACCTGCGCCGCAACAACCGGGCCGCTGCTGTCGCTGTTGGAGTTGATGCGCAGCAGAAAATCGTCCGGCTGGAGGTCGAGCGCCTTGCCACCTTTTGGAGTGACCGTGACTTCAACAACGGTGTATTGATTGTTGAATTCAGAACCCGTGGTCTGTTTCAGAGCGGCGGCATCGATGAATACGGCCGCAACTTCGACACTGTCGTTTTCCGCTTTGCCGGATTTCACATTCGCGGCGCTTACTGCTGTCGCCGCGACCAACAATGCGACAAGAATTCGCCTCATGCTTCAATTATACGAGTTCACGCGGGAAACGCATCGCTGCGGATGATTCCGTCTCCCTCGCGGATCACGTGCAGCCGGTTGAGTGGAACATTCGGGAATTCATCCACTCGCCCGCTGATCCATCGCACCGTGACGTCGACTTTGTCATTCTCGCCAAGTCCGAAATGCAGCCGCGAGTCGTTTACGGAAAAATAACTGGCCTGAGCCGCAACTTCCTGCGCCTGTTTCTTCCCCCCGTAGGCGGCAATGACGCGGGACCCAATCGCGCTTCGATTTGACTTCGTTCCGATCAGTTTCACCTTAATCCAGTGACGGGGTTTCGACGATGCCTGCATGTCGTTGCGCAGTAAAGACGGCGGCTCATTCATGTTCATGATGAGGACGTCCATATCGCCGTCGTTATCGAAATCGCCAAAAGCGCAGCCGCGGCTGGAGTGCGGCGCCGAGACGCCACTGCCGGCGGCCTCCGACAATTCCTCGAACTTGCCGTTCCCGAGATTGCGAAAAATTATTCGCGGAGTGCGATCCACCATCGCGGGAAGATGTTTCTCAATTCCGGGATAGGGGCTGCCAGTGACAAAGAAAATATCGGGCCAGCCATCGTTATCGAGATCCACCATGCCGGCACCCCAGCCGACATATCTGGTTTCCACGCCCAGTCCGGCTCGCAAGGTTGCAATGTCGAAATTGCCTGTGCCGTCGTTGACGTAAAGCTCGTTGGTGTCCTCGGCGAAATGAGTTTTGAAGATGTCGAGGTTGCCATCCAGATTAAAGTCGCCCACTGCCACGCCCATGCCGGCCTGAACCTGCCCATTTTCCGCGAGCGCAATGCCGCGCTCGAGTGCGTCGTCATGAAAGGTCCCGTTGCGGCGGTTATGGAAGAAGAAGCTGGCCGTCGAATCGCAGGCGACGAAAATATCCGGCCAGCCGTCATTGTCGAAATCGCCCGCCACGGCAGTCATGGCAAAGCTGTTTCTGCCTTCGAGTATTCCCAAAGCTTCGCCGGTAGCGTCCGTAAACGTGCCATCCCCGTTGTTGCGATACATGTACTGACGGGGAGTAGTCAATCCGCGCGGCCCGCAAAAAACAGGCCAGGTCTTGTAGGTACATCCGCGATTCGCTCCCGGCCTGCCAACCTTCGCCACGTCGAAATCCACATAATTGCCGACGAAGAGATCCAGATGGCCGTCTTTGTTGTAATCGATAAAAGTGCAGCCCGACCCCCATCGGGTGCCTTCATGGAGCAGGCCGGCCGCTTTCGTCACATCGGTGAAAGTGCCGTCGCCGTTGTTCCGGTAGAGGACGTTCTGCCCGTAATACGTGATGAAGATGTCTTCGTGGCCGTCGTTGTTGTAGTCGCCAATGGTGACGCCCGCAGCCCAGCCGGACCGGACCAGTCCCGCCTTTTCGGTGACATCGGTAAAGGTGCCGTCCCGGTTGTTCTTGTACAGGCGATTGGTGACGCCCGCCGGGATTGACGCCGCATCGAGGCGGCTGCCGTTCAGCACGAAGATATCGAGCCAGCCGTCGTTATCGTAATCGAAGAAAGCGACACCGCAGCCGGTGGCTTCCAGGATGTAATCCGCATGGTCGGTGGGGCCGTAGATGACCGGGTGGGTGAGGCCCGCGGCCGCGGCAACGTCGGTAAACTGCGCGAGGAACGGGATTCCGGATGGTTTCGGCCTCGGCTGCGCCTGTACGCCTCGCGATGCCGAACCCGCCATAGGAGCGTCAGTCGCGGACTGGCTCTTGGCAGTGCCCGATAGCAGCGCGCTTGCGGCAGCCACGGTCGATTGTCGGAGGAGGTCCCGCCTGGAGACGTTCTTCATGCGTCGGTTCAACGCTTTTTCGGAGCGGGCGTGTCCTGAAACAACAGCGACGCGAATTGCGACAAATAACCGCGCCACTCGCCCCACACGTGGCCGCCTTCGCTCTCCACCCAAACGTGTTTCACCCCTGCCTTTTCCAGACTCTGGTGAACGCCGAGAAGGCCATCGTGAAGGCTGTCCTGCTTGCCAACTCCCATCCAGAGAAGCTTCAGTCTTTGGCTCGTTGTCGGGTCTGCCAGCTTGCCATCGTAGTCCTTCGCAAGATCCAGATTTCCGATCGCGGCGCTGAAGGCTCCGAGATAGGCAAAGGTATCGAGATGGGCAAGGCCGAGCCGAAACGCCTGCGCGCCTCCCATCGACAGTCCCGCGAACGCCCGGTGATCGCGATCGGGAATCGTTCGAAAATTCTTATCGATGTACGGGATGAGTTCGGTGGTCAGGATCTCTCCGAATTCGGCGAACAGGTTGTCCGCCATGGCACGACCCGAGCCGCGCCCGCCACCCGTCGCCGGAGCGGGATTGCGCGCGGGAACAATGCCGTTGTCGTTCACGATAATCATCTGCCGAACTTCAGGACGAACGCTGTACAGGTTGTCCATGATGAACGTTTCGCGACCCTGATTGCTCCAGCTGGTCTCGTTCTCACCCGCGCCGTGCTGGAGATAGAGCACGGGAAAACGCGCGTTGTTTTGTTTTTCGTAGCCAGGCGGCGTGTAGACTTTCGCGCGACGCCAAACCTTGGTGGACGGCGAGTAATACCAGACATCGCGGAGCGTTCCGTGCGGGACATCGAGTGCCGCCGCGGCGATGGAATCGGGCCCTGAAATTTCGATACCGCTGCATTCGCGCCCGTAACCGAAATAAGTTTTGCTGGCGGGATCAAGCGTCGTGAAGCCATCCACGATCACCGAGTAGTACCAGAAGCCGGGCGGAAGCGGAGCTGTTGTCACGAGCCAGTAGCCGTTATCGCCCTTCGTCATATCAAGCGTGACCGATTTCGGCAGTTCCACGCGAACCTGGACCTTCGTCGCGTCCGCGGCGCGAAGCCGGAAGGTGACGCGGCGATCCGGTGTCATTTGCGGATATTGCGCGCCCTGCACGTTGCTCGATAACAGCATCGCGTCCTGCGCGAACGCAGACAAAGAGAAGAATAGAACCGTTAACAGTATCTTCATTTCCCCAACTCCTTCGCGATGGCTGTTGCAATCTGCGCGCCGTGAAAGCGGCCGTTTTCGATGAAGATTTCGTTGGTGTGCATGCCCGCCACAATGACGCCTGCGAGGTAAATACCTTTTCGCTCGCTTTCCAGTGTATCGGGATTTGTGCGGGGTTTTTGTGATACCGGATCAAGCGTGATTCCCGTCGCATTCAGGAAAGTCATATCCGGACTGTAGCCAATCATGGCGAGCACGAAATCGTTCCTGACTTCGATATCGCCGTCTGGTGTCGCCAGCAGTACGGATTTCGGGCGAATCGCAAGCACAGTGGAATTAAAGTACGCTTTTATTTCGCCCGCTTTGATGCGGTTTTCGATGTTGGGCTTGATCCAGTATTTGACGTGCTTATGGATCTCCGGGCCGCGATGAACCAGCGTCACGCCCGCGCCCGTCCAGAAAAGTTCCAGCGCGGCGATGGCGGCCGAATTCTTCGCTCCCACCACCATCACTTCGTGATCGTAATAAGGGTGCGGCTCCTTGTAGTAATGGATGACCTTCGGCAGGTCTTCGCCCGGAACGTTCAGCATATTGGGAACGTCGTAATAGCCGGTCGAGATGATGACCTTTTTCGCGCTGTAAACGGCTTGCGGCGTTTTGACCTGAAACGCGCCGTCCTCGCCTTCGATCGATTCCACCAGTTCGTATTGGTGAATGTCGAGTTTGTAATGCTCGGCCACCCGCCGGTAGTACTTAAGCGCTTCCGTGCGAGTCGGTTTCTCGTTGAGGCTCGTCATCGGGATGTCACCGATCTCCAGCAATTCCGGAGTGGTGAAAAACGTCATGTGGGTCGGGTAATTGTAGAGCGAGTTGGTGAGACACCCCTTATCGATCACCAGGGTTCGTACATCGCGTCTTTTTAGTTCGATGGCGCAAGCAAGGCCGGTAGGTCCGGCCCCGATCACCACGACATCGAATGCGCTCACAGCTTGCTTTCCACTTCCGCGGCAATCCCGGCCAGCGCCTGCGGGAGCTGGCTCGGATCTTTGCCTCCGCCTTCCGCCATGTCCGGACGCCCTCCGCCTTTGCCCCCCATTGCCTGGGCGAGACTGCCCACGAGCTTGCCGGCCTGGAGCTTCGAGGTGAGGTCTTTGGTGACTGCCGCCACAATCGACACGGCCCCGTCATCCACGCCCGTGAGGACGACGACCGCGCTCTTCCATTTATTTCGCAGCGCATCGGCCAGTTCGCGCATCTGCTGGCGATCCAGACCTTCGGTCTTCGCCGTCAGGTAGCGAACTCCGTTCTTCTCTTTCGACTGGCTCTCCAGATCTTTCGCCGCCGACTGAGCAATCTTCGTCTTCAGCTGGTGGATCTGGCGCTCCTGCTCGCGCTTCTCTTCGAGCAGGCGAGTAACCTGATCCACCAGTTCGGGTTCACCGACGCGCAGCATATTCGACATGCGGTGCAGCGCCTCGCTCGATTCCTGATATTGACGGACCGCGTTTTCTCCGGTGATCGCCTCAATCCGGCGTACGCCGGCCGCGATGCTGCTTTCCGAAACGATCTTGCAACTGCCGATATCCCCCGTGCGGCTGACGTGGGTGCCGCCGCAGAGTTCCTTGCTGAAATCGGGAATCATGACGACGCGAACTTCGGCGCCGTATTTTTCACCAAACAAGGCCATCGCTCCGGTCGCAACGGCCTGATCGATCCCCATGATGTTGGTGGTCACCTCCGTATTGCGGAGAATCTGCTCATTGACCAGGCGTTCGATTTCTACGATCTCGGCCGGATCAACCGCGGCGTAATGGCTGAAATCGAAGCGCAGCCGCGGCGGCTCAACGACGCTGCCCGCCTGTTTGACGTGCGGTCCCAGCACCTGGCGAAGAGCCGCGTGAAGGAGGTGAGTAGCCGTGTGATTGCGCTCCGTGGCGAGCCGCTCGCTGACAGTGACTTCGGCCCGCAATTCATCGCCGACAGCGATGGTCGCGAGCGTGTGGATCTTGTGCACCGTCAGACCGGGCACGGCGGGATATGTATCGAGCACCGTCGCCACTTTTTCGCCTGACGCGACGTCGAACAGGGAACCGTTGTCACCAACCTGTCCGCCGGTTTCAGCGTAAAACGGCGTCTGGTCCAGAACGATTTCCGCATCGATACCGGCGGGGAGCATGTCAGACATCGCTACAACTCCGCCCGGCTGTTTGACCAACAAGCCCACTGTCTTCGACGTGGCCTGCAATTCGTTATAACCGAGGAATTTGGTGCGGCCCCTCGCCAGCAGTTCCTGATAAGCCGGCGCGATATTGCCCTTGTCGCCGCCCTTCCAGCTGGCGCGCGCCCGGTCGCGCTGCTGCTTCATCTCCGCTTCGAAGGCATCGCGGTCGATTTCGAAACCGCGCTCGCGCGCCATCTCTTCCTGCTCGTCCAGCGCCAGGCCGTAGGTGTCGTAAAGCTTGAACGAAGTCGCGCCGGGCACGGCGGTGCCAGTCAGGTTGGCCAGCTCATCGTGGAAGACTTTCTCGGCCACCAGGAACGTTGTGGCATAGCGATGCTCTTCGTCCTTAACGATGCGCGCGACACGCTGGACAGATTCCATCATTTCCGGATACGCTTCGCGCATGTGTTCGGCAACGAACCCGGTGAGCAGATGCAGGTACGGCTCCTGCTTGCCGATCAGACGGGCGTTGCGCATGGCCCGGCGCATGATTTTGCGAAGCACGTAGCCGCGGCCTTCGTTGGACGGCAGAACTCCATCGTTCACCAGGAACGCTGTGGCGCGGGCATGATCGGCATTGATGCGCAGAGCTGTATCGATGCGGGGATCGACGCCATAAGATGTGTTGCAGAGTTCACCGGCGCGCTCGATGATAGGGAAAATCAGATCGGTTTCGTAGTTGGTGAGCTTGCCCTGGAGGATGGCGGCAACGCGTTCGAGCCCCATCCCGGTATCGATCGAGGGACGCGGCAGCGGAGGCATGTTGCCCTGTGAATCGCGGTTGAACTGCATGAAGACGAGATTCCAGATTTCGACAAAGCGGCCACCGCCATCGAGCGGGAACTCTTCATGTTCACGGCCGGGCTCGGCCGCTTCGGGACCCAGGTCGTAGTGAATTTCGGAGCACGGACCGCACGGGCCGGTATCGCCCATCTGCCAGAAATTATCTTTTTCATCCAGACGGAAGATGCGGCTTTTCGGAACGCCGGCGACCTTTTGCCAGAGCTCTTCGGCGTCGTCGTCCTCGCGGAAAACGGTGATGTAGAGCTTGTCTTTGGAAAGGCCGTATTCTTTGGTGACGAGGTCCCAGGCGAATTCGATGGCTTCGGCCTTGAAGTAGTCGCCGAAGGAAAAGTTGCCCAGCATTTCGAAGAACGTGTGATGGCGGCGCGTGTAGCCGACGTTCTCCAGATCGTTGTGCTTACCGCCGGCGCGGACGCATTTCTGCGAAGTGGTGGCACGGGTGTAATCGCGGGTTTCCAGACCCTGGAACACCTCTTTGAACTGGTTCATGCCTGCGTTGGTGAACAGCAGGGTGGGGTCATTGCCGGGCACGAGGGAACTGCTGCGAACGATGCGATGGCCGCGGGCGTTGAAAAAATCGAGAAACCGCTGGCGGATTTGATTACCTGTCACGGGAGTCCTTAAAAACGGGGATATTTTGATTATAGAGTGGGGCCTCGGGAATGGCTCGCCGCGTGGAATTCCCCAATCACCCGCAAGCGTGCCATGAATGGAAGAGCGTGATTCTGCGGACCCGCCGGCCAGTCATCCATATGAACCTGCGCTCGCGCTCGCTGCGATGGAGGCCGCTTATCGTGCCCCAGGTTTATCCGAGATTCTTCTTCTCAAATCCGGCGAGCCAATGACATCCTGCGTCGAGCCAGTCACGGGATTTCGCGGGGCGCAGCATGAAGGCTGGCCGTTATTCGTAATATTCCGGCGACTTCTTCAGACTCTCCGTATGGGTGAGATCGTGCTCAATCCACAGCTGCGCACCGATCTTTTTGGCATAGGCCTCGATCTTCTCGCGGGACGCAATAGTTTGCTCACTATTGAATTCGAAAGTTGGAGTACGGTCGCGCAGCTCCCTCTCTTCCCGGTAATGATAAAGATCGCCGGCCAGAATTACTGGCCCGAACTTAGCCAGCTTGACCATGAGCACCTGATGACCCGGAGTATGCCCTACAGCAGCTTTCAGGATCACCGTGCCGTCCCCGAACACGTCATACTCGTCCTTGTCCAGAATGACTGTCTTACTGTCCTTCAGCAGGTTGTATTGAGTCAAAACGCTGACCCCCGGTGGTTGTTTCTCGGCGAACATGGCGTCGCGCTCTTCTTGTCGCACCAGCCATGTCGAATCCTGGAATTCGTTCGCGTTACCCGTATGATCGAAGTGATAGTGTGACAAACCCAGAAAGTTAATGTCTTTGGGCGCGTACCCGATCTCAGCCAGTTGGTCCTTCAGGGTGCGCTTCCCCGCGCGATTCGCGCCGCGGGCTCCGCTACCGACCTGGCTGTCCGGCACTACACCGGTGTCCCATATCAGCGTGCCGCGTGGATGCACGATCAGATAGCCGGCCACCGCGAGATCCGTGACGGCAAGTTCATCTTTCTGGAACCGGTATTGTGCGGGATTGTTGTTGGTGAGCTTGCCGAGATCGAAAACGTAGAGTCTTACTGTCTTCGGTTGCTCCGCCTTTGTTTGCCCCCATACTCCGATTGCGGCGATGCTCAGGATAATCGCTATTGCGCCCGATGTCACTGCTGCGGCCCGCTTTATTGGTTTCTTCATAATTTCAGTTCCCATTACGTTATCAGGTTTATTGCCCACTCTGCGCTGGGAATCCCTGGATCCGGCCCGCCGGGCGAAAATGCTGAACGGGGCAGAGCGACCCTCGTTCAATTGGATTTCGGTGGACCGGATATTTCGCCCTCGGATCTCACCACCCTGGAAAACTCATCCAGTTGTAATACGAGCCGAACCCCATAAACGATCACCACCGATTCGGATTTCAACCTGCGCTGCTTTGTGAAGCAGCCAACGCTGGCCGGCTGGCGAGCGCTGCCGCGCCGCACTGATCGGAGAAGTTCTGGCAGGCCGATCTTCGAATAGTGTGCGCGAGCAGACTTTTCTTTTTTTGAACTACGGAAGGGCCTCACTCGTACGATGAGACGTGAAGCAATCGGGAACGCTTATATTGGCCCTTCTTTGTGTTGTGGCCGCACCGCCCTGCTCATACGGCCAGGCGGGAAGTGTGACTGCCGGATCGCAAGTGCCCACGGCTCCGTCGCTCTGGGGAAACCTGCACTCCGGAAGTCATGAGGTAGGCTTTCGCACCTTATTCCTGTATGATCGTTCCCGCACCTGGCAGCCCACCCGCACATACGACGGCGCGTTTTCACCGGATCTCGCGGGGCGGCCCATACAGGTCAACGTCTGGTATCCCGCACTGGCAGCAAGTTCCACGCGCCAGATGACCTTTGCGGATTACGTGGATCAGACCGCCCCGGATACCTTCGGGAAGTTCAACGAAATCATGAGACAGCGCAATCGCGACGATGCCACGGGATCGGTTCCTCGCGCCGAAATTCCGGCACTCCTGTCGGCCGGAATGAGCGCTCGTCGCGACGCGCCATCCGCACCTGGACGTTTCCCGGTGGTCCTGTATTTCGGAGGTCTGAACGCTCAGATCAACGCAAATGTCATTCTCGCGGAATATCTCGCCAGCTACGGATACGTGGTCGCCGGCATATCTCTGATCGGCTCCTCCGGCGACCAGCCCTCTCAATCGCGAACCGCGGACGATCTGGAGGCGTCCGTCCGGGATATGGAATTTGCCTGGTCGGTGTTGCAGGATGCGCCGGACGTCGATCGGGCCACATTAGCGGTAATGGGACACAGTGTCGGTGCTATGGAGGCGATCCTTCTCGGTATGCGAAATGCCAACATTTCCGCGGTGATCGGGCTCGACGGCACGTACGGGTTTCCCGGACTCTCCACTGTGCTCACGCACGCCGGCGGATACGCGCCCGACAAAATGCGGTCGGCTTTTCTGGATCTCAGGCGCGCGCAGGGCGCGCAGGGAAACGACCCGCTGGACTTCACGGTGGTAGAGTCCTTCCGTCACTCCGACCGAACCTTGATCACCATGGAAAAAATCCACCACAGCGACTTTACGTCTTTCGCCACGCTCGGAGCGCAGTTCCATGTTCCCCTGCCCACAGACTATCCACTCAATGGATGGAACCGCGAAACCGGACGTGACGGATACGAACGGGCATGCAGAATCGTTCGGGCCTTCCTGGACGCCAACCTGCGGTCGAAATCCGAAGCGATAACCGCAATGGATCGCGAGGCCATGCCAGGGAATGGTCTGAACCTGCGGCATGAGACTGCAATTCCACCGCCGCCCTCGCCCTCTGAAGCTGCGGCGTTGGCAGGCGCGCAGGGCCTCGATGCCGCGAAGAGAGCGTTTGTCACGAGTTGCGGAGCGAACTCCGTCGCCTCGTGCATGGACATCGATCGCTTCAACAATTGGGGGTACAACCTGCTCGGCCAGCAGCAGCCCAGGGCTGGTCTCGCCATGTTTCAATTAAACGCGTGGGCCCATCCGGGGTCGGCGAACGCACAGGACAGTCTCGCAGACGGCTATCTGGCAGTCGGAGACAAAGAGGAAGCAGCAAGGGCGATCCAACGGGCCATTGTTCTCGCGCCCGGCGATGCGCTCCTCGATCCGGCGGCAAGAGAGTCATTTCTGTCCGAAGAAAAAGCGAGACTCCGGAAGCTTCAGTAAATTCCGGCTTCTTCACGATTCTAAGTGTCTGCCCCGCCGGCAGCCGATTCCTTCAGCAAACGCTGCAATATTGCCGTAGTACTCACACGCGCGCGCAGACGATGCAGCGCCGCATACAAACCCATCTCTGCTCTCGCAAAAAAGATATAGTGCGGCTGCGAGGCTTTGGCGTTAGCGAGATCCTGCGCGGCCTTCATATAGTCGCGCAGGAACACCGGGTCGGCGAAGTCGAATCGCCTGGCCCCGGCGTCCGGCGGATAAACCTTCCTGTAAAAATTCTGCGAGAACGCCACTATTGCGCGTCTGGTTGCCGGCTTCAGCCCGTTCCCGGGCCGCGCGAATTGGTCCCGGATGATTTGCTGAAACTCCGGCGAATCGTAAGGCCCCGCGTAGAGGAAGGACCGTCGCAGGCTCGACACCACCGTAGCCCCCAGCCTCTTCACGCACCCGAAGTCGATTAAACCAATCGAGCCATCGTCATGGAACAGATAGTTTCCCCAGTGCGGATCTGCATGCAGCGTATGCAGGCGCAGCACCTGAAAATAGAACATTTCGAATAAGCGCTCGCCAATCAGATCCCGAAGACTCTGCGCCGGCCGCTTCGCAAGAAGCGCGTCCAGATGCTGCCCGGACATGAATGACATCGTAAGCACGCGGTCTGTCGAGTACTCCCGAAATACCTCGGGAACATGCACATAACCAAGCGGTCTCAGACCCTCGCGGAAGAAATCCATGTTCGCCGCTTCCCGGACGTAATCGGTCTCTGCGCTGATCTGCGTTTCCATTTCATCGAGCGAGTCCTTCGGAATATGACCGGTCGCGCGGGCCGGCAGCGTGACGCTCCGCAGCATGCGAAAGTCGTTTTCAATCGCGGCCCGCATGCCGGGATACTGGATCTTGACAGCCACCCTCGTCCCGTCGTTGAGCACGGCCCTGTGAACCTGCCCCAGAGACGCCGCTGCGAACGGCTCAGCCTCAAACTTCCTGAACATGCTGTCGGGAGTGCGCCCGGTGCTCGCCTTGAATTGCGCCGCCGTGAGCGAGGGGTGCATCCCCGGCGCCTCCATCTGCAGCTTTGAAATTTCGGCGAGCAATTCGCCCGGCATCAGATCGGTATGAATGCTCATGGTCTGACCGATTTTCATAGCCGGCCCGCGCATCCTCAGCAACTCATCCTTGATCTGGCTCCCCACCTTCGCATGCATTGCGCTGCGCCGGGTCTTGCTGCTTTCCTCCCCGAGCACCGCCCGTTGCATCAAGTACCCTGCATAGCTTCCGGTGAGGCCCGCTGTCAAACTCGCGAACCGGAGGGCGCGGCCGAGTCCGCCCGTGGTTGCGAACGTGCCCGCTGACTGTTCGGGTGGTGTGCTCTTGTTTGTCATTTCTGCCTCAGCAACGCTATTCCTGCTTTTAATGAACGGTCGAGAAATGCAAGCGTCTGTTGTTTGCCGTCGGATTCGTCGTGCAGCCAGTAGAGCAGTATTCCCAGGTAGTAGACCCAGAACACGTGTGGCGTCCACCACACCGCCGCCGGAAGCTCCTTGCGCCGTATGGAGTCGTCGAGAAGCTCCTGCACGAACGCGAGATAGCGGTACCGGAGCGCCTCCGCGGAAGGACTGAACACCCCAAGTTTTGATCCGGGCTTCAGCGCCTGAATAAAGGCCGCTCCGATAAAACGCTGGTGAGGCTCCAGAAAATCCAGCTGCGTCATAATCAGCGCGAATAACTTCTCGTTAAGCGGGGCTTTGCGCAACCGCGCATTCGATCGGACCGCTTCGATCGCATGATCCACTTCCTGCTCGAAAAAATAAAGTGCGATGTCTTCTTTGGTCGGGAAATAATTGAAAATCGTCCCTTCCGCAATATGGGCTTTGACCGAGATCGATTTCGTGGTCGTCGCATCAAAGCCTTTGCTCTGAAACAAGGCCAGCGCTGCGGCGACAATCCTGGCCTTGACCGCTTCTTTCTTTTGCATGCGGTTCGGAGGCTTTTTGGGCTCTGTTTTGCGCGGAGCTCGCTTTCGGGTTGTCGTTGGCATAAATGAGTACACTCATAATATACATGAGTGTACTCATGTTTGCAGGGAAAGAAGCCGGGCCAGAGGGTTAGGTAATTCGTTTCGGGGCGCAGGAACGGCGACTGTTCCTATAATGCCTCGTTAGATGAATCCGTGGTCGTTGATAGGTTAAGACGGGCGACGGGACTTGAATTCGCGTATGCAGGACAGATCTCACGGTCGGGCGTTATTCGACAACTTGACTGATCGGTTCGTCAGTAAATAGGTGTGACTAAACCATCAAACACGAAGCCACACGACAAAGCAAACAAGGACCGGCAAGCGACCACCATGGGCCAGGGGCGATTGAGTGTTACAATTAGCACTATTTGAGATCTGCGAGAGTTTAGTCCGGACAAAAGGAATGAGAATGAGCGGAAAGTCTAACCCAATATTTTTTGCGATTACCTGGACGACGGTCTGCTTGGCGTTCCCTTCTGTGAATTTTGCCGCCACTATTTTCGTAGGCGAAAGCGCTGGCGCAGCTTTATATGAGTTCCAGAGCGACGGTAGCAAGCAGACGCTCGCTTCTCCGGGGCCGATTAAAGCTCTTGCCAGCGATAGTTCCGGCGATGTCTTTATGTCGTTGTTCGGCGGCGACATTTACAAGCGATCTGTTTCGGGGACAGAGAGTCTCTTTGCGGGCGTTTCCGGCGGCGGGCTCGCAATTGACAGTAACGGAAACCTATTCTCCGCGGCAACGAATATTTATGAGATCACACCCAATGGGGAGGTGAGCACATTCGTCACCGGCAACTTCGACGACAGCACTGTTTACCAAGCCGGTCTGGCTTTCAACTCTTTAGGTGACCTGTTTTCCGCTGATAGTACATATGGAAATATTTACAAATTCAGCGCGGGCGGCACCCGGACGGTGTTTGCCACTGGATTCCTTCCATGGGCTCTGGCATTCGATGCCGAAGGCGATCTGTTTGCGTCGCAATATAACGGTGGGCTCATCTATAGAATCCAAGCAGACGGGCAACGCAGTCTTTTCACGACAATAGTTGACCCAGATGGAGTTGCTATCGGTGGCCTCGCGTTTGATTCGTTGGGCAACCTTTTCGTAGCTGATGGAAGCGGCGGGAAGGTGTACGAAGTTGCTCCGGACGGCGGTCAGCAGGTATTCGCCTCTGGCCTTGGGAACGCCTCCTCAGTCGCAGTTCAATCAGCGACGCCCGAACCAGCTACTTTCGTTCTGATACTCTTTTCCTTATTCGCGACAATTTCCATTCGGAGGATCTCGGCGTTCCGAAGAGTTCCCATAAGCGGTAACGCTGGAACGAAATGGTGAAGTCGTGAAATCGAAATCTCTGGAATGTGAGATGCCCGTTCTAAGTGTCCAGAGATGAGTATAAACTCCCTGCTTTTCAAACCTTTTTGCAAGCAACTCTGTATCAAACTTCGAAGTTTAGCCGCCACTGACTAGTACAGGATCGCCGTGCACAGCTAGGGATCCGACTATAACCTTGATCGTCGAACTTCACGATCAGCACGGTTTCGACAGGGCTCAGGGCAATATCAACCGATACGTCATGATTCCGTTTCGCAGTGCTCCAGTCGGAATGGGCGACCATAATCGTCTCGCCCACCCATAAGCAGCCCCCCGGATTTCATTGTTTCGAGGATTTCTCTGTATTTCGGCCATAATCTAGCCTCACTTTCATGTAGTACGTCAGTTGGAAACTGGCGTCTAGAAATTAATAGGGGAATTCCAGCGAGGACGGAGGTGGCTGCTACGCGCCACTGACAAACGCAGGGTAGTTATCGCCGCAATCGATATATCGCTCTCGGATCTCACCACCCTGGAAAATAATCCAGCTGGGAAATGAGACGAACCGCATGAACAATCACGACTGATTTTTAACGACGCGGTGTGAAGCGGCTAGTTCGGGGAAGGTTGCTCCACGTGATCGATCACAAACACCGTGACGGGACCCCTCGCCGATTCGAGTCTGAGCCCAACGCGTTCCTGCATGGCGCTGAAAAGTGAAGGCCCGGCGGAATCTCCGGAAGGCAGAGCCGTCGGAAGGGATCCAGGCATTCCGCGACCCGGAATACCGGCGACCGCATCGTCAGGAGTGAATTCCAGATCAATGTCGAAGGTCCCGCTGAACTGCGTTCTATCCACAACAGTTCGGCCAAGCACGCCCGCGAGGATCAGCGCCAAACTTTGCATCGATGTTCGATTCCCTTTGATCTGCAATCCGAACGGAGCAAGGCTTACGGTAATGCTGCCGCAGGGCAAAACGAGGGGCGCACCCGGAACAGGTGGCGGCTCGGTGCCAGCGGCTCCCGCGAAACAGTTCCCCGGTTTTGGATTCCGAAGCTTCAGTCCTCCCTTTGCCACCACGAGCGCATATAAGGGAAGATTCCTGGTTTCGCGATGCAGCTTCAACTGGAATCTGTCTCTGAGCAGCGCCTGCAGCATGGGGTACATCTGTTCGTTCGACGCATCGCCAGCCGCCCTGGCGGAAATTTCGTATCCCTCGGAGTCCATCCAACCGGGAGCTCCTGAAATCTCGAACCATCCCTCCCTGCGTTGGTACGCGACTCCCATCAGCGCCTTCAGCGGCATATTTTCAATAACCACCAGTCCATGCGACAACCGCCGGACACCCATGTAGGTGTTGTCTCCCTGGCTTCGCTTGACGGAGGCGGCCTCGAATTTCGATGCCGATCCGGTAGCTGATTCCGGACGCTGCTGAGCCCGCGCTGCCGGTGTGTTCAGGATGCCCACTACTATCGGCACGGTTGCAACCACCGCACCGGCAACCGTTAGTGCGATCTTCTTAGCGAAACTCACCCTCGTCCCGACGCGGCGCGACACGATTTCCTCGATTCTCTTACTGAGGCTTGCCCCCGTCACGCGGAACACAAACGGCAACGGCAACTTGAGGTACAGCTCGCAAATTTTACCCGCACTAGTCGCGATGTAGGCAATAATCTTGCGCATGTGAACGCCACTCCGGCTTCTTCACGATTCTAAACGCCTGCCCCGCGCCCGATTATTAGTTCGCCGGGAAATAGATTTTTTGGGTAAAACAAACCTCAGTCTAGTTGTCCGTCGGAGCGCGCTCGATATAGTCGATTACAAGAATTGTGACCATGCCTTTTCCGGCTTCGAGGCGCAGACCCAATTGCTGCGGCAGCACGGTAAAGATTGACGGAAAGTCCGATTGCTTCTCTGAAGGCCAGGAAAACCCTGAGAACGATAGTTTATAGCTCCCCGCCAGCCCGGTCTTGTCCACCACCGGGCGGTCGAGATTGCGCGCAAGCGAATCCGCAAGCGACTGAAGCGTGCCCGCACCATTCAATGTCGCACCTCTGGACGGACGACCGGGGGATCCGGGGGATCCACTGCCTGCTCCACCTGCACCACCTCCTCCACCGCTGCCCGCTGGTGTGTTGGAGGGTGCTCCATCATCCTTTCCGGGTCTTGAACCTCCGGGCCCTCCGTCGTCCTTTTCGAGCTTCGGGCCCCCGGGCGCGACTATGAGGTTGTAGACAGGGCGCTCCACCTGCTCGCGGTGGTACTTCAATCCAAAGCGGTCTTCGAGAAGACTGCGGAGCATGAGGTTAATCTGTGCTCTTGAAGCTCCTTCGGATCTTGCCTGAATAGTGAACTTCGCCGAATTCAGCCAGTCGGGGCCGACGATGTAAGCCGCCTGAATGCCGAAAGCCGTCTGGATCAGATTCATTAACGGGGCACCTTCGGCCGTAAGGAATCCAGCGGGCGAATTCATGCTCCAGCCGTTGAGAGATGGATCCCCGGGCTTTATGGACGCTGCGTCGAATTCCAATCGAGGAGGCGGAGGTGGAGTTGCGGGATACGGCGCGGCTTCCGATGGTGAAGGTGGGGGCGGCGCGGACCTCTCAACCGGAGCCTGACGGATTGGATTATTCTGCGCGATCAATACAGCATGTTCGCCACGGACGACGTGCGATTCACCGGCAGGGGCCGCACGTACACCGATTGCGATCGGACCTGCGATCACGAAGGCGGCCGTTGTCCCCAATAGCAACTTATGTAGGGTAGTCAACTCGAAACGCTCACAGTTGGCTGTGATTGCTTCGATGCGTTTTCGCAAATCCGCGCCCGAAACGCCGGACGTGCACGCCAGCGGCGCTTCCACGTAGAAGCGGCAGACGGCCATAATGCTGTCCGCATAGATGTCGGGCGAGTTGCCCATCCTTAGTACTTCCTCGTCACATGCGTTCTCACGTTCGTCGATCATTCGCTTTCCAATCCACCAAACCAGAGGATGGAACCAGAACAGGGTCGAAGACACCATCTGTATCAGGCCGGTCAGATTGTCGCGTCGCCGCACGTGGCACATTTCATGCGCGAGAACAGCGGCGAACTCAGGCTGGGTTAACCGGCGGAAAATTCCTTCCGGCAGCAGCAGCACCGGATGAATCACTCCGAAAATTCCCGGTTCAATCAGCGTAGGAGAAACAAGCACGGGGACTGGCGCGTCGATCTCGAGTTGTCTGCCCGATCTCAGATTCGCGCGTATTCGCCGCCATCGGACCGTCCAGATGACTGTGAGCCATACGACCCCGAGTGCCCATGTCGCGACGGCTACAGTCGACAGAATGGTGAGCCGGCCGGTTTTCCCTGACTGAAACCGCGTGGGTGCCGCCGTCACCGTAGATTGCGCAATGAGAGTATCGAAGGGGCTCGCGGCATGCTGTACAGCCTGGGATACAGCAACGGCGGGCGCGGCACGCCATTCAAACTGATGGCCGACTGCGGTCAGCGCGGCAAAGGGAATCAGGAATTTGACCGAGGCCGCGAACCACAGGGCGTATCGGATCTGCGCGCGGTTCCTGCGGAGAAATAGACTCGCCAAAGCGATGAGCGCGGCAAAGGCGGTGGATTGCCAGAGATGATTGCCCGTTTCCTGCCAGTTCACTGTGATCATTTTTAGCTCTCCTTCCGTGTCCGCAGCTTTCGCAGCATTTCATCGGTTTCGCGTAAATCTTCCGCCGTCAGTTTTCCGGATTCGACAAGGTGCGCCATCATCGGCAGGGTCCGCCCTCCGAATATGCTCAGGAGATCGTCAATCAGGCGTCCGCGCGCCGCCTCGCGAGTGACCAACGCCTCGAAGATGTGGGCATTGCCGATCTTGCGCTTGCGCCTCAGCACGCCCTTGGCCTCCAGCCTGTAGACTGTGGTCTGGATAGTGGTGTAAGTTGGCTGTTTCTTCGCGGGAAAGGCTTCCTGGATTTCGCGAATCGCGAGAGGCCCGTTGTTCCAGAGGGCGTCCATGATGCTCATCTCGAGCCGGGTAAGTTTAGGTAACGTCATTTTATCTACTATCTTCGTTTGTAATACTACTATCAAACAAAATCGAATGCAAGCCCTTTGTGCAGGACCTGGATCCTGAATAGATTCGGAACGCTCCGGGAAACCTGCCAGGGAGGGATGGCGACAGCGCGCGATCAGCGGATGACCATGCAGTCACCGATGAAAATTGCAGGCAGAGCACTTCTGCTCTCCGCCTGCGCCGCAGGAGTCTGGACAGGAATGTAGATCAGCGTACGCGCTCCGACGCCGATCACGACGTACAAGACGGCTCTTGACCAAAACCCGCGCGAGTTCCGGTGATTATCACGGGATCGGCAAGATCGGTGAAGCTTCTCCAGCTAACCGCTATCATGCGCGCGATTTGCCGAATACGCACCCGCGCTCCACGAAGCCGCCACAGCACACTGGGAAAACTCACCCACGGCAAAAAGCCGTTTCCCGCAAATCCAAAATTTCCGGTCACAACTTTCTTTCTCAATGTTTTCAACAACATAACCCCTCAACCCTTGACACCCCGTGCTATCTCTTAAACCGGAGATCACAACCATGCCAGCATCACAAAAGCAAATCGAAGCAAATCGACTTAACGCCCAACTCTCAACCGGCCCCACCTCCGAAGATGGCCGCAACAAAACCCGCCTCAACGCGATGCGCGATGGCTTTACCGGTCAGGTCACTTCCCTCTCAGACGAGGACCGCCCCGTCTTCGAGCAATTCCGAAAGGATCTCGTGAAAGACCTCGCCGCCAAAACCACCATCGAACTCAGCCTCGCCCACGCCATCGCCTGGGACACGTGGCGTCTCAATCGCCTTCGCGCCGTCGAAGAGAACATGTACGCCCTCGGCACCCAGACCCCTGGCACCACCGTCGAGACCGAAACTCCCGAACTCCAGACCGCCCTCTCCTGCGCTCTCACGTTTTCCAGTGAAGCTCACAAGTTCGCGCTCATGAGCCTCTATGAGCAGCGCCTGAATCGCTCCCTGCACAAGAATCTCGCCACCCTCCGCGAACTCCAGGCCGAACGTATCCGCAATTTCAAGCAGGACCGCGCTCAGGAAGTCGCCATCGCAAGATACAGCGATATCATCGGTTTAACCTACCAGGCCCCGGCCACTCCCACTCTGAATGGGTCGGTTTTTTCGAATAACGAAATCCTCACTGCCGCCAACCGTCTCACCACCCTCGAGGTCGCAAAAAACACACTGCGGCGCACCGATTACAAGGTCCAGTTCGCCGGCGCCGGTGCCGGAACCCCGAACGTCACAGTCTCGACCCCGGAAAAACCGCAAAATACCACCAACTGGCGCGACAACAAAGCTGCCTGACGGGTCACTCTATGTCAAAGGCCGAAAGTACCCAGCGGACCCTTGCTATAATACGAAATATCCCGATTCCGATATACTTAAGGGTGTATAGATGAAAACCAGCAATAACAAGTGGAAAACGCAGCTTGGCGATAGCATTGCCCCCAACCTGGCCGCCGAGATCGACGTCTTCGAAAACGAAATCACCCTCCGCAAAAGCGGCAAAATCGAAGATCGCATCTTCGCCGAAACGCGTCTCCGCCGCGGGGCCTATGGCCAGCGCTATGACAATGGTCAGCGTTCCGACGGCCAGGCAACCCGCACCCTCAACTATCCCGACGTGCCCACCAAAGGCCCCAACACACTTTGGGATGCCCCCGGCATGCAGCGCATCAAGATTCCTTTCGGCGGCCTCAACGCCGCTCAGTTGGAAATGTTGGCCGATCTCTGCGAAGAATACTCCGACAACATCGCCCACATCACCACCCGG
This sequence comes from Bryobacteraceae bacterium, assembly GCA_025928545.1. GTDB lineage: Bacteria > Acidobacteriota > Terriglobia > Bryobacterales > Bryobacteraceae > BOG-234. The sequence goes on along the minus strand of JAICJH010000010.1, from coordinate 46,519 downwards.
CAGGACGTTCAGCTTCACTTCATTCACATCGAAGATACGCCGTCCATCATGCGACGCCTCGCATCGGTCGGCATCACCACTCGCGAAGCCTGTGGCAACTCCGTTCGCAACGTCACGGCCTGCCCCGTCGCGGGTGTCTGCCGCACCCAGACTTTTGACGTCACGCCCTACGCGAAGGCCATCGCTTACTTCATGCTGGGCCATCCCGACGCACAGAGCTTCGGCCGTAAATTCAAGATCGCCTTCTCCGGCTGCGCTCACGAAGCTTGCGGCCTCGTTCGCCTTCATGATTTCGGCGCCATCGCCGTCACTCGCGAAGAAAACGGAAAAACGCACCGCGGTTTCGAACTCTGGGTCGGCGGTGGACTCGGTCCCGTCCCCCAGCAGGCCCGCCTCTACGACGCCTTCGTTCCCGAAGAAGAGATTCTTCCCATCTGCCAGGCCATCGGACGTGTCTTCGCGCGCCTCGGCGAAAAGAAAAACCGCAACACCGCGCGCCTGAAATTCCTCGTCAGCAAATTAGGTATCGACGAATTCAAACGTCTCGTTGTGGAGGAAAGAAAAATCCTCACGCACGATCCCCGCTGGACCGGCTACCTGAAAGATGTCGCCGATTATAAAGAGGAACCGCTCAAGCCTGCCTCGCTTCTCCAGATCGGCCCCGTTCAGCCGGAAGGCTTCGCCGAGTGGCACAAGAATAATGTTTACCAGCAGCGCCAGCCGGGTTACGCCACAGTAACCATAGCGCTTCCCCTGGGCGATGCCACCGCAACCCAACTCCGCAAACTGGCAGATATCTCGCGCAAGTACATGAAGGAGACGGTCCGCAGTACCGTCGAGCAAAATCTCGTCCTCCGCTGGATCACCGAAGCCGACCTGCCGGCGGTCTACTCCGAACTGAAACAGGCCGGCCTCGCAACTCCCGTTGCCGGCACCATCGTCGATGTCGCCTCTTGCCCCGGAACCGATACCTGCAAGCTTGGTATTTCATCCTCACGGGGCCTCGCCGGTGAACTCCGCGAGCGCCTCGCTGCAAAGAATGCGGAGCTGGATGAAACCATCGGCGGTTTGCGTATCAAAGTGAGCGGCTGCTTCAACTCCTGCGGCCAGCACCATGTGGCCGATCTCGGCTTTTACGGCGTCAGCCGCAAAAAAGGTTCTTACACGGTCCCGCATTTCCAGGTTCTTCTCGGCGGCGAATGGGGCAACAACGCGGGAACGTACGGCCTCGCCATAGGAGCCGTTCCCTCCAAACGCATTCCGGAAACCGTGGACCGCATTACCACTCGCTTCCGCGCGGAACGGATGACGAATGAATCCTTCCAGGCGTTCATCAAGCGGCTCGGTAAAGCCGAGTGCAAAAAGATGATCGACGATTTCACCGCCATCCCCACGCACGAAGAAGACGCCTCCTTCTACAGCGATTGGGGCGACCCCCGGGAGTACTCAATCGGCGATATCGGCGTTGGCGAATGCGCCGGCGAAGTCATCTTCCCGATCGATTTCGAGCTGGTCGCCTGCGAACGTGAGGTCTTCGAGTCGCAGTTGCAGCACGAGGCCGGCAATATCGAAAAGGCCTCCCTCATGGCTTACGAAGCGATGCTGCACGGAGCTCAGGCGCTCCTGAAGTTCCGCTTCGGTCTCGCTCCCGAGTCCGCGGACAAGATCGTGGACGATTTCCGCACCAGTTTCTTCGACACGGAAATCTTCTTCGATCCTTTCGTCAAAGGCAAATTCGCACAGGACTTCTTCCAGGCGCACGAAAACGCCGGCAAAAAACGAACGGCGGAAACCGCCCATCAACTCATCGAAGAGGCCCAGCTGTTTATCGAAGCCTGCTACAGTTGCCACTCCCGCATGACAGCCACACCCGAAAAGGCGGCCGTGTAAATGCAACATATCAACGTAAAAATTTTCGCGGCAGGCTCAGCGGATCTGGGAGAAGCGATCCCGGTTTTCCACCGCTGGATCAAAGACACCCTGATGCCGGAAATGCTGATCGACGTAGCTGAATACCGCCACGTCCCGGCCGGTCCCGGAGTCTTATTGATCGGTCACGAAGCAAACTACAGCCTGGACGAAAAGGACAATCGCCTGGGCCTCCTCTACAATCGCAAGGGCGCGGTCGAAGGTACGTTCCAGCAGCGCCTCGCGCAGGCTCACAAAGCGGCACTGGCCGCCTGCGACCGTCTCGAAAAAGAGATGAACGTGAAGTTCGACCGCAAGAAACTCGAAGTCTTCATTAACGATCGCCTGCTGGCGCCGAACAACGAAGACACCTGGAAAGCGGTAGAGCCGGAACTGAAAAAATACTTTCCGAACTCAACCCTGAAACGAGTCGGCGAACCACGCGACTTATTTCGGGTCGAAATTGCCGCGGCTTAACCGAACAACTGAAGTAAATCGCTAAACCGCGAAATCACCTCAACCCGCCCGTCGACATCCCGAATGTCCTCGCGCTCCAGAGTCCATGTCCGCTCGTGCGGCACAAACACCGCGCGTAACCCCGCGGCCAAAGCCGGATTGATATCCGACTTCGGGCTGTTCCCGATCATCCACGTATGCCGGTGATCGAATCCGCGAACCGAGGCCAGCAACTCATAGGCCTCCCGGTTCTTTTCTTTGACAACTTCACAATGAGCGAATAACGGACGAAGTCCGGATAGATCGATCTTCCGGTTCTGTTCATCCGGATGTCCCTTTGTAAACAAGGTAAGCTCATGCCGCTCGGCCAGAAAAGGAAGCGTCTCCGCAACCCCGGGCATCAGGTCGACAGACTGCTCCAGAATCCGATGAGCCATGTCTTTGACTTTCTGAAGATCGTGCTCCTCGACAGCGCGCTCGGCCAGCCGCAAATAACACTGGCTCAGATTCCGCCCGAAGTTCACCGCGCCGTAGCCGTGGACCTTGTTATTCGCAATCTCGATCTCATCGAGGATCTCCCGTATTTCATCGGGAGTCAGCGATGAATGATTCAGGTATTCGCAAAACTCATCGAACGCTCGCTCGAAGTAAATATTGTTTTCCCAGAGCGTGTCGTCAGCGTCGAAAATCAGATGTTGCCGGGTCATTTGGAGATCGCGGGCGGTGCCAGTACAAAAGGGATTTCAACCACGACGTCCACATCGACGGGTTCGCCGTTGCGCAGCGCCGGGTAGAACTCCCATTTTGACAGTGCCTCCATCGCGCTCTTGTTGAGCCGGTCGTCGGCGCCCCGCAGCAGTTCGATCGACGTCACGTTTCCCTCGCGCCCGATCACGCAGTAAAGCTGAACCCGTCCCTGAACGTGCTCCGAAACCGCGGAAGCGATGTACTTTGGATCCACCTTACGGTGCGGCACCGGAGCCGAGATCGGCTGGAGCGAGGCGGAGCGGAATGTCCGGTCGGCGTACCACATGAGCCAGCTGCCGGAATAGCTGGTCAGGTTCGACATCTGGATGGCCAGCATGTAAACGTCCCGCCCGTTGAACCGCGGATCGGGCGCGCTCGTAACGTGGGTAGCCGAAAGTGACGGCCCCGCAGGAGTAGATCCGCGCCTGAGCGATTCGTCGATGAGGGCTTTCGTACTCGCAGGAGCCATGGCCTTCGCCAGTAGTTCGGGCCTCGATTCGGCGGTCGAGCGAGCATACAAACTCTCGGCCACGATTCCCTTCCCGGCGCCATCGGATGTCGCGCCGTCCGGTCGAATTTTGGGGCCTGCGGAGAACTCGGCGGGGCTCGATGCTGCCGGAAGCGCGACGGGAGTTGTGGACGGATTCAGCCCGGCGATGGCGATCGTCACATCGCCAGCGGGTCCGTCGATTTGCGGTACCGCAATAGCGCGCACGGGCAACTTGACGCCCGGCACTGCCGTGGCCATTGGAGCGTTCACCGGCACGTTCTGAACTTCGGTGGCCGCTCCGATGGTCCGCCGCGGAGCAGCGGACTGCTGCGGCGGTGGAACATAAGCACGGGCCGGCAGCCGCACTTCCGGCAGCCTGGTCGCCTGCGGCGATGGCGTCTGAAAAACGGTCGCGGCGGTTGGTGTTTCGATTTTCGCCAGACTCGGTTTGGCGGCCGGAGCCGGAGGAACGTAGGTTTTAGGAGGTAGACGATCGGAAGGCAGCTTTGCCGCGTCAAGCGGAGCGGGCGCGCTTTCCGGCGCCTGCGGCATTTCGATCCGGGGTGCCTCCGGCTTCACCAGGTCGGGAGGAGTTGTAAAAGTTTTCGGAGGTAGTTTAACGGCGATCAGGTTCGGCAGATCGAGCGGCGGTGTCTCGATCTCGGGCAGAGGAGCGATCACAACCTGCTGGCGTTTCGGAGCCGCTTTCGGCGATGAAACCACCGCCTGCTTCGCTTCGCTCACCGCCTTCAACGGCCGGCGGGCTTTGGGCGCGTCGGGAGGTGTAATGTCCGGCAGCTCCTTGAACTTGTACCAGACGATTTTGTCTTCTTTACCGGCGAAGGCCTGTTGGTATTCGCTGGGTGAGGGAGGTGGCAGGGTTGGAAGGCTGATTGGTGGCGCATACATGAGCGCCAGAAAGGTGGCAACGTGCAGTGTAAACGAAATCGCAAGCGCCTGCGGCTTCCGCATGCTTCAGACTCCCGGCCGTTTGTGCCCCGACCCGTTTGTGGGCGCCTTCTTCTTCATCAGGTTGACATACTGCCGCCGCGAAATATATACGTCGACAAATTCGGTGAACGAACGCAGCCGCTGCATTTCGGAGCGGGTCTGGAGCATCATGCTGCGAAAATCGAGATCGTCGATGCCGTCAGCCAGCCGAAAACTGAGATTGTGGGCCGATCGCGGCAGAGTAGCGGCGCCTTCGTTCAGGCGCGCATAGGCGGCCATCGCGCGGTCCATCAGATCGTCCGGAATCGGCTCCGCCTGTTCATCGTCGAAATAATCCACCGTGCCGCGCAGGTAATCTTTGTCGTCGTCGAGCGACACAAGCTGAAAGCGCCGATGCCCGCGAGTGATCACGTCGAAGCGGCCGTCCGGATAACGTTCGACGATCGATTCCACCGTGACCGTACATCCGGTATTGGCCAGACCGCTCTCCTCGCCACGGACGACGGTGCGAACAATGCCGAATTCCGTCCCCTCGGCTTCCGCCTCGCCGACCATCTCGCGATAGCGCTGTTCGAAAATGTGCAGGGGTGTGGCGCTCCCCGGAAAGACGACCAGTTGGAGCGGGAAGAGCGGGAGCAGGCGCGCCATTCCTTTATTATCGGTGCAGGGTGTGTAAAATTGCCAACTAGAGTGCGGTCGCGACTTCTCATGGTCTTCCTGTCGGTCGCCTGCGGCGTATTTGCGCAGGATGCCACCAGACTCAGGTTCGACTGTATTCAGGAAGAACTGATCGCAGCGGGCATGACCTGTTCCGATTCCGATCCCTGCCCCGTCTATCTCGAACTCAGCGCAATCTCCGCGTCCGGCGCCTCGGGAAAGCTCGCCGTGGCCGGCAACTTTCACGGACCCTCCGCCACCCTTGCATCGCTCCTGTTCTTCAGCGGCGACGGAGGCAAGACCTGGAAAGAGCAGCTTCCTCACGCACCAGGCGCCGCACTCGATCAGGTACAGCTGTTCGACGCCACCCACTCATGGGCCGCGGGTGAAGTGCAGATTCCCCTGGCGCGCGATCCTTTCATCCTGATCACCACCGATGGCGGAGCCACGTGGCGCAGGAAGCAGATTACGGAAGAGGGTGGTCCCGGCTATGTCCAGCGATTTTGGTTTGATTCAGCCGATCACGGAGAACTGATTGTCGATGCCGGCCGGTCGGCCGAAGGCGGCCGCTACCACCTGTACGAAACGCACACCGGCGGAGACAGCTGGACGATCGTCAGCCAGACCGCACAGCCGCCGCGCCTGCGCCGCGCTCCCGCCGTTGAGAATATCGACTACCGGATCGGCACGGACAGCAGGACCCACGCCTACATCGTCGAAAAACGCGACGGCGAAAAGTGGACCAGGATAGCTTCTTTCCCCGTTCAAATCGCAGCCTGCGGATCGCCACCACCTCCACCGGAACCGGAGCCCCCGGCGCCGGAAGTGAGGCAGGATGCGAAATAAGCCGTCTACCCACGGAGACCTGGAGGTCTTCCGCAATCTGTTCGTCTCCATTGCCGAAGAAATGGGCGCCGTCCTGCGCCGCACCGCCTTCAGCGCCAATATCAAGGAACGTCGCGATTATTCCTGCGCCGTCTATGATGCCGCCGGTCAGACCATCGCCATGGGCGACCACATGCCCGTCCACCTGGGAGCGATGCCGCTCTCTGTCCAGCATATTTTGGCGGAATTCGAACTGACGCCGGGCGACGTCGCGATTGTCAACGATCCGTTTCGTGGCGGCACTCATCTTCCCGATATCACCGCGGTGTCAGCCGTGTTCGCCGGCGGGAAAAAGCCCGCCTTTTTTGTGGCGAACCGCGCTCATCACGCCGATGTCGGCGGTATGAGCCCGGGCTCAATGCCGATGGCGCGGGAGATTTATCAGGAAGGCCTGCGAATTCCTCCGGTCATGTTGATCCGGGGCGGCAAGGTCCAGACGGACGTAATGAATCTGGTGCTGGCCAATGTCCGCACACCCGATGAGCGCCGCGGCGACCTGCTCGCGCAGACGATGGCGAACCGCCGCGGAGAAGAGCGGTTGCGTGAGATTGTCTCCCGCTACGGTGCTGCCCGCACGCGAAAAAACGCTGCCGCCCTGGTGGACTACTCCGAGCGAGTCACCCGCGAAATGCTGCGTGGAATTCCCGACGGAGAATACCGATTTCAGGACTTCCTCGATAACGACGGAATAGGCGGTGAACCGGTTCCAATCGTGGTCTGCATCCGGATCAAAGGGGATCGGGCCGAAGTCGATTTCACGGGCTCGAGTCCGCAGGTGGCTGGCTGCGTCAATGCGAACTACGCAATCGCAGTGGCGGCTGCGATGTATTGTTTCCGCTGCCTCATTCCGGCCGATGTTCCTTACAACGCGGGTTTGTTGCGGCCCATCCGCATCATCGCCCCGGAACGCAGCATCGTCAATGCTGGATTACCGGCGGCGATGGCGGCCGGCAATGTGGAAACGTCGCAGCGCATCACGGATGTCATCCTTGGCGCTCTCGCGCAGGCGGTGCCGGACCGGATTCCCGCGGCCAGTTCCGGCACGATGAACAACATCAGTTTCGGTGGCTGGGATACATTGCGTAACCGGCCGTTCTCGTATTACGAAACCATCGCCGGCGGAATGGGTGCTTCGGCTCGCGATGGCCGCTCAGCCATCCATACCCACATGACCAACAGCTGGAACACTCCTGTGGAAGCGTTCGAGCACGATTATCCGGTGCAGGTTCGGTCGTACCGGATTCGGACCGGATCTGGCGGCCAGGGGAAGCATTCCGGGGGCGACGGCATCGTCCGCGAGCTGCGTTTTCTGGAAGAAGCGGACGTGACGATCTTGTCAGATCGGCGTGATCGTGGCCCCTATGGCCTTGCCGGCGGAAAGGCCGGTTCGCCCGGAGTGAACGAACTCGTGGAGAAGGGAAAGCCGCGAAAGCTGCCGGCGAAGACCAGAGTCACCGCCCCACGCGACAGTGTCCTGCGGATCTCCACGCCGGGCGGCGGCGGCTTTGGATGACCCGCCGAATTGAATTCTATTGCGTAGCCATCCTCGCGTTCTACGCCTGGACCACGCCCGCGCTGAAGATCTGGAAAGCCCAGATACTTCCGTGGATGCCCATATCGCGCCCGCTGGGCACCGCAGTGTGCCGGGTGGTCTACAGCATCTTCGGCTTTCACCCGCTGCCTCTCTACGTTCTTTCCTGGCTGCTGCTCGTCGGAAACGTGTTCATGGCATGGCGATTCTTCAGGGCGCTGGCCCCGTCTGCTTCTGTGGTGCACGGGAATTTCCAGGACCTCTACCTGAGTACGACCGATGCGGTAAGTGCATTCGTAACAGAACAGGATTACCGGGACGGCGGCGCCGCTTTCTTTCGAATTCATGGCCATCAGGCAAGGCAATGGACCCGTTCCACGATACGGCTCTATGGCGCGCTTGCCATCATTCTGGGCTTATTCGTCCTGGGCCGGTTGCGTGGCATCCCCGGCTTCCTCGACCACTCCTCCTACAGGCCGCACGTCGATTTCGGGTTCTGGCTGAAGAACGTGACTGAATACATGAGCCTCCTGTTCTACCGGCAGGTCCGCTTCACGGCAGCTGCCGCCGCGATCACGCTGGTTTTGATGATGCTGATCGCGGTCTTGCTTAGCAACCGTGCGGTGCTGCGTTCCTTACCTCGGGCTGGGTCTTTACTTTGCGGCGCTGATCGGACTGGCCTCGCAGCACCTGGCCGTGCTCGGCGCATTGACGGCACTCATGGTGTGGGTCCATGCCAGTCACTGGCCGGAACCTTGGCGGGTCCGCGATTCGCCCGAATGGCGGCTGGCCGACAAGGTACAGCGAGCATACCCAACCATGAAGCCGGGAGCCCGGATACTCTTTGCGGACGACTATCCGTCGGGCAATGGCTATGACTCGATGTTCGTTCTGCGCCTTCTCTACGGCGACCCGCAGATTCAGGTATTCCGCCTCAAGGGCCCGCCCGAACAACAGCCGGACCGCATGGAATTCGATCATGTGTTCACGACCGCGGAGGATACCTACGTGGAACTGGACCGCCGAAATATCGCGGAGTCCATCCGGCTCAACATCCTGCAGGATTATGCTCCAGGCCGAAACTTCGATATCCAGCGTGCTGACCATATCGCTTACCCGGTTTCAGGGCTCAGGTACAAATTCGACCTATTCCCGGCCGATTCAATTCTTTCTCTCCGGGTATGGACCCCGGCGGCGAACCGAAACGGTATCGGTGATCCTCGCTGGCGAGGTGGTCGGAAAGGCAGTGCTGGCACGCGCCGAGGAGAACAACCTGACTATTCAGGGTGAGGGCAGGGTTCGACTATGTGGGGGTGCCGTAGAGTAGAAACATGCCGAGCGAACAGGAACTTTTGGAGCGGATCCGCCAACTCGAGGAGCAGAACAACGAGTTGCAGGATAAGCTCGATGCCATCTACTCGATCCTCGCTCCCGACTATGAGGCTCAGGAGTTCGATGGGGAAGAAGAGGAAGAAGGCAGCGGGCTGATCAATATCAAGCCGTCGTAGCGGCGGCTGTAGCCAGCGCCATGGTGCGGCCTGCGAATTCCTTTAACCGGTCGGGAACGGCCGGAACAAGTAACAGTCTTCGGCGAATCTCTTCTTCGGCGTGCGCCACCAGTTGCAGGTCGAGCTCGTTGAGCCGCTTCAGTTCTTCGTAAAGCCCCCGGCCCCAGAGTTGGATTAAGCGGCTTTGGCGGTCGGTGACGCTCGGCAGCATCGGCCGGCTGACGTTGGCCGGCAAGGCGGCCAGGCAAATGGAAGGAAATGCCGGCCGCAGGAAGTATTCGGCCGCCACCATGCTTTCGCGAAACATCTCCACCACCCCGGGCAGGGCCATATTGCGGACGGTCTGAACCGCGCGCCGGAGGTCGCCTTTGTTGGCGGGCCGGGTAAACGCGCCGCGGTTCGCGAGATATGTCAGCTGAACATTCGAGATCTGTTCCGGCGAATGATTCAGTAATTGCCGGACAAAATCCGCGGCAGTAAGCCGGTGAGCGCTGCGGGAGAGCGGATCCATGGAATCGATTTTTCGATAATAACTGTACAGGGAATCGATCCGGTCCAGCGGGTGCCGCAGAAAACAACAGTCGAAAATCACGACATTTCTCATCTGCGGAACGGGATAACGAAGATGATGGCTCGTGATTGCCTGAACATTCGGGTGATCGTTCAGGAAGGCCGTAAGATCTTCCGCATCGAGAACAGCGTCCGGCGTGGGCCCGTGTATTCGGGCGAATCGGCCGGCAAATTCGCGTTCGAGAACGCGCTCCACCGTTGTGCCCGCGTTCTTGAAGATGTGGTAGTGAACCACTACAAAACGCATCTTCCGCGCCATCACGGTTACATCAATGGACATGTTCCTGATTAATTAACGCATTCTCAGGAGATAAGTTGCTAAAAAAACAATAAGGTATTTATTAATTAATGTGGCGCCTTTTCCACAGCCACCAGGCTGCGGCCGCGATGGCGACTGCGGCGGCCACGACGATTGCCGCGGTATCGAGGTTATGGGCGAGACTTTGCCATTCTTCGCCCAGGTAGTAGCCCATGGCGAGAAAACACGCCACCCAGATGCAGCCTCCCGGATAGGCGTACATGGCGAACGTCTTCGGGTCCAGCCCGCTGGTTCCGGCCACCAGCGCGGTGAAATGCCGGACGCCGGCGATGAAATAGCCGAAAAAGAGGGTCCATTTGCCGAACCGGTCAAACCACTTATGGGCCTCGGGAAGATGACTGGCGACGTGCCGATCGAGAAAAGGAAATTTATGCAGCGCATACACCACGCCGGTGCGACCCAGCAGGTAGCTGAGGGTAATGCCGCACAGGCTTCCGGCGGTGGCAACGCAGAGTGCGGCGACAGGGTGCATCTGGCCGCGGTGGATGGCGATCCCGGCGAGGACCAGGATCGTTTCATCGGGTATCAGGGGACCGACAATACCCAACATGAGCAACCCGAACAAGGCGAAATAGCCGTAGGCTGCGAGGAACTGATCTACCTGGTGCACAGAATTCCGCTCAACTCATCGCGGATGGCTGCTACTGCCGCCACGGGGTCGGCTGCGCGGGTCACCTGACGGCCGATCACCAGATAACTGGCGCCGTCGCGGATCGCGTCCGCTGGGGTGGCGACGCGCTTCTGATCGCCCTGGCTGGCACCGCGCGAACGGACGCCGGGCGTTACCAGGACGGCGCCGGGGCCGGCGATTTGCCGGATGGAGCGGGCTTCCAGCGGAGAGGCTACTATACCTTCGATGCCGAGGTCGCGCGCCTGCGCAACACGCTTCGCCACCAGCTCACTGACTGTGCACGAGTGTCCCATGTCGTGCAGGTCATTGTCGTCGAGACTGGTCAGCACGGTCACGGCCAGCAGTTTCATGGGAGAGTCGCCGCGGCCTTCGATAGCGGCGCGCATGACCTGGCCTACAGCGTGGACCGTCAAAAATGTCGCGCCGGATTTCGCGGCCACAGCTACGGCGCGCCTGACGGTCTCCCCGATATCGTAGTACTTCATGTCGAGGAAAACGCGCTTGCCTCGGCCTGTCAGGCTCCGGACGTAGTCGGGCCCTGCCGCGGCGAATAGTTCCATGCCGACCTTGTAAAAACCGCCGGCATCGCCCAGCGCGTCGACGAGTTTGTCCGCCTCGGCGGCAGAATCAAAATCGAGGGCAAAAATAAGGGGATCCGGTAACTCGGGTTGGCTGTTCAATTCGTCTACAATCATAAGACACCTCAATGCAGATCACGCCCTGTAATATTGCCGGCATCGGTTTGCTGGGTCTTGAATCGCAGGGGTTCGAGCAGGCATTGTCCGAGTTGCTGGGCAGGGCGCCGCGCATACTGATCGCGCCTGCTTTGCCGTATTCGGTGATTGTTTTAAACGACGCGGCCCGCGCTATTGCATTACTGGGGGTGCGGTTCGACATGACCGGGCCGCGGGGCAAGCCTTATTCCGTCATCCATTATTCCGACACACTGCGCAATCCGGAAAAAGGCGACTTTTTGCCGGGAGCGAGACGCTTTATCAGCGCAGAGCCCTCATATACGTCGCTGCTGCTGCGACAGGGAGACGACCTGAGCAGCCGTGGCCGGAATAATCTGGATAATCTGCGCCGCATGCTGGATATACGGGCTTCGATCGACTGCGTAGTCTGGGAGAACGGCGGGTTCGAGGGGCCGGATACACAGGGAGCATTCGAACGGATTTCACGCCAGCGTGAGATGGAACGGGTTTTCCTGTCGCAAGTGATGGAGATGAGCGACTCCACGGCCGAGCAGTATCTTCGGATCGCGGCGGAAGATTCGAACGACCGGGCCCGCAAGACTCTGGGGCGGAAGTTGCTGGAGGGGCTGGAGACCGGAGGGATGGAAGAAATGATCCGGCGGGCGCGCGGGCACCGTTTGAAAATTCCGGTGTGGCGGCAGGGGTAAGGCTCAGCCGAGGAAACTCCTGAAAAAGGCCATGCTGGCGGCGCCATCGGCATCGAAGGTGCCGGTTCCTTCAATGGAAAGGCCGCCCTGGTAGCGGATGTCCTTCACTGCCTGGAAAAATTTGGCATAGCCGGGATCTTCATCGGCGGAATGCGGCCAGCGGCGTCCCGCGGGGTTGGCGAAATGCATGTGGACGATGTGGTCCTTCGCCGTCCGGACGATCTGCGGATCTTCCTGCTCGACCGACATATGGTAGTAGTCGATGATCATCTGGACGTTGGGATGATTGACCTCGGTCAGGAGTTTGAGCGCCTCCGCACCGGTGTTGATAATATTGCTCTCCTGCTTGCGGAGCGGCTCGATGCCGATAACGACGCCTTTGGCTTTCGCGATCTCTCCGGCGCGGGCGAGGTAGGTTTTGATCTGATCCCAGGCGGTATCGCGGGAATAGCCGTCAGGGACGCGGCGCGAGCCGGAGCTTCCCCATACGATGACTTTCGTGCCCAGAGCTTTGCAGCGGTCGAAGGTGGTGTCGAGAAATTTCGCAACGGCATCGAGATTGACGTCGGGACCGACTACTTTGAGCGCGGGGCCGGAGAGCAGGACATTGGCGCTGCGGCAATATATTTTCGATGCTTTGAGCTGGTCTCGAAACGCGGTAAAGGCCGCATCTGTCATACCGGCGATTGTGGTGGCACTGGGCTCCAGATAGTCGTAGCCCAGTTGTTCGCATTTGGCCCACTCGGATGGTTTTTCGCAGACCCCGAGTTCGATGCCGCCGACTTTCGCGAAGGTGGGTAACACGGCGCTGGCGGCAGCGAGGAGGACGGCGCGTCTAGTCGGACCGATTGGCAGGTTCATGTAGTCCCTTCGGCGACCATTATATGCAGGCTGGCATGTCAGGTTGCTTCGTTTGTGTTATTCATTGTCGAGGCTTCGCCAGAGGTACCAACTGGCCACAGACGCCCAGGGCCGCCATTTTGCTGCGAGTTCTTCCATCTCCTGGGGCGTGGGGAGGTGGTCCAGATTCCATGCCTTTTGCATGGCCATGCGGATGCCAAGGTCGCCCGTGGGCAGTACGTCCGGCCGGCGGAGGGCGAACATCAGGAACATGTGGGCGGTCCAGACGCCGATCCCTTTTACCTGGGTGAGATGCTCCACGACTGCGGCATCGTCCATTTCTGAAAGGCGCTCGAAAACAACCGAGCCTTTCTTCGTGTGCTTCGCCAACTCGCGGATGTAGAGGGTCTTCTGGCCGGAAAGGCCGAGGCGGCGCATGCGGTCCGTGCGTAGTTTCAGGATGCCTTCGGGGGTGATGGGGCCATCCCCCAGAGCAGCTTTGAGACGGCCGAAGATGACGCTGGCTACACGTCCACTTAATTGTTGGTAGACAATAGATCTGACGAGCGTTTCGAAAACGGGCTCCTTGTAATCCATGGCGAATTTGCCATGGCGGCGGATGATGACGCTGAGGACGGGGTCTTTTTTGAGATGGAGAAGGGCGGCACGCATGTTATTCAGCCTGGTGAAACAGACTCATTTCGGCGCACGTCATTTAAACAGTCGTCTAAAAAGGCCTATGCGCATTTCCGATTGTATGAAACCTTCCGTGAAGATTGCCGGCGTCGCTCTGGCGGCCCTGATGATTCTGCCTGGCGTGCCGTCGCGCATGGCGGCCCAATCCAAGGATGAGGACCTGGGGGCGACCTTAAAGGTGGACGTGGATGTCGTCAGCCTTTACTGCACGGTGCACAACAAGCAAAACGGGCTGGTGGGTTCGCTTACGAAGAACGACTTCGATCTCGCGGAAGACGGGAAGCCTCAGACGATCAAATATTTCAGCCGGGAAACGGATATTCCGCTGACGATCGGATTGCTGATCGACGTGTCGGGAAGCCAGGCGAGCATGATTGAGCCGGAGCGTCAGGCGGGAACACAGTTTTTCAACAGCGTGCTGCGGGCAAAGGATGTGGCGTTTCTTATCAGTTTCGGCGCGGATTCGGATTTACTCCAGGATATTACCGGCACGCCTCGTCTGCTGCAACAGGGGTTGAACCGTTTGAAGCTGAATACAGGATATTCAGGACCGACATCGGGGCCGGTGCCGACGATGAATAAGCAGCGCGGAACGGTTTTGTATGACGCGGTGTATCTGGCGGCGCACGACATGCTGGCGCACGAAAGCGGGCGGAAAGCGATTGTGCTGATCACGGATGGCGAAGATGAAGGCAGCAAGCTGAAGATCAAAGACGCGATCGAGGCGGCGCAGAAAGCCGATTCAATCATTTATTCGGTTCTATATGTTGATCGGCAATTCTACGGCGGGTTCAATATCGGGTACAGCGGAGAGGGTGCGCTCAAGCAACTGTCGGAAGAGACCGGGGGCCGTTTGTTTACGGTGAGCGGGAAGAATTCGCTGCCGGTGATTTTCGATCAGATTCAGCAGGAGATGCGGAGTCAGTATTTGATCGGGTACACGCCTACGAATTCTAAAAAAGACGGTACGTTCCGCAAGATTGATTTGAAGACGCATGAGAAGGATCAGAAGGTGCAGGTTCGTAAGGGCTATTACGCGGTGGCGGCTCAGTAGGGTTCCTTGAAAAACGGAGAATGGCCACCGATGCACGCCGGTTCACGCCGATAAGAATTTAATGGGTCCGACCAATAGTTGCGTTAGGCATTGATTTTAAAGGATAAAAACGCACTTTCGTTCTCGACTTACCTTCCCGATTTGCTATATCATCTGAGAGGCATGGGAGGTTCTTCGAATGAAGAGAGCACTATTTATTGGGATCACAGTCGGGATTGCGGGCGCTTTTTTACTTAGCGGCGACTGGGCGAGTTCGAGCGGAAATCCGCAGCGCGACGGGTGGCAGCGGGCTGAGTTTAAGCTTTCGCGAGAGAGCGCAGCCAAGGGCGATATCAAGCTGCTCTATTCCTATAAAGTGGATGCCAAAGCCCAGAGGATGGGGACGCCGGTGTTGCTCGGCAATATCATCGGCTGGAAGGGATTCAAGGCTCTGCTGTTCGTGCCTGGCAATTCCGATGTCTACTCGGTCGATTTCTGGACCGGCAAGCCTTACTTCAAAACACACATCAATAGTGCTGCTCAGACGACTGCCGCAACAGCGACTTGCCCGGGAGGAATTACGGGTTCGGCGGTGATCAACGGCGGGAGCGGGGGCGGCCGGGGTCCTGCCCGCGGTGGCGGCGGCGGAGGTGGTGGACGCGGCGCGGCCGGGGCATCTGGCGCGGCGCGCGGCGGAGGAGGCGGAGGTGGCGGCGGCGGACGTGGCGCCGGGGCCAATGTCTGGGTTGTAGACGCCGATGGAAATCTGCAGACGTTGCGTGAGCAGGATGGCGACAACAAAGCGACCGCACCGGTGAAGTTTGTTCCGGCCAATTCGCGGGTCAGCGATCTCAACATCGTGGACAACGTCGTGTATGCGGCGACGCAGAACGAGTGCGGCGGGAATCCGAACGCTCTTTATGCGATTGATCTTTCGACGCCAGAGAAGAAGGTGATTTCGTTTCCGACGAATGGGAGCGGATTTGCGGGTTCGGCCGGCGTTGCGGCCGCCACGGATGACAGCACGATTTACGGATTGATTCCCGAGGGACAGGGAACCGTGGCCGGCAAGTACAACAACACGGTTGTCGCGCTGGGGGCGAAAGATCTTGTTGTGAAGGATTACTTCACTCCGTCAGGAGCCGCCGCAGCTGTTAAGAAAGGCGCGGAAGTACCTGGCGCAACGCCCGCGGTGTTCGAGTGGAACGGCAAAGAAGTGATCGTGAGCGGTGGCACGGATGGACGGATTTATCTGCTCGATTCAGCTTCGCTCGGTGGCAGCGACCACCACACGCCGCTTGCGCAGAGCGAGGTTTTTGCGGCCGCGGATGGCGTCAACGGCATCTGGAATGCGTTCGCGACATGGGACGATGCACCACCTCCTCCGCAAGGTCGTGGTGCGGCGGGCCGAGGGGCCCCGCCGCCACCTTCCGCGCCGGGGACGAGATGGATTTATGCGTCGATATCCGGTGCGTCTCCGCTGAAGTTCGGCACATCGAACGGCGCCGCTCCGACGGGATCCATCGTGGCTTTCAAGGTGGTGGATCAGGGCGGCAAGCCCTCGCTGGTCCCGGTGTGGAGTTCGCGGGATATGGTCTCACCGGCTGCTCCGGCGGTGACGAATGGCCTGGTATTCGCGCTCTCGACAGGCCAGGGCAAGACGCCTAAGAACGCGGTACTGTACGCGCTCGATTCGTCGACAGGCAAGGAGATCTGGTCCAGCGGTCAGACGGCGACAAGCTATGCAACGGGCGGGCTGGCGATCGATGCATCGATTGTGTTATTCACGACGCACGACAGCCAGGTGCATGCTTACGGGATTCCGATTCTTTTCTAGACAGATTCAAGAGAGATTAAGATGCGAAAACTAATCTATATTGCGATTGCGACTTTGGGTTGCGCGGCGTTTTGCGGGCTGGGTTGGGCGGCCGAGTGGACGACGGACGGCGGCGATGCCCAGAGAACCGGCTGGCAGCGCGACGAAAAGATTCTGAACAAGGATAATGTCAAGAATCTGAAACTGCTCTGGAAGCTGAAGACGGACAACGTGACGCGCGCCTTGTTTTCGTTCACGCCCGCGCTGATTCTGAATGTGCCGGCCAACGGCGGGACTAAGGAGATGGCGTATTTTGTCGGAGCTTCGGATAACCTGTACGCCGTCGAGGCGGAGACCGGAAAGATCGTCTGGAAAAAGCATTTCACCTACGAAGCGCCCGCCGGACGCGGCGGTAATAACGCCAATGTCGATCCGGCGCATCTGGGGTTTCTGGGTCCGGGCGGCAGTACGGATACTCCGGTTATCGGACCTCCCGGGCCGAATGGCCATCGTCCTATTTACATGACAGACGGCGGCGGGATGCTGCATTCGCTGGACACGGTGAATGGCGAAGATATTACGCCGCCGTTTAAGTTCGGGAACAGCAAGTTTGCGCTGCAGCTGGTGGGGAATACGCTGTGGGCTCCAATCAATGGGTTCATGGGAGCGACGAAGCTGGACGATCCGACGCATCATATTTATCTGACCGAAGGTATGGGCAGGAGCGGCGGCCTTTGGGGCTTGCGGGGGGCGGCTGTGGATTCGACCGGAACAGTGTGGTCCACAACGGGGGACGGCAGTGTGGACGAAAGCGACCCGAAGAATCTGATTATCGCGAACAGCATGGTTGGTTTTACGATTGACGGCGACCACGTGAAGGTGAAGGATTACTTCACTCCGGCGAATTGGTACTGGCTGTGGAAGCGCGATCTGGATCCGAATAACACGGCGACGATTTTCAATTACAAGGGCCGTGAACTGATGGTTGCCTCGGGGAAAGAATGCCGGGTGTTTTTGCTGGATCCGAAGAGCCCGGGCGGCGCGGATCATCACACGCCTCTGTATAAGACACCGCTGTTCTGCAATGAAGATGCGGACTTCCAGGACCAGGGCAGCTGGGGTGCGCTTTCGACATGGGAAGACGCTTCCGGCACGCGTTGGATACTGGCTCCGTTCTGGGGACCGGCGCATCCGGCGTTTAAGTTCCCGGTTACAAATACGCCGGTGGCGAAAGAAGGCGGCGTGGCTGCTTTCAAGCTGCAGGAAGTGGGTGGAAAGCTTGAGTTGGTGCCGGCGTGGGTTTCGCGCGATATGCACCGCGGGTATCCTCCGGTGATTGCGAATGGGGTTGTTTACGGGTTCGGCAGCGGGGAATTTACGAAGCAGGCTACGCCGGAGCGCGGGTTGAATTTCGATTCATCGCTGCGGGCGGCGGAGTCGGGTCACGCTACGATTTATGCGCTGGATGGGCAGACCGGGAAAGAGTTGTGGTCGAGTGGCGATACGATTACTTCGTTTAATCACTTTGCGGGGTTGTCGATTGCGAACGGGAAGATTTATCTGGGAACTTACGACGGGACGTTCTGGGCTTTTGGTTTGCCGAAGTAGGAATCGCCGCCGATGCACACCGATGGCCTACCTGGCAGGGTGTCGGCGTTCGGCGAGGTCATTGTTTACGTCAGAATCACATCGCATGCTAGCTTAAGGATGTGAAGTTGAACGCTAAAGTATCGGGACCAAAGGGCGAGTTGAGTTCGCATGAGGCGGTTGAGCGTTTCCGAAGGGCCGCTCATGCCTTCACAACGCGAGTGACCAAGTCTCCCGCAAGAGCCCGCCAAACCCTCATTGACGAAGGCATCTACACCAATTCCGGAAGGCTCTCCCGGCGTTATAGCTGATTTCTTTGCATCGTTTATCATCCAGCTTCATACTCGGTTACCACGGTTGTGATCGGAAAGTCGGAGAGCGCCTCCTGGAAGGCGCAGCTTTTAAACCAAGCGACAACGATTATGACTGGCTGGGACCCGGAATATATTTCTGGGAGGCCAATCCGAGACGCGCTCTCGAGTTCGCGACCGAGACAGCCAACCGAAAAGGTACAGGTATTTCAAGACCGTTTGTCATCGGTGCAATTATCGATCTCGGTCTTTGTTTTGACCTAACAACTTCAATCGGACTTGACTGGGTACGTATCGCCCATGACAGTTTTCTCAAGGTGACGATATCTGCGGGATTGCCCCTGCCAACGAATAGCAAAGACCAATTGAAGCGGAATCTCGACTGCGCCGTGATTCGGCGGCTGCACAGCATTCTGGATGCCGAGAAACTCCCCGTGATCGACACGCTGAAGGGGGTTTTTACCGAGGGAGATCCTCTGTACCCAGGTTCGGGATTTCGCGAGAAAACACATGTGCAGATTGCGGTCCGCAACCCTCAATGCATAAAGGGCGTGTTCCGCGTGCCATCACAGGAGTTTGTCAAATAATCGAGCTGGCTCCGCCCGGTGCACAGAACTCTGCGTAATTACGACTTTCCAATCGCCGCCGAGTCGAGCATGACTTACTTCGATGCCAGAGCGTCGGCTATAGCTTTTTCGGCTAAGGGCGCCATCAGGACGTAGGCTGCGTCGTTGGGATCGATGCCGTTGTTGGTCAGTTCCTTTTTCAACTGACGTGTTCCGGCGGCTGTGTCGACCAGCACTGAGTAGTAATTGAGATAGACGGAACCTGTCTCTGACGCGATGTCCCTCAGGGTTCCGTTGATGGCCGCGATCTTGCCTACCGGACGGATTCTCGTTTGGCTGGAGTTGTAGCAATCGCAGATCGGCGTTAGTGAGGCAATCACCACTTTGATGCCGTGCGCCTTGGCGATGTCGATCATCGAGTGGAGGTGATCGGATATGGTGCCTTCACTGCCCGGGCCCATGACCATGCCGATGTCGTTCAGGCCTCCCTGGATGATCACCACTTTGGGTTGCAGGGACACTACGTCCTGACGAAAACGCACAAGCATCTGGGGTGTGGTCTGCTCCGCGATACCACGGTTCAAATACGGCTTGCCGGGGAAGAATGGCGTTTTGCCTTTGCCCCAATTGGCGGTAACGGAATCGCCGAGAAAGACCACGCGATTTTCACCGGCCCTGGGCGCGGGGACTTCGGTATCGTCGCTGCCGTAGACCACGAGGCCGGCCCAATCGACGAGCTTCTTGCGAGCCGCAGTGAGTTCGGCGGTAAGAGATGCCACGGTTGGCGCAGGCGCCTGAGCGTAAAGAAAAGTTCCGACAAGCAACATTCCGACAAGCCGCGCCAGCAGTGGTTTCATTACGTCTATTGTAAGTCCGGATTCGCTAACAGAAGAAGAATTTCTTCCAAACATTGAAAGAGAAGAAAGCCATTGGTGCAGCCAATCCGATCTTGAAGCCAATCAGGTGATTCCTGGCGCCACCGAGATCATGCACGCGTTTGCTTTGCCGTTGGGTACCGGCGCGGTGGCAGGAGCGACAGGTATATTCTAGAGCCGATGCGCATCATAGCGGGAATCGATCTGGGTGGTACAGCGGTTAACTATACATTTCTGAACGAGCGGGAAGAATTCCTGATCGACGGGTTGTGTGAACATCCGGCACGATCGAAGGAAGGTCCTGGGATCTGCCTCCAGCAGATTGCCGACGGGCTGGAGATGGCGGCGGCGAAGGCGGGGCTGAAGATGAGCGAAATCACCGCGGCGGGCCTGGATACGCCGGGTCCGGCGAGCGGGGGTGGCGTTTTCAGCGCGCGCGGGTCAACGAATTTCGTGCACGCGGACTGGTGCAGCTACGACATCCGGGCTGGCCTGGAAGCGAAGCTCGGGATTCCGGTTTCGTACCTGAACGATGGAAATGCGGGCGCGCTGTGGGGGCACTTTACGATTTTCGGCACGAGTGCGACGGCGAGTTCGGTGTCGGCGATTATCGGAACGGGTCTGGGCGGCGGTGTGATTGTGGAAGGGCGCGTGGTGACGGGACGGAAGGGCTTCGGCGGTGAACTGGGGCACGTGCTGATTCCGTACCAGAGTATCCCCGGTATTGAAGGGATGCGGCCTGCGTGTAATTGCGGGCGTACGGGGGATCTGGAATCGTTGTGCTCGCTGACCGCGATTGAAGGGACTTTGCTGCCGTATTATTTGAAGCGGAATCCGGAACATGAATTGGCGAAGGCGGGTCCGGGTGCGTCGAAAAGGGTACGCGGGATGGCTGAGCGCGGGGACGCGATGTGCCGGGAAATTTTTCGTGTGCAGGCGAATGCGCTGGGGTTGTTCTTCGATGAGATGGTGAATACGTTCGATCCGGACGCGTTGATTGTGGGTGGCGGCGCGATAGAGACGGGCAAGGAATTTCAGGATTGGTTTGTGGAGCAGATACGCGCGGGAATGCCTGGACAAAGGGTGGAGCAGGCGGATATTCCGATCCGGATAATGCCCAACGGGGATACGGCCGGGGCGCGGGGGGCGGCTATCGAGGCGCTGAAGCTGGGAAACCCGAATAGCCGCTGATGAACGCCGATTCACGCTGATAAGGTCTTGTTTTCAGGTTTTTCAGCATCCTGCCAGGGGCGAGCGCGGAATTGCAATTGTGCCGTGCATGCTACTTTCGAACTGTGAGGAGCATGTCCGACCATGGGTAAATTTCTGCTGGGTCTTTTGACTGGCGCGATCCTTGTTGTCCTGATCGGGGTTATTGGATTTTTCGCGATCGCGTCGCTGCGGTCGAAGCCGGCGACGATTGCCGATGGCTCGACGCTGATTCTGCATGTATCGGGCGATGTGCCCGAGAAGCCGCCAGTGGAGTTTTCCATTCCGGGGCTGGGCGAACGCAGTTCCATCACGGTGGAGAATGTGTGGAGCATGCTGCGACGGGCGGCGGCGGATTCGCGCGTGAAGGCGGTTGTGTTCGAGCCGGAGGGCGCGAGCGTGGGCTGGGCCACCATGCAGGAGATTCGCGCGGATCTCGAGAACTTCCGCAAGTCGGGTAAACCGCTGGTGGCGTTTTTGAAATCGCCCACCCTGCGCGATTACTACATGGCGACAGCGGCATCGAAAATCTACATGCCGCCGAGCGACATGCTGAACCTGAAAGGCATCGGGTTCCAGATGATCTATTTCAAGAACACGCTGGACAAGCTGGGCGTTCAGGTGGATGTGGAACACGCCGGCGCTTATAAGGATTATGGCGATCAGTTTACGCGCGCGTCCATGAGCCCGGAGACGAGGGAAGTCATGAACAGCCTGGCGGACGGGCTGTATGGCGATCTGATCGACACGATTGTGAAAGGGCGCGGTAAGGATGCGGGGGCGGTTCGGAGCATTATCGATCAGGGGCCGTTTCTTGCTAAGCAGGCCAAGGAGTCGGGACTGGTGGACGACCTGCGGTACGAGGACGAAGTCTTCGGAGAGTTGAAGACGACGCTGCACCAATCGGAACTGAAGAAGGCCTCTGAAAAAGATTATGCGCGCGTCACGGACGCCTCGGCGGGGATGGGCGGCTCGGGCGCGAACAGCGCTCAGATTGCGTTTGTGGTGGGGGAAGGCACGATTGCGCGCGGGGACGATTCCGACGCGAGCGGACTGGAATCGGGTGCGTTCGACCGCATGCTGGAAAAGATTGAGAATGACAGTTCGGTGAAGGCGGCGATCGTGCGGATCAACTCGCCGGGGGGCGAAGTGGTGGCTTCCGACGATATGTGGCGCGCGATGAACCGATTGAAGGCGAAGAAGCCCATGGTGATTTCGATGGGCGATGAGGCGGCTTCCGGCGGATATTACATGGCGATGACGGGGAGCCCGATCGTGGCGTATCCGGGGACGATCACGGGGTCGATCGGCGTGGTGTTCGGGAAGCCGAATCTGCATGGGCTTTACGACAAGCTGGGGGTCACGAAAGACACGGTGAGCCGCGGGAAATACGCGATGATCGATTCGGATTATTCATCGCTGACGCCGGATGAGCGGGCCAAGCTGAAGCAGGGTATCGACGCGACGTACGACGACTTTCTGGATAAAGTTTCGAAGGCGCGGAACAAGCCGGTCAGCGATGTTGAGCCTGTGGCACAGGGTCGGGTATGGCTGGGGAATCAGGCGAAGGACAAGGGTTTGGTGGACGATATGGGCGGTATCGATGCCGCGGTGCAGAAGGCGCGGGAAATGGCGAAGATTCCCGCTTCGAGCCACGTGAATCTGGTGCTGTATCCGGCGAAGAAATCGCTGCTGGATTATATTATGCAGGCGGCGGGGAGCGATGACGGATCAGACGCACTGGCTGCCCTTGCCGGCCGCGCCGGGCTGGAGCCTGTGCGCGCGGCGCTGCGCGATAGCCGGCTGCGGGTGTGGATGCATGGCGGCATGATGCGGATGATGCCGTTCTCGTTCGAGTTCCGGTAGGTGGCGCGGGCGGTGGCGACGGGGGGATTCTCAAAATGCAATATAATCGAGCCATGAAAAAAATCGTAATGGCCGCGTTTGCGGCCGCCATGTGCGCGCTGCCTGGGGTGGCAGCCGACATCTCGGGCGCCTGGACGGTGAGCGGGGACATTGTGGGGAATGCCGTCAATATGACCTGTACTTTTAAACAGGCCGACGCGAAGGTGACAGGAACATGCGGAATGGCGCAGGGTTCGTCGGAAACGAGCGGCTCGGTCACCGCCGATAAGGTGACGTTTTCAAATACTTTTGGCGATTATCAATTGACGTATACGGGTGCGCTGGATGCGTCGGGCAACTCGATGGAGGGAGAGATCGCGGTGGCCGGAGTTACAGGTACGTTTTCGGCGAAGAAGACTTCGTCCCCGGCCGCGGCAGCTCCGTCTGCCGGCGCGGCCGATATTGCCGGCACCTGGTCGATCACAGGCGATGTGGTGGGCAACGTCATCGATATGAAATGCGTGTTGACGCGGGATGGAGAAAAGGTTTCCGGCAATTGCGCTTACAAGGATCTCGGCAACAGCCCCACGACGGGGAGTTTTGCGGGGAACAAAGTGACACTCCAGAATCACGTGGTGCGGGAACAGCCCTATGATTTGACGTATACGGCTACTTTGGACGCGGCGGGAACTTCGATGAAGGGCGATATTGCCGTGGCCGGAGTGACGGGGACGTTTTCAGGGACTAAGGATAAGTAGGCGGTGCCGCCTATGCCGTTTGCGAGCTTCGCGCCAAACGGCATAGGTGGCACACGCAGTTGGCTACGCGGGCTTGGAAACCGGCGTCGGCGCCAGTTCGCGGCTTGAGATGACGCGATCGATGATGCCGTAATCCACAGCCTGATCCGAACTCATGATGTAATCGCGGTCGACGTCGCGGGCGACGCGCTCGAGGGGCTGGCCGCTGGCGTCGGCGAGAATTTTGTTCAAAATCTCGCGCATGCGCAGAATTTCTTTGGCGTAAATATCAATATCGGCAGCCTGTCCGGCCAGCCCCTGCATGGAGGGCTGGTGGATCATGATGCGCGAATTCGGCAGACTGAAGCGCTTGCCTTTGGTACCGGCTGCGAGCAGCACGGCGGCCATGGAGGCAGCCTGGCCGACGCAAATGGTCACGATATTGGGGCGAACGAAAGCCATCGTGTCCAGAATCGCAAGACCCGCGGTGATGGAACCACCGGGGGAATTGATGTAGATGGAAATGTCGCGCTCCGGGTCTTCGGCTTCAAGGAACAGCAACTGGGCAATGATCAGGTTGGCGACATTGTCGTCGACCGGCGTACCGAGGAAGATGATGTTTTCTTTCAGGAGACGCGAGTAGATATCGTAGGCGCGTTCGCCTCGCGAGGTCTGCTCCACAACCATGGGGACTAGAACGGAGTTATTCATTCGTGACCTTTCAATTACTTTCGATGACGCGGGAGCTCGCGGAGATTCCGCGGAGCACTTAAACTCATCATACTGTGGCGTCAGCGGCTGTGAGGCCGGGAATACTCAGCGGGGCGTGATGAGACCGCCGAGTTTGTCGGTCTGACCGGCGGCGGTGCGCGGGAAGCGGACGGAATACGCTTCCAGATACTTGAGGCCGGAGCCGGTGTTGTAGATGACGATCTGGTCGTCGGGCTTGAGGAAGCCTTCGCGGAGGAGGCGTTCGGCGGCGGCTACGCAGGCGGCACCTTCGGGCGCAGCGAAGATGCCTTCTTCGGAGGCGAGGCGGATGCCGGCGTCCATCAAATCGCGATCGGGCACGGCGATGGCGCAGCCGGAACTTTCGCGGACGGCTTTTAGCGTGAGGCGGTCGCCGAGCGGTTTTGGTACGCGCAGACCGGCGGCAACGGTGGAGGCGCCATCCCAGAAGCGGCTGGCATCTTCGCCTTCTTCAAAAGCGCGGACGATGGGCTGGCAGCCGGTGGACTGGACGGCGATCATTTTGGGGCGCTTTGAGGAAATCCAGCCGAGAGCTTCCATTTCGGCGAAAGCTTTCCACATGCCGATCATGCCGACGCCACCGCCGGCAGGGTAAAGGATGGCGTCGGGAAGAGTCCAGTTGAGTTGCTCAGCGACTTCGTAGCCCATCGTTTTCTTGCCTTCGATGCGGTACGGCTCTTTGAGGGTGCTGATGTCAAACCAGCCGTGTTTTTTGCAATTTTCGCCGACGATGCGGCCGCAATCGCTGATGAGGCCATCCACCAGGGTGACGTGAGCGCCGTAGGCTTTGCATTCGATGAAATTGGCCTGGGGGACATCGGCGGGCATGAAGATGTGAGCTTCGAGGCTGGCTGCGGCGGCGTAGGCCGAAAGGGCGCTGGCGGCATTGCCTGCCGAGGGAATGGCCAGGATTTTGACTCCGAGTTCGACACACATGGAGATGGCGCAGGAGAGACCGCGGGCTTTGAAGGAGCCGGTCGGATTGAGGCCTTCGTCTTTAATCAGGAGATTGTGCGCTCCGATACGGGCGCCGGTGCGGCGGGCGGGCAACAGCGGCGTCATGCCTTCGCCGAGTGAGACAATGGAGGTTCTATCGCGGACAGGCAGAGCGGGTCCGTAACGCCACATGGAGTTGGCGGCGGAGCTTAGGGATTCACGGGGCCATTCGGCTTTCAGACGAGCCAGGTCGTAGCGAACGAGCAGGGGTCCACCGCATTCGCACAGGTTCCAGGTACGACCGGCTTCGAATATTTTGCTGCACAGGCTGCACTCGAGATGCGTCAGACAGGTTTGGGGCATGAATAGGTTCCTATATATTATCGGGCTGGGCGTGCTGGCATTGCCGACTTTCGCAAACGAGAGGATCGTGCTGCGGACCGGGTATGAGATGGCGGCCGACCGGCACGAAGTGGTGGGCAGCAGGATCCGGATTTTTTCGGGCGATGGCGTGACGGAGATGGCGCTGGAGTTGGTATCGCGGGTGGAGCAGACGGAATCTCCGGCTGCGCCTGCGCCAGCTTCGGTTGTTGTGGATGCGGCTCCGGTTGTTGCGGAGGCGGACCCGCCCCGGCAGGCTCCGGTGGTTCCCGCGGCGTTGACGCCTGCGCAACTGGCCGAGGCTGTTGCTCTGAAATACTCGCTGCCTTCCGGTTTCGTATCGGGCGTGATGAAGACGGAATCGGGTTTCAATCCCGCTGCTGTCTCGCCGAAAGGCGCGGTGGGCTTGATGCAACTGATGCCCGCGACGGCGAAAGATCTTGGGGTGGATGCAGCGAAGCCTTCGGACAATGCGGACGGCGGGGCGCGGTACCTGAGAGACCTGCTGGCGCTGTACGAAGACAAACCGGACCAGGTGGTGCTGGCGCTGGCGGCCTATAATGCCGGTCCTGCCGCAGTGGAGAAGTACCACGGGGTTCCACCGTATCGCGAGACGCGGGAGTACATCCTGCGGGTTTTGAAGGCCTGGAACCCACCGCCTGTTCCGAAGTAGAGCTGCCGGGCGGCAAATCTGAAACTTTTGGGCGGCTGAGTCATCCAAAACGGGATGATCCTTGCATCAGCCCAATCCGGCGGCCCTGGCTTTCATCCGGGTTTTGGCGCGGGGCCGGGTTACGTCTCCGGGCATGCATGGGAGAATGGAGCATTGCGCGAAATGGCAATTGAAACAATTCCAGCAGCGCCAACGGAGGCACCCAGCGATGAGTTGGAGCTGGTGGCGCGTGCGAAAGCGGGTGACGGGGCCGCTTTTTCGGTCCTGATCAACCGGTATGAAGGCAAGATATTCCGCCTGGCGATGAATATTACACAGAATCGGGAAGATGCCGAGGATGTGCTCCAGGAAGCGTTTTTTAAGGCGTACGAGCACCTGGATCAGTTCCAGGGCAATTCGAAGTTCTATACGTGGATCGTTCGCATCGCGGTCAATCAGGCGCTGATGAAGCTGCGCAAGCGCAAGAGCGACAAGACGATTTCACTCGATGAACAGATTGATACGGGCGAAGACATGGTGGTCCGCGAAGTGGCGGCCTGGGATCCGGATCCGGAAGAGCAGTTCTCGCGGGAAGAGATGAACACGATTCTGACGGAGGCGATCGACGGGTTGCTGCCGATCTACCGGACCGTTTTTACACTTCGGGATGTGGATGGTCTCTCGACGGAAGAGACGGCCGAGGCGCTGGACCTTACGGTGCCGGCAGTGAAGAGCCGCCTGCTGCGCGCGCGGCTGCAACTGCGCGATAAACTCACGCGTTTTTTCAAACGCAAAGGAGACGACGCCTTTGCTTACCTGTAAAGAATTCCTGACTGAGCTCACCGACTACCTGGACGAAAAGACCAGCATCGAGGTTCGGGACAAGTTGCAGCGTCATATCACGGAATGCCCGAATTGCTGGGTGATCTGCGATACGACGAAGAAGACCATCCAGGTTTATAAGGGGATGGAAAGCTGCACAATTCCCGAGGATGTGCATGCGCGGCTCATGGCCGCGGTGGAACGTAAGATTGCGGCTGGGAAGAAACCCGAATAAGCGCTGCGGCCAGAAAAAACCTAAATGGCCGCCCGATGAACCGCGATTCACGCCGATCAGACTCGCCGATGTCTTCGCCGTCGATTTCGTTGGGGTGGGCGGACTTGCCATCTCAGGATTGCTCCGATCAGCGGTGTGAAGGCCACAAACCAGATTCCCGGCGTGGTTGAGGGTACGGCGGTGCTTTCCAGAGTTCGGAAGTCTTTCACGCCGGCCTCGACAAGTTCCGGAGATACGGATACGTCCGACGAATTGTCTATTTGTTGAGGCGGGACTGCATCCCAAATGTCACCCTGGTCGGCGGTCAGTCCCAATTCGGGTTCCGAATCGGGACAAATGATGCTGACTTTGTCCTGAAGCTGTTCGTCCAGCAAGGACATTTCCGGCGTGGGGATCTCGTCAAGGGGCGAACCCGGCAAGCTGGCTGCTGTGACCAGAAGCGTTAAAACTCCAACGAAAAGACTGAAATGTGAGGGGTACGGCCCGGCTGCGGGGCATTTGCCGGATCGATCCAACCCTGCGGGGCGAGGATCGTCCGGGCGGTAGGCTTGAAGCAAGATGCCGGATGAAGAACTGATCGGGAGAGTATCAGAACTTTAGGGCCGGAGACAATTCCTCTCCGCAATTTTCAGGAGGTATCTCCTTCAGTGGAAGGGGGTAGACTTTCCTCTTGACAATACTAAACGGTTCAGTTTAGTATTACTTTCATGATCCGCGTCGAAAATCTGACGAAAACTTTTGGGGAGATCAAGGCCGTTCGCGACGTTAGTTTCGAAGTCGGGATGGGTGAAATCTTCGCGTTCCTCGGGCCAAACGGCGCGGGGAAGACTACGACCATCAAAATGCTGACGACGCTGTTGCGTCCGACTGGCGGCAAGATCGAAATCGATGGGCTGGACCCGGCGACCAAACAGAATGAAGTCCGTAAGCGCTTCGGGATTGTTTTTCAGGATCCGAGTCTGGACGATGAACTGACGGCGCTGGAGAATCTGGAACTGCACGGCGCGCTTTACGAGGTGCCTCACAAGGTCAGCGTGGAGCGCAGTGAAAGCCTGCTGAAACTTTTCGAACTTTGGGACAGGCGGAACGATCCGGTGAAGCAATTTTCCGGCGGCATGCGGCGGCGGCTCGAAATCGCCCGCAGTTTGCTCCATGTTCCGAAAATCATCTTTCTGGATGAGCCGACGCTCGGTCTGGACCCGCAGACGCGCAATCAACTCTGGGCGCAGGTCAAGAAGCTCAACGAAGAAGAACGGGTCACGGTATTCCTGACGACGCACTACATGGACGAGGCGGACCGTGTGGCTCATCGCGTGGCCATCATCGACCACGGGACGATCGTGGCGCAGGGCACTCCGGCGGAACTGAAACAGCAGACGAATTCGGAAACGCTGGAAGCCGCATTTCTCGCCCTGACGGGCAACAGCATTCGGGAAGAAAGCGCGGATGCAAATCAAAGCCTCAAGAATATGGCGCAAATGTGGAGGAAAAAACGATGATGACAATTTACGTGCTGTGGTTGCGGCAGGTGAAGCGCTATCTGCGTTCGAAGCCGCGCATCATCGCTTCGCTTGGCCAGCCGCTGCTTTATCTGCTTAGCTTCGGATTCGGCTTCGGGGCAATTTTCGCCAAAGCCGGGCAGGGGAACTATATTCAGTTTCTGGCGCCGGGGATGATCGGGATGACGATTCTGTTCACGTCGATTTTCTCCGGGATCGAGCTGATGTTCGATCGGCAGTTCGGCTTCCTGAAGGAAATGCTGGTGGCGCCGCAACCGCGGCTGCTCTTGATGATCGGACGCACACTGGGGGGCGCGACGACGGCGATTTTTCAGGGACTGATCGTGGTCGCGGTGTGCATGCTGGCGGGGTTCCGGCCCACGAGCATTTCCGGCATCCCGATCGCGTTCGGTTACATGATTTTGATTTCAGTGCTGTTCACGGCGCTGGGAACGGCGATTGCATGCACACTGACGGACATGCAGGGCTTCCAGATGGTGATGAATTTTCTGGTGATGCCGATCTACTTCCTCTCGGGCGCTTTGTTCCCGCTGACGAACATCCCGACCGTGATGAAGTTCTTCGCGTCCATCGATCCGCTTTCGTACGGGGTGGACGGTGTCCGCGGGGCGCTGATTGGAGTTTCACATTTCGGCGGGCTGGTGGATGTTACGGTGCTGAGCGTGTTGACGCTGGCGTTTTTGGCCATCGGCGCCCGGCAGTTCTCACGGATCGAGGCCTGACGGAAAAGTGGCGCGAACCCCGAGTGCGGCGGCACACGAGAAGGTGCTTGAGGCCGCGATGCAATTGATTGAAGAACGCGGCATTGAGGGCACCAGTATGGATGCCATTGCGCAGCTGTCGGGGGTCAGCAAGGCGACGGTTTACAAGCACTGGAAAGATAAAGAAGCGCTGTGCATCGATGTGATCGGCGGGCTTCGGGCAGCGCCGCCGGAGTTTCGCTCGGGAGATGCGCGGCGCGACCTGATCGATTTTCTGGGATATCTGTCGCAGGCGGATAAGCCGGATCGACTGATGAAGATCTGGCCGAAGATCATTGGGTACGCCATCGCTAATCCGAATTTCGCTCACGCACTACAGGAGCATTCGTTTGGACCGCGGCGGGCACAGATTGCCCGAATTCTGGCGGAGGGGGCGGAGCGGGGGGAAATTCCGGCGGGAATCGACCCGGGCTTTGCGATGGACCTGCTGGTGGGCCCCATTATGCACCGAAGATTCGCGGTCGGGCAGGTGCCGGCGCAGTTCGCGGATCAGGTAGTTGACGCCTTCCTGCGCGGCGCTTACAGGTAAGTGCTCTCGAATCAGTTCGCCTTATACTGGAGAGGCGGAGCGCGAAATCCCTGAGACGTTTGGCTTGCACGTTTGAGCAAAGCGAGCGTCATCTTTGTTTAAGGGAGTTCCTGCGTTGACGCGAGCGGCGGTAATGACGGACCACTATCGATCACCGGAAGACCCGGGCCCGGAAACTCTGGCCCGCGCCGACGCCGCCAGCGGTCTCCGCGAGGCTTTCGTTACCGAACACCTGCGCCGCGTTTTCCTCCAGATTTACCGAATGGTCGGCAGCGTTCACGACGCTCAGGACCTGACCCAGGAAGCTTTCATTAAGGCGCTGCAGCGACAAGACCAGCTGAAGGATGAACAAAAAGCGGCACACTGGCTATCCCGAATCGCCACCAACACTGCGCTCGATTTTCTGAGGCGCGGCAGGCGTGTGGCTTTCGTGGAACTTGGGGAAGCGCCGGAGAGGCATCTGGAATCGGCTGAGGATTCGCTGTTGCGGGGCGAGCAGCGCGACTGGCTGGCTGCGGGTCTGGAACGGCTTACGCCACGGGAACGGGCTGCGCTGGTGCTGCGGGATGTGGAAGATCTGCCTGCCGAAGAAGTAGCGCGGCGATTGGGTTGTTCGCGTGCAACGGTACGCTCTCACATCGCCAATGCGCGGATCAAGATTCGGAAGTATGCCGACAGCCGGGGAGGACAGCGATGAGGGACCGGCATCCATCTGAAGCCGACCTCGCGATGTTCGCCAGCGGAGATTCCGGCTGGCTGCGCGAGCTGCAGTTGAAGCGGCATGTTTCGCGATGCGGCGATTGCCGGGATACGGTTGCATCTTACGGCGAGGTGCGCACCGCGTTGCAAGAGGTGCCGCTACCGGACGCATTGGCCAATGAAGCGGGCTGGAACCGGATGGCGGGCGAGATGCGCGCGAATATTCGGCTGGGTCTGGCGGCGGGAGAGTGTATCGGTTCGGCTCCGGAGCAGTCGCGGCCCAGGAATTTTTCGCTGGGTTTAGCCTCGCGACGTTTGGCAGTCGGCATGGCCGGCGTGGTGCTGCTGGCCGGTGCGGGGTTGTTCCTGCGGGGGCTGCTTCCGCATGGAGATTTGCCGGCGGTGGTACATGCAGCCGTGGTGGAATCGAGCGGCGCGGGCGTTGAAGTGCGAACCGACCGCGGCAGTATGACTCTGCTGAATGGCGGCGATTCGGCTGGCAACCAGACAGTCACTTCGCAGGGTGCGATTCGGGCAAGTTACGTGGATGGCAATACGGGGACAGTGACGGTGACGAGCGTTTATGTGGAATAACAGCGCCAGAACGACTGCGTTGTTGACTGGCCTGGTGGCAATCACATTGGCCGCGCCCACGCTGCTTGCGCAGCAGACGTCGCTGAGCGCCGGGAGCGATGCCTCCAGTTCGGTGAAAATCGATCTGCCGGCGGATTCTCCAGTGACGCTGATTTCGGCGAGCACAGGCCAATCGCGGGTAACTCCGCGTGGCGGCATGCTGATGCTCGATCTCCACATGTCTCTGACGCTGCGTAATTCAGGCGCCCGCAGCGTGCGTGGCGTTTCGCTGCTGATTACCGCGCAGGAATTTACGCCGGGCGGTAAAGGCGCCGTGGCGCGGCCGTGTATCGACGTTCCGGCCGGACAGAATTTCACGGTACCGATCGAGATCCGGCTGGTGAAGCCGGTTCAGCAGGCCAGTGGTCCGCTGGTGCATGTGCAGTTGGATGGAGTAGTTTTCGACGATCTGAGCTTCTACGGTCCGAACCGGCTGAAATCTTCGCAGCGGGATCTGACGCTGTGGGAAGTGGAGGCGCAGCGGGATCGCACTTATTACAAGCAGGTTCTGCAGGCAAAGGGCGAAGACGGCTTACGCAAAGAAGTGCTGAGCAGCATGGCGAAAGCGGGCGACCGTCCGCAACTGGACGTGGCACTGTCGCACGGCGGTCGGGCTGTAGGATCGGCGGTCAGTTCCGAGAGCGGCGCGACGGCGGATCAGGCGCACTTTGCGTTTCTGCGAATGCCGGATTCACCGGTGCTTCCGGTACAGGGTCAGGCCATGATCTCGGCTAATGAAGTTCGCGCGCCCTGGATCGAAGTGCAGAACATGTCGAAGAAGCCGGTGCAATACGTGGAGATCGGCTGGGTTGTCAGAGATACCGAAGGCAACGAATATCTGGCGGGATCCGTGCCAGGTTCGGGTGTTGCGGCGCTGAATACCTCGGGCGGGCCACAGGGCTCTGTGATTCTGCCCAATCAACGGGGACGTCTTGAACCCGACTCGACGCTGAAGTTTTCGCACTCGGGCCGGCCGATCGGAATCCAGAGCATGACGGGTTTTGTGAGCCAGGTGCAGTTTGCGGATGGCAAGGTATGGGTGCCTTCCCGCAAGGATCTGGATTCGTCTCCGCTGCTGCGCACGATGTCTCCATCCACTGAGGAACAGCGGCTGCTGGATATCTACGCCAAGCAAGGTCTGGCCGCGCTGGTGGCGGACCTGGCGAAGTATTAAAAACAAATTCAAACTGCCCGATTCGCTAGAATTGGCATTGCTGCGCGGGCCCGCCTGAGCGCCGCATCCGCCATTCATGGAATCTCCGAATGCCGACGAGATACTTGCGTCCTACCTGGCCGAACCCGATGAATCGGCGGCCGGGCGGCTTCTCCATATTTTGATTGTCGACATTGCGGCGCCGCATGCGCGTATGGTTGTAGCTGCGAACTTACGCGGAGCGCACCAGGCGGAAACCAGCGATGCCGCGCAGGAGGTTCTGCTCGATCTGACATCGCATTTGCGGCGAATGCGCGAGGGGCAGACAGAGGCGGGCGCCGGGGGCGAATCTTCCATCCGTAATTTTCGGGCGTACGTGGCTTCGGCCGCGCGGCGGGCAGCGGGTTTCATCCTGCGCCGCGCGAATCCCGAGCGGTATCGGCTGCGCAATCGCATTCGGTATTTGCTGAAAATAAATCCGGTGTTTACGCTGACGGAGGACGAACTGGGCCGGCGGGTGGCGTCGCTTTGCGCATGGCACGAGGAAGGACGGTCGCAGATCGCTGTGGCCGGGGAGGAGCAATTGGCCTCCCTGGCCGTTCCGCCTGGAGCGTCAGGCATGCCGCTGGCGAGGTTAACGGAGCTCATTTTGTCGGGCCTGGGCGCGCCGGTACTTCTGGATCACCTCACCGGATATATCGGCGCGGCGCTGGGTGGGTTCGCCCGCGAGGAGGAGTTCGAGGCTGCATCCGCGGTGCCGTCGTCTAACCTTGCCGACCAGATGGATCGGCGGGCCTGGCTCGGCCATTTATGGAGCGAGATCGCGGAGCTGCCCCGAAATCAACGGGTGGCGCTGCTGCTGAACCTGCGCGACCATATCGGCGATTCGGCGCTGCGGCTGATTCCGGGGGCAGGAATTGCGACGATTCGTCAGATAGCAGGGGTGCTTGAGATGGCACCGGAGGCGCTCGCCGGGATTTGGCGGCAGTTACCGATCGATGATCTGCAAATAGCCGGGATGCTGGCGTTAACCCGTCAGCAGGTCGTAAATTTGAGAAAATCGGCCCGGGATCGGCTGACTCGCCGGGTGGGAGTTCGAAGGTAATACATCAAGCGGTAATATTGGATGGATTTCACCCCTCACCTGAAATAGATGAAAGAGCACCTTACATCTAAAGAAGTGACCGACTGGCGGTCGGGCGTTTCAGACGCGGAAGAAATTCTGCGCCTGGACGACCATCTGGCCGAATGTGCGGAATGCCGGTCGCTGGTGTTCGGAAGTCCGGATGTATCTGGCAACGACCGGACGGCGACCGCGATCGACGCGCTTCACAGAGAGCTTGCTTCGGACCATCTGACAGAGGCGCAACTCGATGATTTCGCAGCCCATAAGCCACTTTCCGCCGATCTCATGCAGCATCTGGATCAATGTGGGGTATGCCACGCCGATGCCGACGATCTGCGACGGTTTGCCGATGAAAATCGCGCTCCGGCTGTTCCTGTGGTCAGGTCGGGAGCAAGCGCCCCCGTTGCGATTCGGCCGGGCAGAGTCTGGCTGCGACCCATGGCGGCGGGTCTGGCGATTACGGCCCTGGGAGCTACCGCCTGGCTCGCGATTCACAGGCATCAATCGAGCAACGAGGCTGCACGAATTCCGGTACCCGAAGCAATTCCGCAGATTGCGGCCAATCTTCCTTCCGCCTATCAGAGTGAGGTAAAGACGGCCATCGACTCCGGCCACCTGCGAATTCCGTCGTCCATTTCCGAAATGACGGCAGGCCCGATTCAGCTCCGTTCGGTGGATGCAGCCAAGACGCCTGCTTTCCATGTGATTTCACCGCTTGCCACGGCCGTGGTGGAAGATGCTCCGGTTCTTCGCTGGACGCCGGTGGAAGGGGCCACTTACGATGTTGCGATCTACGACGATCAGTTTCGGGCCGTGGCCAGCGCTTCGGCTTTGACAGCTCCGGCATGGCGTCCGGAAGTACCGTTGGCGCGCGGTGCTGTTTACCGCTGGGAAGTGCGCGCGGTGAAAGGCAAGCACGTAGACAGAGCGCCTTCGCCGACTCAGCCGGAGGCACGCTTCGCAGTGCTGGATGAAACCGCCGCCCGGCGACTGTCCGAAGCACGCACGACTTTGCATAATTCACCTTTGGAATTGGGAGTACTCTATGCCAATGCCGGCGCGCTGGATGATGCGAGGCGTGAACTTGCTTCAGCTGCGGAGAGCGGCGATCCGGGGCAGCGGTCAGCCGCGGTACAGTTCCTTAAGCAATTGAAGTAACTGCTCACCCGAATTCAGCGGACCCAACTTTACCAATCGATCTCTTCTCCGCCCTCAAGCGGCAGCGACAGGACCTGATCGGTCGCGCGATCGAATTCCACCGGATAAAGTTTCCCGTCGTGCAGTTTGCGTATTTTCAGGCGCGGGAGCAAGGGGCTGGGGGCATTGCCGGCCTGTGAAACGGCCTGCCTGACCGTATTGCCCTTCGGCAAATCCAGCCAGACGCCATTCACTTTCACCCGGATATAGGCGTTGATCCCGCTGCCGTGCGGAAGTACCGTGTAGGTTGCAGGATCGGCGGTTTTGAGGAAAGCCGCGGCATCCTTCTGGAACGCCGCGACTGAGTTATTGAGTTCGTCGGACGTCCGGGCAGAGAACACGACGAAATCAAAGTCGTTTTCGGAGACTTTAGTCATCATGTAGAGCTCGTACCAACGTGCGGCGGGGCCAAAATAGAAACGGTCCGTGGTGGGCGCCGCGGCATGCGCCACATTCCCATTTACATGGATTTCCGCGTCGCGCGGGGAGATCCGGTAACCGGGGCCGCCATCCTGGGGGAAGAAGTCGTACCAGTCGATCTCATAGCCGATGACCGCGGGATTGGTTTTCACGGACACGTCCAGACTGCCTGGATTGGCACCCTGCGATACCGACTGAACATCGGCGAGAGGGCCCGATTCGCCGGGCTTCAGGACGGGTGAAACCACGCGAAGGGAGTTCACCGGTTTGAGGTCGCCGCGCCCCTGGAGCAGTTGGGCTCGCTTTGCCAGAGTCAGTGGCAGCGCGTCCACGATGTTTTCCGCGGTCTGGAAAGCCATATTAGGAGCCAGACAGCCCGCTTTTTCGAGCGCCAGAGTCCAGGAGAATAGTTCGGCGGCGGTGGTTTCGGCAATGGTGTCCCTCGTCACGACGATCCGGGCTCCCGTAGGACCTTTGCGCTCGACGGCAAGACCATGCGGGGAGGCTTCGCAGAGGATTTTTCGGGGAATCCGGCCGATCGGTACGGTGGCCCGGGCGAGCGTAACGTCTTTCGCCTGAGGAGGAATCAGGGTGGGGAGGGCGCCCGGCCCGGGGGCGGGAGGCAGCAGCCGAAAAGTGACAGGCTGGTGAGCGCAACCGCAAATCCATAGCGCCAGACCGGCCACCAGGAAGTGGGGAAGTGACTTTCGGGACATGGTCATAAAAGATTTTACTTGCAAACGCGCTCATGATAGTACTAAATAGTTAGTATGCGTCGCAAGAGCACTATCCTCACTCAACAGGAACTGGAAATCATGAAAGTCGTATGGGAACACGATACGGTCACGGTTCGTGAAGTCTACGAAACGCTGCTGAAGCGCCGTAAGGTAGCTTACACGACCGTGATGACCATGATGAAAATCCTGGAACAGAAGAAATACCTCAAGAAAAATCAGACGGACCGCGCGCACGTTTACCGGCCGGCACAACCGAAGGTCAAGGTCATCAGCGCCATGGTTCGCGACTTCGTGAACCGCGTGTTCAACGGTTCGGCCGAGCCGCTGCTGGTTCATCTGGTGGAAGAGCACGATCTTTCCCGTGAAGATCTGGAAGAGATCGCGCGCATGCGGACGGAAAAGACGGAAAAAGACAAGGACTAGCCATGAGCACCACACTGGCGTGGAGCAATACGCTGGCTTACTCGCTCCAGATCGGCCTGATGGTCGGTCTGGGTGCGCTCGCCCCAACCTTGCTCCGGATTCGGATGCCGCGGGCGCGGCTGATGTACTGGCAGGTTCTGCTGGTCGCTTGCCTGGCGTTGCCGTGGATTCGAAGCTGGAGGCAGGAAGTTGTGGGCGGCGCGATACAGGTGAGCACTACGATCACGGCTGTCGCG
This sequence comes from Bryobacteraceae bacterium, assembly GCA_025928545.1. Classification (GTDB taxonomy): domain Bacteria; phylum Acidobacteriota; class Terriglobia; order Bryobacterales; family Bryobacteraceae; genus BOG-234. The sequence continues at coordinate 9,739 of JAICJH010000010.1, read as the reverse complement.
CCGGTGTCGTCAAGCCCGGCGCATGTCGCCATCCCCGTGGCGGCAGTTGCACTTTGGATTCTGGCGGCGGGTATTTTCATTCGTCTCATCCTGCTGGTTACGGGGTTTGTCCGGCTGAGCGTATACCGCGGGCGTGGTGAGGAATTACCTCGTGAATTGCGACCGCCCGGTTCATTGGTGAGTGCTCAAATGCTGGTCTCCGGAGATGTTACCGGTCCGGTGACATTCGGTTGGCGCGAACCGGTCATCCTGCTGCCTGGCAATTTTCCCGCACTGGCTCCGGAGATGCGCGACGCCATCCTTTGCCATGAGTTACTCCACGTGGAGCGTCGCGACTGGCTGTTCACGATCGGCGAGGAACTGGTACGCGCTGTGCTGTGGTTCCACCCGGCGATCTGGTGGGTGCTGGGAGAAATCCAACTCGCCCGGGAGCAGACGGTGGATCAGATAGTGGTCGACACAACTCGCGCGCGCGGATCTTACGTTGACACTTTGTTGCTGATGGCCAGCGCGTCAGGCGCCGTGGAGATGGCGCCGGCTCCGATGTTTCTGCGCCGGCGTCATCTGAAGAAGAGATTGATGGAAGTGGTGAAAGAGGTAAGTATGTCAACAATGTCGAAAACGCGTTGGGTGTGTCTGATGGGCGGGGCGTTCATGATGATGGCCGCTGCCTGCTGGCTGGCGACGGGAGCCTTTCCCCTGATGGCTGCGCCGCAGGTGGTGAACGACGGTCCGGGAGTGGCAGTGAATACGAACGGCTCGTCGCTGATGCACCGCTCATCGGTGCCCTATCCGGCGGACGCGTCATCGAAGGGCATCGAAGGTATGGTGGTCGTGCAACTGAAGCTCAACGCGAACGGCGAAGTTTCCGACGCGATGATTCTGAGCGGTCCGGATGAACTGCGCAAAACGGTTTTGCAGTCGGTGCTGGACTGGCACTTCGACAAAACGGAGGCGCTGACGACCCGCACGGTGAATATCAGTTTTGCGCGACCGTCCGGAGCGAGACCGGCCATGCCTGCCATAGCGTCGCGCAGCGGTGTTTCAGCGGTTGGCGCTTCAGGTGGTTTGGCCCGGGCTTTCACGACGGGCAGGATCGATCGCGTCGTCGTGAGTGGATTATCCGATTCAGCGCGCGACGAATTGCTGTCGAAACTTCCGGTCCATGCAGGCGACGACTGGTCCGCTCAGGCGCTTGCGTCTGTGACGAAGGCCGCGAAGGATTTCGATTCACATCTGACCACAATGCTGGCCCGCACAACTGGCGGAGGGTTTGAAATCCATGTCACTCTGCCGGGCGCGGCACCGGTGTTCACGGCCGCCGGGCGGGGAGTTGGAATAGGTCAGGGCGGTGGCGTAGGACAGGGATTCGGGTCCGGCGGCCCGGCGCCGGTTTTCACCGCGCAGGCGCAGGACGACGTTTTCAGCGTGGGAAACGGTACGGCGCCGCCCGCGGTGCTTTCCAAAACCGACCCGATTTACACCGAAGAAGCGCGCCAGGCGAAGTACAGCGGCTCCGTGATGCTTTCCGTGGTCGTCAACACGGAAGGAAAAGCCGAGGACATCAAGGTCGTCAGGAGTCTCGGCATGGGTCTCGACGAAAAAGCGGTTGAATGTGTTCAGCAATGGAGGTTCAGGCCGGGTGCTAACAGGGGCGTCCCGGTGAAGGTCAGGGCACAGATCGAAGTGAATTTCCGGCTGTTGTGAAAGATTATCGTGCGGATCGCTCTCATCATCGCCGTTGTTGCCGGAATCTGCCATGCGCAGCCGGCGCCGCAGTTCGAGGTCGCGTCAGTCAAACTGGCAGGAGCACCACCGGTCTTCGCTTCAACGATTGGGGAAAGTCGCGTCAATCTTTCGCCCGTGAATCTGAAGTATCTGATACAGCTGGCATATAAGGTGGAAGCGTTTCAAGTCTCCGGCCCGGACTGGATTACCAAAACTGGTTTCAGTCTAATGGCGAAGCCGCCGGAGGGCGCAACCAAAGAGCAGATACCGGTGATGCTTCAGGCACTATTGGCGGATCGCTTCGGTTTGGTCCTGCATCGCGAGGCAAGAGAGCAACAAATTTACGCTCTGCTGCCAGGCAAGGATGGTCCAAAGCTGAATGACGCCGCCCTCGACAACCAACCAGACACGCAGTACATGACTGGACGGACGATGCTACAGAAGATCAGCACCGAGGGAGGCGATGGTTTTTGGACGATTTCATCGGAAAGATCAAATCCAGACGGAGTACGAACCTTCGACGCCCCCAGAATCACCATGGCCGAGTTCGCGCGCACTCTGACGCCGTATCTGGAATTGCCCGTGGTCAATATGACGGGCATCAAAGTTCCGTATCATGTCCGCCTGGATGTTCCGCTTACGCTGGCCGGCGCGAGGAACCGCGCGAGCCTGCCCGTTGAACCGCCGGCAGATCACCAGGACGTCGTATCAATCTTCTCGTCGGTTCAGAAACTCGGTCTGACGCTTGAAAAACGCAAGGCGCCGATCGAGAGTCTGATCGTAGATCACGCGGAAAGAGTTCCAACGGAGAACTGACATGAATACTGCACAGCTCTGGAACAACATCATCGCGTATGCGCTTCAGGTGGGGCTGCTGGTCGGAGTGGGCGCACTGGCTCCGCCGCTATTGCGAATCCGGACCCCGCGCGCGAGGTTGCTGTTCTGGCAAACGTTGCTGGCGGCTTGTCTGATCCTGCCCTGGGTGCAGCCGTGGCGGCAGGAAGTCATCAATGCAACCAGCGAGACCCTTCCGGCCGTGCAGGCGCCAGTGTCAGCGCTGGCTCCAGCTTCCCGGAATGCTGTTACAGTCTCTTTGCGGCGGCCATATTCTTTCGCCGAGATCATTTTGTGGCTACTCGCCGCGGGCATTGCGATCCGCCTCGTGTGGCTTGCGGTGGGGCTGATCCGATTGGCCGGCTATCGGCGACGCGGTCAGACGCTGCAATCCGATCCGGTTTTCAGAATTGCAACCGCCACCAGCGCCCGCTGGCTGGTTTCGGATGAAATCGCCAGCCCGGTGACGTTTGGCTGGCGCGATCCCGTGGTGCTGTTGCCCGCGCGTTTTCCAGATCTGCGTGGGGAACTGCGCGACGCAATTCTCTGTCATGAACTGGTGCATGTGGAGCGCCGTGATTGGCTCTTCACTTTCGCGGAAGAAATCGTTCGCGCCGCATTTTGGTTCCATCCAGCTATTTGGTGGGTTCTCGGCGAAATTCAGCTGGCTCGCGAACAGACGGTGGATCAGACTGTGGTTGAGATTACCAACGCACGCGGAAGCTATGTCGATGCGTTGCTCGCAATGGCGAGTCCTGTGCCCGAAAGCAATCATCTGGATCTGGCACCCGCTCCGCTGTTCCTGCGGCGACGCCATTTCCGGCGGCGCGTGCTGGAACTGGTTCAGGAGGTTCGGATGAGAAGGCTTTCGAAGATGCGTCTGATATTCAGCCAGGCGGCCGCGCTCACGGCAATCGCCGGAGTTGCCTGGGTTGTCAGCGAAGCGCTCCCGCTCGCTGCCGCACCGCAACGAATAACCGATGCGACCGGAGTTTCGGTTAATGCGGGCAACGCGAAGCTGGTCTATCGGACGCCGATTTCATATCCCGCGGAAGCGCTCTTGCGCGGCGTTGAGGGGCGCATCATCGTTGAGGCAACAATCGGTGCGGATGGCCAATTGAGCGATGAAACGGTGGTCCGGTGCCCTCGCGAGCTTTGCCAGGCGGCAGTGGATTCCCTGCCGAACTGGCAGTTCGACGCAACGCAGGCGAATACCAAACGATCCCTCAGTATCGATTTCGTGAATCCAATTTATGCACAGGCCAGTTTTCCTGCTGCGCCTGGAATCAATACGAACGCCGCACCGCGAAGCGTACCCACATTTGTGGCGCGCACGATATGGATGGACGGCGCTTACGTGAATACCTTACAGCCGACAATATCCAGTGCGCTCGGCCATGCGTTGGACGGAATCCGGATCGCCGGCCTCTCCGAAGGGGCCGCGAACCAATTGCGATCGCGTTTGCCGGTGAAAGCCGGTGCGACGTGGACTGCCGCAGCCGCCGCAGTGGTCAGGCAGATTGTGAACGATTTCGATTCGAATCTTGAGATCGAGCTCGTCAATAATTTCGACCCGCAGCGTTGGAGCCTCTGGATCGGGCCTGCTTTTAACCCGGCGCAGCAGCCGCTCATAACGCCCGCGCCTTTGCCTGCGGACGTATACCAGGCAGGCAATGGCGTCACGCCTCCCGCGGTGATTATGAAGTACGACCCGGTGTACACGGATGGTGCGAAGAAGGCTGGACTATCCGGTTCGGTCACGGTGTCGATGGTGGTCGGTGCGGACGGCCTGGCGCGGAATGTTCAAGTGATCGGCTCGCTGGATCCCGGGCTTGACCGGGCGGCCACCGACGCTCTCGCGCGCTGGCGTTTCAGGCCAGGCTCCAAAGACGGCGCTCCGGTCAGCGTTCAAACTCAGGTGATTTTCAGTTTCAGGTTGCTTTAGAAAAGGAATCGATATGGATACGACACAGGTCTGGACGAACATCATTGCTTACGTATTGCAGATTGGCCTGCTGGTCGGAATCGGCGCGGCGCTGCCGGCGCTGCTGCGTCTGAGCGGCGGAGGCAAAGCGCCCGCCGCGCGGCTCCTTTACTGGCAGGTGTTGCTGGTTGCCTGCCTGGCGCTGCCGTGGATGCGAGCCTGGCGCTCGGAAGTCATCGTGATGGCGAACGCGCCGATTGTGGCGGTGAAAATGGCTGAGCATGTCGGCATGAACGCAGCCGTGCGGCCCGTGTTTCCGCCGGTGACGTCCATCGCATTGTGGCTTTTACTGGCTGGCGTCGCATTGCGCCTGCTCTGGCTGGCAACCGGTTTGTTGAAACTCGCCGGATACCGCCGACACGGGCAAGCCATCCCGCTGCCCGCCGAATGGAGCAACTCGGCACGCGACACCAGGCTTCTGTTGTCTGATCAGATCAGTGGTCCGGTGACATTTGGCTTCTTCCGCCCCGTGGTTCTGTTGCCCGCGAACTTTCCAACTATGTCCGACGCTATGCGTGATGCAATTTTGTTCCACGAATTGCTTCACGTTGAGCGGCGCGACTGGCTGTTCACGCTGGGAGAGGAAATCGTACGGGCCGTCTTCTGGTTTCATCCGGCGATCTGGTGGGTGTTGGGCGAGATTCAGCTATCGCGTGAGCAGACCGTGGATCAGGCGGTCATCGATATGACGCAGGCTCGCGGGCCGTACGTAGATACTTTGCTGGCTATGGCCGGAGTAACCGCCGAACTGGACCTGGCGCCGGCGCCGCTGTTTCTCCGCCGCCGCCATTTGAAGCAGAGAGTGATGGGGATTGTCCGCGAGGCCAGGATGTCGAAGAAGCGTTTGGTTATGGGTCAGGTGGCGGCCCTGTGCACGATGGCTGTCGCGTGCTGGTTCATCACCAGTGTGGTTCCGTTGCATGCGCAGGCGCAGATGATGGTGGATGGACCAGGTGTCAGCGTGAACATGAACGGCTCGCAGTTGATGCACCGGACGCCTGTTTCTTATCCAGTGGACGCTTTGATGAAGGGCGTGGAAGGTACGGTGGTTGTTCAGGTCAGGCTGGATGCAAACGGCGAGGTAATTGACGATGCCATTCTCAGCGGACCGGATGACCTGCGTAAAGGCGTGCAGCAGGCTGTGTTGAACTGGCATTTCGATAAGAGCGCGGGCGGGGCTACGCGAGTGGTGAATATTGATTTCGTGAAACCGGTGGGCGCGAACTCGCCTGTGCCTGCCTCGGTTCAGGCACAGGTGCCAATTGCTCCAGCACGTCCGGCGCCCGGTGGGCGCGGCGGCGCGGGGCCGACTCCGGCAGTTGTTCAACAATCCAATCCGGCGCTTGAAAACTTCATGTTGAACCAGTTGTCGGAGCTGAAGAAAAAGCAGGCGGACGGATCAGATCCCGCAGGGACAGCACTCCTCAATGAAATGCAGAAGAAGCTGCAGGAACTGGCCGCAGCCCAGCAGATGCAGTCCCGGAAATTCGGCAACATCGTTGTTGCCGGCCTTTCCGATTCGACGCGCGATCAGCTCATCGCACAGATTCCGTTTCGTCCGGGCGATCCATGGTCGTACGAACTCGCCGTCAAATCGATCGAGGTCGCGAAGGCGTTTGATTCGCACCTGGCAGCCTCATTCGCGACTATGGGGAATAACACTTCGGAACTTCGAATTACAGCGCCGCAGACCGTCATCGCCAGTGGAGCGCCTGGTCAAATGATGGGCAGTCTTATTCCCGCGGCAACACAGTTTTCGGGCAACGCCACCAATGGTCCCCAGCGGATCGGCGGCAACGTCCAGGCGGCAAACCTCCTCAGCGCGGTAAAGCCGGTCTATCCACCGCTCGCAAAAATGGCGCGCCAGCAGGGCACGGTTAAATTCGAAGCGACTATCGCGAAGGAAGGGTACATTGAGGATCTCAAGGTGATCTCAGGACCGCCGCTGCTGATTCCTGCCGCATTGGAGGCAGTGAAGCAATGGCAGTACAAGCCCACGCTGTTGAACGGAAACGCCGTCGAAGTGTTGACGACGATCGACGTTAATTTCACCCTGTCCGACGGTGGCCCGTCCCCTGCCGCGCAATAAGCTCCCGGTTCATCGGGTAGATTGAATAGCAACAGACCCGATGATATCCGTGACCTTCCGGCCCTTCGAGGCCGGCGATGAAATTGCTTTTCGCGAACTGAACGAGGCCTGGATCAGGCAGTTCTTCACTGTCGAGTCAAAAGATCTGGAAGTACTCGGCGATCCGGTGAAGTACATTCTGAAGCCGGGTGGAGAAATCATCATGGCAATGAACGATCACCGCGCGATCGGTTGCTGCGCTTTGCTGGCCATGCCGGACAGCTCGTATGAAATCGGCAAGATGGCGGTGGCGGAAGAATTTCGTGGCCGCGGAATTGGGAAGCAGCTGCTGGCCCGCGTCATCGAACGCGGGCAGGAAATGGGCGCGCGCAGGCTTTATCTGGAGACCAGCACCAAACTTCCGAACGCGATTCACCTGTATGAATCGGCCGGATTTGCGCACCTGCCGCCGGAACGGGTTCGCCGCTCGCCTTATGCGCGGTCGGACCTGTATATGGAAATGTTTCTCGAATGAGGTTGACCGAAAAATGCTTCGCAATCTGTCTGTATCTCTGCTTCTCTCCCTGTCGGCAATCGCCCAACCAGCATTCGATGCGGCATCGGTGAAGCCGGCCAGCAACGAAATAGTCCCCGGGTCTTCTTTTCTGGCGAAAGGCGGGCCGGGCACAAGCGATCCCGGCCGCATCACGTATACTCAACTGCCGCTAATCACCCTGCTGATCAGAGCGTATGACGTTCACGCAGACCAGATCTCCGGACCACCCTGGCTCACAGCGCCAAACAGCAGTCTGTTCACCGTCATTGCCACCATGCCGCCGACCACCACGACGCAGCAGTTTCAACTCATGCTGCAGCAGTTATTGATTGAGCGATTTCAGATGAAAGTTCATCATGAAACCCGGCCTTTCCCTGGCTACGAGTTAGTCGTCGCGGCGGCGGGGCCGAATCTCAAACCAACCATGCAGGCAGCGGAAGCGGTAGCCCCGGAACGCACCTTCCCTCCGACGCCACCGAAGCTCGGGCCCGATGGCAAAGCCATTCTGCCCCCGGGACCGCAATCGGTGATCGGTATGGGCGGGGGAGCGATGCGAGCTCAGTTTCAGGACCGTTCGATGGCGGAAATTCTGGAGCGCCTGGGATTCATGGTGTCGCGTGCGCTCGGAAACGATGCGAGCGTAGTTCAGCCGCGCGTTGTCGATAAGACCGGTCTAACCGGGAGGTATGACTTCAATCTGGACGTCGATTGCCCCGGCTGTGTTGGGATCACGCCGGCGATGCGTGCGAATATGCCCCTACTCGCAGGCAGGGGAGGAGGCGGTGATGCTCCCACCCCGGAGACTGCGAGCGATCCCGGAAGCGGCCTCCCGAACATTTTCAACGCAGTTGAAAAGCAGCTTGGGCTCAGGCTTGTGAAGGTTGCAAGCATTCCGGTCGATATCGTCGTAATCGACAAGGCGGAAAAGACGCCGCTGGAAAATTAACTCGACGTTAGTTAATGCCCGAAGGTGACGCCCAGGCCAGTCGTGTACAGCACATCATTTCTCTTCCGACCAGGCACCGGATCATTCAGATACCTGTCGCTGAAACTCAAATTCCAAACCAGCCACTTGCGGAGTTTTGTATTCGACGAAAGATCGAAGTTCGCGCGGTAGGCGCCCACATCGGAAAGACTGTCAAACATCCTGAAGCCCTGGACGATGCTTGTCGTGCTGTTGAGCTTGTAGTCGAAATCATCGCCCCAGTAGCCTTCCGACCCGTTTCGCGAGAAAGCAACGGCAGGTGCCGCGGGAGAGAATTTATCGTGATCGTAATCGAGGCCGGCCTGGAGGGCAAGAGCGCCGCGTGAACTCTTCCACGCGCGATACCCCAAACCTCCGCCGATGACAAAGCGCAGATCGAGGCTCTGAAACCGGTCGTATTCATAGTCGTTGAAGGTATTCACTTCCATGCGTGAGCCGAACTTCCGGTCGTATTTCCACCCGCCGCGAATCGCCTGTGCCGTCCCGGCGCTGACATGATTCACGGTGGCCGATGATTTCACCGAATTGAAATAGAGCCCGATCTTGTCATGCCGTGTGATTCGCGAGGTATTCACGCCAAACGTGAAAGTACTGGTCACGGCGTTGCCCGCGGTTCCCGCCAGGCCCAGAGTTGCGTTTCCCGTCCACAGCTGAAATAGCCCGGGGTTCAGCAGTCGTTCATAAGCGCTCTCCTCGGAATTATCGCGAATGGCTGCGATCTCGGCCGGGGCCACCGTTTTCGTTCCGGCCGGACCACCCGACAGCGTGATCTGTCCGCCGCTGGACGTGATTGTCGCCTTCGTTACCGCGGGTTTTTCAGCCGTTTGCCCAGCCAAAACCACGCTCAGCGGCTCGTTCGATTTGATATCGGTTACCTGATCCCAGGCAACCTTGATGACACCCATCAAATCGGATTTGATCGTCAGATCGTTGCCATCCTTCTTGACGATTGCCCCTGTCACGCGGTCGCCGTTCTTCAGCGTGACCTGATCTGCAAATGCGATATTCGCCGCGAGCAAAAGGAAAACCCAGCCTGTCCTGACTTTCATGCCCACCTCAAACCTCCATTTTCGCAAGTAAATAGTTTTCGCAGCGCGGACGCTCGTTATATATTGAAATCAGGCGTTCAGGCATGCAGCCGGCATCAAGACAACTTACGGCGCGGGAGCGAGCGATCCTTCATCAGATCGTTGGCGCCCATATCGAATCCGGTGAACCGGTCGGCTCCCGGACGCTTGCCCGCCTGCGTCACCTTTCTCTCAGCCCCGCAACCATTCGCAATGTGATGGCCGATCTGGCCGAAGACGGCTATCTGGCTCAACCCCACGCCTCGGCCGGGCGCGTCCCGACCGATAAAGCTTTTCGCGATTTCGCGGCGAGTGTGCCGGCGCGGCCCATGCCTCCGGCGGAGCGCCAGCGTATCTATGCGCGGATGCAATCCGCCGATTCGCTCGAAGACCGTCTGGCCACAGCGTCCAGCGTCCTCACGGAATTCACCCACAACGTGGGCATTGCCAGCGCACTACCGTTTTCTTCCCAGCAACTCGAACATATTGAGCTGGTGGCGCTTTCGGATCGCCGCGT
>JAICJH010000006.1 GCA_025928545.1 Bryobacteraceae bacterium | reverse complement strand
GGGCGGAGGATCGAAATTGGCGCTATGCACGCGGGCATATGTACTTACTAACCGCGGGCCGACAGCCCGATAGATCCCGCTCGATTCATGGGCGGCAGGATACAGCGCTATAACAAGGCGTCCCCTGCCGCCATCGACGTTAATTCCATGGGAGTAGTGTCTCTTTTCGCTTGCGGTCAGTTTTTTCTTTACTTTTCCTTGCTATAATTGGACTGGATGGTGTTGCCCTTCCCCGCTATATCGCGGCCTTGCACGTCCTCGCATTGCGATCACCCCTGCGCGTTCTGTTTCACCCGCTCATGAGCAAACCGATCGCTGATCCGTTCGTGTCGTCTTTTGGTTCATTCTCAGCTATTTCATTCCACGTTCATGGAGGTCCGTTTCAGCACCGATGATCACCACCGTCCCCGTTACCCACGGTATTGAGAGCCTCTTCGGCACTCGCGACGAGAATATCCGATTACTCGAATCCGGTCTTGGCGTCAGTACAGTCCTGAATACGGATGCGCTGGCGATTGAAGGCGAACCCGCCGCAGTCGCACGTGCCGAGCATATCCTCCAGGATTATTTCGCGCTGGTGAAGGAGGGCGTGGTCTTTAAGAACGGTGACCTGAACAGCCTGCTCAGGGTTGTGACGACCGATCCGGAAGTTTCCCTTCGCGCATTGTTCGACAGCGGTAAGCAGCGCAGTTTTGGCAAGAAAGTCCTGGCGCCGAAGACGGCCACTCAACGCCGCTATCTGGAAGCGATCGAGCGTAACGACCTGGTTTTTGGAGTTGGCCCGGCCGGCACGGGCAAGACATACCTCGCGGTTGCCATGGCGATTCAGGCGCTGATTTCGAAGCGCGTGACGCGCATCATCCTGACGCGCCCGGCGGTAGAAGCCGGCGAGCGCCTGGGGTTCCTTCCCGGGTCATTGCAGGAGAAGATCGATCCCTACCTGCGTCCGCTCTACGACGCCCTGTATGACATGCTCGACGCGGAACGGGTGGAAAAGCTGGTGGAACGCGCCTCAATCGAAGTGGCGCCCCTCGCCTTCATGCGCGGCCGTACGCTGAACGACAGCTTCATCATTCTCGATGAAGCGCAGAACACAACGCAGGAACAGATGAAGATGGTGCTCACCCGCCAGGGCTTCAATTCGAAAATGGTTGTCACCGGCGATCTGACGCAAATGGATTTGCCGACCGGCCGCCGCAGCGGTTTGCTCGACGCCGTGGATATTCTCAAGGGCGTCGAAGGCATCTCGTTCGTCCAGTTCGATGAGCGCGATGTGGTGCGGCACAGCCTGGTGCAGCGAATCGTCCGCGCCTACGAAAAACATAACGAAGCGATAGCGGGAAAACAACTATCGCTTAAGCTGGGCGAAGCGGTTCCCGCAGAACCCGACCCGGCGATTCCCGCTCCGGCACAGGCCTGAGCGGCAACAGATGAAATCCGATCCACTGATACTTTACCGGCGTTCGCCGGCTACCCTGAAGCGTTCTCGTCTTGAACAGTTTGCCCGTGCTGCGCGCGATCAGGTCGCGCGCGGCAAGACTTTCCATTGCCTGATCACAGGCGATTCGGAACTCAGATCCCTGAATCTGCGTTTTCGCGGTAAGGACGCGGCCACGGATGTACTTTCGTTTCCTTCGGGCGAAAAAGATCCCATCGGCGAGATCGCCATCTCGCTCGGCCGGGCACGAACTCAGGCGCGGGAGCGGGGCCATTCCATCGAGCAGGAGGTTTGCATCCTGATGCTTCACGGAGTTCTGCATCTGCTCGGCCTCGATCATGAAACCGACTCCGGCGAAATGGCGCGCGCCGAACTTCGCTGGCAACGGAAGCTGGGCTTGCCCACAGGGCTGATTCAACGTACTCTCAATCGGGAAGCAGAATGATTGCTCTGATCCTGGTTGTTCTGGTTGTAGTCACCGCTCTGTTCACCACCATCCAGACGCTTTATCTGGAAAGCATGCGGCTGCGCACTCGTGAATGGCCGGCACTGGCTTATTTCAAGGAAGTGCTGGAAGCAAAGCTGAAGCTGCGATCCACCGAAGAAGGCTCGCTCACCTTTTCGCTGTGGAAGCATACCTGTTTGGTTCTGATGGGCGTTCTCTCGCTCGCGCAGGTATCGGGCACAGGCTCCATCATTCCGCTCGACCTCCTGGAAGCTGTGGGCTCAGCCCTGTTGCTGATGGCCCTTTCGGCATATCTCATTCCGCAACTGCTCTTTCGGCGATCTTCCGGTCACTGGCTTCTGGCCTTCCTGCCGTTCTTCAGTTTGTGCGCCATTCTCGCCCGGCCGTTTGTCGTGGTGCTGAATTTCCTTCAGTCATTGCTCGATATCGTCAAGCCGCAGGAAGAAGGCGATGTGCCCGCCACACCCGCGGAAAATATCGATGCGCTCATCACCGCGGGCACGGAAGAAGGCCTCATCGAAGAAGACGATCGCCGGCTCATTGAATCCGTGATTGCGTTCGGCGACAAGGTTGTGCGGGAGATCATGACGCCGCGCCCCAATATGGTCACCACCCGGGCCGGCGACACACTGGCGGAATTGCACGAGCTCGTGATCCACGAACAGTTTTCGCGCATTCCCGTTTGCCAGTCCTCCATCGATGAGATCGTCGGTTTCGTTCATGTTCGCGACATGTTTGAAGTGCCGGACAGCGACCGGGTCAAGCGGACTGTTCGGGAACTGATGCGGCCGATTCGTCTCGTACCGGAAACGAAATCGGTGCACGACCTGATGCGCGAAATGCAGCAGGAAGGCGCGCACATGGTGATCGTGGTCGATGAATATGGCAACACCGCCGGCCTCGCCACCATGGAAGATCTTGTGGAAGTGATCCTCGGCGAAATCCGGGACGAACATGAACCCGATTCCGACGTGAAAGAAGATGGCAACGGCGGCCTGATCGTTTCAGGCAACTTCGATCTGACCAGGCTGGCGGCTATGCTGGATTATCACGCGGAGGAAGATATCGAATCGACAACTATCGGCGGGCTCATTACCGAATGGCTGGGCCACGTGCCGAAACCCGGCGAAACTATTGAACGCGACGGCATTCGCGCCGAGGTTCTGGCAAGCGACGAAATGCGGGTGGTGCAAGTGCATCTGAGCCGCTTACCGGAAGGTCCGCCAATGGGTGTGACCCAGTGATCGCCAAGCCCTTCCGTTCTGGTTTTGTTTCAATTCTGGGCCGCCCCAACGCGGGCAAATCCACGCTGTTGAACGCGCTGGTGGGACAGAAAATTTCAATCGTCGCGGATAAGCCTCAGACAACCCGCACCGCCATCCAGGGTGTCATGAACACCCCGGGCGCGCAGGTCATCTTCATCGATACACCCGGCATACACCGGTCGGATTCCTCCATCAACAAGCGAATGATGGATGCTGTCCGCGCGTCCCTCGAAGAACGCGACCTCTTTGTTTACGTTGTTGACGCCACCCAGCCGCACCTGAACACCCAGGATGAGCGGGCCCTGGCCATTCTGCGTCCTGACGGACCGCCTGTCATTCTGGCGGTCAACAAGACCGATGCGCTGAAATCGAAAGCCGAACTCCTGCCGGTTCTCGATGAATACCGCAAGCGCTTCACCTTTGCCGAATACATTCCGTTATCCGCGCTGAACGGCGAAGGCGTGCAGCGGCTCGGCGAGGAAGTCATTAAACGACTGCCGGAAGGCCCCGAATATTTCCCGCCCGATCATATTACCGATCAGCCGGCAAAGTTCCTGGCGGCCGAACTGATCCGCGAAAAAATTCTGCTGACCACTCAGCAGGAGGTGCCCCATTCGGTGAACATCATCGTCGATAAATGGGAAGAATCGCCGAAGCTGATTAAGATTTACGCCACCATCTATGTCGAGCGCTCCGGTCAGAAGGCCATTATCATTGGCGCCAAAGGCGCTTCCCTGAAGCGCACCGGCATTGCCGCCCGCGAAGAGATGGAAGCGCTCTTCGACGCCCGGATCTATCTGGATCTCCACGTCAAGGTGGAACCCGACTGGCGGGAGAAGTCCGCGTTCCTGAATACCATCGACTGGCGTACAATGGCTCAAAGAGATGAAAATTAAACGCGTCGCGACTGCATTCGCTTTAACCCTTGCTTTTGTAGTCTCGATGCTGGCTGCCGATAAACCCCCGAAGCCGGTAAACGACGATAATTTCATCTCAGACAGCGTTCGCTCGAAGCTCGCGGCCGACCCCGTCGTCAAAGGCGGCGCGATCGAAGTGGACGTCAAAGGGGGCGTCGTCACGCTCAAGGGCAAAGTGCAGGAGCCAAAGCAAAAAAACAAGGCTGAGAGTCTGGCGAAAAAAGTTAAAGGCGTGAAGAGCGTCGTCAACAACATTCAGCTCTCGCCGTTGTGAACCGGACAAGCGTGAGGAGGTGTATCTTGCCGCGCCTTTCGTCGCTCGCCCTGATCCTCGTCCTGAGCAATCTTGTCAGCGCTCAGATTCCCGAAGAAGTGGAAGTGACCCGCGTCGCCACCGGGATGCGCTTTCCGGCCGGCATCGTCTGGTCGCGAGATGGCTTTCTCGCAATCGCGGATACCGCAAAGCGCGAAATCTACCGGCTGGACCCCGATCAGCGTCCGAAGCCCACCCGTCAGGATACGAATGGTGCGCAGGGTCTGGCTTACGACGCGCAATCGCGGCTGTACATCTGCGAAGCGAACGCGCGCAAGGTCGTTCGGCTGGATAAGAAGGGCGCGATGGAAACCGTCGCCGCGGCCTTCGAAGGCAAGAAGCTGAACTCGCCCGGCGAAATAACGGTACGGCACGATGGGCAGGTTTACTTCACAGATCCTGCCTTCGCAGGCGCGATCGATACCCGGGAACTGAGTTTCAACGGCATCTTTCACGTCAGCCCGAAGGGTGAAATTGAAGCTGTCGCCCGCTGGCAGACGCGGCCGAATGGAATCGCACTTTCCGCCGACGGAAAGAAGCTGTTCGTTTCGGATGCCGACCGCCACGCCGTCGTGCAGTTCGATCTGGATTCGAAAGGAGCGGCCACCAATCCGCGCGACTTCATCAAAGGCGTCGAAGGCGTTCCTGCCGGATTGCGCCTGGATGTCACCGGCCGACTCTACGTAAGCGCCCAGGGCCTTGCCATTTACACGCCCGACGGCAAACTCATGCGAACCCTCATGGATTCTCAGCGCGTGATTAACTGCGCGTTCGGCGGCCCGGAATTCGATTTTCTCTTCGTCGCCACGCCCAAAGAAATCTACAAAATCAAAATCGGTGCGAAGGGCGCAATTCAATACTGATGCCGGATGACCGTCGCTTCCCCCCGCGCCCTGTTCCCGGCGTCGGCGCACTCATCATCGACAACAATCGAATCCTTCTGGTGGAACGGGGACGTGAGCCGCTCAAAGGTTACTGGTCGCTGCCCGGCGGCGCAGTGGAAACAGGCGAATTCCTCGAAGACGCTCTGCGGCGCGAAGTCATGGAAGAGACGTGCCTCGAAGTGGAGGTCGTTCACCTCATCGAGGTTTTCGAACGCATCATGCGCAACGAATCCGCGCAGGTCGAATACCATTACATCCTGATGGATTACATCTGCCGCCCAACCGGTGGCGTGCTGAAGGCTTGCGACGATGCAAGCCGTGCCGAATGGTTTACTGAAGATGAGGTCGCCGCAATGCCGCCGGACGCGAAGATCACAGAAGGAACTCCGGGCGTGATTGCCAAAGCATTCGACTGGCTGCGCGCGCAAAGATGACCGAATCCGGCGCTCCGCTCAGCGGCCTGGAAGCTCTCGAATGGGACCAGGTCCACGCACTTGTTGCACGTTCCGTCGCCAGCCCGGCCGGCGCGCGGGAGATGGAACAGCTTGCCCCAGGCACGGATCGCGCCCGCATCGAGCATGATCTCGCGGAAACCAGCGAAGGCATCGCATATCTGCGCGCCGCCGGGCAGGGCGGTGCACTCCGCATCAATCTGAACGGACTGCCCGATGTTTCGCTGAGCTCCCAAAAACTTCGGATCGAAGGCGCGTCTCTCGACCCGCGCGAGATCTTCGATCTGATCGCATTTCTCGACCGCGCGGCCGATGCCAGATCCTCGCTCGCAGCCGCCGCCGAGCGTTTCCCGCTGTTGGCCGTTTACGCGGGCCGGATTGGCGACTTCCGGCAGGTATTGCGCGAAGTCACCGGCAAGATTCAGGCCGATGGAACGGTGCTCGACACCGCCAGCCCGCATCTGAATCGCATCCGCCGTGACATCGAGAAGCAAAAGAAGGCGATTCAGGATTCGCTCGAACGCTTCCTCAAAGCCAACCGGAATGAAGGCGTTCTCCAGGACGAATACGTAACCATCCGCAATGAGCGTTTCGTGGTCCCCGTGCTCGTAGGCCAGCGGCGCAAACTCCCAGGCGTCATTCACGGCGCGAGTTCCACCGGCCAGACACTGTTCCTCGAACCGCTCGACACCATCGATCTCAATAACGAACTGGTGCGTCTCCAGGACGACGAATCCCGCGAAGTATTCCGAATTTTGCGAGAGCTGACGGACCGGCTGCGCGGTTCTGCTGAACCGATTCGCGACGCCGCCGCCGTAATGGCGCGCCTCGACGTAATCTTCGCCAAAGCGCGATTCGGAATCGATTTCGACTGCGTCATTCCCCGCTTTACCGAACGGCGGCTGGAGCTTCGCAACGCCCGCCATCCGTTGCTCATAGACGTTCTCCGCAAGTCGGGCAGGAAGGTGATCCCCTTCTCACTGACGCTCGACACCGACACCCGCACCCTGCTCATAAGCGGTCCAAATACGGGCGGCAAAACCGTCACCCTCAAGACGGTTGGCCTCATCTCGCTCATGGCGCAGGCCGGTTTGCCGGTGCCCTGCGCGTCTGCGGAGCTTCCGGTATTTGAGCAGGTCCTTGCCGATATCGGCGATCACCAGTCGATTGAACAAAACCTCAGCACATTCTCTGCACACGTGGCGCGTCTCCGCGAGATGGCTCTCGATGCCACGCCGGACTCGCTGGTGCTGCTCGACGAGATCGGCTCTGCGACCGATCCGGATGAAGGCGGCGCACTCGGCGTTGCGCTGGTCGATCACTTCCGCGCGGCCGGAGCCTTCACCCTCGCCTCCACCCACCTGACCGCGCTCAAGATCTACGGCGCCAGCACGAAAACGGTCCTCAACGCGTCCATGGGTTTCGATGAAGAGACTCTCGCGCCCACCTATCATCTTCAGGTTGGCCTTCCCGGTAAGTCGGCTGGCCTGGATATTGCGGCGCGGCTCGGAATGCCCGAGGATATCCTGCGGCGCGCCCGAGCGTCATTGGGACAACGGGATCTGGAACTTTCCCGATTGATTGCAGACCTCCACCGTCGGCTCGAAGAAACAACCGTTTTACGCGAGACGCTCGAACGCGAACGTGAGGCTCTCGTAGCCCGTGAGAAGCAGATCGCGCTCGAATGGGAGCGCAAAGAGACTGCGAAGCTGAGCGAACTCGAAGGCCGCTTCGAAGAAATGCAGCGCCGCTGGCAGGAACGCGCAGACGAAACGGTAGCCAAAATCGCGGAGACCGCGGATCGCCGCAAGTCAGTCGATCAGGCTCAGCGCCAAACCGCGAAACTGGGCCGGGAAATGCGTGAAGACTGGGATTCTGTCGTGCTGCAGAAGGGCGGTTCTTCCGTTCCACTGAGCGCCCCCATCGCTGAAGGCACTCGCGTGCGCCTGAAAGGTATTCGCGATATTGCCCGTGTCAGCCGCTTGCTGGGTCGCGACCGTCTCGAAGTCTCGGTAGGTTTTGTGAAGATGCAGGTAGCGGTGGCCGACGTTACGGAAGTCCTGACCGACGGCGGGACACCGGCCGCTCAACTGCCGAAGAACGTTCGTTTCCAGCCAGGTCCACAACTCAACCCCGGCGAGCAGGAAATCAACATCATCGGCGAACACGTCGAAGAGGCTATAGAACGCGTCGAACGTTTCCTGGACTCAGCCGTAATGGCCACGGCAACCCGCGTCAGGATCGTTCATGGACATGGCATGGGAATTCTGCGGCGCGCCGTTCAGGATTTTCTGAAACAGAATCCGCACGTGGCAAAGTTCTATCCGGCCGCGCAATACGAAGGCGGCACAGGCGCCACCATCGTGGAACTGAAAGACTGACTTGCCAAAAAAAATCGCTCCCGTCACCGAACTCAGGCGGCGGGAGCGAATTGACTAAAGCCAGAAGCTCAATCAGTAAGACATCTTGCAGGAACCGCCGCCGGCATTCACCCAAATCTGCTGCAGCAGATAGTTGACTCCTCCGAGCGTGATATTCGCTTTCGACCCGTTGGCTGCGTAAAAGGTTGTGCCGAACGTCCATGCACACTTATCGGCGTTCTCTTTGCCGGTCGAGTCATACCAGGCGTTGAGATCGGGATCCGTGACGGATTCCGCCAATTCGTGGGCGATCACCGATGCCATTCCGTCCGCTCCGGGGTTGCCATTGGGACTGGTCGCCTGAATCGCACACGCGGTCAGACCCTGAGTAGTGGGGTCGCCTACAAACGCATACTTAATATCTACGGCGCCAACAGCGGCATGATTGTGCCACCCGCAGTAATTAGCGATGAAGGAGGATGTGGAACTGCCCTCCTTTACGTCTTTGGACGTCAGCACAAAGTAGACGCCGTTCGCATCCGTCGGCAGTTTCTTCGTCGAAAGTGCGGAAGTAACGATATTCTTGATATCGGTATCGGTCAACGACGTCCCCGTGGGACTGGCCGTCGTACTGATGTATCCGACAGAAACGGACCCCTTCAGCGAGGTGGAGTTCATTACCTTCCCGCCTGTGCTGTTCGTATAGGTCGTGTTGATATTGAAATACTTGGATCCGCCGAGCTTATTTGCCAGTGTGGTCAAAAGCGAGGTGGCCGAGTTTCCCGACCAGTTCCCGTACCAGATGTAATAGATGTTCGACGCCGCAGTGATAATCGGGCCGCCATGATAAGTAATGCCATTCAGGGAATATCCGGTCGGAGTGCCCGCGGTGGCGCCGGCAGAACCAGCGGAACTGTCTACCGGTCTGCCGGGATGCGAGTCGGGTGCCTGCGACTGTGGAGGATGATCGATGGTTCCGATTCCTTTTCCGTCCGGAACTGTCTCCCGTTCTTCCTGGGCAAAAGCCATTCCCGCCGTGAGAACCAGGGCTGCAATCCCTGCGCCACCCACCAATGATCTGAACACGTTCTTTTTCATTTCTTCCTTATCGCCTTCCGGACCCCGGGATGGAAGGCTATCCTGCTTCCATCCCAATTCATTGATAGTTGCGCAATCGGAACAGTCTTGACCCGGTCTACGGCATCGTGCAGTACGGCTGCAGTTTCCCGTCATTGTTGAACGCCGCGACGCTCTTGGCAACCGATTCCATTGTGCTGTTGCTGATCGACTTGGCCAGCGGCAAGTGACCGTAGGGTGCCAGCAGGGAATCGGCAGTCGTGATGTAAGTACCGGCGGTCGAAACCCTGGTCCCGTCCGCTTCATTCAGTTTTGCGGCAATCAACTGGAAAGCCAGAATCAGCGTGCTGTCGCCACGTTTGGGCTGGTTCAACAGAGCCATAAGTTGGCTGGTGGTGTAAGTCTGGCCGCCCATAACGAGACTGGAGACTGGCCAGGAGCTCTGATGATTCTTCCAGTAGCCCGGAGTAACGCCGCAGATATTGGCGTTCGACACGTACGGGAAGTTGTTGCCGGAGCTGCCACCCTGAGGCAGCGGATTAACTGTGATTGAGGTAGGAGTCGCCGACGAATACTCTTCAACCAGGTGGCCCGTGTAGAAGGGCGCCTTCACCGTGTAGGAGCATCCGGCCGTCAGGTTCGCGAACGCGTAATTCGCGCCGTTCTGGGTTGCGGCGGTAGTGGTGTTGCAGCCACCGGTTAAGGTGACACTGGGCGAACTGATAACGATATCAATGGTTGGATCGTACACGTGGTTGGCATTTATATCCAGATAGGTCGTTCCCGACAGGCTGCTCACCATGGGGCTGTAGAAGCCGAAATCGAGGTTTTCATCCGACATCTTGCTGCTGGAGAGGCTGACAACCGATGGATTGAGATTGCTGTCGTCGGTCAAGTCGGAAGTTCCGTTCAGTGGCGATGCAGTCATGAACGCTAACGCCGACTGTGTGGTATCGATCTGAACACAATAGGTGCCAGGGTTCGGCAGGCCGGCAAATTGATAATATCCGAGAGCGCCCGCATATGTAGCCGTTACAGTTGTCCTGCTAACTGTCGTGCACGTAGCATCCCGAAGCTGGACAGTGACGCCGTTGATGCCGGGCTCGCCTGCATCCTGCACGCCGTTATGGTTGTAGTCGTTCCACACGAAATCGCCAAGTCCCAGCGTGCCGTTGGCTGCCACCGGTACCGCGATTTCCAGCAACAGATTCTGAACAATGTCGCCCGGTGTGAGCGGGTTGATCGCGAACAGGACCGCCATGATTCCGCCAGCCGGGGGAACGTAGTTCGGATTCGCCTGAGCGGCGCTCACCATCGCCATTGCCGTCGCCGAAGGCGTATCGCCCGTGGAGCCGACCATGATCATCCAGATCGCATCCTGCACATCCTGCAGGCTGCCATTTTTGTTATTCAGGATGTAATTGATTTCGTTGAAATTGCCATTCAGCGGCGCGTAGCCGGGTGGAATTGTGCCGTATGTGGAATATACCGGTGACGCATCGAAGAATATCGATGGAATAGCCTGGGCTACACTGGCACTCCACCAGTCGCCGCACCATGCATCATATGCTATTCCGTTGGCAATCGAATACGTGCTGGTGGTGGGCACGCCGCTGAGAGTGACCTCAAAATAACCTGGCGCGTCCGCTTCAGTCAGGGACGGCGACGCCGGCTGCGTAACCGGCAAAGATCCGGTCAGCGTATAAGAAAGATTCGCCGAAGGCAGAGTCACCGCCTGCA
This sequence comes from Bryobacteraceae bacterium, assembly GCA_025928545.1. Lineage (GTDB taxonomy): Bacteria > Acidobacteriota > Terriglobia > Bryobacterales > Bryobacteraceae > BOG-234. Next base: position 142,871 of record JAICJH010000006.1, on the reverse strand, counting down.
CGCAGGTCAGGCATTGAGCGGAAGCCGTGGAAGGCGCAAAGAAAGCGCCGAAAATTACGGGAAGTATAAGCGCCGCGGCAAAGCGGATTTGTCTGGACATAGCTGTACTCTCTTTTCTCAGATAAAGGTCTGAAGATGATAACGGATGAACGAAATTGAAACTAATTCCTGCGCCGCGAGCGACGTCCCGCCCACAGGATGGCCGGGAAAGTTCCCGCCAGAAGGAGCCATGTAGAGGGCTCGGGCGTCGGGCTTATGCTCATTGTGACCGTGGTGTTGCTGGTTTTTGAACTGTCCGCAACGCCGGAAGTGCCGCTCACAAAACCCTGGAGAAAAATTGTGAATGTGAAGGATACGGGCGCAGTATAAGCGCCAGTCGTGTCCGTCAGGACGAAATCCAGCACCGTTGAATTATTAAAGGTGCCGTTGCCGGTCTGACCGCCGTTGATGCTGCTGTAAGTGTTGGCACTGGTGATGCCGGTATTCCTCGAGATAAACGTCACTCCACTGCTCGCACCGTCTCCGAGTGTGCCGGAGGTCGTTGGGCCGGTTGCAAACGTCCACGCGCTCGGAGTCAGGCTATTCGAATCGGTACCAACGATAGCGCCCCCGGTGACAGTCGACCCGCTCGGCGCGTTGGTCGGCGTAGCGATAATCTTGTAAATTCCGCAATTGTCGAGCGTATTGTTGCAAAGACCCCCGTCGAACCCGGTTATGCCGCCAATGACCGATTCAAGACTGGCTACGGTGAACGCAAAAGTTGCAGTATTGGCGCTCGCCGGAACTGCGCCCAGAATACCGAGCAACGCACCGCCTACCCAAATCTGTTTCAGAAATCGCATCAAAATTCCTCCGGTGATCCTTCGCTGTCGTGAAATCAAGCAGCAGTACGAAATCCGAGTGTACGGGCCATCACCGAATCTAATCAAGACTCGGTACCCAAAGTACGTTGAACTTAGGTACTATTACCGGCGCATTACCTGGAATTTGTGAGGGTGAAAAACCGAACTGGCGGGCTTACTGTTTCCAGTAGGCCCGCCAGCGGCTAGGAGGAGGATAGACCAATAACGAAGATAATTGCGTGTGTTGAGCGTTGCTTCCGATCGCCGCGACCAACAGTTTCAGTTTATGCCAATCACCTGTTCGGTACAAGACTCTGGTACTGACTTCGCTCAGCGGAAAGTACTATTACGCTCACTTCGCCACCGACCTGAACAGTAGCTCCACTTTCGAGCCAGCCCCGATTTCGATGAGCTTCGCGGCCGCTTGCTGATTCATAGAGATTTCGACGAATCCGGCGCTCCCGGCGATTGCGAATAGCTGCCCGTCCGGTGCGCCGTCGTATGTGGAGCAGAAACGGCTTACCGTTCGCCGGCCAATCTTCAGCGTGAAAGGCGACGCCGCAATCCCGCGAAACTCTTCCCAACCGAAATTGGTGACAACATTGCCGAATCGATCCACCTTCAGCACAGTTCCGAGCCAGCGAGCCAGCCCCAACCTAGTCGGTTCCGCGAAATCCGCAATCACAGGATCGCCGATCAGGTTGCCTGTTCTCGCCAGAGGTAAACCCTTTGCAATGTGAGCCGCCACAGGCGCGAAGATATCGCGGCCGTGGAAAGTATTGCTGACCGGCTGGCGAAAATACCGGCTGGCGGTAATCTGGCGGATTCTTGCGGAGCGGAATCCTGGAATCATACTAAGGAGGCCGTTGTCCGGCGCCACAAAGCGATGCCCGTCCACCTCGCCCACAATCGCCCGGCGCGAGCTCCCCACGCCGGGGTCCACCACCGCCAGATGAACGGTGCCTTTCGGGAAGCACTGCCACGCCTGGGCCAGAGTATAGGCGGCCTCGGGTATCGAGAACGCCGGGATCTCGTGCGAAATATCGACGAGCTCCGCCTGCGGGCAAATACCCAGAATGACGCCTTTCATTGCAGCCACATAGTGGTCGGCGATTCCAAAGTCGCTCAGCAGTGTGATGACGGGCCGTTTCATTGCTAGTAAACTGGAAGAAATTGCAGCACTTTTACTTCGATCACAACGCGACCTCGCCGGTCGCGCCGGAAGTGTTGCGGGATCTGACCGATTCCATGGCCGAAGTATATGGCAACGCGTCCAGTATCCATCATTTCGGGCAGGCTGCCAAGCGCCGCCTCGAAAGCGCCCGGCGCAGCGTGGCTGCACGGATAGGCGCCACGGATCGGGAGATCGTTTTCACCAGTGGCGGCACCGAGGCGGATAATCTCGCCGTCTTCGGAGTTGCGCGCCGCGCCACACGCTCGCCGCGGCACGTGATTACCAGCGCTATCGAACATCCGGCGGTCCTGAATGCCTGCTCGCAGCTGGAACGCGAAGGCGTGGAAGTCACCTGGCTCCCCGCCGGCAGCGACGGACTGGTGCGAGCCGAAGATGTGCAGCGGGCAATACGAGCCGAAACAGTTCTCATCACCATCATGCACGCCAATAATGAGACGGGCGTCGTTCAGCCAGTAGCGGAGATTGCCGCCGCCGCTCGCGAGGCCAACGTGCCTTTCCACAGCGATGGCGTCCAGGTCGGCGGCCGTTTGCCGGTGAATGTGCGCGAACTCGGCCTCGATCTTTACTCCATCAGCGGCCACAAGTTCGGCGCACCCAAAGGCGTTGGAGCGCTCTACGTTCGCAAAGGCATCGACCTGGCGGCGCTGCTGCACGGCGGTCGCCACGAGCGTGAGCGGCGCGCGGGGACGGAAAACGTGGCCGGCGCCAGTGCCCTCGGCCAGGCGATGTCGCTCGATTTCGACTGGAACACTCTCGCCGCATTGCGGGACCGTTTGGAGCGCGCCATCCTCACTCAGGTGCCGGGCACGCGCGTCAACGGATCAACCAGTTATCGGATGCCGAACACTTCCAACATCCGCTTCGAAGGTATTGAAGGCGAGGCCATGGTGATTGCTCTCGATCTGCGGGGCTATGCTGTATCGAGCGGTTCGGCGTGTTCCAGCGGCGCCGTCGAGCCATCCCACGTGCTGCTGGCGATGGGCCTGGCCCCGGAAGACGCCCGATCCAGTGTTCGATTTTCCCTGGGCCCGGGGAATACAGTGGAACAGGTAGATGGCCTGATCGAAGCGGTGGTTTCCGGCGCCGCCCACCTGAGGCGAATCTCGCCGGCCGTGTTGTCCGTATGAATGACTTAATTGCAGTCGCGATGTCGGGCGGCGTGGATAGCTCCGTGGTTGCGGCATTGCTGCATCGCGAAGGCCGCACCATCGCCGGCATGACCATGCAGCTCTGGAATCAGCGGCGGCTGCCCGAGCTTGCAACCGACAAATCCACCGGCCGCTGCTGCTCGCTCGACGATGTATATGACGCGCGCCGCGTCGCCGAACAGATCGGCATGCCGTACTACGTTGTGAATCTCGAGCGCCAGTTCGAACAGAACGTCATCGAGCCGTTTGTCAGTGAGTATCTGGCAGGCCGCACTCCAGTGCCCTGCACGCTTTGCAATACCTTCATTAAGTTCGATCAGTTTCTGGAACTTGCCGATTCCGTCGGCGCACAGGCCATCGCGACCGGTCACTACGCACGAATCACGAAGAATCCGGAGTCCGGCCGCTACGAACTACGCACAGCCGTAGACTTCTCGAAAGATCAGACTTATTTCCTCTGGGGTCTGACGCAGGCTCAGCTGGCCCGCACTCTATTCCCTCTGGGCGAGATGACGAAGCCCGAAGTCAGGGCTCTGGCCGAAAATCTGGACCTTCCGGTAGCGAAGAAGCATGAAAGCTACGAAATCTGCTTCGTGCCCAATGGCGATTATGCGGCCTTCATGGCTGCGTGGCTGAAAGAGAAAGGCCTCCCTGCCGACACTACCGAAGGCGTTGTTCTCGATACCGAAGGCCGCGAACGTGGACGCCACGCCGGCGCTCATCACTTTACCGTGGGTCAGCGTAAAGGCCTCGGGATTGCCGCACCCGAACCCCTGTACGTGATCGCCACGGACTCGAAGACGCAAACCGTGACTATCGGTTCGAACGACGAATTGCTCCGCTCCACCATGATCGTGTCCGGCTTAAACTGGGTTTCCTGGAGCGGCCTTTCCGAACCCGCCCGCGCTCAAGTGCGCATTCGCAATCGCCACATGCCTGCCGCCGCAACTCTGCATCCGCTGGACACTAACAGCGTCGAGGTGCATTTCGACGAGCCTCAGCGCGCCGTGACGCCGGGGCAGGGCGCCGTCTTTTATTCTGGAGACCTCGTCGCCGGCGGCGGCTGGATCGAATAACTTGCGACAACGCTCGGGACTGCGCAACTGGACGGAGTCTGTGCTCGCCCGCGCTCTGGTTGGCGCGCTCCGCTTGCTGCCCCGCGCGGCGGCAAATGCGCTGGGACAGGGCTGCGCTCAATTGCTCGACATCGTGGTACCCAGGCTGCGGCAGACGGCCTGTAAGAACCTCACCTTCGCTTATCCGGAACGCGACGCAGCCTGGCAGCGCCAAACCGTGGATGGCGTCTACAGATCGATCGGAAGATTGCTGGTGGCCTTCGCCCGCTTTCCTTCCATCAATTCCGAAAACGTGAACGAGTGGATTCGCTACGAAGGCTTCGCGCATTACGCGCACGCAAAAGACCGCGGTCGCGGCGTGCTGTTCGCCACCGGCCACCTGGGCAACTGGGAACTGAGCGCGTTCGCCCATGCCCTGCTGACCGAAAAGATGAACATCGTCGTGCGACCGCTGGATAATCCACTGGTTGACGATCTGGTGGAAACTCGCCGCGCCCTTTCAGGCAATACTCTGCTTTCCAAACGCGATTTTGCGCGCTCGATCCTTCATGCCCTTCGCGACAACCAACCGGTCGGAATTCTGGTGGATCAGAATTCCGCCGGCGATAACGCCGCGTTCGTTCCGTTCTTCGGAAAACAGGCCTGCACCAACCTGACCTTCGCCAAGCTGGCGGAACGCAGCGGCGCGGCCGTAATTCCGGGCTTCGCGATCTGGAGCGACAGCGAACGAAAATACATTCTGCGCTTCTACCCGGAAGTTCCTATTACAGGCGATGCGGTGGAAGACACCGCGCGAATTCAGGCCGCTGTGGAAGCCGCCATTCGCGAGTATCCGGATCAATGGCTCTGGATACACCGCCGCTGGAAAACAAGACCCACCGGCGAAGCGGCCATCTATTGACAGCTCATCAACGCAATTCGCCGGCGCTCCACGGAGTCGCGATCCCATTCACGTGCGCATAGCCAATCGCCACTCCGAGTTGCTCCGCGATAGCGGTATCCAGCCGCGTCAGCACGCCGCGTTTGGTAGTAGCCTTCCCGAACAGCTCTGCCTCACCGGCAAGAAAGCCGTTGCGCACCGTCTCCATATCCTTGTGAACCTCCGCGAAATTCGTGGCCAGCTGCGTCAGTATTGCGTCCTTATCCGGCGGCGGCATTTTTTCTTTTTCGGCGAGCTTCCCTTCGAGTTCCCCCGGCTTGATATCGTCGCCCGCCAGCGAGTCCAGCATTTTCGCCGAATCCGCGATTCGCATCAGAATCTGCGCGAATGACCGTGACCTTTCGTCCGGCTTCCAGCTGTACTTTGCGGCCGGAATCGAGCGCGCCAGCGCCATCACACGCGTTTCCAGATCGATGAATGGCAACAAAACGTCGACCCCCGGCACCACCGTGGTCACGTCCGCAACACTCAGCAATTCCACGTCGAAGATCAGTTCCGCTTTGGACGGAATCGGACCCGAGCCCGCCTCTCCATAAGCCAACTGATACGGAATGAACAGCCGCCGCTTCCCGCCGACCTTCATCCCTTCGAAGCCGATATCCCAACCGGAAATCACCTGCCGCCGCCCCTGCACGAAATCGAGCGGCTCCTTGCGGTCAACTGAAGAATCGAATTTTGTGCCGTCTTTCAGCCAGCCCGTGTAATGCACGGTGAACTTCTTCCCCGCGGCGGCCGGAGCCCCTGTTCCGGGAGCAATATCGATATAGCGTAGTGAGGCCAGTTCCGTCGGAGTGCCGGCGACTGGCGGTTGAGCCTGCACAAAATCAATCGCCAAAAGGCACAGAAGCAGTCGAGCAGCCATGCGCCGAGTATCTTATTTATCGCGGAGACTTTGCAAGCGCGTTTCGAGCACGAGGTCCGGCCGCATGTTGAGCCAGTGGAGATCGTGCCCCGCACTGGCATCCAGAGCCGCTTGCGGAATCATGCCGATCAGTTCACTCCCATCGACCTGCACTCCGAACTCGACGGAGTACTTCACCACAGCCTCGAACACCGCATGCAAAGGCGTCCGGTGGAAGTTTGTCAGGTTGATCGAAACCTGCACCCGATCGCGAGAAGGCAGCGCGAGGCCGAGTGCCTTCACAGCCGGCAAGCCTCCGCCCGATTCGCGAATCCGGGCGGCAATCGCACGTGCCGCCGCAACCTTGTTCGTGTCGAGAATAATGTTCCACGCAATCAGGAACTCGCGCGCACCCACAACGCAAAAACCCGCCGTGGGATGGCGGCCCTCGCCGATATCCGGTGCGAATCCGGTTACCGCGAGTTTACGGACATTTTCCAGCCGTGCGCATTCCGCCCGCTGCGATGCTGCCTCATACAGGTAGACAGGCACGCGCAATTCTTCCCAGATCCGCTCGCCGACACCCCTCGCAATCGACGCGCAATCCTCCAGAGTTGCCCCGGCTAACGGAACAAACGGCACAACGTCCGCAGCACCCACTCGCGGATGAACGCCCTCATGATCCGTCAGATCGATCCGCGCGACTGCTGTCTTCACGGCCGAGAATGCCGCGGCCCCCACCGAATCGGCGTTGCCCGCAAAGGTCAGCACTGTGCGGTTGTGATCGATGTCGGATGTCGAATCGAGCAGCGACGCGCCGGGAATATCGCGCACCGCCTCTTCCAATGCGGCAATCACCGTTCGATCGCGTCCTTCCGAAAAATTCGGAACGCATTCGATCGTCAAACCCGCTTATCCTTTCCCCATGGTTTGCCGATGCCGCGCTTCAATCCATGCGACAGATGGCGCATCAACGCCGAACCGATTTTGTAGACCGCGCCCGGAATCACGATCACATCTCCGCGATCGTAGCCCCGCAGCGACGCTTCCACAACGGCATCGGCCTTCATCCAAAGAAACCCGGGAATATTCTTGCGGTCCACTCCGAGTGTGTCGTGAAATTCACTCAGCGTAAAGCCAGGACACAGCGCCTGCACCTTCACCTTCGAGCCGATTGCGTGCAATTCCACGTCCAGCCCCTGGGTGAAGGCGTTCATCCACGTTTTGGTGGCGCAGTAACTGACGTTGCCTTCCGTCTGCCCGAACGCCGCCACTGAAGACACGTTGATGACCCCGCCCCGGTTGCGCGGAACCATCGCCGCCAACGCGGCATGCGAGAGCCGCATTGCAGCCATCACATGCAGCTTGTGCATCTGCTCCTGGCCATGCAGGTCTGCCTCCCAGAACCGGCCCAGAGTTCCGAACCCGGCATTGTTGACGAGTAATTCGAGGCGTGCGGATTCTCGAATCGCCGCTTCCACCACGCTCAATCCGTCATGATCCGTAAGGTCGGCGGTGATAATTTCCGCCTGCGCCGGAAGGTCCGCAGCCAGTGCCCGTAGCCGGTCTTCACGCCGCGCCACAAGGATCAGGTCATATCCGCGCGCAGCCAACTTGCGCGCGAACGTCTCCCCGATTCCGCTCGATGCCCCCGTAATCAATGCGACAGGTTTCGCCAACAAGACGACAATAGCAGTTTCGCGGCAATTAGCGCTTCGGCGAAGCCAGTGGAGTCCGTCCCTGCTTTGTCAATATCGCCACCATCAGATCCACCGCCGTATCAATCGGCAAGCCATTCGCGATCTGAATCGCCGTTCTCCCCGCCCCGTTCTTCATATCGACATCCACGCCCTTATCCGAGAGAAACTGAATCACTTCGCAAATAGATTTCTGCGGCACCAGATTCCCCGTCCCCGTGACCGACATGTGAACTGCGTTATTCCCACTCTGATTCAGAGCCTGCACAGTCTTCGGGTCAGGGTCCAGTTCGTAGGCATAACGCACGGCTTCCACGTGACCGCTGCCTGCCGCCGACATCAGCAGTGTCGTGCCGTCCTGCGCCTTCATTTTCGGATCCGCGCCGCCGTCGACCAGGGCCTTCATCGTTTCCACGTGCCCTGCCTTTGCTGCCAGCATCAGAGGAGTCTGCTCACCGGAGGGGCCGCCGCGGCCGCCTCCACCCCCGCGCCCGCGGCCTGTCGCCAACGTTACCGTCTTCGCATTCGGGTTCGCGCCTTTCGAAATCAGTTGCTTCACTAATGCCGAATCTCCCGCCTGGGCCGCCGCATGCAGTGGCGTATTGCCTGCCGTATCCGCCACAGTCGGAGTCGCACCGGCATCCAGCAGCGCCGATACAGCCGCCGGTTGCTTGAGATTCGACGAGATCATGATTGGATTAGTGCCATCCGGCAGCGCCTTGTTTACATCGGCGCCAGCCGCCACAAGCGCCTTGACAGTTTCCGCATCTCCCTTTTCGGCTGCGAACATGATCGGCGTAAAATTGCCTTTCGATGCGGCGTTGACATCGGCTCCACGAGCCGCCAGAAGCTTCACCACGGACGCGCGGCCCTGCGCCGCTGCCCACATCATTGCGTTTTGTCCCTTGCTCCGATCCACTGCCGCGATATCCGCGCCGTGTGCGATCAGTCGCTGAACAGCGTCGGCTTTCCCGTTACCCGCACAAATCATCAGTGCCGTTTCACCGTTCCATCGCGCTGCCTTCGCATTCGCTCCCGCATCCAGCAACTTCTGAACCAGAACGCTGTCTCCATTCGCGCAGGCCAGTGTCAAGGGAGATTCGCCATTGTCATTCGCGATATCGGGTTTCGCGCCCGCCGCCAAAAGCAACTGAGCGATTTCGTCGTTCGCATTTTGCGCCGCCCATGCCAGCGGTGTTGCGCCTCCGGGCGTGGTGGCGTTTACATCCACCTTCTCTTTGATCAGCGCTGCAACGGCTTTTTGGTCGCCCGTCTTCGCCGCATTCACAAGCCGCAGATCCAGTGCCGTGCCGGAACCGGCGACGCAAATCGAAACGATCGCGAGTACCCCGGATGCGATGTATCCGGCCCGGCTGTATTCGCGGAAGAGCGAGTGAGACGTCATGATATTTTGATTATGGCTGAAATGTCAGCTTTCAGAATAACTTAGAATAAATTAGGGTCCATGCGGCATTTTATTTCATCGCGAACTCTCTCGGTCCTGGGCCTGGCGACCGCTCTTGCCGCCTTCGCCCAACAGCGTTCGGCGCCGGCCGCGAAAGCCACCGCACCGGCTTCCGACGCCGCGCCACAACAGGCGTTGGTCGACCAGTATTGCGTGATGTGCCACAGCGAACAACTCAAAACAGCGGGCGTGATTCTCGAAGGTCTGCACATTGACCACATCGCCGATAACACTGCCACCTGGGAAAAAGTACTCCGCAAGTTCGGCTCCGGGCAGATGCCGCCTCCCGGCCTGCCTCGCCCCGACGACGACACCTCGGCAAAGTTCACCGCCTGGCTGGAAAAACAGCTGAACGCCAACGCCGCGGCGCATCCGAATCCGGGAGCGCCGGCAATTCACCGGCTGAACCGGCTTGAATACGGCAATACGATTCGCGATTTGCTCGACCTCGAAGTGGACCCCAACACTCTGCTGCCAGGCGACGACTCCGGTTACGGCTTCGACAACATCGCCGACGTACTCTCGGTTTCACCCGTGCTGCTGGAAAAGTATATGTCCGCGGCGCGCAGGATCAGCCGGACGGCCGTTGGCGCAATGGATATTCCAGCCGAGGAAACCGAATTTCAGGTTCCGTTCGGCACCCCGACCGACATACGTGTCAGCGAAGACCTGCCGCTTGGCTCGCGCGGCGGCTACGCGGTGCATTACAACTTTCCTCTGGACGCCGAGTACGTCATCCGCGTCACCATGAATAGCGGCAGCGACCGTGGCGCGAAGATCGACACCCGCATCCCCGTGAAGGCAGGCCCCCAGATCATCGGCGTGTCCTATGGAAAAGAATCACCGATGCCGGAAGCGACCGGAGGCGCGGGGCGGGGTGGAGCAGGGGGCGCCGGAACCGGTGCCGGCGGAGCGCCGCCAAGACTGGACCTGCGGATGAATGATGTCCGCGTAAAGTTGCTCGACCCGGTTGCCGGCGGCCAGCGCAACGTCTTCAGCATCTCCGTTCTGGGACCTTATAACCCCACTGCTCCCGGCGACACGCCGAGCCGCAAAAAAATCTTCGTCTGCACTCCCACCGCGCCCGCTCAGGAAGAACCGTGCGCCCGCCAGATCCTGACCAATCTGGCGCGCCACGCCTACCGCCGCACTGTAACGGCCGCCGACGTCTCACCGCTGCTGGGTTTCTACCAGCGCGGACGGCAAGCGGAACCGGGCCCGCACAGTTTTGATAAAGGCATTGAGTCTGCGCTGCGTGCGCTGCTGGTCTCTCCCAACTTCCTGTTTCGGGAAGAACGCGATCCCGCCGGCGCCAAACCAGGCAGCGTCTATCGTCTGGCGGATTTCGAACTCGCGTCCCGGCTTTCGTATTTCCTGTGGAGCAGCATGCCGGATGACGAACTTCTCGACCTGGCGCAAAAGGGCCGCCTGAAGGACCCCGCCGTACTCGACCAGCAGGTTCACCGAATGCTCGCCGATGCCAAAGCAAAATCGCTGGTTACGAATTTTGCCGGCCAGTGGCTCTTCCTTCGCAACGTCGAATCCGACAAGAAAGACAAGGACGCGTTTCCCGATTACGACCAGAGCCTCCGCAACGCCTTCAAGACCGAAACCGAAATGTTCTTCGGCAGCGTCCTGCAAAACGATGGCAGCGTGCTCGATCTTCTGCGGGCCGACTATACCTTCGTGAATGAGCGCCTGGCGAAGCATTACGATATTCCCGATGTCTACGGTCCGGCCTTCCGCAAAGTGACTCTGGAAGATCCCAACCGCCGCGGCTTGCTTGGCCAGGGAAGTCTGCTGACGGTGACTTCGTATCCCAATCGCACCTCCGTCGTGCAGCGCGGCAAATGGATATTGGAGAATCTGCTCGGCGCTCCGCCGCCGCCTCCTCCACCGGACGTGCCGGCGCTAAAACCTCATGGCTCGGATGGCAAGCTCACCCTCCGTCAGGCCATGGAACAGCATCGGGCCAATCCGACCTGTGCCGTTTGCCATTCGCGCATGGATCCCATCGGGTTTGCTCTGGAGAACTACAACGGCATCGGCAAATGGCGCGTCCTCGACGATACGGGCGCCAAAATCGATTCGTCCGGAACCCTTCCCGGCGGAGCAACATTCACCGGACCTGCCGGTCTCACCAAGCTCCTGTTGTCCGATAAGAAAACTGATTTCGTAACTACGTTCGCCAGGAAACTGATGACGTATTCGCTGGGCCGGGGCGTCGAGTCTTACGACGAGCCGGTGATCCGCTCCATTACCCGGGATGCCGCGCGCGACGATTACCGCATGTCGTCCATGATTATGGGCATCGTGCACAGTGCACCGTTTCAAATGAGAAGGGCCGCAGAGGATTAACAAATGATACTCACCCGAAAAGCCATCGATCGCCGCGCGTTTTTGAGAGGCCTGGCAGGCACCACCATGGCTCTGCCGCTGCTGGACGCGATGATTCCAGCCATGATGAAGGCCGCCGAGTCGAAGGCGCCGGTGCGTCTGGGTTTCGCCTACGTTCCCAACGGCATCATCAATCTCAAGGGCGAATGGAAACCCACCACGACGGGCAGGGATTTTCAGTTCGCCTCCACCATGAAGCCTCTTGAAGCCTACCGCGATAACCTGCTCGTGGTCAGCGGCCTCACTCAGAATGGCGGACGCGCGTTGCAGGACGGCGCGGGCGACCACGCGCGCGCTGGCGCCAGTTGGCTGACCGGCGTGCATCCGAAGAAGACCGAAGGCGCGGACATCCACTGCGGCATTTCGGCCGATCAGATCGCCGCCAGAGAACTTGGTAAGCACACCCAGATCGCCTCACTCGAACTGGGCCTCGAAGCGGCGGGTCTTGCCGGTGGCTGCGACTCCGGTTACAGCTGCGCGTATACGAACACCGTCTCCTGGCGATCCGCTACAACGCCGCTTCCTGTGGACGTGAACCCCCGCTCGGTATTCGAACAGTTATTCGGCGACGGTCAGAGCACCGATCCGAAAGCCCGCCTGGCCCGCATGAAGGAAGACAGCAGCATTCTGGACTTCATGATGGAAGACGTGTCGCGTATGAAGACCGGCCTGGGCGCGCGCGATAAGGGCAAGCTGACCGAATACCTCGATGCGATCCGCGATATCGAACGCCGTATTCAGCTGGCGGAAGCGCAGAATGCGAATTTCAAGATGCCGCTGGTTGAAAAGCCACTTGGCATTCCGGACGAATTCGATGAGCACGCGAAGCTGATGATCGATCTTCAGGTGATCGCCTTCCAGGCGGATCTGACACGCGTCGGAACGCTGATGATCGCGCGCGAAGGCAGCAACCGAAGTTACAAACAGGTGGGCGTCCCCGATGGCCATCACTCCGTCACCCACCACCAGCAGGACCCGGAGAAGATCGAGAAGACGATCAAAATCAACGAGGTCCACGTCAAGACTTTCGCTTATTACGTGGACAAGATGAAAAACACGCCGGATGGCGATGGTTCATTGCTCGATCACTCGCTGCTCCTCTATGGCAGCAGCATTAATGACGGCAATCAGCACACCCATCACGACCTGCCGCTGGTGCTGGTCGGCGGCGCGAACGGCTCGGTGAAGGGCGGCCGCCACATCGCGTATCCCGCCGAGACGCCGATGAACAATCTGCTGCTCACCATGCTCGATAAGGGCGGCGTGAAGACCGATAAGTTCGGCGACAGCACCGGCGAAGCCGAACACCTTTCCGACGTTTAGGCTAAGCCGGTTCCGCGGTCTTCTTTGCCGGCGGTTCCACTACGCGGATATGCAGTTCCCGCAGTTGCTCCGGGCGAACCGTGTTCGGCGCGTTCATCATCATGTCTTCCGCGTTCTGATTCATCGGGAACATGATGACTTCGCGAATATTTGGTTCGTCGGCCAAGAGCATCACGATGCGATCCACGCCGGGAGCGATACCGCCGTGTGGCGGCGCGCCGTACTTCAGACCGTTAATCAGCGCCTTGAACCGTGAATTCACTTCCTCGCGCTGATACCCCGCGAGTTCGAAAGCCCGATACATGATCTCCGGCTGATGGTTGCGGATCGCGCCCGATGACAACTCGTAGCCGTTGCAGACGATGTCGTACTGGAACGCTTTGATCGTAAGCGGATCCTGATTGTTGAGTGCGTCCAGCCCACCCTGCGGCATCGAGAACGGATTGTGGCTGAATGCGACCTTTCCGTTGTCGTCGAGTTCGTACATCGGAAAATCGACAATCCAGCAGCACTTGTAAACGTTTTCTTCGATCAGCCCCAGTTGCCGGCCCAGGTTGTCGCGCAAACCACTCAGGATCTTGCACATCTTCGCGACGTCCGTATCCGCCAGAATGATGACCGCATCGCCGACTAGTGCATTGCACTCAGTCTTCAGCGTCTCTACGTTCTCCGGCGTCAGGAACTTGGCAATCGGCCCCTTGAGAGATCCATCCGCTTCCACCGTCAGCCACGCAAGACCGGCAGCGCCGCCAGACTTCGCCTGCTCTTCCAGCTTGTCGAAGAACGAACGCGAATTGCTCGCACCCTTCGGAATGTTGATCGCCCGAATGGTCTTGCCGGCAAACGCGCGGAAGGAAGACTCTTTGAACATCGGGCTGAGATCCCGAATCACCAGCGGGTTTCGCAGATCGGGTTTATCGGAGCCGTAGCGGAGCATTGCCTCGGAATACGGAATGCGCGGAAACGGCGCGGAAGTAATCGGACGATCGGCCCGGAACTCGGCAAACAATCCGGTCAACAGGGTCTCGACCGCTTTGAACACATCGTCCTGGGTGACGAAACTCATTTCCAGATCGAGCTGATAGAACTCGCCCGGCGAACGGTCCGCGCGCGAATCTTCGTCGCGGTAGCAGGGCGCAATCTGGAAGTACCGGTCGAAGCCGGAAACCATGATCAACTGCTTGAACATCTGCGGCGCCTGTGGCAGTGCGTAAAACTTGCCAGGATGGCGTCGGGACGGCACCAGGAAGTCGCGCGCGCCTTCCGGGCTCGACGCGGTCAGGGTCGGGGTCTGGTATTCCACGAAGCCGAGGTCCACCATCCGCCGGCGAATGCTGGCGATGATTTTCGAGCGCAGCAGAATATTCGCATGCATCTTCGATTTCCGAAGATCGAGAAAACGATACGTCAGGCGAAGATCTTCTGGCACATTGGATTCCGGAAACACGCTGAACGGCACAGGCTCGGTGGAACCCAGCAACTCGGCATCGGTCACCCTCACTTCAATCTCACCGGTCACCATACCGGGATTCACGGCACCGGCGTCGCGCGCCACTACGTTGCCGTCCACGCGGATTACAGTTTCTTTCGGCAAGCTGGAAAGCAGGTCGTAGAACGACGTGCCGGGCTCGATTACTAACTGCGTCACGCCGTAATGGTCGGCCAGATCGATGAAATAAACGCCGCCGTGGTCCCTGCGATTACGCAGCCAGCCGGAAAGCCGCACTTCGGTTCCGGTATGCGAGCCTCGCAACTCGCCGCATGTATGAGTTCGGTATTTGTGTTTCGTGCCTGACTGCATGGTCAATTCCTGTTTCCAATGGTCTTGGATAATTCTTCGCGCGTCACGCGATGTTGTTCCGTCGACTGCATGTTCTTCAGCGTGTACACACCGGCTGCGATTTCGTCGTCGCCCAAAATCAGCGCGTAACGGGCGGCAGCTTTATTCGCCAGTTCCATAGCGCGTTTCAGCTTCATGTTGGGCGCGACTTCCACCGAGATGCCGGCACGCCGCAGGTCGCGCGCCAGAACGCCCGCGTGGCTTAAAGCAGCGTCGCCCAGTGGTGCTATGAATACGTCCAGCGCTGAGTCGCCACCCTGCGCGACTGTCATCACCAGGCGATCCTCGCCGATGGAGAATCCGATCCCCGGCGAATGGATGTTCGAGCCGAGCGATTCCGCCAGCCCGTCATATCGGCCGCCGCCCAGCACCGAGTTCTGTGCACCTAAATCGCCGTGCGTCACTTCGAACGTGGTCCGCATGTAGTAATCGAGCCCCCGCACCAGCCGCGGCTTCACTTCAAAAGCAATCCCGCGATCGGTCAGGAATCCCTGCACCTTCGCAAAATGCGGCTCGCAAACATCGCAAAGGCTGTCGAGAATGGTCGGCAGCGCATTGATTGCCGCCTGATCTTCCGGCACTTTGCAATCGAGCACGCGCAGGGGATTCGTCTCGGCGCGCCGCTGGCAATCCGTGCAGAGGTGTGGGGCGACCGGCTGCAATGCCGCGCGTAGCTTCTCGACATATTGAGGCCGGCAATTCTGGCAGCCTACCGAATTGATCAGCAGCGTAAAGCCGCTGAGGCCCGCCCGGGTCAACAGCTCGGAAACCATCTCGATGACTTCCGCATCCACGAAAGGCGATTCCGACCCGATGGCTTCCGCGCCGATCTGGAAAAACTGGCGGTACCGGCCCTTCTGCGGGCGCTCCCGGCGGAACATCGGCCCGATGTAATAGAGCTTCTGAACCCCAGGACGCTGATCGAGGCGGTGCTCGATATAGGCGCGAATCACCGAAGCCGTGTTTTCCGGGCGAAGAACCAGCCTCGAACCGTCGCGGTCTTCGAAAGCGTACATCTCCTTGGAAACAATGTCCGTATCGGTGCCGACCCCGCGCGCAAACAGCTGCTCTTCCTCGAGAATCGGGGTCCGGATTTCCTGATAATTGTAGGCGCGGAAAACCTCACGGGAAATCGCTTCTACCCGGTTCCACACAGCGGTGTCCGGAGGCAATAAGTCCCGGGTTCCTTTTACGGCTCGAATCATTACAGGAGGGGGGAATTTTTCATGCTATCACCCCCGTGATCGCGGGTAATCCTACTGAAACCTGCGGAGGGCTCGCTTTTCGAGCCGGAACTGGCGAATTACGCGTCGGCGTTCCGAGCGGAATCCCCACCAAGACGTAATCCGGGCCCAGAATTCGCTGCGGGACACCTGGCGGCTAAGCGATTGCACGTTGGACCGCCTCTTTCGCGTTGTCGACAGTGAGGAAAAAGCCGATCGGGCGGAACGCATTGCCTTGGGTATTCACGTGGGTCGCGTCGTATGCCATCCAGCCTTCGCCGATGCGAACGACGTGGCCGAGATGGCGGTCATCGTCTGAATATGCGCAAATCCTGACGGAATCGAGCCACGAAGGCAATTGGACCATATCCCCTCGTCCTCGTAGAGCAGTCAAAAAAGACGGATATTACCTCGGCTGAATTTTTTCGTGAAGATCGCGGACGGCCTCCGCAATCGCTTCCGGCGCATCCAGGTTGATCCAGTGGCCGGTTTCCGGTACAACCGTGTGTTTCCCTGTTGTGGACAAGCCCGCTTCGCCGTGGTGCTCCGCGAGACCTTCGCTGGTGGCATTGGCCGAAGAGAGGACGGTGATCGGCAGATCCGTCAGGGTGCGTTCCTCGTCAAGCTGGCTAACGCTGAGCGGAAGCTTTTCAAGATATTCCGCCATCATGCGAAAGCAGCGTTCTTCACTCCAGTGCGCTGCAACCGCGGGCCAGAGTTCGCGCGGAATCTTGCGGACCTCTCCGACCAGCCGGCTGGCAATTCCCGAAGCCTTGCGACCCGCGAAGGCTCTGGCGAGCAAGCCAGGCAGACGTTCCGCCCCGCCGGTGAGACGTTCCAAGGCGAAGCGGACAACCCCTGCGCGCGCCAGCCACGCGCCTCGGCGCGACAGCATGGCGCCGCGAGCCAGCATTTTCCCCCGGGCGGCCGTCGGTCCGCGCCATTCCGCCCTCACCACGGGGTCCACCAGAACCAGCCCCGCCACCTGTTCCGGATGAAGCTGTTGATAAAGGCGGACGATCAAACCACCGAACGAGTGCCCCACCAGAATGAACGGACCTGGCAGATTCGCGGATTCCAACAGGGCGTGCAGATCGTTCACCGCGCTCAGCGCAGTTGCGGGCGCGACAGCATCGTCGCTCCATCCCAGGCCTGCGCGGTCATAACTGGCGACGCAGGCGAATTCGGCAATCAGCGGCTGGACCGTGGCCCAGCTGAGCGAAGTCGCGGCCAGCCCGGCCTCCAGAATTACCGCGCTCCCGGAATTTCGCTGGCCTGAAACGTGAAGGTGCAACCGCCGGCCTCCGATATCGAACATCCGGCCTGGCGGCGGAAACTTCATTCGCCTAGCCCTCAACGGTGTGCAACTTCATCAGGTTGGTGGATCCGGCGCGACCTACCGGGGTGCCGGCCACGAAAACGACCCGGTTGCCCGGATACAGAAATTCGCGGGAAACCAGCAGTGTATCCATTTGTCCGAGCATTTCATCGGTGGTTGTAACGTGCGGTGCGAGGACGGGGGTCACACCGTAGTTCACGGTCAGCCGCCGCACCACATCGAGCGAGCTTGCCATTGCGATCACCCGGAACAACGGACGAAAGCGTGAAATCAGGCGGGCGCTGTAGCCGCTTTCCGTGAAAACTACAATCGCTTCCACCCCGGCGGATTTAGCCGCGTGAAAAGCGGCATCGGCCACGATTTCGGAGTCATCCGTGCCAATAGCCACCGGTTCGGCGAAACCGCGGCGGCGCAGGCCGCGTTCCACTTCTTCAGCGATTTTCGCCATAAATTCCACTGCCGCGACGGGATGTTTTCCGACGGAGGTTTCCGCCGACAGCATCACGGCGTCGCTGCCATCGTAAACGGCATTGGCCACATCGCTGACCTCGGCGCGGGTGGGATTTGGGTTTTCGATCATCGATTCCAGCATCTGGGTGGCGGTGATCACAAACCGGTTGCGGCGCCGCGCCTTGCGAATGAGCCGTTTCTGAATCGGGGGCACCATTTCGAGCGACATTTCGACACCCAGATCGCCTCGCGCCACCATAATGCCGTCGGAAACATCCAGAATCGCGTCGATGTCCTGGACCGCCTCGGGCTTCTCGATTTTCGCAATGATCGGAACGCGGGCGGCACCCATGCGCTCGCGAACCATCTGCACGTCGGCGGCGGAACGCACAAACGAAATGGCCACGAAATCCACGCCCGCCTGCAGGCCAGCACGCAGATCTGTCAGATCCTTCTGCGTCATGGAGGGCGCGCTCACTTTTACACCCGGCAGATTAATGCCCTTGTTATCGCCGATGGGGCCGCCTGAGACCACATCGAAGGTCACCGAAACGCCGTCCGATGCGATGGCCCGCAGCGCAACGGCTCCGTCGTTCAGGAGCACGCGATCGCCTACCCGGACATCGTTGGCGAATCTTCGATAGATGGTGGAAGCGCGGGTTTCGTCGCCCACCGTTTCCTCGGTCGTGATCACGAAACGAGCGCCGGTTTCGAGCGTAACTCTCCCGGCGGCGAACTTGCCCAGGCGGATTTTCGGGCCTTGCAGATCCAGCAGAATCCCAACGGGAATACCGGTTTGTTTCTCTGCCGCGCGTACCGTCTCGATGCGTTTTTGGTGTTGATCCCAGGTGCCGTGGGAGGTATTCAGGCGGAAGATGGTGGCGCCCGCGCGAATCAGAGTACAGATCGTTTCGAAGGCGTCACTCGCAGGGCCCAGGGTCACTACAATTTTTGCATTTGCCATCTCTTGATACCAGGATAGCGTGCAGTTGTCGCCACCCTCCGCTTGCTAAGATGGCCTTACTTGAACGACTATTTGCTCACCATCATCCTGGGAATCGTTGAGGGGATCACCGAGTTCCTGCCCGTCAGTTCCACCGCCCATTTACGTATCGCTCAGGCGCTGCTCGGCACGGATCTGAGCAACGGATTCTGGAAAATGTTCGCCATCGTGATTCAGATCGGGCCTATTCTTTGCCTGCCGATCTTCTTCCGGAACCGCATCGCCGTCTGGCTAGCCTCGTTTCCGTCGGGAACGCGCGGGGACCGCACTGTCATGACCCACCCGGTCACCCTGACTTTGATCGCTTTTTTCTTTACCGCGGTGCCTGCACTGTTACTGAAGAAGCTGATCTCAAAACATCTGGAAAACCTGTCGCTGATCGCGATCACAATGATCGTCGGCGGCGTTGTGATGTGGATTGTGGATGCGATCTACGGTTCCCACGGTACGAGCTCGTCGGAAAACGACGCGGCGCGCGAAGTGGAAGAGATGGGTGTTGGAAGGTCGATCTGGATTGGCCTGTGCCAGGCGCTCTCCGGAATCTTCCCGGGCACTTCGCGATCCATGGCGACTATCGCGGGCGGCCAGATCTGCGGACTTTCCCGATTTGCCGCGCTGGAATTCTCATTTTTGCTTTCGATTCCAACGATGGTGGCGGCGACCGGCCATGACCTGCGGGACTCACTGAAGCCCACGAGCGGCGAACTTCCGGTTCACATGGACTCACATTCATGGGTACTGCTTTTTTTGGGGACTCTGATCTCGTTTGTGGTGGCTTACGGGGTGGTGGGCTGGTTCATGAACTGGGTGCGCAGCCGTGGTTTTGTGCCGTTCGCAATTTATCGGCTTGTGGTTGGCGCAGCGGTTCTGGCCTGGGTGGCGACCAGATAGGTCGCGGTCAGAACCAGGTCGTCCGCTTCCATTCCCGGTATTCGTCGCCGAACTTTTCTTCCAGCTTCTGACTTTCTTTGCGTGCTCGCGCCACTTGCAGCGGCACCAGTACTACGAGGAATACGAGATACGTTGGTTTTCCAAAGTACAACGCGAGACCCGCCAGCACGAAGGCCGAAAACACATAGACTGGATGCTGGATTTTCGAATAGACACCGTTCGTCACGAGCTTTTTCGCCTGTGGAGTCACGGAAAATGAACTTCCCAGATTGAAGCGGGCGATAGTCAGTAAAACCAGGCCGCCAACTACCAGCACAAATCCGGCGATCCGCTCCGGTGGCCACGCTCCTTCTCCTGCTGTAAAGGCGAGCAGGAGGCCAAATCCGGCCAGCGGAACGAACGTGACAAATGAAGCTTCAGAATTCATGCAGCGGGCTTCCGGCCAATGGCGAGAATCGTTTCCAGGCCCGGCGATTGTTGTTCGCGGTCCACGACCCAGCTTTGCACATCTTCGAATCCGGCATTTTCCAGGAAACCACGCAACTCCACTTCCGAAAAGCCAAGCCAGGTATCCGCATAAAGATCCCGCGCCTGCTCGAAGCTGTGCTTCTTCAGGTCGAGGATGACGATCCTGCCGCCCGGCCTGAGAAGCCGCGCCCCTGCCGTTACAGCCCTTTCGGGATGGAGGGCGTGATGCAGGCTTTGGCTGAAGAACGCCAGATCGATGGAGGCGTCTTCGATCGGCGGCGACTCCAGATCTCCCACGCGGTATTCCAGATTCGCAATGCCGTTTTCGCGGGCCAGCTTCGCGCCGAATTCCACCATTTTCGCGGAGTTGTCGACCGCGATTACCCGTTTGGCGCGCTGGGCAAGCAGCTGGGAAAACGTGCCTTCTCCCGCTCCCAAATCCGCAATCTCCATCGGGGGCATCAACTGGAGCAGGGTTTCGGCGAGCCCTTTCCAGCTGCGGCCGGGGACGTAGTTGCGCCCAAACTTCCCCGCCAGCTCATCGAAATAGCCCCGGACCTTGTCGCGCCGCTTTTCGAGCACCAGCACCAGGCCGCGCAAATCGGTGGTGGCTTCAGGAAGTTCGCTGGCCGCGTATTGGAATAGCTGGAGCAGTTGCCGATCGCGAAGCCGGTAAATGCTGTTCTTGCCTTGTTTTCGGTCCTCCACAAGTCCGGCGGCCTTGAGCTGGGAAAGATGGGTGGAGATCCGGCTCTGTCCCATGGCCAGGATTTCCTGAAGCTCGGCCACGGATAATTCTTCCTGTTCGAGGAGCAACAGAATGCGGAGACGGCTCGGATCGGAAACCAGTTTGAGACTCTTGAGAATCGATGCCACGCATGCTATTGTAGAACTTGTCGGAGCAATACATCAATATATTTTGATTAGTTGATAGGAGATTAGAAACAGCATGAGCAGCGCCACACTACCCGCAACAGGCCTTGATTACAAAGTCGCAGACATGAAACTGGCCGATTGGGGCCGTAAAGAGATCACCATCGCCGAGAAGGAAATGCCCGGCCTGATGTCGATCCGACAGAAATATGCAAAAACGAAGCCGTTGGCCGGCGTGCGGGTCACCGGATCGCTGCACATGACGATTCAGACCGCGGTGCTGATCGAAACCCTGGTCGACCTCGGCGCTTCGGTGCGCTGGGCAAGCTGCAATATTTTCTCCACTCAGGATCATGCAGCCGCAGCCATCGCGGCGGCCGGCGTGCCCGTTTTTGCGTGGAAGGGCGAAACACTCGAAGACTACTGGTGGTGCACGAACATGGCGCTGAGCCATCCGGGTGGGCTGGGTCCGCAGCTCATCGTGGACGATGGCGGCGATGCGACCCTCTTCATCCATAAGGGCTACGAACTGGAAAATGGCAGCAAGTGGGTCAACACGCCTTCCGGCAACCGCGAAGAGCAGGTCATCAAAGATCTGCTGAAGAAGATCAACGCGGAAAACAAGACCGTCTGGCACAACGTGGTGAAGGACTGGCGCGGCGTTTCGGAAGAAACCACGACCGGCGTTCACCGCTTATACAAGATGCACGAAGCGGGCGAACTGCTGATTCCCGCCATCAATGTGAACGATTCGGTCACGAAGTCCAAGTTCGATAACCTGTATGGCTGCCGCGAATCGCTGGCCGACGGCATCAAGCGCGCGACCGACGTCATGGTTGCCGGCAAAGTCTGCGTGGTTTGCGGGTACGGCGATGTCGGCAAGGGAAGCGCGCACTCGCTGCGGGGTCTCGGCGCCCGTGTGGTGATCACGGAAATCGATCCGATTAACGCTTTGCAGGCGGCGATGGAAGGCTACGAAGTCTGCCCGATTGAAGACACACTGGGCCGCGGCGATATCTACGTTACGACGACGGGCAATGTCGACGTGATCACGCTGGAGCACATGCGCAAGATGAAGGATCAGGCGATTGTCTGCAATATCGGCCACTTCGACAGCGAAATTCAGGTGGATAAGCTCAACGGGTCGGACGCGAAGAAGCTGGAGATCAAGCCGCAGGTGGATCAGTACACGTTCCCGGCGGGCAACAGCATTTTCGTGCTGGCTGAGGGCCGCCTGGTGAACCTGGGTTGCGCGACAGGCCACCCCAGCTTTGTGATGTCGAACAGCTTCTCCAACCAGACTTTGGCGCAGCTGGATCTGTGGGCCAACAAAGACACCTACAAGCCCGGCGTTTACGTTCTGCCGAAGAAGCTGGACGAGGAAGTGGCGCGGCTGCACCTTGAAAAGATCGGCGTGAAACTCACGCGGCTGACGAAGGAGCAGGCGGATTACATCGGCGTTCCGGTGGACGGTCCGTACAAGCCGGATCACTACCGCTACTAACTGCCGACCGGAGTTTTTTTGCGGCCCAGGTTCGTTTTACAAAACGAACCTGGGCCGTATTTCGTTGCGGAGTCTGCGCGTGTCCGGTCAATATTCTGTTGGCAAAGAACCGTTGGCCGGAGCTCCTTGTCGAAGACGGCCGTCTATACGCCTGGACGGTAGCATGGACTGCAAGGAAATAAGGGGTTAACAACGCCGGGTCCGGGTGGAGAAAGCGGGCTAACAGTCCGCGAATTAGTCACATGCGGACGGGTCGAGAAACCGGTAGAAAGTTGTCACCGGCGTTTTCTTATTTCCACTCTTTCGCCCAGTCGAGGGGTCCGCTCACGAAGCGGCGGCGAAGAGTTTCGAGTAACTGCACGTTGCCCTGGGCGAGATAGTCATAGGCTTTGTCCCACTCTTCTCCCGTCTTCCAGCCGGTTTGCGTAAGCCGCACCAGCGTCGAATTCCCTTGCACGATGAATTCGAATCTGGCGTTGGTTCGCGTTGCGCGAACTGTGGGGAATTGATCGGGGCACAGGGCTGCGATGACCACTTCCTTTTCCGGAATAAAGCTCAGGATGTTACCGCCGCCGGTGCTGCCGCCAGGGAAATGCGCCGTCCACTCACCGCCTTTTCGGAGATCCACGATGGCGCCGGGAGTCAGCCAGGTGCTCAGACCTTCACTGGTGGTGAAGGCCTTCCAGACGTCAGCCCGGCTGGCGGGGACAGTCACCTCGAATATCAGCGCCTTGTCGGGAGCAGGCCGTTTTACCGTCTTGACCGGGCTTTGCGCGAAGGTGAGGGTGGCGATGGCGAAGAGCAGGAGTGTTTTCATATTACTTGGTTGATCATTCAAGTAAATCACTGCTACTCTAAAAAGTCAATAAGGTCATGACGAAAAACCCCGGGACGAAGGAGCGTCTGATCGAATCCGCCCGCTTTCTGTTTTGGGAGCGCGGTTTCGCCGGGACGAGCATGGCCGATCTGCTGGCGCATTCCCAGGTGAATTCGGGCAGCTTCTATCATTTTTTCGAAAGCAAGGAAGCGCTGCTTCGGGCCGTGCTGGAGACCTACGTTCAAGCCCTCAGGCCGGTCGTAATCGACCCGGCATTTGCGAGCGCTCGGGAGCCTGTTGAAAGAATTTTCGCAATTCTCGAAGGCTACCGCGGACGAATCCTGCAAACCGATTGTAAGTACGGATGTCCTCTGGGGCGCCTCGCTCTTGAAATCGATCCGGAGAATCGGCCCGCTCACGATTTGATTTCCCAGAACTTCACGGGGTGGATCGGAGCGGTGCGTGAGTGCGTCGATCAGATGAAGCTTCCCGCCGGCACGGATTCGGAAGCTCTGGCAACTTACGTTCTTGCGGTGATGGAGGGCGGAGTGATGCTGTCGCGGTCGTATGGATCGGTTGAGCCGTTCGATCGAACCATCGCCCAACTGCGGGAGCATTTTCGATTGCTGCTGGCTGTCAGGGCCTGATCGCCAGGTAGTAGTAATTGCTGCCGCCATCGAGTTGCTCGCCCTCCATCGCGAAGCCCTCGGTTTTCAGAAGGTCCTCATAAGCAGCTTTTCCCAGCGAAATGGATTGACGCCCGGTCTTGAGATCCGCCCACTGACCGATTTCGCGCGGAGCTGTGAATAGAAACCGTCCACCGGGCTTGAGCGCGTGAGCCACTTTTCGAATCAACGTGGCCTGCACATCCTCCGCCAGCAGAAACATCAGGCCCCATGCCACTACCGCATCGAATTGGCATCCGAAGAAATCCGATTCTTCCACGCTCTCGCACCGCGCGTGCGCATCGGGAAATCTTTTCCGAAACGCGGCGACCATTGTTGGCGAGGTGTCAATTCCATAGACCGTGAAGCCTTCATCCACAAGCACCTGAGAGATGGGGAATCCGTGACCGCACCCGAGATCCAGGATCGCCGCGCTCCGCGGCAGGATGGTGCTCCATTGGCGCACTGTCTCCGCTCCGATGACGGGGTTGCGGCTGGCGATGAACTGGTCCGCGATCTCTTCGTAGCCGTTGGATTTGTCGTCCTGTGTCATGCCGCTTGTGTCATGCCGCGCGCGGATTCGCCTGAACTTTACGCGACGCGAGCCGCGCGCGGCACCCGGCTGATAGCGGCTACGAGCGCGGCAAAAAGGTAGAGTCCACCGCCTACCAGCAGGGTCTGTACGATGCCGAGATAAAGCGCCAAAACGAGAGCACCCACCGAACCGAGCACGCTGGCCGCGGCGTTCAGCGACCAGGCCCAGCGCACGGATGGCGGGTGAGCTCGTTCCAGCATTCGCAAGCCTGTCGGAAACGGCAAGCCCATCGCAAAGCCCGCCGGGGCCAGCAACAAAACCGTGGCCGCCATCTTCACCAGCAGCGGTAAACCGACGCCGGAACTCAGCACAGGTTGCACAATCGCCGCCAGGATTGCCACCAGAACAGCGACCACAGTCAAAGCTTTGATCAGCCGGGCAGGGCTATCGCCAATCAACTTTCGGCTGGCGTAGCTGCCAAGGCCGCTCGATACCAGCATCGAGAAAATAACCACAGTGAGGGCGTAAGTGGGATGGCCGAGGAAGAGCACGAATTTCTGAATCATGGCCACTTCGATCAGGATGTAACCCATGCCGATCGCCAGGAAGTAGAGCAGAAAACCGCGCACGGAACGCTCGTGCGGCAACCTGGTTCCGAGCACGAGCGGGGGCAGGATGAGAATAATCGCCACCGCAATCACACTCACGATCATGGCGTCGAACAACTTCGGCACCGCTACGTTGACCTTGTAATCTGCCGACTTCGAATTCGTTTTCAGAATGAAAGCCGAGACATCGCGCGGCTGCACCGTATAGAAGAAGAACGGGCGATTGTCGCTGACCGGAGTGATGTCGAACTGGTAATTCTGTTGCCATGCGACGGGATCTTTCGCCAGCAGCAACTGGCCGAATTCATTGCGCGGCGGGTCACCGGGCAGATAGACCGCTTCCATGTGCGCGTCGGCAAAAGCCTGCCGCGCACGGGCGACATCCGCGTCGCTCAGGGGCATACGCGAGAAGATGACAGTGTCGAGCGCACCCCAGCCGTGCAACTCAGATTTTCCGCCGGAGCGTCCGACAAGAACGTGCCGCCATGGTTCGTGTTGGCCGAGATCCGACAGGGCAGACATCGCCAACGAGACCAGGCGCAGCGATTCGCGGGGCGGATCGAAGCCCCAGCGAGTGAAGGTCAGCAAACCGTCGGGAGTGAGATGCGTGAGGTAATCGCGGAAGGCGTCGGTTGTGTAGAGATTGTTTTCCGAGAGCGCGAATGCTCCCGCGGCGGTGGAAGCCCAGGTATCCACCAGCGTCGCCTGAATCACTTGAAAGCGATCGCTGCTGCGCCGCACGAAACTGCGCCCGTCTTCGATGTTGATATGGACGTCGGGTCGAAGATAGAGATTCTGGCTCAGATGCGGAAACTGCTGCCGCATGATCTTCGTGGCGATGATTGGATTGATTTCGACGGCTGTTACGTCGTGACTCCCGGAAGCCAGAGAGCGTGAGACATCCCAACCGCCGCCCGGTCCGATGATGAGGGTCTTGGCGCCGGGGCGCAGATTGTAGGGAATACCGGGGCCCTGGTGTTCCAGTTCGTCAAACTGGTTCGGGGTCAGATGGTTGAAGTCGAAATTCGCGATCGCGGTGGAGGCATCGGCATCGATGAAGATCATCTCGCCGGCATCTTTGTCGGGAGCGAGGCCGATGCGCGAAATGCTGTTCCACTTCGTGTATTGTTCGGTGCGCAGCTTCAGGCCTTTGGCGTAACGGACCTCGATGAACGGATGGCCCCAGTTCAGGATCAGAACGATGGTGAACAACAGGCCAACTCCGACGCCCGCGATTCGTCCCACGCGGTAAGCGTCCAGACTGAACCAGATCGCCGCGGCTGCTGCAAAGATGATGGAGACCGCAATCACAGTGTTGGGGCCACCGAAGGTATTCAGAAAAGCCACCAGCGCAAGACAGCCGGCGGCGGCGCCGAGCAAATCGAAAAAATAAACTTTATCGATGCGCTCCATCGTTTCCGAAATGGCGAGTGAAACGATGATGCCCGTCCCGACAAATGGCAGAGCCGTCGTGAAATAAATAATGCCGAGTTCCACGGTGCCGATATCGGCGCCGCGGGTCAGGACGAAAAGCAGCGCGCCCAAAGCCAGCACCGAATTGATGAGACTCGCCGCGCCGAGCTTCCTGTAAATGCGGCCGCCTGGCGCCACTACGTAGGACAGAACCCCACCCACGCCAAGGCCGAACAGGGCGATTGAAATAGCCAGAAACGCAAAATGGTAGTAGAAGACGACGGAAAAGATGCGGGTGAGGGTGAGTTCCAGCAGCAAAGTACCGGATGTGGTTAAGGCCAGCGCCAGATAGAGTAGGGGCCAACTGGCGGGTCGCGAGGCGGGACTTTGGGGCAAGATTCTAGTTTAGATGATGGCCGGATCGAGCCGAGTGAGATCGTCCAGCAGGACGTCGGGAGTTGCGGCGTGGAGGTCCTCAAGAGGGGTGATTCCGGTTCTTACCGCGATGGATTGAATGCCGGCATGTTGCGCGGCAATCACGTCATTGACGGAATCGCCGATGAGAGAAATCTTCGATTGCGGTCCGATGAGACCCTCCCGGCGGGCCTGCTGGATTGCCAGTTTGGCCAATTCGCCGCGCGTGGGCGCCATTTCGCCGAATGCACCGAAGCGGAAGTGGTGATGAATCTCCGCTTTGGAAAGTTTGTGCCAGCCGATGCGGGTAAGGTTGCCGGTAACCAGAGCCAGCAGAACGTCGCGACGCGCCAGTTCTTCCAGAATGTCGGGCACACCTGGGCAGCGCTTGCCGCGCAGGTCGGGAATCATGTCGGCGAGATAGAGAACCTGTGCGGCCTCAATTATGTCGGGCATCGCGCGTTCGGCGTCGGCGTGCGGGATTCCGGCGGCGCGCATCATTTCCGCCAGGATGATGCAGTCCAGCATTCCGTGGACTGGAATCCCTTCGATGGGCGCGGCCACGCCGGTCACCTGATGCACGGCTCGTTCCAGCGCGATGAGGTGATGCGGGCCCACGCCGCGGGTCAGCGTGCCATCGATATCGAAGAGTACAAGTGAAGCGCTCAATTTCCATCATAACGGTTGGAGCCAAAAAAGCCGGGCAAGTAAAATGGTTCAAGTGATCCCCGAAAAATTCAAGGTCGGATTGATTCAGACGTCGTGTGCAATCGACGCCGCAGCGAATCTTGAACGTACGTGCGAAAAAATCCGCGAGGCTGCCCGTCAGGGCGCCCAGGTGATCTGCACTGAAGAACTTTTTCGTTCGCAGTATTTTTGCCGGGAAGAAGATGCGCGGCTGTTCGATCTGGCCGAGACGATTCCGGGGCCATCCACGGAACGCCTGCAGCCGCTGGCGGCCGAACTGGGCGTTGTGATCGTGGCGTCGCTTTTTGAGAAACGCGCAACCGGGTTGTATCACAATACGGCGGTCGTGATCGATGCGGACGGGACTTTGCTGGGCCGGTATCGGAAGATGCACATTCCGGACGATCCGCTGTTTTTTGAGAAGTTCTACTTCACACCGGGCGATCTCGGCTTCAAGGCGTTCGATACGAAATTCGGACGCATCGCCACTCTGGTTTGCTGGGATCAATGGTATCCGGAGGCCGCGCGGCTGGCGGCATTGTCTGGCGCGAATGTTATTTTTTATCCGACAGCGATTGGCTGGCATCCGGCGGAAAAAGCGCAGTATGGAGAAGCCCAGCACGATGCCTGGCGCACCATGCAGCGTTCTCACGCGATCGCGAACGGAATTTTTGTGGCTGCGGTGAACCGCGTGGGCTTTGAAGGTCCGCCGGATCGCGGTCTGGAATTCTGGGGCGCTTCTTTCGTCAGCGATCCGTTTGGCCGCATTCTGGCGGAAGCTTCGCACGATCGCGAGGAAGTTCTCGTTGTGGAATGCGATCCGGCTGTGATGGAGGATGTGCGCCGCAACTGGCCTTTCCTGCGCGATCGCCGTATCGATGCGTATGGCCCAATCCTGAATCGGTTTCTGACGTGAGCCGCATGGAGCCGACGCCGCGGGCATTGGGCTTTCGCATGCCCGCCGAATGGGAGCCGCACGAGGCTACGTGGCTGGCATGGCCGCACAACGAAGAAGACTGGCCGGGGAGATTTGCGCCTATCCCGTGGGTGTATGGGGAAATCGTCCGGAAACTTTCGGCCGTGGAGCGAGTGAAGATCCTGGTTTCCGGCGAAGACCTGCGTGAAAGTGCGCGCGCTGTTCTGGAGAAGATCGGCGCGAATATGGCGGCGGTCGAATTCCATCTCATCCCGAGTGACCGTGTCTGGACCCGCGATTTCGCGCCGCTTTTTCTAAAGAACCGGCAGGGCGAAATTGCCGGCGCGAAATTCCGGTTCAATGGCTGGGCGAAATATGACAATCACCAGCTCGACGATGCGGCCGGCCGCGCGATTCCCGGGGTTCGCTGGCAACCCGACATGGTGCTCGAAGGCGGAAGCATCGACGTGAATGGCGCGGGACTGCTGTTAACTACTGAAGAATGCCTGCTCAGTTCGATTCAGGCGCGGAACCCGGCGCTGAGCCGCGAACAGCTTGAAGCGCGGCTTGGCGATTATCTTGGGATTGATCGCGTTCTCTGGCTGAATAACGGAATCGCCGGCGACGATACCCACGGCCACATCGACGACCTCGCGCGATTCACAGACAGCGAATCCATCGTGATCGTATCGGAAGACGACCCGGCGGATGCTAATCACGCGCCCCTGCTTGAAAACCTGGAACGGGTGAAAGCGATGTCGCTGCGGGTCCGCAAACTTCCGATGCCGAAGCCGCTTTGGTTTGACGGCGTGCGGTTGCCCGCGAGCTACGCGAACTTTTACATCGCCAACAAGACCGTGCTGGCGCCGACGTTCAACGATGCCAATGACCGGGTTGCGCTGGACACCCTGGCTGAATGCTTCCCGGATCGCCAGGTGGTCGGAATTAATTGCGTGGAACTGGTCTGGGGACTCGGGACGCTGCACTGCATGACACAGCAGCAGCCGGCCTGAAAAAAGGCGACAGAGTCTCCTCAGCGTCTTGCACCGCCAGAACTTCCCGCCTGCTTGCCCCGCAGGAAACAGGCGCGTGAAATCATAACCCCATGGATATTCAAGTTCGCGGGATTTTGCCGGTTGTCGTGTTACTGGCGAGCCTGCATACCAACGCTATCGCCGCGTCATCAATGCTCACACGGCCGGATGATCCGAAGGCGGTACAACTCGCCGCCCCTCAGTTCGGCGTACATGGGGACGGAATCAACGACGACAGCGGCGCCATTCAGGCCGCCATCGACGGCACGCGCCAGGGAGTCCTCTTCGTCGCTCCCGGCCGTTACAGGCTCACGCGCACGATCTTCGTATGGCCCGGCGTCCGGTTGATTGGCTATGGCGCCACGCGGCCGGTCTTCGTCCTGGCTGCCAACACTCCGGGATTTCAGAAGGGCGTGAGCGTCATGGTGACATTCGCAGGAGCGCGCAGTGGACCGGGCGGTCCCGGGGGCGGTCCGGGTGGTGGTCCCGGCCGGGGACCCGTCCGGGTACCGTTTCCTCCTCCCGACAGCGTGCCTCCGAATCCGGCAATTCAGGACGCGAATCAGAACACGTTCTATTCGGCAATGAGCAATATCGATTTTGAAATCGGCGAGGGAAATCCGGCCGCCGTTGCGATTCGATTCCATGTCGCGCAGCACTGTTTTCTCACTCACATGACTTTCCAGGTGGGTTCCGGCCTCGCTGCCCTGACCGAAATCGGCAACTACGCTGAGGATCTGCACATCCACGGTGGACGGTACGGCATTCTCACCGACATGACGACGCCAAGTTGGCCGTTCACGCTGATCGATTCAGAATTTGAGGGGCAGCGCGAATCGTCCATCCGCGAACATGGCGCAGGGCTCACACTCATCCGCACCAGCTTTCGCGACGTCCCTGCCGCGATCGCAATCGACCCGCAGTATTTCGACCGGTTGTGGGTCAGGGACTGCCGTTTCGAAAACATCGCCGGTTCGGCGGTGATTATCAGCAGCGAGAAAAGCCCGCTCAACCAGATCGGATTCGAGAACGCGGTGCTGAAGAATGTTCCGGTGTTCGCGCAGTTCCGGGAGAGCGGAAGGAAGGTCGAAGGCAAAGGACCTGTCTACCGGGTGACGAGTTTCAACCACGGACTCATCGTGCCGGGCGAAGGACAAAGCGGCTCGATCGGTACGGTCTACAACGCCCTGCCACTCAGCAGTTTGCCTGCGCCCATGGCGCCGGCAGTTCGGCCGCTGCCTGAAACCAGCGATTGGGTGAACGTCCACTCCCTCGGCGTCGCCGGCGACGGCAAGACCGACGATACGGCGGCAATTCGAAAGGCGATCAGTGAACACCGCGTGCTGTATTTTCCGAGCGGACAGTACGTCGTCACAGAAACGCTCGCACTCAAGCCCGACACGGTCATCGTCGGGTTGCATCCCGCGGCGACTCAGTTTGTTTTGCCCGACGACACTCCAGCTTTTCGGGGGATCGGCACGCCTCTCGCGGTCATCGATGCGCCGCCCGGCGGGGCCAACATCCTGACAGGCGTGGGCATCGCGACCAACGGCATGAACCCGCGCGCGGTGGGAATCCTGTGGCGTTCAGGCGCGGCCTCGCTGATCGACGATGTGCGTCTGATGGGTCCGGGAGCGGCCAACAATCTCGGCACAGCAGACGCGGACCTGCGCAAGCGACGGGACGGCCAGTATCCGAGTATTTGGGTGACGCAGGGCGGCGGCGGAACCTTCACCGAAATCTGGACGCCGGACACTTACGCACAGGCGGGATTCTATGTCTCCGCCACTACGACTCCCGGACACGTGTATGAGCTTTCCGCCGAGCACCACGCGCGCACGGAGATTAAGCTCGATCACGTTGAGAACTGGGATTTCACTGCTCCGCAGACAGAGGAGGAGGCCGGTGAGAGTCCTGAAGCCCTGTCGCTTGAGATTTCCTGGTCGAAGAACATCACAATTGCCAACTACCAGGCTTATCGCGTCGCGCGTTCCCGTGCGCCGTTTCCGGCCGCGGTGCGCCTGTACCAGTCTTCGGACATTCACTTTCGCAACGTGCGAATTAATTCGGAGCACGGGTACCCGATCTGCGACCAGAACGGATGCGGCACTTTTGTGCGCGCGGGCAAATTTCCTTATGAGAATGCAGTGGAAGATGTGACGCGTCACCTGAACACGCGCGAACGCCAATTCGCTCTGCTCGACGTTTCCGGGGCACCCAAGCCTTCCGTTTCAGTCGCCGGCTCGGCCAGCGGCGCGATTCTGGCCCCAGGGACAAAAGTGGAAAAGCTGGAAGACGGTTTCTTTTCCATTTCAGGCGCCGCCGTGGATGCGGCAGGCAAACTCTATTTCGTCGATCGTCATCAGCAGCGGATCTATGGCTGGTCGGCGGCCGAAGGACTGACTATCGAGCGGGACAGTCCACTCGATCCCGTCAACCTCGCGTTTGACAAGTCGGGCAATTTGTTGGTCCTCTCTTCGGGAGGGCCGGAGGCTACCGTCTACGCGTTTCACCCAGGATCGCCCAGGGACCAGATCACCGTGTTGCCGCTCAAACCCGCACAACCGCATCCATCGGCGCGCGTTGTCCTGCCGGTGGGCTACTGGAACGATGGGCAGTTCCGGTCACATTTGGATCCGGAAACGCTGACCTACAAGACCCTGGCGCAGATGTTCCAGGAGGACGTCTCCACGCCGAAAACGAAGGAATACGTTTCACCGGACGGCAGCGTTTTTCTGCCGGGGTTCCGCGTGTTCCAGCAAGGGCCGGCCGACTCCATCACGGGGTGGCGCTTCTCCGACACTCTCGACACCTACGGGTTCGTGACTGCCGCACCCGGTGACCACGTCTATGTCAGCAATGAAGCCGAGGACATTACGTACCGCGCGCTGGTGAACGCGGACGGCACGCTGGGCGAACTGCAACCCTTCGCGCAGCGCGGCGGCGAATGTGTCGCGGTGGACGCGAAGGGGAACGTTTACGTAACGAACGGACAAATCTTCGTCTACGACCGTACCGGTAAGCAGACGGGCGAAATCGACGTGCCGGAAACGCCGATCGATATTATTTTCGGCGGCCCCGATGGGCGAACCTTATTCGTGCTGACACATCATGCGCTCTTCTCGGTGAAGGTGCGCGGATGAATCAGCCGGAAAGGCTCGTTTTTATTCTTTGACCTTCAGGCGATCTTTGTTATCGGCAATGAAAGTTTTGATGTCTTCCGCCATCGCCAGCAGCTTCAGCCACTGTTCCTGATACAAAGTCACCGGGAAGCGGCCCAGACCGTAGACGGACACCGCCCCTTTTTCGCTGACTTTCATCGAAGTGGAGCCGCTGCGCTTCTGTTTCAGCGCTTCGTTCTCTGCCCTCAAGCGGGCCAGTTCTGCCTGTATTTCTTCGTCTGCCATCTCTTAAGGTTAACAGGCGTTCGCGTATGATCTGATGAAAAGATCGCGAATATGAACGGCGCCGAGTCTCTTCTCCGAACGCTGCTGGCTAACGGCATCGAGTTGTGCTTCATGAACCCAGGCACGTCTGAAATGCAGTTCGTTTCGGCGCTTGACCGCGTGCCCGGTATGCGTGGCGTGCTTTGTCTCTTCGAAGGCGTTTGTTCGGGCGCCGCGGATGGCTACGCGCGTATGGCGGGAAAGCCCGCGGCCACGCTTCTTCACCTCGGGCCCGGCCTCGGCAACTCGCTGGCCAACTTTCATAATGCCCGCAAGGCTTACTCGCCGGTGGTCAATATTGTCGGGGAGCACTCCACCCAGCATCTTGGCCACGATGCTCCGCTCACGGCAGATATCGAGGGCTTCGCCCGCCCTGTATCCGGGTGGGTGCGGACGCTGGAATGCGCTGCGGCCATGGGTGAGGCCACCTCGGCGGCGGTGGACGCAGCCATCGGTCCTCCGGGTAAAGTGGCGACGCTGATTGTGCCGGCGGATTATTCGTGGAGTGAGGCGGGGGACCCGGCGCTCCCCGTGCAGAGGACCGCTCCGGCACTGCCAACGGAACAGACGATTCGGGAAGTGGCAGCGCTGCTGCGCTCGGGGTGTCCGGCGGGGCTGTTACTGGGCGGGTCGGCTTTGCATGAGCGTGGCTTGCGGGCGGCCGGACGTGTGCGGGCCGCAACCGGTGTGAGGCTTTTCGCCAACAGGAACTCCGGCAGAATGGCGCGGGGCGGCGATATTCCGGCTGGCGATCGCATTCCATATTTCCCGGAAGCCGCGCAAGCGCTGCTGGCCGGATTTGAGCGCCTCATTCTGGTGGAGAGCAAGCCGCCTGTTTCGTTTTTCGGCTACCCTGGGCTGCGCTCCACTCTCGCGGCGCCCGATTGCACCTTCGATACACTCTCGGCAATTGGCGAGAATGGCTCCGAAGCCCTGGAATGGCTGGCGAGTGCACTCGGAGCGCCCGCGTCGCCGGAGACGCCCGCCGCCGCGCGTCCGACTTTGCCGTGCGGCGAACCGCTAACTGCCGCCGCAATCGGGCGGACTATCGGCGCGCTCGTGCCCGAGGGCGTCATCTTTTCCGATGAGACGGTTTCGTGCAACGAACAGATCTGGCCGCATCTGGCGGGGGCTCCGGCGCACGACCATCTTCCGGTTACCGGCGGTTCGATCGGCCAGGGTCTGCCGGTGGCGCTTGGCGCCGCGCTTGCGTGCCCCGGTCGCAAAGTGGTTTCGCTCGAAGCCGATGGCAGCGCCATGTACACCCTTCAGTCTTTATGGACAATGGCGCGCGAACGCCTGGATGTGACAGTGGTGATTCTGGCAAACCGCCGCTACCGCATCCTGGATATCGAGATGAAGCGCACCGGCGCCGGCAAGGTGGGCCCGCAGGCGGACCGGATGCTGGATCTCAGCGATCCGGCGCCGGATTGGGTAAAACTGGCGGAAGGGTTCGGAGTGGAGGCAGTGCGGGCAGGGACCGCCGACGATTTCATTCGCGAGTTCGGCGCCGCGATGCGGCAGACGGGCCCGCGGGTCATTGAAGCAGTGCTGGATTGAGCAAGCGCTCCAATCCGATCAAAACATAGCCATGCGCCGGGCCAGCATTGCCCCCACCCAGCACGCGAGCCAGCCCGCGACGATACTCGAAATCCCATAGACAAAGGCGAGTGAAGACCCCTGGCGGCCCAGTCCGAAAACTTCCCATTCGAACGTGGAGAATGTCGTGAAGCCGCCGAGCAGCCCTGTGATCAAAAGCGGCCGGAAATTGGGGTGCAGCAGGTCTTCGTGATCGCTCATAACCATCAGCAACCCGATCAGAAATGAACCTGTCACATTGATGGCGAAGGTGGCCAGGGGAAAGTGGCCGTCGTACTTTTCGTTAATGGCGCGCGTAGCGAGGTAACGGAGGAGAGACCCGACGGCCCCTCCGCACATCACCGCGAGGCATTTCAGCAGCAATGCACGATATTAGCAGGACGAAGCCCAAAAACCGGCTTTCGCTTCCTAAAACACGATGGTAACCTTAGTTTTGCTAAACTGACACTCAGATATCGCTCGAAATCGATGCCGTCCGCAACCAGTCGCGATCTGACGACCACACTCGTCGCCGGTTTGAAACAGATGATCGCCGATGGCGACCTGCATCATGGCGCGAAATTGCCGCCGGAGCGCGATCTGGCGAAACGTTTCAGCGTTAATCGGGCTTCGGTCCGGCAGGCCCTGAAAGCGCTGGAGGTAATGGGCGTAGTACGGCAGCGCGTCGGGGATGGCACCTATCTCACTCAGGACGCATCTTCTACCCTCAGCGCGCCGCTCGACTTCCTGCTTCTGGTTGACGGTATCACCTTTAGCGAGGTCTACGAGGCCCGGCGTATTTTTGAACCTGAACTCGCCGCCCGCGCCGCGCGCCGTCATACGGCCGATGAACTCCTGCGTCTGGAAGAGTCGGTCACGGATATGAAGCGTCACTTCGAATCCGGCTCGCTTGCCGACGTGGCGACGGGGGATCAGCGCTTCCATCGTCTGATCTGGGAAATGGCCGGGAACCGCGTGTGCCTCCGGATGTTTGTGCCTTTGCACCGCATCATGACCGACAACTTTGCGGTCAGCTGGTCAATCCACGATTACTCAAACGCGATTAGTTCGCATGCCGGAATTCTCGAGGCTATTCGGGCGGCGGATCCCGAGGCCGCGCGCCGTGCCATGAACGAGCATCTGGACCGGGCGGAGTCGATCCACGTCAGCCGTGCCAAACAGACGCTTGAAGCCAAGAGCGTTTCCGCTCCCCCTGTGCAAAGTGCCGGACCGGTGTACCCCCTTTCTGACAAGGGGTAATATCATTTCGGTTCACAAACATGTAGTCTGGCTTTGTGATCAGCAGGTTGTTATCTGTGCTGTTTCTATTCGCCCTGGTGGGAATGAATCAGCCATCTCCGGCAGCCGTTCCAGGTGCCGCCAACCCTCAAGTTTCCCCCCAGACAAAGACTGCGGAAGATGTCCGGATCGAAAAAACGCTCAGGACAAAACTCGCAAAGTCGAAGATGAGCGCGGATCATTTCACTTTTTCGGTTCTGAAGGGCGTGGTTACGATCGAAGGGAACACCGGCGTCATGCAGCACAAGGGCGCAATGACGAGGATGGCGAAAACGAGCGGCGCCGCCAGTGTTCACAACAACATACGGATATCCGACGCGGCGAAAGCAAAGGCCGCGGCGACTTTGGCCGGGCACCGTGCGACCGTCAACGCAGGGGTCGGCGCCAATCCGGGACCAGCCCCGCCGCCTGCGCCTGTTTTGCCCGCTTCGGCGACTCCCCGGGCGTCAGTTCTGCCGCCTGACCGAAAATAAGGCACGCGGTAGCCGATTTCAAATCGCGGGGCTGGTACTTTTGGTTCACAACCTTTTGCTATGGTTGCCTTGAACAATCGGTTTCATATTACGTAATATTTGATACTTAAAAGAGGAGGCTATGGGCAAGCTGTCACTATTTCGTGTCTAAAACAACACCCATATCGGGGCTTTATGCGCTCCCTGGCGGCCTTCCAACTAGCAAAAGGTTTACAGGCATTTACAAGCA
This sequence comes from Bryobacteraceae bacterium, assembly GCA_025928545.1. Taxonomy (GTDB): domain Bacteria; phylum Acidobacteriota; class Terriglobia; order Bryobacterales; family Bryobacteraceae; genus BOG-234. Next base: position 106,242 of record JAICJH010000006.1, on the reverse strand, counting down.
AGTTATACTCCTGGGGAGAGTATACCGACACTTCGGAAATGTCCTACCCGCCGCATGTGTCAAGTTTGTTCGAAAAGTGCCATTTAGTCACACTATGGAATCTGGCTTTGGGCCGATCCGTACTAGAACCATCAGCTTGAATTAGCTAGTGTGATGGCCCGCAGTTTGCATAAGATAGTAGCTGGATTACTTATGTTAACAAACGTACGGTTATTGTCAAAAACTGTATCCATTGCCCTCGTCGCGGCCGCAGCCTCATTTGCGGGTACGGTTGCTTCGGATCTGAATGCGCTCAGCGGCAACACAGTAGTGCAGGTTATCGTCGGCCTGTATCAATCGCAAACCCCCACGCAGCAAAATATGGCGGGCGTGACGACGATCAACTCGTCGCTTCCGAGCACAATCGTCGCCCAGACCACCGTTGATACCGCAATAGCTTTGGCGAACGATCCGGCGGTGACTCATATCTCCGTTAACCACGAAATGGTTGGCAGCAGCAGCCCGGTTTATGACTTCCTGCCCAGGACGGTTCAATCGGCGGCAAACTATGCCGGCACCGTCACTAACACCAGTTACGGCAGCGGCATCGGCGTAGCCATCATCGACAGTGGCATCGACTCCACGAACTGGGATCTTTTGGGAAATGGCCTCGGTGGCGCGAACAACAATCGTGTTTCGCACGTTGCCTATTCGCAGAGCTTCATTCCGTATGAAACTTCAACCAGCGATCTGTATGGACATGGAACCCATGTAGCCGGCATTATCGCGGGAGACGGATCCAACAGCTACGGCGCGGCGTACTATAACAACATTCACGGAATCGCCCCGGGCGCTAAACTGATCAATCTTAAGGTTATCGATCAGTGGGGCGTGTCCACGGACGCCGAAGTAATTCAGGCGATTCAGACCGCAATCGCGCTAAAGAGCAATTTCAACATCCGCGTCATTAATCTCTCGCTCGGGCGTCCGGCCTTTGAAAGTTATACAATCGACCCGCTCGATCAGGCAGTGGAGCAGGCGTGGAGGGCGGGAATTACAGTAGTCGTAGCAGCCGGAAACGGCGGTCGTCCGGCCGCGGACTCGATCACAAATGGCTACGGAACCATCTCGGCGCCGGGCAACGATCCGCTCGCTATCACCGTGGGCGCAATGAACACGGAAGGAACGGCGACCCGTTCGGACGATTTAATGACGACCTACAGCGCCAAGGGCCCGACGATGGGCGACTCGGTGGTCAAGCCGGATCTTGTCGCTCCAGGAAATCGCATCTTCTCGATTCGCGTAGCTGGGTCGACGCTGGATACAGCGGAGCCCACCGCGGTTGCGCCACTCTCCGCCTACATCACTTCGCCGGCAGGACAGGCGAATAACTACTTTGTTCTCAGCGGAACCAGTATGGCGGCTGCGGCAACGAGCGGTGCTGTCGCATCCCTTCTGAGTACGCCGGCGAATAATTCGCTGACACCCGATCAGGTCAAAGCGCGTCTGATGTTGACCGCTTCGAAGACCTTTCCGCAGAGTTCGACGATTACGGATTCAACTACGGGTCAGACCTTTAATATCCAGTACGACATCTTTACTGTGGGTGCCGGTTATCTGAACCTGGATAGTGCGCTCACCAGCACGGATACGATTCCAGCGGGCGCGAGCGCGGCTTCACCAATTGCGGTTCCGGACGGGACCTTCGATGCCAACGGCAACGCAAACATCGATATCGTGAATGATCTGTCGGCGGTATGGGGCAGCTCAGCCGTTTGGGGCAGCTCCGCTGTCTGGGGTAGCTCGGCTGTGTGGGGCTCTTCGGTCTGGCAGGCGGGCAGCAGCGCCGTTTGGGGTTCCTCGGCTGTGTGGGGCAGTTCCGCAGTGTGGGGATCGTCCGCAGTCTGGGGCAGTTCCGCTGTATGGGGATCGTCCGCAGTCTGGGGCAGTTCCGCAGTGTGGGGATCGTCGGCGGTCTGGGGCAGTTCGAACCCGGCCGGCACCTCCGCAGTCTGGGGCAGTTCAGCGGTTTGGGGTAGCTCAGCCGTATGGGGCAGCTCGGCGGTCTGGGGCAGCTCGGCGGTCTGGGGTAGCGCGGCGGTTTCCGGCAATTCGGCAGTTTGGGGCAGCGGAACCATTTACGCCGATTCCGCCGTCTGGGGCAGCCTGCTCGACGGTGACCAGTAGACTACTCGCTATTAGTTGATCGTGAAAAATGGCGGTGGTCCTGAGGACCACCGCCATTTTCCTGTTCAGTGATGTTTGAAAGCCGAACTAAACCGGCAAAGATTCGGTGGACAGTTTCCTGCGGCGCCTCAGCGCCATCACACCTGCGGCTCCGGCGGCCAGAATTCCGAGCCCCATAGTTCCCGGTTCGGGAGCACCTGTATCGCCGGCGGCAATGGACTGATTTTGGTTTGTCTCAAGCCCGAAGCTGATCGCCTCCAACGCAAGTTTGGATTGAGGGTTGAGAAAGAAATCCATTTTGATCCAGCCGTAATCGAAATTGCTGTTTCCGACGTTGAGCGCAAATCCGAGATAGCCCGGTTGGCCCGCGGCAAAAGGGCTGTAATACTTGCCACCCGAGGTGAACGCTACTTCGAGAGCGTTACTCTTGCGGCTACCAGCTCCGGCAGAGATCTTCGAGCCGCCCGCAAAATTGCGGGCGAAGCTCGCAGACGCGGAGGCATTGGACGATCGGAAAAAAGGCGCCGTGAAAATTTCCATGGCAACCGCACTCACGGCTAGGTTGCCCGCTTGACTCGCGTTCATCAGGAGATGGCCGGAATAGCCCAGAATATTCAGTTGCTGGTGAATGTTCGGGATATTGGTCTGAACGACAAACCCGCCATTCGGACCACCTCCGATATAGGTGCCCGTAATGATACTCGCGGAAGCACTGGTCGCCATCGCCAGGGCGGACCCGGCGGCGGCCGCGAAAATCGGCCAATTGCCAATCCGTTTTCGAACGCTTGTTACATCGATGGAGATCGCACGCATGGCTGAATACTTCCGCAGCCGCGCGTCGAGATCCTCCCCGCGTTTCAACTTAGCCCGTTGTGGCATATTACTTTCTCCGCTATCAGGCACTTTGAAACGCTATCGGAAACGGCCCGCAGGTCAGTTGCGAGTCCGTAGACAATTATGCTTGTACCTCTTCATGATGGTAAGTCCTGATAACAGCGATTACAATACGTCCAAGGGCAACTGTGGTACTGGTACCTTTCTCCTAATTCCAGTTATTTTGCCAGTTGCGTAGCTTCCGCAAAGACCAGGCGCAAGAGGGCGAGGAGAGGCACACTTAAGAAAACACCGGCGGCTCCGGCGATTTCCGCACCGGCAAATACCCCGAAAATTACCAGCATAGGGTGCAACTCTACACCCTTGCCCATTAATCTGGGGCTCACGAAGTAGTCCTGAACCAGCCGGAAAGCGCCCAGGAAGGCGGCGATCCACCACACGTGGGGATAACCGCTCAGCGCCGATACCACCAGAATCAGTCCCGCCGCCGTGACAGGTCCCACCAGCGGTACGAATTCGCAAAGAAAAGCAATCGACGAAAGCAATAACGCATACTGCACACCCATGATGCTCAGAAACAGACTGAAGACCACGAATACCGTGCAGCAAAGCAGGAGCAGCGCCCTCATATAGCTCAGCAGCAGAAGATGCACCGCGGTGAACAGGCGTCTGGCCTCACTCCTGCTTTCCCCGGCGCGGAACCCGGCCAGCAGATTATCGCGAATCTGTTTGCCATCCTTCAGCATGAAAAAGCTGAGGATCGGTATTACAACCAGATACAGTAAGTTGGCTGAGGCCGCCAGAACTTCCACGCTCAGGCGAGGCACAGCCGCTACAAGCGCGCCCAGTTCCTGCAGGATGCGCCCCTGCGCCGCCTCGATCTCGGGAGCGAGCGCCGGGTGATCCAGCTGAAGGCGGGTGAGGAAGGCCTTTACGTCTGGTGGCTTAGCGATCAATTGCTTCGTTTCCTCCACTACTTTCGCTCCGATTCCGATCGTCACCGCAACAAGAACGCCAAGCACCAGAATGTAGGCCGCAGCCAAAGCCGGTCCGCGGCTGCGCGGCGAAAAACGCTCACCGATCTGATCCACCAGGGGTGAAAGCAGGTAAGCAAACAGTAGGGCGAGTACAAACACGAACAACGTGCCGCGAATTGCGTAAACCGCGCCCACTAGCAGAAGCGTGACCGCTATCGTCCACGTAGCGCGCGCCACCTTCCTGTCGATGCCTAACCAGGAGGCCGATGAGCCGGTTGACGGGGGATGGGTCTCGGGGGGCATGGTTGCTGTAGAAAGCCGTTGAGATAAGCCGCTGAGGCAATTCTATATAACCGCTCGATGCGGCCATCAGTTCGCTCCGTAAGACTCACGCAGCTTTCGTGCCGATGTGATACGATAAACGCGCTTCACGGATGTAACATTTGTCGTGACGCGACCATCATTTTATGTTTGAGAAAACGAAATTCTGTTTTCATTCGTGACCCTTGGTTTGAGGCGAGAAAATATGCAACGTAGGCACTCTATGGCCCTTGCGGCCTTATTTGGAATTACCCTGGCGATGGGCGTCGATCTTCTGGCGCAGGCACCGGCTCCTGCCGCACCAGCCGGAAGGGGTGGCCGCGGACGTGGCGCTGCCGCCGCCGGCGCCGCAGGCGCATCCGGAGCCGTTGCCGGCCGTGGAGGTGGAGGCGGCGGAGCCTATCCTTCCCGTCCGCCAGCCGACCCCGCTATTGCGGCCGCCGGCAAGGCGATCTACGAACCGAACTGTGCCAAGTGCCATGCGGCCGATATGCGCGGTGCCGCCGGCGGCATCAATCTGGTCCGTAACCAGATGACCATGGACGATCAGAACGGCGAACTCATCGGCAAATTCCTCCAGAGCCCGCACGCAAAAGGTCAGGCTCCGAAGATGGATCTGAATGCAACGCAGGTCCACGATCTCGCGGTGTACATGCACACGTTCATGAATTATCGGACTGTCGTCGTTCCACCGGATACGAATGGCGCGATTCTGGCGCTTGGCAAACCGGCTGCGGGCGAAGCCTATTTCAAAGCACATTGCGCTTCCTGCCATTCGGTCACGGGCGATCTGAAAGGCATTGGCTCGAAATATTCCGATCCCAAAACAATGCAGAATACGCTGGTCTCGGGTGGCGGTGGCGGCGGACGCGGCGGCGGCCGTGGCGCGGCGGCTGCCGATGACGGCTCCGCGGCTTCGCGCCGAACAATCACCGCGACGGTGACCCTGGCGAACGGCCAGAAGATCGAAGGTCGTCCGGGAACTTACGACGACTTCCTGATCACTCTCACTGAAGCCGACGGAACCCAGCACACGTGGCGCAAGAACGGCGATTTCCCCAAGATCGAAATCCATGACCCGATGAAGGCTCACAGAGATCTTCTGTTGACCTTAACCGATGACGATATCCATAATCTGACTACTTACCTGTTGGGTGTGAAATGACAAATATCAAACGAATCCTCATCAGCGCATCTTTTTGCATTCTGCCCACCCTGGCTTTCGCTCAGGGTCCCCTGAATTCCGCGGATCTCCTGAAACCTCTCGGTGACGCCGGATGGCCTACATATTCGGGAGACTATAGCGGAAAACGCTACAGTAATCTCACGCAGATCAACCAGACTACGGTCAAGAATCTGAGTCTGGCATGGGTGGGTGCGGTCACCGCCGGCCCCCCCGGTGGCGGCGCGGCTGCCGGCGGCTTCGGAGGTGGTGGCGGACGCGGCGGTGGCGGAGGTGGTGGCGGCACCACCATCATTGGTGGTGAAGGCCCCGATCCAGCGCCCGGCGCAGCGGCAACGGCTCGGATCGCCGGCTCCATCCTCGAAGTGAACGGCGTCCTGTATCTTTCGGCACCGGACAACGCGTGGGCCGTCGACGCCCGCAGCGGCCGTACTCTGTGGCATTATTTCTGGAAGACCAAGGGCGGCACCCACATCGGCAACCGCGGCCTCGGCATGTATGGCAACTGGCTGTATCTCGAAACGCCCGACGATTACCTAGTCTCGCTCGACGCGCGTACAGGCAAGGAGCGCTGGCACAAAGTTATTTCCGATTTCAGCCAGCAGTACTTCTCGACTGCGGCGCCAATCGTGGTGGGAAATCACATCCTCGTCGGCACCGGCGACGATATCGATTCTCCAGGCTATCTTCAATCGGTCGATCCCGAGACCGGCGATCTCCAGTGGAAGAAGTATCTCGTTCCCATGAAGGAAGGCGACCCGGGTCTGGATACATGGCAGAGTCTGGACGCGGCGCAGCACGGCGGCGCTCAGCCGTGGATCCCCGGCGCTTACGATCCGGAGACTCATCTCTATATCCTCGGCACCGGCAATCCGACGCCGGCCTACACAAAAGGCCGCGACGGCGACAACCTGTTCACATGCAGTCTGGTTGCGCTCGATGTCGAAACCGGGAACATGAAATGGTATTTTCAGACGTCTCCGCACGAGACACACGACTGGGATTCCACCCAGACGCCCATCCTGATCGACGCAATGTTTAAAGGCAAAATGCGCAAGCTGGTTTTGCAGGCTACGCGCAACGGCTACTTCTTCGTGCTCGACCGCGTGACAGGTGAACATCTTGTGACCAGCCGCTTCTCACAGGCCAACTGGGCATTGAACGTGGATGCGCAGGGCCATCCGAGACCGAATCCGGCAAAGGATCCGACGGTAGCCGGCTCACTGGTTTCGCCGACGAATGGCGGTTCCACCAACTGGCCTCCGCCCGCGTACAGCCCGGACGCGGGACTATTCTACGTGCGCGAGAATAACGGCTTCGCGATGTACTATCTGACGGAAGGCGATCCCCGCGGCGCGATGGGCCTGGGCGGCAAGGAAGAAGACGGCGTCGGTTCCACCGGCAGTTATATTACGGCTATCGATTACCGCGATGGAAGCATCAAATGGCGGCATGAAAGCCTCGGCGGTGGTGGCGGCGGTCTGCTGACTACGGCAGGAAAGTTGTTGTTCGGGGGCGGCAGCGGCGGCATTGAAGCATTCGATGTCATGACAGGCAAACCGCTCTGGAACGCGCGTATCGGAGGTCTTTCGAATGCGCCGGAAACCTACATGCTGGATGGGCACCAGTATCTGCTCTGCCTGAGCGGCGAAACACTGTATGCGTTTGTTATGAATTAGTTTTTCGGACGAACGATGGGTCAGAAGGGGCAGGTGGCGAAATGCCATTTGCCCCTTTTTCTATGAACCAGCAACACCATGAGCACCTCGGGCGCTCGCGGCCCTGGCCTACTTGTCCGGCCAAATCTCCAGATAATCCAGCCCCGCAACTTCCCGACCGGAAGGCACACCCTCAATCCGAATCTCAGCGCCGGGTTTCAGTGTAATCCCACCTACGATGTGCCGCGTCGAGGTCGACCCGTCCAGTCTGGCCGAAGGAGCCGGATGCGTGGCCGTCCACTCGTCGACAACCTTGCCATCCACCAACACGCGAAATTTCGCCGGCCCCGCGGGTCCGGCCGCGCCGCCACGTGCGGGACCGGGCACTGGCAGCGACCCGTTCTGATCGAAGTACCGCACATGCAATGCAAATTTCCCGGCTGCTCCTGTATAACTCATGCTCGCGGTACATTGGACTGCCTCGCACTGCACGGCCTTGCCGTCACCCGATGCCGCTTCCCACGGCTTCACGGCCACTTCGCTGTAGCCATCAAGCTTCATCTTCTCCGCTTCAAACCGGTTCGGATAATTCCCCACCCGGCCCTTCGTGTCCGCAATTCCCGACGCCCGAAGGAACCAGTTCGACACCGCGTCACGCCACAGCACCGCCTGCCCCGCCTGATATTCGAGCATCTTCAGCACAGCGCCGTAGCGTTCGTCATCCACGAGACCCTTGAGCGATTTCCAGTCTTCCACATATCGCGTGACTTCATCGGCGCCGAGATAGTGTGAATCGTAAAGCGACTGAATCACAGTCTTGCCCGAATGCAACACGTAGGTATATGGCACATGATGAAAGAACAACAACAGATCGTCCGGACAAGTCGTCAGTTGCTCGTACATCTGCGCGACCGCCGGCCTGTACTGCGACGTGTAGCCCGTACCCGCGGAAGTCCGGTCCATCCCGACTCCCTGGCTATCCGCGCGATGCCACTGTCCCCAGCCGTTGTTCTCCGATGCCTCCACGGAAACACCGTAGTGATTTCCCACGATATCGGTCAGCGTCTGCAGGCCGAGCGGCCCGGTGTAATTCTCATACGTGCGCCACGATGACAGCTGCATCGCTCCCACAGTATTTACCACTTTCTGGTTTGCGCTGAATGTCTGCTGCGTCCACTCGTCCGTAATCTCTTTCACGCTGAGATTCGGATTCCATGCAAGCCGCCCATACCCGTACAGATTCGCCAGCGACAGATGATTGCCCAGCCAGTTCTCATCCAGACCGACGTTGGAAACGCCGACAAATCCGCCGGTCTTCTGATGGAACACTTTGCCACTGACGAGCGATTTCACTGGCGTCGGTCCCACCGCCGCGTGCATGTCGAACTCCAGCGTCTCTTTCCACATCGGCACTTCGTACATCATGAAACGAGCCTGCCCGTTGTACTCCTGCGTGATCTGGAGTTCAATCGCCTGATTCGTTTTCTCCAGCGCTCCGAATAACGGCGATGCCGGCTCGCGCACCTGGAAATCGATCGGGCCGTTCTTGATCTGGATGATGACGTTGTCGTCGAACTGGCCATCGAGCGCATGGAAGTTGTCCCACGCCGCCCGCGCCCGGTCGTTCTTCGGATTATTCCAGTCCATGTGATTGTCATAGACGAAACCGCGATAGAAGAACAGCCCGTTGTGCGGCTTCAGTGCCCGCGCGACAACATTGGCCGCGTCGGCGTGCGACCGCCCGTAAGCCGATGGGCCCAGTCGCCCCTCCGAATCGGCCTTCAGCACAAAACCGCCAATATCCGGAATCGCTTTGTATATGCCATCCGCGGTTGTCTTCCACCACGCCATTACCTTCGGGTCCGCCGGATCGAACGTGTCGAGGCCGCCAATCTTCTTCGGACTATCGAAGCTCACAGCGAGGGCTACATGCACCCCCCATGGCCGCAGCGCGTCGGCAATCTTCGCGATCTCCGGAATGAAATCCGGTGACAGGATTTTCGGGTCCGCGTTCACATTGCTGATCGCACATCCGTTGATGCCGAGGGACGCCAGCAAGCGCCCATACTCGCTGACGCGGGTCATATCGCCCCTCGCGCGGCCGTTTTCCCAGAAGATGGATGCTCCGCCGTACCCGCGTTCGATAGTTCCATTCAGGTTGTCCCACTCGTTCACCCACCGGACCGGGGCATAAGGAGTTTGCTTTTCATCAATTGATTTGATGTCTCCGCCCAGCGAGATTTTGCGCATCAATGCGAACGAGCCGTACAGGACACCTCTCTCGCTCCCTCCAGCGACGATCACGTAATGCACTCCGGCGACTGTTGTGCTTTTCAGCCAGAAGGCGTCGGCATCAAGAGTGCCCGCGAGTGCAATGGCGGGAAGTGCGGCGTGAATCTCCGCGAGCGTGCCCAGCAGAAAAGTGCCGGTTTTCGGAGCCGTCGTTTCCGACTTCAATTCTTTGCCGAGCAACCCGCGGACGCCAAGGATTACTTCATCGCGGCCACTTCGTTCGAGCGGATCAGGGCCCAATATCGTCACGGAATCGGGCACGGCGATCACCCGATCGAGCCTGGCGTAACGGAGCCACGCGCTTCGCCCGGTTTCGGCATGCATTGCGATACATGCAAGAAGTCCAACTATGATCGGTTTCATTGATTCACTCCAGAGGCTAAAAAGCCGCCATCCACGCCAATGCACTGCCCGGTAAGATAGCTCGCGCCGTCCGAAGCCAGCAGCACCGCCAGTCCCACCAGTTCCTCAGGGTTGCCAAAACGACCCATAGGAGTCCGCATCAGTAACTCAGCCCCGCGCGGGGTTCCCTCAATCAGCTTCCGATTCAGATCGGTCGGAAAGATTCCCGGCGCGATCGCATTCACGGAAATGCCGTCGTGCGCCCACTCACAAGCCAGGCTGCGCGTCAACGAAAGCACCCCGGTCTTCGCGGCACAATAAGCGGCCACCTGATGGAACGCCAGATACGAACCGAGTGACGCGATATTAATGACGCGCCCGCGGCCGCTCGCCTTCAGCGCGGGATAAAACGATTGGCAGGCCCGCAGCGTGCCGGTCAAGCCCACATCGAAGATACGCGCCCAATCCTCCTCAACGATATCCTGCACCGGGCATTTTAAAGTCTGGCCCGCGGCATTCAGCAGAACATCGACGCGGCCGTACCGGGCGAGCACTGCATCCCGAAAACCATCCACCGATGCGCGCGATCCGACATCGCAAGGCAGGTCGGCCGCGCGCCTTCCGGTGGGCACGACGGTCGCGCCGTGCGCGGCCAGGCCAGCCGCGAGCGTCTTTCCCAATCCGGAAGTAGCTCCGATTGCCACGACGACGCGACCCGTCAGATCCAGTAGGTTGGTCATTTTAGTAAGGAATCGCCGGCGTCCGGCTATCCGCCGGATCGGCCCAGCGATCGTTCGGCACCAGAGGCGACCAGTCTGGCCGCAGCGGATCCCGGTCATACGCGTATCCGCCCAATCTTTTATACAACTCGCTGTATTCCCCTAACTTCTCCCGATCCAGTTTTACTCCCAATCCCGGACCTTCCGGAACCGCGATGGAACCACGTTCATACTTCATCAGTCCGCCCTGAATGATGTCGTCGGTTAAATGGTGATAATGCGCATCCGCGGCGAAGGAAAGGTTCGGAATCACAGCGCCCAGATGCAGCATGGTGGCGAGCTGAATTCCGAGTTCGCCCGACGAGTGCACCGCCACCCCGATCTGGAAAGTTTCGCAAACCGAAGCCGCTTTCACGCAGGCACGTATCCCGCCCCAGAACGTCGTATCCAGCAGGATGACGTCAACCGCGGTATTCAGAATATTGGCGGCCAATTGTTCGAAGTTCACCACAACGGTATTCGTCGCCAGAGGAATCCGCACCATCTCTCTGGTCCGTCGCATCCCGTTCAGTCCGTAAACGGGATCTTCCAGGTAGTCGTTCCGCAAGCCCTCAATTCCCTGACCGAAACGAATCGCCTGCTCGGTTGACAGGACCCCGTTCGGGTCGAAGCGCAGGGAGTCTTCCGGAAATGCCGCGGCGAGTGCGCGGTAAACTTCGATTTCATAATCGGGATGGAACACGCCGCCCTTCATCTTGTGGGTGGTGAATCCGAACCGCCGCTTCATCTCCGCTGCGAACGCCACCATCTGCTGGGGCGTCCGAACTTCTCCTTCGCCAGTCGCGGGATTTGCGTAGCGCCAGAAACAATACGTCGCAAACGTTACCCGGTCTCGCAGGCGTCCGCCGAGAATATCGCAGACGGGCACGCCCCATGCCTGGCCCAGAATATCGAGACACGCAAATTCCAACGCCGCCAGAGCCTGCGTCCTGTTGTTGTATAACGACGCCGTCGGATTCGCGATGAGGAAGCGCATCTCTTCCAGTCGGGCCGGATCGTGACCCAGAAGCATCGCTTTCAACGCACGAAACATGGCTTCCGCCGACTCGCCGCCGCCGCCCATCTCGCCCAGGCCGATGAGACCGTTATCCGTCTCCACTTCGACGATGGTGCGCACAAAGCGTCCCCAGTGGCAGCCGTTGGCGTGGCGCAACGGGGCTTCGAGCGGCACCGTCACGCTGGTCGCCCGGATGTCGATGATTCTCATGGCAGGCTTCCATCTTAACAACTGGAGCCGCCACAGATAGTCCACGTGTCGAACTATCTGTCCGGTTGCCCCTCGAGCCGGCGCGCTAGAGAACTTCCGTCCAGCGCGGCGATGCCGCGAACGCCGCGTGAATAAGGCCCACGTGAGAGTACGTCTGCGGGAAGTTGCCCCACATCCGGGAAGTGCCCGCGTCGAAATCTTCCGACAGCAAACCGAGAGGTGAGAGAGCCGCCTGTGCGCGATCGAAGATCTCCCGAGCCTCCGCACGCCGTCCGCACAGTGACAGAGCCTCCACCAGCCAGAATGTGCAGATCACAAATGCCACGGTTGGCTTGCCAAAGCCGTCGTTCAGCGAATATCGGAGCAGCCACCCATCCATGGTTAAAGCTTTCATGATTTCGTTGATCGTGCCCTGAAGCCTGGGATGGTTCTCCGGCAGGAAGCGCAAGCCCGCCATCTGGAGCAATGACGCATCCAGATCTTCTCCGCCGTAATGCCCCACGAAGCTGCCCAGCTGCTCGTTCCACGACTGAGTCATGATCTCCGCGTGAATGCGGTCCGCCGCAGCGCGGAACTCGCCAGCTTGCTCCGGCGCGTGCTCCTCCTCAATCCGCGCCATGCGATCGGCAGCAGCCCAGCACATGAGCGCCGAGAAGGTCTGTGGCTTCCACTCCGTTCGGTACTCCCAGATCCCCGCGTCCGGCACTCCCGCCAGCGCGACAGCGCGGCGCGCAAGACCCTCCATCAGTTTCAGCGCGGCGGGCGAACGCTCGGCGTACATGCGCTCATCCAGAAACATAGGCGTGAGCGACATGACCAGCTCGCCGTAGATATCGTGCTGCAAATGGATTGCAGCCCCGTTGCCGATCCGCACCGGCTGCTCGCCGTTGTACCCCGGCCAGTTTTCGAGAATCGACTCTTCCAGATTCTGCGAACCATCCACCCGATACAACGGGGCCAGATTCAGCTCCTTTGAGCCATTCGCCACTGTCAGCAGGTAATGAACAAACTGCTCGCGTTCTTCAAACTGGCCCAGCAGCCCGAACGCGGCCAGAACGTAGTATGAATCGCGCAGCCAGCAATAGCGGTAATCCCAGGTGCGTCCGCTGCCGGCGGATTCCGGGATGGAGGTCGTCATGGCGGCCACTATGGCGCCCGTGTCTTCGAAGCAGTGCAGCTTCAGCGCCAGAGCCGACCGAATCACTTGCTGCTGAAACAGGGGCGGAATATCGCACTGCTTCACCCATTGCTTCCAGTACTGCTCCGTCTCAGTCCGGAAACGCTCGCAGAGTGCGGTCAGCGGCTCTTCGACCGGACTGCCCCAACTCAGCACGAAATACCTTTTCCCTGTGAGGGAGAAGAACTGCCCGCCCAAATAGGAGAGAGGTATATCGGTGGTCAGGCGAAGTTGGCTTGAAAAGCCCTCGAAACGCACATGGTGCGAACCCTGTGTCGAAGCGGGCTTCTGCTTTGACCATCCCAGGCGCGGGTCGCACTCGACTGCAATGCGCGGAGTTCCCTCAACAGGCTCGACGATTCGAATCATCTGCGTCGGACGAAAGGCGCGCCCGAACTGGATGAAGCGCGGGGCGAAGTCGATTACCCGAAACGACCCCGTCGCTGTTTGAAAAAGAGTTTCGAGGATGTTCGTATGCGGAAGATAGCGTTGCGTGCCAACCTCACCGCCGGCGGGGGCGATCCGGAATCGGCCGCCGTCTTTTTCATCCAGCAGGGTTGAGAAAACCGGCTCGGAATCAAACCGCGGCAGACAGCACCAGACTACTTCGCCGCTATTCTGAATCAGGGCGGAATACTGGCAATTGCCGATAATCCCCAGGTCCTCGATCTTCATGATCCGAACCCAGCAATTCACGTGCCTTACGGCCAACGAAGCTCGTCAGTAGCGGTTCCTACCTGAAAGCGGCGGTATGAACAACACCTCGCCGTCGGCGTTTTGCCCGATACATGGCGGTATCGGCCTCGCGCATCACATCGTGAGCGCTCTCGCCATCGTACGGGAAAACTGCGATACCACAGCTCACCTGTATCGTTTCGCGGCCCCCACCTGGTACCGGTTCGCGTTCTACCGCGGCCTTCAGGTTTTCGGCAAGTGTCTCCAGTTCACTCCGGCCCCGCAGGTCCTCCACTGCGACCACGAACTCGTCGCCGCCAACCCGCGCCAGACAGTCGCGTTCGCCAAGCATCGGCAGCATTGCCGCGCTGACATTCTTCAGAATCTGGTCGCCAGCCTCGTGGCCAAGGGTATCGTTGATGAGTTTGAAGCCATCGAGGTCCAGATAGATGACTCCGACTTGCCATCCCGATTCCAGCGCGCGAAGTTCGGCCTCCAGAAGCCGGTCCGCCAGCATACGCCGATTCGGCAGATTGGTCAGAGGATCGAAAAAGGCCATTTTCTCCGCCGCGCTTCGCATCTGAGCGTTCGAGACCAATAACATGCCGAAGGCGCACCCCACAAACGCTACATCCGCACAGAGCGACAGCGGGATGTCGATCGGCGCCGGAGCCAGAAAATTCGATCCGTAATGGCCGGTGAAAGCGGCGAAAGCACGAACGCCCAGAAAAGCCGCTGTAAAGCCAAATGCCAACGCAGGGAGCCAGTAGGTCATACGATTCGCGGCTGGAATCTGCCTGAACATCGAGGCCATTGCATCCAATGCCAGAAGGGCGGTTGCCAGAGAAATTATGCCGACTCTCATGCCGAAATCGTCGTTAACAAAGAGCCAGTAAAGGAAGGGGATTGCGACGACGACCGAAATGACTGCCATGTCAATCCGGCGCAATTGCGGGAACTCCCGGAATTGCCGGATTCCCTGCGTGATGTTGATGATCCCCGCGATCGTGCCGATGTTGGCCAGAATGAAAATCGCCCGCCCCGGCACCACCAGTCGCGATATGCCAGCCACAGACCCGGCGCATATCAGCAGCAAGCCCAGAGCAAAACGACGCATGCCTGGAACCGGCCGGTCAATTCTCGAGGCCAGCAGAGTTAACAGGCTCACCACGAGCACAGTTACCAGGGTGACGACCTTTACCGAGAATAAGTCAAGCTGCGGTAGCGCGGGCACCGCCGACGCGAAGGCCTTCAAAATCGGAACTCCACCTTATACACGTAAATGTAGCAACTTCAGTCGTAAAGAGGCAAGCTTTACAAAAGATAGTCTTCAAACTCCCGCAAGACTGGCATACGTGATAATGTCGGAGCAATATGGAAGCCGCCCAGATACCGCGACGAGCTTTTCTACGGACTACCATGGCAGGCTCCGCTCTCCTGAGGGCTGCCGCCGCAGTCAAATCCATGCGGCTTGGCGGACCCATCTTTGTCCGCTCCACCGACCCTGCTGCGCTCGCTCAGGCTCACCTGGATCTCGGCTACCGCGCAGCCTATGCTCCCTCCGACCTCACGGTAAAAGACACCGACCGCATTGCCGCCACCGCAAAAGAATTCGCCAGCCGTGACGTTGTGATTGCCGAAGTCGGCGCCTGGAAGAATATGCTGGATCCGGACACGGAAAAGCGCAGCCAGAATATTGCCTACGTGACGGACCGGCTTGCCTTGGCTGAACTGCTCGGCGCGCGAAACTGCGTCGATATCGCAGGTTCGTTCAACCCGGCTGTCTGGTTCGGGCAGGACCCGAAGAATCTGAGTAAGAGTTTTTTCGACGCCACCGTCGAAAACTGCCGCAAGGTGATTGACGGGGTCAATCCGAAACGTGCACGCTTCACCATCGAAATGATGCCGTGGAGCCTGCCCAGCACTCCGGATGAGTACTTGGCTCTCATCAAAGCGGTGGACCGCAAGGCGTTCGGAGTGCATCTCGACGTTTGCAACACAATGAGCAGCCCGTCGCGGCTCTATAACAACGCCGCCGTAATCCATGAGTGTTTTGCCAAACTGGGCCAGTGGATCGTTTCCTGCCACGCGAAAGATCTGCAATGGGGCCCGGGCTATCAGGTAAACATTCAGGAAGTGATTCCCGGTACCGGCCTCATCGACTACAAGACTTATCTCCGTGAGCTCTCACAACTGCCGGTGGATGCACCGCTCATGCTGGAGCATCTGAAGAACGAAGCAGAATATAAACAGGGCCGCGAGTTTATTCAGGGCGTCGCGCGCGGCTCCGGTCTGTCGTTCGGGACAGCCATCGCCTGAAGCGCGGAGTTTCCAGTGTCACGCTCTCCGCAAACGCAGGCTGTTCAGCACGACCGAAACACTCGACAGCGCCATCGCCGCCGAAGCGATCATGGGTGACAGCGTCCACTTCGTCCAAGGATAGAAAACTCCCGCAGCCAAAGGAATACCCACTGCGTTATACGCGAAAGCCCAGAACAGATTCTGACGGATTATCCGCAGCGTTTGGCGTGCCAGCCCCAGAGCCTCCGCCACGCCCCGCACGTCGCCACGCATCAGAATAATTCCGCCGGCCTCAATCGCGATATCGGTGCCCGTTCCGATCGCAATCCCCACATCGGCCGATGCCAGTGCCGGCGCATCGTTGATGCCATCCCCCACCATCGCGACCCGGCGCCCTTCCGAGCGCAGCCGTGCAACTTCCTGTTGTTTGCGCTCCGGCAGCACTCCGGCGAGCACCCGCGATTCTGCAATGCCGGTTTCTCCCGCCACATCGCGGGCAACTCGCTCGTGATCCCCTGTCACCATCCAGACTTCGAGGCCCATATCGTGCAACCGGCGCACCGCTTCGGTCGCGCCGGGCTGAATCCGATCTGCAATCTCGATTTCTCCCGCAAGCACGCCGTCCACGTCTATCGCGATCAGACCCGCTTCGCCCTTGCCGACAGAGACGGTTCGAGATCCAACGACAGCTTCCGCGCCCCGGCCAGGGATGGCGCGGAATCCGGTGGATGCCTCTACCGTTCCAGCTCCCGCGCGCTTCATCAATGCATGCGCCACCGGGTGTTCGCTCCATTGCTCCACCGCGGCTGCGAGGCGGATGACTTCGATTTCGCTGAAGCCGTGCAGCGTTCGGACCTTCGTAACAACCGGCTTGCCCGTCGTGATGGTGCCCGTTTTATCCAGGACAACCGTGTTCACGCGAGCGGCCGCTTCCAGCGCTTCTCCGCCTTTAAAGAGAATTCCTCGCACGGCTCCGCGCCCCGTGCCGGCCATAATGGCCGTCGGCGTTGCAAGTCCCATGGCGCAGGGGCACGCAATAATCAGCACAGCCACCGCATTCACCAAAGCCGTTCCCAACGGCGCAAAAAACAGCCACACTCCGAAGGTCACCGCTGCAATCAGCAGTACGGCAACCGTGAAATAGCCGCTGACAATATCGGCCATCCGCGACACGGGCGCCTTCGAGCCCTGCGCATGCTTCACAAGCTCGATGATTCGCGCCAGCGCCGTGTCCCGCCCCACTTTAGCCGCCGTAAAGCGAAATGCGCCCGTGGTGTTGACTGTGCCGGCGGAAACCGCCGATCCGGGCGATTTTTCAACCGGCAGGCTCTCGCCGGTCAGCATGGATTCGTCGATTTCAGTGCTGCCTTCCAGCACCACGCCATCCACCGGAATGCGGTCTCCGGGCCGCACGATGACCTCGTCGCCAACCTGCAGTTCCGCTAAGGGAATCTCGACTTCCAGCCCGTCGCGAACCACACGCGCCGCTGTGGGTTGCAGATCCATCAGCTTGTGGATAGCGTCGGAAGCCCGCATTCGCGCGCGCGCTTCGAGCATACGCCCCAGAAGTACAAGCACGATGATCACTGCCGCGGCTTCGAAATAGACGTCCGTGCCACCCGCCAGTACTCGCCACGCCGAATAAATGAAAGCCGCTCCGGTTCCGAGAGCAATCAATGTATTCATGTTGGCCGAGAAGTGGCGAACAGCGGTCCATGCATCCCGGAAGAACGGATAACCGGAGTAGGCAAGGACAGGTATCGCGAGAATCATTTGGAAAATCGGCCATCGCTCCGCCATTCCAAGCGCGAAGACCGGAACTGCGAAAATCGCACCTGCCATCAGACGCCGCCTGAGATCCGCCGATTCCGCCTGTTCCGCCAGTTCTTGCGGCCCGACGGGAACACCGTACCCGACGTCCTCTACGGCGGCCACGAGATTCTGTACACCGACGCGCGCCGCGTCGTATCGAACAGTTGCCCGCCGGGTTGCGAAATTCACCGACGCGCGGGAAACACCAGGAGTACTTGCAAGTTGCCCTTCGACGATGCGTGCACAGGACGCGCACGTCATCCCGCCGATCGGCAGCTCGATCTCCTCAATCCTCTTCATGAAATTGGCGGGGCCACGTCACAACCGCGCGGCGTGAAACCCAAGCTGTCCCACGGCGGCGATCATGTCTTCCACGCTGGCCCCCGTTTCATCCTGCTGCACCGTTGCCTTGCCCGCGGCAAGATCCACGTCAGCGCTTGTAACACCCTTTACGCGCAGGAGCTTAAACTTTACGCTGCGGACACAAGCGTCGCAAGTCATTCCTTCTACTTTTAAATCCACTTGTGAGCCCATATCTATTTGATGCTCCGGCGTTTCTCGAGATTCGGCAGCAGCGCTGTTAATAATCCGATGGCGGGGAGAAAGGCGCAAACCTGATAAACGAAGTTAATGCTCGTCTTATCGGCCAATTCGCCCAGCACCGCCGCGCCGATGCCCCCCATACCGAACGCGAAGCCAAAAAACAAACCTGAAACCAGGCCGACGCGCCCCGGCAGCAGTTCCTGAGCGTAAACGATGATGGCCGGAAAGGCCGACGCCAGCACGATGCCGATCGGCACGCTCAGCACAATCGTCCAGAACAGGCTGGCGTGGGGCAATAACAGTGAGAACGGCAGCACGCCCAGAATGGAGCACCAGATCACCAGCTTGCGTCCCAGCCGGTCACCTACCGGGCCGCCGATAATCGTGCCTGCCGCTACCGATGCGAGAAACACGAACAGGCAATACTGCGCCTTCTGCACGGGCAGATGAAACTTGTCGATCAGGTAGAACGTGTAGTAGCTTCCGATGCTTGCCAGATAGAAGAATTTCGAAAACATCAGCGCCAGCAGGACGGCAATCGACAGACGAATCTTAGCCCCCGATAATCCGCTTCGTGGCGCGGCGTGATGGTCTTTTGCGTGCCCGCGGCCTACCAGCCTGACCTTGTACCATCCGCCAATCTGATAGAGGATGATCGCTCCCGTGAAGGCCACCAGCGTAAACCAGGCCACGCTGTGCTGCCCGCCGGGAAGCACAATGAATGCGGCCATCAGCGGCCCCAGCGATTGCCCGAAGTTGCCGCCTACCTGAAACAGCGATTGCGCCAGCCCATGCTGTCCGCCCGAAGCCATGCGGGCGATTCGTGAAGATTCAGGATGAAAAATCGCCGAGCCAATCCCGATCAGCCCCGCCGACGTCAGCACGAAACCATATCGCGGAGCAAAAGCCAGCATCACAAGCCCGCAAAACATGCTGACCATTCCCCACACCAGCGAATACGGAGCGGGCTTCCGATCCATTGCATGGCCGACAACTGGCTGCAACAGCGAGGCTGTCAGTTGGTTCGCAAGTGTAATCAGCCCGATCTGGCCAAAATCCAGATGGTATGTACTTTTGATAATTGGATAAATTGCCGGCAGCAGCGATTGAATGACGTCATTCAGTAAATGGCAGAAGCTGATCGAAAGCAAAACCGGGAACACAGCTCCGCTGACTGCGTTCGAGCCGGATGGAGTCTGTATTTCGGTTTTAGCTGTCAAATCAGGTGCTCGTTACCAGTTTAAGGGGCGGGTTTTGTTCCATACTGTTGAGAGGCAGATTCTGAGCAGGTATCGATTCATGTCCGCGATCCGTCTGACATTAGCCGCCGCGCTTGCGTTAACGATGACATGGGCCCAAAGCGCCATCGTGGGCAACGATGCCGCTACCGGTCCCTTCGCTTCAACTCTGGTGGTCACGGGCACAGTCCAGAAGGCCAGTCCGGACGATCCGCCGCTGCCTCCCGAACTGCGAATTTCAGTCGATTGTCACCACGGCAGTTTCTATGATGGCGGGGCGGTCAGTCAGGGTGGCGGCTTCCGGTTTTCCATGACGCCGGATCCGATGGCGATCAACGCCGCCAATATCTGTGCCGTAGAGGCGAAGACCCTTGGCTATGAGTCTTCCATCGCACGTTTTCCGCTGAGATCGTCCTCAGGCATGATCGACGTTGGCGTTCTGACGCTCCAGCGCAGCCAGACCGGCGACGCCCAGGACCAGAACAAGCCCCGCCCCAGCCAGACCGTCAGCGCGACATCGCTCAAGGCGCCCCCCGATGCGGTGAAGCTGTTTGATCGCGGCGTCCGTTCACTACAGCAGGGCAAGCTGCCTGCCGCAGCCAAAGATTTCGAAAGCGCGACAAAAATCTATCCGGAATATGCCGAAGCATGGCTGAATCTTGGCCGGACCCGGGAGAGCCAGGAGCAACTTGCGCCTGCTCACGACGCATTCCTGCGCGCCGCGGCGCTCGATCCCCAAATGTCGGGGCCGCCGGCCGAACTCGGCCTTCTTGCTGCGCGGCAGAACGACCTCGCAACCGCGGTGAAGTATCTGGATGAATCGCTGCGGCTCGATCCAGGCAGTTCCTGGCAGGCCTGCTATTGGGACGCCATGGTGAATCTGATGCTGAAGCGCTACGATGTCGCGGAGCGTTCGGCGAGGGCCGCCCTGCGCTTTGGCGATGCCGGTGCGCAATTGCGCGTCAATTACGTTCTTGGCATGGCGTTACTCGCGCGCGGAAATAACGCTGAAGCGAGGCAACGGCTGATGCGTTACCTGGAACTTGCCCCGAAAGCGCCGGAGCGGGATCAGGTGCTGAAGGAATTGGCCCGCCTCGAACGCGTCGAACAGGGCAAATAGCTTAGGGTTTGCGCAGGTCGCGGCCCGTCATTTCGCGCGGCTGGCCTTCGCCCAAAACGCCTAACAGAGTCGGCGCAATATCCTGCAAAGATCCCCCGTGCCGAAGCTTATCGGCGGAATCGTCCACCAGAATAAACGGCACCGGATTCGTCGTGTGGTACGTGTGCGGTCCTTTGGTAATCGGATCGATCATCGTTTCCGCGTTGCCGTGGTCGGCCGTAATAATCCAGCGACCGTTCTTCTCTTTGAGGCGATTCCAGATTTGCCCCAGGCAATCGTCCACGGCTTCCACGGCCCGTACGGTCGGCTCCATTTTTCCGGAATGCCCCACCATATCGGCATTTGCGAAATTCATGACGATGACGTCAAAATCCTTGCGTCCCATCGCATCCAGCACGATATCGGTGATGCCCTGGGCGCTCATTTCGGGCTTGAGGTCGTATGTAGCGACTTTCGCCGAGGCCACCATCTCACGTTCCTCACCCGCAAATGCCTTTTCAATACCGCCGTTGAAAAAGTAGGTCACGTGCGCGTACTTTTCCGTCTCCGCAATGCGGAGATTCTTCCAGTTCAGTTCACCGCAAACATAGCCGAGGATGTTCTGTAACGGTTCGCGTGTCAGCACGAAGGGCACGTTCAGGGACTTATCGTACTGGGTCATCGTCGCGAACTTCAGGTTTTTCGGCACCAGAGTACGGGACGGGACAGCCAACGCCTCGCTGGTCAGCGCTTCCGTCATTTCCCGGCCGCGATCGGCCCGGTAATTGAAGAAGAAGCAGGCATCGTTCTCGCGGATCAGTCCGACCGGCTCGTTGCGCGCATCCACAATCGTGAGCGGGTTGATGAACTCATCCGTGATGCCTTTTTCGTAGGAGCGGAGGATCGCCGCTTCGGGATCCTGAACCCGCTCGCCGTTGCCCAGCACCATCGCACCGAACGCCTTCTCAATGCGTTCCCAGCGTTTATCGCGATCCATCGCGTAGTACCGGCCTTCAACCGAGGCAATCTTCCCGATGCCGATCTCCCGCAGCTTTTTCTGAACGTCGCGCAGGAAACCCAGTCCGCTTTCCGGTGGCGTATCGCGCCCATCCATGAAGCAATGGACAAATACCTCTGTCACCCCCTGTTGCTTCGCCATTTGCAGCACGGCATAGAGATGCGTCAGCTGCGAATGCACCCCGCCATCGCTGCAAAGCCCCATGACGTGCAGACGCCGCCCTTCCCGCGCGTGCTTCATGACATCCAGCAGCAGGGTATCGGCGAAAAACGTGCCCGACGAAATCATCAGATCAATTCGGGTCACATCCATGTGGACAACGCGCCCTGCCCCGATATTCAGGTGGCCGACCTCGCTGTTCCCCATCTGCCCCTCCGGCAGCCCGACCGACGGACCCGAAGTCTGCACCAGCGTATTCGGAAACTCCCGCAGCAGCATGTCGTAAGTCGGCTTGCGCGCGGCCGCGATGGCGTTGCCTTCCACGGCAGGGGAGAAACCCCAACCGTCGAGAATCGTCAGAATGAGTGGTTTAGTGCGGGACATAATTGGGTCAGTTTTTTCGAATGCAGTGCGGCCGGGGCCGCACTGCGCAAGCTGTTGATTATAAAGGAGGCTCTACTGGCGGAAAGCCTTGCGGCCCGGGAATTTCGCCGCCTGGCCGAGCCGCTCTTCGATGCGGAGCAACTGGTTATATTTGGCGATGCGGTCCGTGCGGCTGGCCGATCCGGTCTTGATCTGACCTGCGTTTGTCGCCACTGCAAGGTCCGCAATGAAAGGATCTTCAGTTTCACCGGAGCGGTGAGAAACTACAGCTGTATAGCCATTCTTCACCGCTGTCATCATCGCATCCAGCGTCTCGGTCAGCGAGCCGATCTGGTTCACTTTCACCAGGATCGAGTTCGCAGTGCCGGACTCGATACCGCGGGTCAGACGCGCCGTATTCGTCACGAACAGGTCGTCGCCGACCAGCTGGGTGTTGGAACCGATCGTATCTGTGAGCAACTTCCAGCCGGACCAGTCGTCTTCCGCCATGCCGTCTTCGAGCGACACGATCGGATACTGACGGCGCCAGTTGGCCCAGAAATCCACCATCTGCTCGCTGGTGCGCTCGCTCTTATCCGACTTCTTGAAGATATATTTGCCGTCTTTGAAGAACTCACTCGCAGCGGGATCGAGCGCGATACCAACCTGCTCGCCGGGCTTATAACCGGCTTTGGTAATCGCTTCCAGCACCACTTCAACCGCTTCGTCGTTTGACTTCAGACTCGGAGCAAAACCACCCTCGTCGCCCACCGCGGTCGAATAGCCCTTCTTTTTCAGCACGCCTTTCAGGGTGTGGAAAATTTCCACGCCCATACGCAGCGATTCGGAAAACTTGCTCGCGCCGTAAGGCACGACCATGAATTCCTGCATATCGACGGAGCTATCGGCATGCGCGCCACCGTTGATAATGTTCATCATCGGAACCGGCAGGGTGCAGGCATTCACGCCGCCCAAATACCGGTAAAGAGGAGTCTTATGGGAAGCCGCGGCTGCGCGCGCATTCGCCATGGAAACCGCCAGAATCGCGTTTGCGCCGAGGCTGGATTTGTTTGCAGTGCCGTCCAGGGAGATCATCACGCCATCGACCACTGCCTGCAGGGTCGCATCGTGGCCGTGCAGCGCCTTCGCAATCGGGCCGTTGATGTTCGCAACAGCTTTCAGCGAACCTTTTCCGAGGTAGCGGGACTTATCGTCGTCGCGCAGTTCGCAGGCTTCATGTTCGCCCGTGGAGGCGCCGCTTGGAACGGCGGCCCGGCCGACGCTGCCATCGGCGAGAAAAACTTCGGCTTCAACGGTGGGGTTGCCACGGGAATCCAGAATTTCGATTCCGCTGACTTTGACGATACTGGACAAAATAAGGTTCTCCTGTTGCTTTCTGAAGTGGACCTGGCACAGCTTTTCGCAAACGGGGCGGCTGACTGGCTCAGATGGGGGGTATTACATGTATGTTACGCTTAAGAATTGCAGTTCAGGCAGTTCTCTGAACGCGCAAACTCATATGATACAGCACGTTCGCCGGTAAGGCGTGCCGTGCAAATTTCCGATCGGTGAGGAGGTGTATTTCTAATGGCTGAAGTCAGATTGCAGGAAGGGGAAACGCTCGAGAACGCGTTGCGCCGTTTCAAGCGCAAGGTGCAGACCGAAGACATCATCAAGGAAGTCAAGCGGCATTCCTTTTACCTGAAGCCAGGTGAAAAGAAGCGGGTCAAGGCAGCACTCGCTCGCAAGCGGAACCGGAAAAAGAGTCGCCGGGATCCCGAATAACCTCTTACCCGACAAAGCATTGAACGGGCGAAGCGCCGGATCGGCTTCGCCCGTTTTTTACTCCCGCCTACCGCAGCTTAAAAAGCCTCCGCCCCGGCCTCCGCCACCGCCTGATCCTGTTTGCCCATTCCACCGCTGACGCCGATAGCCCCAAGTACCTCGTCTCCCCGCTTCAATGGAATTCCGCCGGCGAAGATCATGACCCGGCCGCCGTTGGAGGCGTGAATCCCGAAGAACTGGTCGCCCGATTGCGATAGCTCCGCAAGCTCTCTGGTCGATATATCAAAGGCCCTTGCGGTCCACGCCTTGTTGATGGCGATATCGACACTGCCGATCCACGCCCTGTCCATGCGAATATGCGCGACCAGATTTCCTCCTGTATCGACGACCGCGATATTCATCGGCTGCCCGATTTCTTCCGCTTTCCGTTCCGCGGCGGCCAAAATGCGTTTTGCGTCTGCGAGTGTGATCATAAGGAACTCCTGATTCAACAAATGACTGCTAATTCAACGAATACAGATAGGTGGCAATGTCCCTGACCTGTGCGTCGGACAGCCCCAATTCCGGCATCAGAGTGTCGGGATGAACGGAATGCGGGTGCTGAATCCACTGCTCCAGATTTGGCGGCTGATTGGGAAGCTGGCCAGCCACATAGCTGCGTGTGGCAATGCCTTCCAGACTGGGGCCCACCTTGCCATGCGCGCCCACGACGCCTGGAATCGTGTGGCAACTGCCGCACCCAAGACGAGAGATTTCCTGCGAGCCCGCGGTTGAATCCCCGCCCGCCGAAACTGCGCCGGGCCTCACGTCACAGCTTGCCAGCAATACCAGCGGCAGCAATAAAGCGCTAAGCCGCATACTCGCCCTTTCGGCTCCAGGCACGTGCGTCCGCGATCCGGTCGCTCTCGCGCAGCCATTCGCGGAATAATGCCAGGCCGCCGATGATGTAGACGACTCCCGACGGGATCCACATAATCAGTCCGCCTGCCTGCTGGTCTTCGAGAGGCGTGAGCCCGGGAAAAGGCGCCGCCACCAGGTAGTGGGGATACCAGATTGTCGAAGCGAAAGTCAGTAATGCACCGAGAATACTGGTGTGGACGGCAGTAGTAAAGAGATAGAGCACGCTGGCGCCGTACCGGATGCTGCCATGCGCATAAAAGAGCGACCACCAGAAAAGCAGCGCCGAGCCGAGAAAGCTCAAGTGCTGCACGGAATGAATCCAGTCGTTCTCCACCGCAGCCTCAAACAGGCGCGGAATATGCCATAACCACAGCGCGGCGGCATGAACCCACCATGCTGTCATCGGACGCGTGAAGAACCGCCAGCTTCCATGCACTGCCTTCACCTTCGAGAATTGTCCGAACGCTCGTCTCCAGGCGAGAGGGAGTCCCCAGAGCAGTTCCAGCGGCCGAGCCAAAACGAGCAGAGGCGCCGCTACCACCATGAGGAGCTCATGTTGCACCATATGCGCCGAGAACAATTCTTCGCCAAGCGAGTGCAACGGCGACACCAACGCGATACACAGAAGAAACCATCCAGCCCAGAAGCAGGCTTTCCGGCTTTGGGAGACCCCGGGCGCGGTCGCCGTGCCGCGAGCGTAGAGCACGGCAGTCAACAACAGCGGAATGACAATGCCCGGGTCCAGTCCCCACTCGGCCTGGAGGATGGCGCTTCTCATTCACAACCTCCGAGCAGCAGGTTAGGGATAGACTGCGCCAGGATAACGAGCGCGAACAGAGCGCTGATCACCGCGCCGGGGACCGCCAGTCGTTGCTGAAAACCTCGCTGTGTCCAGGCCAGCAGGCTGCCTGTCAGCGCCAACGCCAGAGTCACAAGGGAAACCAGCAGCAGAATGCTTTTCCGTGACTCCCGCAGGCCAGCGGCGCCAACGCAAAATTCGCTTCCAGGCTGATGAACCAGGCCAGCGGTGCCAGAGCCAGGCCCGCGCCAAGCACGGCTTGCCTCATCTGCCCTCTCCGATCAGCCGCGGTCCCCAATAGATGAGGCCGTACAGGGGAATCCAGATGCCGGACAGAAAATACCACAGAACGCTGTCGACATGCACGCCGATTCGTTGTCGGGGCCCGTAGCGGCCGGATGCCACGATGACGATCAGCACGAAAGTCATCAGCAGATCCGCAACGACGTCGTAGGAATGCAAAAACAGAATGGACCACACGATGCTGCCATGCGTATCGCTCGCCCAGTTGAAATTCAGCGCGTTCCATTCGAACCCTCGCATCGTCAGAAAAACAAGCGCGAGCCCGAGATTGAGCCCAAGTCCCCAAAGCATTCCGGAACGGCTGTTTTTCTTTGCCGCCTCGCTCGCCAGATAAGAACCAACGCAACTGGCGGCGAGAGGAATCAATGCCAGGGTTGGCATAGTGACATCCGGCAGACGCACGCCTGGCGCCGGCCATGCATTCACTCCGAGCCGGAGGTAGAAGTAAGTCGCAATCAGAATGAAAAGCAGAGTCCCCTCGATGAGACACATGAGCACCTGCCCCCAGAAGAGCGGCGACTGGTTGGAAATCGCATAAGGTGGCAGGCCCGAGACATCGATTGTTCGCTGTTCGGTCATGCTGCAACCTCCAGCGGCCGTTCCGGCCAAAACCATCCGATCAGACCGATCATGCCGAGCACCGATGCGACGTAATACCAGGAGAACGCGAAAATCGACCCCGCCAGACCAATCGAAAAACCTAAAGCGGTCAGTATCGGCCACAGAGTAGGCCTCGGCTGCACGGTACGGTGATGCGGTTCCGCATCCAGAACGCTTGTGATGAGGACTTCCCGGCGATCCTCGCGGAGACCGACGACGATGGAGCGCTCGGCGGCGGGTGTCCACAGCGGGGTTCGGCTGGTTACGACGGGAAGGTTCGGAAAGTTGTAAGGTGCAGGTGGTGACTCCGCTTCCCATTCGAGCGTACTCGCCGCCCAGGGATCGTTTCCGGCGCGTGCTCCGTTCGCGCGGCTGCGAAGGGCATTGGTAATAAATAAGATGCCGCCGAGCAGAATGATGACCGCTCCGCCCGACGCCAAAAGATTCCAGCGCTCCCAGCCGAGCCCCGGGAGATAGGTGTAAATGCGCCGCGTCATCCCAATCATGCCCAGCCAGTGCATCGGGAAGAACGTCAGGTTGAAGCCGATAAAGAGAATCCAGAACGAGAGCTTCCCGAGCCGTTCGTCCATTCTGCGGCCGGTGAATTTCGGGAACCAGTAATGGAACCCGCCAAAAAGCGGAAACAGGGCGCCGCCGATCAGAACGTAATGAAAATGCGCCACGACAAAGAACGTGTCGTGCGCCTGAAGGTCGAGCGGAATGGATGCGAGCATGACGCCCGTCATGCCACCCATAACGAAGATGAAGATGAAGCCGAAAACAAAGTGAACCGCCGCGGTCAACTGCAGCCTGCCGCTCCACATTGTCGCGAGCCAGCAGAAGATCTGAACGCCGCTGGTGATCGCGATCATCATACTCGCAGCGGTGAAATAAGCTTCCCCGATTTGAGGCAGACCTGTCGCGAACATGTGGTGCACCCAGAGGCCGAACGCGATAAAGCCGTTCCCCACCAGCGACAGCACCAACGCCGGATACCCGAAGATGCGGCGGCGCGTGTGCGTTTCGAGGATTGATGAAATCATTCCCAGCGCCGGCAAAAAGATAATGTAGACCTCCGGATGGCCGAAGAACCAGAACACATGCTGGTAGAGAAGTGGATCGCCACCCTCCGCCGGATTGACGAAGTGCGTCCCGATGGTTCGATCGTTCAGCAGAAACATCGTGCTTGCAACCATCACGGCGGGCATGGCGAAGACGATCATGAAAGACTGAATCAGCATCGACCAGCAATACATCGGCATTCGGTTTAATGACATGCCCGGAGCGCGCATCTTAAGAATGGTGACGATGAGCTCCACGGCAACGCAGAGAGCAGAGATTTCCGTGAAGGTGATCATCTGCGCCCAGGCATCCACACCTTTTCCCGGTGAATACTGCGGGCCGGAAAGCGGCGGATACGCAAACCATCCGGCATCCGGAATCATGTTGAAGAAGGCACAACCGTACAGGAAAATGCCGCCCGCAAGATACATCCAGTAACCGAAAGCATTGAGCCGGGGGAATGCGACGTTCCGTGTTCCCACCATCAGAGGAACGAGATAAACTCCCATTCCCTCCATTACAGGTACCGCGAAAAGAAACATCATCGTGGTGCCGTGAAGAGTGAAGATCTGGTTGTAGCGCGCGGCCGAGAGGAAGGTATTTTCGGGCTTAGCCAGTTGCAATCGCATCAGGAATGCCTCAAGCCCGCCAACCAACAGGAAGAAAAAAGCAGTCAGGATATAACGGCGGCCGATTTCGCGGTGGTTGATTTCCGAGAGCCACCCGAGCAGGCCCGGCCGGGAACTCCACGTGCGCCGCAAAACCTCCAGATCCGCATGTGCATGCTGCTCTGACGCTGCCGGTGTCATTTCAAACTCTCCAGATAGTCGATCAGCGGCTGCATTTCAGCGGGCTGGATCGGCACCGTCGCCATGTGCGTCCCCGGCTTAATATTCTGCGGATCCGCAATCCAGCCGGCGAGATTCCCTTTCGTGTTGGGAAGCGTACCGGCCGCGATCGTTTTGCGGCTTCCGAAATGAGTCAGATCGGGTCCAATCTGGGCACTCGCGTCTGTGCCGCGGATGGAATGGCACAGAACACAACCGCTCTTGAGGAATATGCTTTGGCCACGTTTGGTGTCGTCGTCAACTGGCTCAATGGAAGGCTGAAGCTGGTTATCCATCCACTTGTTGAACTGATCGGGCGATTCACTCACTATCCAGAACGCCATGTGGGCATGCTGGAGGCCGCAGAATTCCGCACACTGCCCACGGTACTCGCCGGGTCGGTCCGCCTGAAGCCACTCCAGCGTGATGCGGCCGGGAATCAGGTCGCGCTTGCCCTGCAGACCTGGCACCCAGAAGCTATGGATCACGTCGTCGGCTAATCCCCGTATGGCGATCGGCCGCCCAGCCGGGATATGAATCTCGTTAGCTGTCAGCAGAACGCGACTCGGGTCGTCATTGAGGTAGCGCACCTTCCACCACCACTGCGCGCCTGTCACTTCAACGCTGAGGTTTCCGGCGGGCGCAACCGAGGCCGATACGGCCTTGCCTACCGAGACGCTCAGAATTGTCAGTCCAAAGAGAATCACGACGGTAACTCCCGAGGCGATGCCAACGGTCGTTCGCAGCCGGTGCTCCGTGCCGGCCGAGGGTTGATGCGAGCCCTCCAGCGGCTCCTGTTCGATGCCCCGATGGCGTCGTCGGATCGAGAGTAGTGCGACCGCCACAACAATGACGAAAATCGTACCCAGCAGAAGGCCGAAAAATACCGCGAGTTCCTGAATGTGCGCTGCGTTCGGACCTCCGGTGTGCCACATCGACTGATTCATGGATGCGGAGCTCCATCTTTATTCGGAAGAATCGTCGCCGATTTTGTTTCGAGCGTATCGGAACGAGGCGGCGTGGCGGCTTTCGGCTCCAGATTGTTGAGCGAGCGGACATATGTGACTAGTTGCCACACCTGATACTCCGGAATCTTTCCTCCCCACGTCGGCATTCCATTCGGTCTGCCTTTCACGATCGTGTCGAAAATATTGGAAGGCTCGCCGCCGTAAATCCAGTCGCGCTGGTCTTTCTTGATCAGCGGCGGGCCAATGCCGCCGCCACCATTGGCATGACAACCGGAGCAGTTATACCAGTTGTAGAGACGTTGGCCCTCGGAGATGGCATACGCGTTTCCTTCATATGGATTGTTGAGATTCTCATGGTTCGCCTGGCCGCCAGGGCGCAGCGTACTCTCGCCCGCCGCATCGCCCGGCATCCCCGAAACTGCCGGCGACGGACGCACGTCGCGGCGTTCACGCTTGCAGGCAGCGAGTGCGAGAAGACAGCAAGCCGCACCATACGCCAACCGGCTAGGGAAGCGCGAATACATAGAGCATGCCTCCCTTCGTCGTTTGATTCGGCAAGTCTGCCATGGCGTTTAGAAAACCCAGCGCACCTGTCCCGTCAGCCGGATTGAGGTTGCCGGCGACGATCGCCCCGGCCCATCCGCCAACTCCCGAAAGAACAGCCACGTATTGTTTTCCGTCCGGCCCCTTATACGTAATCGGTTGCGAGATAATGCCGGAGCCGGTCTTGAACTCCCATAACTTCGTTCCCGTCTTTGCGTCAAGCGCGCGGAACCACCCGTCCATGGTTCCGTAGAAAACGACATCGCCGGCCGTCACCATGGCGCCGCTCCAGGCCGGAAACGATTCCTTCACACTCCACACGGCTTTCGCCGCTACCGGGTCCCAGGCTGTGAATTCGCCGCGCTGGCCGCCAGGCCCCGCATACATGCGCACGTTCTCTCCAACGTAGGGCGTCCCCGCAATGTAATTGGCATTTACAGTCTGAGCTTCATAGCAGAGATTGTTGTGAGGCACATAGAGCCACCCGGTCCGCGGCGAGAATGCGGACGGTTGCCAGTCTTTGCCGCCGGGCGGCGCGGGACACATATCCTTCACCGCTTTCGTGCCAGCCACTTTGGCTGAATTTATTTTGAGCTTGCCCGTTTTCAGATCCACGCCCTCGCTGGTGTTTTGAAATGCGTATGCTTCGGCCGAAATCACTTCACCCGTCGCCCGATCGATCACGTACATCCGTGCATTTCGGTCGGGATGAACCAGAACTTTGCGCAGTTGCCCATTTATCGTGAGATCAAGCAGGATATTCTCATTTACCCCGTCGTAATCGTGAACGTCGTGAGGATTGAACTGATATGCCCAAACAGCTTCCCCGGTCTCGGGGCGGCGCGCAAAGATCGTACTGGTCCACTTGTTATCTCCGGGACGTTGGTCAGCGTTCCACGGACCGGGATTGGCCGTTCCGTAATAGATGAGGTCAAGTTCGGGGTCCCAGGAAATCCAGCTCCAGGCCGTGCCACCCCCGATTTTCCATGCGTCGCCGGGCCAGGTTTTCATGCCAAGATCGGCTCCGCGTTCCGAAGCGTAAAACGGATGAAAACCAGGGCCGATGAGAACATCCTTATCGGGCCCGGTGGAATAGGCGCGCCATAAAATCTTCCCATCTTTCGCGTCCAGTCCCGCCAGCCACCCGCGAATGCCGAACTCGCCGCCGCTGTCGCCGACGATTACAACGCCCTTGGCGACAATCGGCGCCATCGTCATCGTTTCGCCCTTATTGAAGTCGCCGAGCGTTGTATTCCAGACCTCCTTTCCGGTCGTCGCGTCGACTGCGACGGTATGCAGGTCCAGAGTGTTGTAGTAAATCCTGCCGTTGAACCAGGCAGCCCCCCGGTTGACGACATCGCAACACGCAACCCCTTGCGAACTGGCCGACGGCTTCGGCTTGTAAGACCACTTCACCGGACCACCCGGCTTTGTCAGGTCCAGGGCATAGAGAATATTTGGCCACGGCGTCACGATGTACATCGTGTTGTTGACCACGAGCGGGCCAGCCTCATGTCCACGCGTCAACCCAGTCGAGAATGTCCACGCCAGCTTAAGGTTCTTGACTGTGTCGGTGTTAATGTCCGTCAAAGTGCTGAAACGCGTAGAGGCATAGTTCTTCGCGGGCATGATCCATTGCCCGTCGTCCGCCTGGTCCTGTATTTTCTGGCTTTGTCCCTGGGCTGCTGCCCACGGTGCGAGCAGAAGCAGGAAACAGGCTGAACACTGCATTTTCATGGCTGGACTGAATCTCCTCTCTTCGTACTCAATTCGCCGCGGATCAATTCCAGGCGGTAGTGATTTACACCTTGAAACTGTTGCTCTGCCCGAGCCAGCAGATCCGCATAGTCCGGACCCGCAACCCTGGAATCCGACTCCTGCCAGACCTGCATCGCCTCCCACAACGCCCGTTTGCCAAGCAGGCCGAGACCAATAGTTTCAAACGCTTCGAAGGCGCCAATTCCCGTCGGGTCGTCGTGCTTAAGCTTGATCCGGCTGACCCGTTCGGCGATCCAACCGAGCGCGTCGTAAATGTCGGGGTTCGCCTTGCCAACCTTCGCGATCAGCTCTTCCAGCGTCTTGCGATCAACCTGCACTTGTTGAAGAAGCTGGCGCGCGATTTCACCCGACCGCGTGCCGGAAAACTCCGAAGCGAGCTTTTCCAAAAGTTCGACCGCGAAGCTGGAACCGGCCAGATGGTCGTGAAGGTAAATCGCTAATGGGTCGTCCATGTTTCTTCACGCCTCCAGGAGGCGAACGCATGAAATAAGGTTTTCCACTAAATCGCGTCCCATGCAAGAACAGGCAGAGACAGTAGTGAGAAGAAGCCCATTCACGAAAATCTCTAATCCGGACCCGCTGCGGAATTTCTAAGTGAGCTGCATAATCCGCCTGCCCGATGCTGCCAAAATCCCGATGGCGAGTGTCTTACTCTGCGCCTTCAATCCAAATCGCGAGGGCGACAGCTCGCATGTTGCCGTTGCTTGCAATTGATTGACCGAGGCGCGTAAAAAAATGCTGTTATTCGGGATCTAACGCACCTGCGGGCCGACCACTCATTCCCCGGAGTTTGATCGGTCCAAGCGCGCCCGTAAGCCCGCCGAGTTCATCGGAAATCCCGGGCCTATAGAATGGTGACGTTGTTGCGGTACCGCTTCCAGAATTTGTCCGGGGGTAATGCTATGCACGTTTCAAAGGGAATATGTTGTAGTGCAGTCATGCTGGTGGCTGGCATTGGAGTGGCGCTGTGGAGCGTGCAGTTCGCTGTCCACGCGCAGAACCCACCAGTTGCCGGAGTGCAGTTCATGGGGGAGGCGCCGCCCCCCGAGGGCACGATGACGCTTTGGTATCGCCAACCCGCGTCCGATCACCCTTACGCGCCCCCGGTTGGCGGGCGTGGCGGCGGACCCGGTGCGACGGAATGGGTCAAGGCCCTGCCGGTAGGCAATGGCCGTCTGGGCGCGATGGTATTCGGCGGTGTGGTGAACGAACGACTCCAGCTCAACGAAGATACTTTGTGGGCGGGAGGTCCGTACGATCCGGTCAATCCCGATGCCCGGGGCGCGCTGCCCGAAGTACAGCGGCTCCTGTTCGAAGGCAAGTATGCGGAAGGCGCGAAACTGATCACCGATAAAGTGATGGCAAAACCGCTGGCGCAGATGCCGTACGAAACCATAGGCAATCTGCAATTGACCTTTCCGGCAACGAACTCGGTGGGGAATTACCGGCGCGATCTGGATCTGGATACAGCCATAGCCCGCGTTGACTATACTGCTGACGGAGTGCGATATACGCGGGAAGTTTTTTCGAGCCCCGTGGATCAGGTCATCGTCGTACGGCTCACGGCGGGAGAGCGCGGGAAGATTTCCTTCAAAGCCGAGATGAATACGCCGCAGAAGGCGACAGTGACAGCCGAGGCGCCGGGCAGCTTAGTTATGACGGGCGTGAATGGCGATTCATCCGGCATCAAAGGAGCGTTGACTTTCGAGACGCGCGTCCGGGTTCTGGCGCAGGGTGGACGCACGACGGCGGAAGGGCAAACCGTTGCAGTGGAGGGCGCGGATTCCGCCACTCTGCTGATCGCGGCCGCAACCAGTTACAAGAGCTATAAAGACGTGAGTGGCAATCCGCGGCAGGCAACCGAGCAGACTCTGGCCGCGGCGGAAAAGAAGCCGTTCGATGCGATCCGCCGGGCTCACATCGCAGAACACCAGCGTCTGTTCCGGCGTGTGCAGCTGGATCTGGGAACCACTGCGGCCGCGAAGAAGCCGACGGACGAACGCATCCGGGATTTCGCCAACGGCGGCGATCCGCAACTGGCGGCACTGTACTTTCAGTTCGCGAGATATCTGCTGATATCCAGTTCCCGCGCTGGCGGCCAGCCAGCTAACCTGCAAGGGCTCTGGAACGAGAGCATGAGTCCGCCGTGGGGCAGCAAATACACGATCAACATCAACACAGAGATGAATTACTGGCCCGCGGAGCCGACCAATCTCGCCGAGTGCGTAGACCCGTTGATAGCGATGATCATGGACCTCACAGATACCGGGGCTCGTACGGCGAAGGAAATGTACAACGCCCAGGGCTGGGTGGTGCATCACAATACGGACATCTGGAGAGCATCCGCACCGATTGACGGCGCGCCATACGGAATGTGGCCGACAGGCGGTGCGTGGCTGGCGCTGCATCTGTGGGATCACTACGATTACAGCGGCGATAAAGCGTTCCTCGCAAAAGCCTGGCCGGCGATGAAGGGCGCGGCGCGGTTCTTCCTCGACACTCTGGTGGAGGAGCCGAAACATCACTGGCTGGTGACGAATCCATCGCTGTCTCCGGAGAATGTACACCCGCACGGCGCGGCGGTTGCGCCCGGACCGACGATGGACATGCAGATCCTGCGGGATCTGTTTGCCGATTCGATTCGCGCCGGCGAAATCCTCGGAGTTGACGCCGATTTTCGCGCGCAGCTGGCGGCCACGCGCGCGCGGCTCGCGCCCAGCCAGATCGGGAGCGCGGGCCAATTGCAGGAATGGCTGGAAGATTGGGATATGCAGGCCCAGGATGTGCATCATCGTCACGTATCGCATCTGTTCGGCCTCTATCCGAGTTGGCAGATCAATCGACGGGACACGCCGGAACTGGCGGCAGCGGCCCGCCGCTCGCTCGAGATTCGCGGCGATCAGGCGACGGGATGGGCTACTGCGTGGCGCATCAATCTCTGGGCCCGCCTGGGCGAAGGCGATCATGCGTTCAGTATTTTGAATTTCCTGTTGAGTCCGCAGCGAACGTATCCCGATATGTTCGATGCGCATCCACCGTTTCAGATCGACGGGAATTTCGGCGGGGCTTCGGCGATTGCAGAAATGCTGGTCCAGAGCCACGATGGGCAAATAGAACTTCTGCCGGCATTGCCGAAGGCCTGGCCAACGGGGTCGGTCACGGGATTGAGGGCACGCGGTGGCTTTGAAGTGGATGTGGCATGGAAAGATGGCAAGCTATCGAGCTCGAAGGTGAAATCAACCGCGGGGAATTCTGTCCGGCTCCGCTATGGAGCGGCGGTGAAGGATCTGCGGCTGCGTTCCGGACAGACGCTGACGTGGAACGGCAGCTGAGGCTGGGAGATCGTCCGGCTGATAAGAGCGGCACGAAAAGATCGCATTCCGTTGCGCCCAGCGTGCGCGCAAGCGGCGGGCGTGATTGTTACTGCCGCTGAACTGAGTTTAACGGTGGAGACCGGAGCTCGAGGATTCGAGTTCGCGCAGGTCGCGGCCACGGGTTTCGCGCCCGAAGATCCATATCAGGATTAACGAGGCTGCGGCGGGGATCGCAACGGCGCCCGCGGCAATGCGGAATGCAGGAATCAGCGCAAAAACAGCCAGGGTCTGGGCAATCACACCGCCCACCTTGCTGCATCCCGCGACCCAACCGGTAGCGCGGCCACGGCTTCTGACGGGGAAATTTTCGGCCGCGTACGGCATGAGAATGGAGATGACAGCGCTGCTGCCAACGATCAGCAATGACACCGAGATGATGGGGTCTGCAAGGACGGGAACGACGGCGCGAAGCAGAGTAGCAACCAAGCCAAGCATGGTGATTGCGATGGCCAGCATGAGAACCCGCCGAGTGCTCCAGAGGCTATAAAGCCAGGTAACGACGACAACCGTTGGGACGGCGATCAAAGCGGATTTCGCGATCAGGGCGCTGGCGATACTTACGCTGCGACCCTCAGCGACGAGGCTTCCGGGAAGCCAGAGCACGATACCGAAATTGACAAAGCCCCAGGCGAGAGCCGCAAGGGTGAGGGCGAGGCCGAGTCCAAAGCCGTGGTTCGGCTTATCCAGCGGGGCTGGAGCTTTGGCGGTTTTAGCAGAAGGTTGGCCCGGCGTGAGACGGTTGGGGACGATAGCGGCTCCGTAGCGGGAAAGAGTTTCGCGGGCTTCTTCAAAGCGGCCTTTCTCCAGCAGGAACTGCGCGGACTCGGGAAAAAACGGCCTGAGGCCGATCAGAATCAGGCCGGTGGGAAAGCCGATCAGCCACATGATTCTCCATCCGAAATGAGGCTGGAGGAGAGCGGAAATCTGGCTGGTGGCGTAATAGCCACCAATGGTACCGATGCCGCCGAGCAGCACGAGACACCAGCCACGGTGCTTTGTAGGCATGATTTCGGCCAGCAGAGCATTGGCAACAGGGAGCATGCCGCCGGCGGCGAGGCCCATGAGGAAGCACATGAACAGATTCCATGCGAAGGACGGCATGGCTCCGCAGATTGAGGTGCCGACGAACATGACAGCAGCGAGAAGGATGGAAGCCCGGCGGCCATAAATATCGGCGAGTGCGCCCCAGATGAAAGAGCCGACTGTAGTGCCCGTGAGGGCGACCATGGGGAGTACCGCGATCTGGGGACCGCTCAGCCCGTATTCAACTCTCATGCCCGGGATTACGAAACCAAGAGAAGCCGCTTTCATGACATCGATGATGAGGGCAATTCCGATCAGACCGAGCTGCATCCAGTGGTGTTTCGTCAGAGGCGCATCTTCAGGCGGCGTAATGGTCCCATAGTTCAGCGGCTGGCTTTCCTGCCGGACGGGCAGTAAGCCATAGGCGGCCGCGGCAACACCCAGGATGATCAGAAACATGCCCACGATCATGGGCGTACCCATCGGCATACCGGCGAGCCGGTAGTGCGTCGCGCGCCCCATCAGGAACATGGGCAGGTGCATGCCGACGCCGATTGCGACGACGAGTGAGCCCAGCCAAAAGGCGATCGAGCGGGTTCGATCGGCGAACAGAGATCTATTTGCGGATTCCGGCATTTTCGGTTTGAACTTGTTCCTTTCTGCGAGCAGTGAGGGCCGGGTCGGTGCGGAGCTCGGCAGGTCTCTATAGAGGATAACGCGACGAGGCAAAGCAATAGGGACAAAGCGTTCGTTTTCGAACAGACGCAGGTGGGACGGGCGGAAGGTCAGAGGGAAGAGCAAGTTGCGCTGCTGTTGCAGGGTCGCGGTGATCTTCGTTACAGGAGGCAATTCGCAGGATTTTTACAAGTCATCGACAACATCTCCGGCGATGGTCCCGTAGGGTGAAATCAGGTGGTTGATTATGAAAGCAAGCAAAACGGTAGTGGCGATAGCCGGATGCTTATTCTGGATCACAGCCCTAGCGGCTCAGCCACGAGCGATCGATGCCGAAAAATCGACGATGACAGTGCGCGTGTTTAAGACCGGGCTGCTCTCCGGCCTGGGTCACGATCACGAAATCTCGGCTCCTGTTGCAAGCGGTACGGTCGATAAGACTACCCATCAGGTTGAACTCCATATCGACGCGCGAGCGCTGCGTGTGATGGATCGGGGAATCTCCGATAAGGATCGGGCTGAGATCCAGAGCAACATGCTGGGGCAACCGGTTCTGGAGGCGGAACAGTTTCCAGCCATCGTCTTTCGGGGTAGCGGGGCGGCATCGGCCGGGAATGGCGCGTGGACGGTGAACGGCAGTCTGACGCTGCACGGGCAAACACACCCGATAGCGGTAAACGTCCAGGAAAAGTCAGACCATTATACGGGAGTATCGCGTCTCAAGCAATCGGATTTCGGCATAACGCCGATCAAGGTTGCCGGAGGAACGATACGAGTCAAGGATGAAATCCAAATCGAATTCGATATACAACTGGCGCGGTGAAGCAGAACTTTTGCGCGTCGACGGATTGGAGAACTCTTATGACAGTCTTCAAGGTTGGACAATTCGCGAAATCTTTAATCGGCATTATTGCTATTTCGAGTGGACTGGCGGTTGACGGGATAGCGCAGTACGGCGGGGCCACTGGTACGACAGCAACCGGTACGACGGCGGCTGCGACAGGGAGTACAAGTGCGCTGACCCGGAACTACCACGTTGGTTTCGACCGGCCGGAGGCGTGGGGTCTGAAGTATTTCACATCGGCCACGATGTTAAGCGGACTGGTGCCGGTGGAGCCGGCCGAGGGGCACAGGATTGGAGCAATAACCGTGGGCCTGGAACTCGGCTGGCTACCGACGCTGGATGCGGGGCAAACTCAAATCGGCTTCAACGGACACGCGCCGCAGGATCTCAACAAAGCGCCGTTGTTCGCGAGACCCGTGGTGAGAATCGGGTTGCCATGGAAGCTGTCCGCGATCATCGCAGCGCCGCCGCCGTTCCGGACGTTCGGGGTCACGCCACGGCTTTTGGCATTCGGACTGGAGCGGCCGATATTCGAAGGCCGGCAGTGGACGATCAGCTGGCGCGGTTATGGACAGGTTGGTTCTATTAAGGGAGCGTTCACCTGCCCGACGAGCGTGCTGCCTTTCGCTCCCGGAACGCCGGGCAATACTACCAGGTGCGTGGGCGAATCGGCGGATGTTGTGTCGTTGCGTTATGCCGGCAATGAACTGGAAGCTTCTTATCGAATTCCGGGAATGCCGAAACTGGTGCCCCATGTTGCAGCAGGCGGGAATTTCATCGATGGCGCATTTCAGGTACACGCGCCAGTTGCCGCGGGGCTGGATCAGACCCGGCTGTGGACGCGCGGCGGTACATTTTCCGGCACCGCGGGTTTGACGTATGCGGTCAGCAAGCGGGTGGCTTTCACGGTGGACGCTTTTTACACTCCTCTGTTCGTGCAGCGAAGCACCGCGGCGCCGGATACGAATGACGGTTTGTTCAACGTGCGGGCGCTTGTGAGCTACTCGTTCCGTTAACCGCCTGAAAAACCCGGAAGTCGATTGCGACTTGTCGCAAAGGAGGCGGTCATGCGGGCTGGGGTGACGGTGATTGGTGGAGGGCCGGCAGGGCTGGCGGCCGCGATTGCGTTGCGGCTGCGGCAATTCGATGTCACGGTGGTTGAGGCCGGCCGCCCTCCGATCGACAAAGCATGTGGAGAAGGAATCATGCCCGCCGGTGTGGACGCCTTGGCGCGGCTGGGTGTGAGGCTGCCGGTGGCCGCTGCATATCCGTTGCGCGGCATTCGGTTCCTGAGCGAAGGCACGGCGGTTCAGGGCGACTTCCAAACCGGGTACGGAATGGCGGTACGGCGAACTTTACTGCATGAGGTTTTGGCAGAACGGGCCGAGCAACTTGGTGTGCGCCTCAGATGGGAGCAACACGTGAGGGATATTTCCGTACTTCGATCCCACGGATGGATTGTGGGTGCGGATGGAGAAAACTCGCAGGTGAGGCGCTGGGCGGGACTGGAAGGCGGCCGCGCTGAATCGCAGCGCTTTGGTTTTCGGCAACATTACAGAATTGCGCCCTGGACCGATTTCGTGGAGGTGTATTGGGGCCAGCGATGCCAGATTACGGTGACTCCGTTGCGGCAGGGAGCGATCGGCGTCGCGCTGCTGACGCGGGATCCCCGTCTCCGGCTGAGCGCGGCAATGGCGGAGTTTCCGGAACTCGAATGGCGTCTGGAGCAGGCGCGGGAATTGAGCACGGAGCGCGGATCGGTGACGTTATTGCGCCGGCTGCCGCGGGTGTGGTGTGGAGGCGTGGCGCTGATCGGAGACGCATCGGGATCTGTGGATGCAATTGCCGGTGAAGGACTGACATTGGCGTTTCAGCAGGCCGGTTTGCTGGCGGAGGCGCTCTATCTGAAGGATCCGGCAATGTATCAGGCGGCGCATTCACGGCTAAAGTGGCGTCCGCAGTTCTTATCGCGGCTGCTGCTTTTGTTAGACAAGCGGCCCGGGCTCCGCCGGGTGGGTCTGGGGGCGCTGGCGCTGCAACCCTGGATCTTCGAGAAGGTCCTCAACGTGCGGGGTCCGGGGGTGGCGGCGCCTGATTTCCGCACGATGGAGTCACCGACTGCTCAGACAACGACTGCTCAGACAACTACTGCTCAGACAACGACTGCGGAACCCTATGCGCTTGTCAGGAAATAGACTTGGAGCTTGTGCCAGAGCGATGGCAGGCCTTGCGCTGGTCACGGCTTGCGTATGGTCAGACCCTGTTGAGGTCAAGCACATCGAAGGAACAGTTCACGGTTTTCTGGTGTTACGTTCGATGGATGGTAAAACGCTTGCGTCCGGCGACTTGACACAGGTGGTTCAGGGCAATCACCTGGTTACGCATCTGGCTTTTCGATTCAAAGACGGTTCGAGCGACGAAGAAACCACAGTGTGGTCGCAGCACGGTAACTTCGAGCTGCTCAGCGACGAACATGTCCAGAAAGGACCAGCTTTTCCGCATCCGATGGCTGTGTCGATTGACGTCCCGCATGGGCTGGTTACGGTACGGGCAACAGACAACGGCAAAGAAAAAGTGGAAACGAGCCATACCGACCTGCCCGCGGATCTGGCAAACGGTCTGCTCATGACGTTGCTGAAAAACATTCGGCCGGAGGCGGGGGAGGTGAAGGTTTCATATGTAGCTGCCACTCCCAAAGTGCGGATCGTCAGGCTTGCGATCAAGCCCGACGCGGAGGAAAGTTTTTCAACGGCGGGCGCCGGCCGCAAGGCGAAGCACTATGTCATCAAAGTGGAAATAGGGGGACTGGCCGGGGTGGCAGCGCCGTTGGTGGGCAAACAACCGCGCGACATTCACATGTGGGTTCTGGGCGGGAATGCACCAGCATTTGTGCGGATGGAGGGGCAGTTCTACGAAGGCGGACCGATATGGAGCGTTGAGCTCACGAGTCCCGTGTGGCCGAGCAACACCGGCGCACAATAGCTGCGCAGTTATGCGCAGACAGCATCTACGGCGTTCGGTTCCTCGGCGCGGCGGTAGTGCGAGATCATGCGCAGTACGGCACGCTCTTCGGGGCTCAACATTCCGGCGGATCTGGGCGGGTGCAGCATTTCAGGAAGAAGATCCGCGGCCAAATAAGCTTCTGTGACTGCCGGATGAATGTAATAGGTACGGCAGGTGGCAGCCCGGTTCCCGAGGCGTTCGGCGGCGATTTTGATTGCCGCGGCGATATTCTTTTTGGCCTCCGTTTCCGAGGTGAATTCGCCGATATCGCGCAACGCAACTGCACATTCGACCGTGCCAGCCCAGGTTCGAAAGTCTTTCGCGGTCAATTCCTGTCCCGACAATTCCGACAAATACCCGTTCACGTCGGTTGAAGAAACGGCGCGCAGTTCGCCTTGTTCGTCCACATATTCAAAAAGCCTTTGCCCGGGCAGATCGTGACATTGCCTGACGATGTGAGCCAGGCGGCGATCGGCTATTTTCAGCTCGTGTTTCACGCCGCTTTTTCCGGTGAAGCGAAAAACCAGTGTCTGTCCGTCGAAATCGACATGCCGGTTGCGCAAAGTAGTCAGGCCGAAGGTTTTGTTTTGGGAGACCGATTGCTCGTTGCCGATGCGGATTCCGGTGATATCGAGGAGGCGGATGAGCGCGGCGAAGACTTTCTCGCGCGGCATACCGGGCAAAGACAAGTGGTGGCGGATGCGTTGGCGAACCAGGGCGATGCCCTTCACGACTTCCGGCATGGAATGGAATTTCGTCAGGTTGCGCAGCGCCCGATAAGAAGGGTGATAGCGATATTGTTTGCGTCCGCGTGCATCGAAACCGATGGCCTGCAAATGTCCGGAGGGCTCGGGGCAAATCCAGACTTTGGTCCACGCGGGGGGAATTACGAGGGAGCGAATGCGATTGAGCTCACGTTTATCGCGAATGGTTTTTCCGTGGGTGTCGATGTAGCGGAATCCGTCACCGGCTGCGATTCGCTGGTAGCCGGCGGTCTGATCGCTCACGTACTGAAGGCCGGCGAATATGGCGGTTTTTTCGGGGTCTCGGGGCAGCTGTCGCAAATGGAACGTCACTTTCAGCGGCAACCGTCGACTTGGCAGCGGGAGCGGTGCGCCTGCGTTGGTGAGCAGGCAATTGTAAGGCCAGTCCGGAGCGGTTTGCCAGCTGGCGGAGAGGTTGAACGGCGAGGGAAAAACAGGCAACGCGTGGTATAGTGACAGTGACCGCAAACGGCTGAAATTGCGCCCCAAGAACGGAGAGGTGGCTGAGTGGTCGAAAGCAGCGGTTTGCTAAACCGTCGTAGGGTCTAAAGCTCTACCGGGGGTTCGAATCCCCCCCTCTCCGCCAGTCTTTTTCAACTGTTTCACTCCTTGAGGCTCTACACACTTAGTGGGGGCAATCTTTGTCGTTAAACCAACTGATACGCGGCGCGCTGCGGCCTGCTTAGCATTGCATTCGCCGCGTCGTCGCCGATAAACTTCTCCTTCGCGGGGTCCCATTTGAGCCTCCGCTTCGTTTTCATAGCGATATGATGCACCAAACAGGTCGAGCACGCGCGATGTGCGGTCTCCACCGGCGCGATCGTTTCCTTCCGGCTGCGGATACATTCCAGCCAGTTCAGATGATGCTCCGGGCTTTGGTACAAATG
Organism: Bryobacteraceae bacterium; assembly: GCA_025928545.1. Classification (GTDB taxonomy): domain Bacteria; phylum Acidobacteriota; class Terriglobia; order Bryobacterales; family Bryobacteraceae; genus BOG-234. The sequence continues at coordinate 63,962 of JAICJH010000006.1, read as the reverse complement.
AGTCTCCTTCGGTCCGATCACACTGGTGAGAATCTTCGGATTGCTCGCCATCAAAGGCGGCAACTTCTCCTTGCTCACGGGATCGGAGTCGGTTACGGTGTCGTCGCGGGTGACGAAAATCCATCCGTCGCTTCCGTAGAATTTCAGCCCGTTCGGATAGTCCCCCGAGATAGCCATGGTCACGCCGTTGGCATAAACGGCTTCTGTCTTGAATGAACCGTGCACATCCCACAGGCCGCTGGCGGGGAATTCGGCCGAACCCCAAACTTCCACCGGCCCGGTGTGTTCGGTATCCATGGCCCAGTGGGCGGTGTCGACATGGTGCGCGCCCCATCCGGTAATCATGCCCGCTCCGAATTGCTCACAGCGCAGCCATCCTGGCCGGCCGAAATCCGCCTGCGGATGCACGCGCATCTCGGTGTAATAGGCAACAGGCGTCGATCCCAGCCACGCGTCATAATCCAGATTCTTTGGGACCGGCATCTCGGGCGCAGCGGGACCGGCGGGATCGCCCGGCAGTCCGATCTCCACATGTTTCAGCTGTCCGATACGGCCGTTGCGAACCAACTCGCACGCACGATGAAATTGTGTCCATGGACTGAGCGAGCGTTGCTGCGATCCGATCTGAAAAACGCGCCCCGATTTTCGGACCACATCGCTCAGATATCGCCCCTCGGCAATCGTCAGCGACGCCGGCTTCTGCAGATAAACATCCTTACCCGCACGCACCGCCGCAGCCGCGCAAATCGCATGCTGATGATCGGGAGTCGAAATCACCACCGCGTCGATATCCTTGTTGGCGAGCAGATCCTGATATCGGTGGTAGCCGGTCACGCCATCGTACGGTTTACCGGTCGTCTGCGAATAATGTCCATTGATCAGCTTCTTGCCAAGCTCGACGCGATTGGAATCGAGATCGCACACCGCCATGATGCGAGCGATATCATGCTGCCAGATTCCCGGCAAATCGTGTCCCCTCGAAATGCGGCCGACGCCGATTGCCCCGACATTGATGCGATTGCCCGGTGAATTCTGCCCAAAGACACTGGAAGGAACGATGGCGGGAAAGCCCGCGACGACTGCGGCGCCTGCACTCGTCTTTAGAAAATTGCGCCGTGAATTTGTTTTGTTAATCGCCATAATGACGGGTCCTCATGAACTGAACGTCAGCGTTTTCGCGGCCTTCTGCGCCTTCAGCACAAGTTCGGTAGTCAACAGCGTCTCTTCCTGATCCTGCGCGATATGCGTCCGGTTGACGACATCGGCCACAAACTGAGGGCCGAATGGCAGCACAACGTTCGTGCAGTCGATGTAGCGCTGCGATTTCTGATCCACAATCAGCAAATGATTACCGCCCTTGCGTCCCACAATATCCGCGTATTTGCGAAGTTCAATATAGCCTTCGGTGCCGAGGATGAAAAGCCGCCCGTCGCCCCAAACGCCCAGACCGTCGGGTGTGAACCAGTCGACCCGTACGTACCCGGCGCCGCCATTGCCGTGCAGCATCATATCGCCGAAATCCTGAAACTTTGGATACTTCGGGTAATGCACATTGGCAACCTGGGATGCCGTCACTTCAGCTGTGGTGGATCCGGTATAGAAAAGGAACTGGTCCACCTGGTGTGAGCCGATGTCGCAGAGAATTCCGCCATAGCGGGCGGGATCCCAGAACCAATCGGGTCGCGACGGCGCATTCACCTGATGGGGCGCCAGATTCACAGTCTGCACTACTTTGCCGATGGCGCCGGCCTTCACAAGTTCGCCTGCCTTGACGGCCGCTTTCACTTCCAGACGTTCGGAGAACAGGATGGCGTAGATGCGCCCGGTCTCTTTGATGGTTTTGCGAACGTCGGCGAGTTCGTTCAGCGTGATGATGCCTGGCTTATCCACCAGATAATCCTTGCCATGCTTCATTACGCGGATGCCGAGCGCGGCGCGCTGATCCGGAATGGGAGCGGCGCAAACCAATTTGATTTCGGGATCGTTCAGGATTTCATCTTCACTGCGCGCGACCTTCACCTTGCCGAAGCGCGCCTGGAAATCCGCCAGCCCTTTCGGGTATTGCGGGTTGGGAGAGAAGACGGAAACCAATTCGCCACCGCCGCGCTGGACGGCGGCAGTGATGGAGAGGATGTGGTTGTGATCGACGCCGATCACGGCGAACTTAACGGAGTACTTCGGCTTCGCATCAGCGTCGGGCGAAACCGGCACGACTTCCTGAACGACCTTCGGGCCGGCGGCCGCCTGCGCAAACAGGGCGCCGGGAACCGCGGGGATTAAACCAGCGGGACCAACTGCCTTAATAAACGAACGTCGATTGACATCATCCATGCCGTAAGGACCCTCCCTGACGACATCTATGCTATCTCAAAGAAATTGGCAGGGACTACTGAATCGTGCTCGCGCCTTCGACGCCGAAGGATCCGAGCGGCACATTCCGGTTCACGTGATTATCCAGGTTGATCACGTAGGTGGACGGATCTTCAATCAACACGGGCGAATGCGTTGCGCAAATAATCCGGAAACCGCGTTGGTCCACCAGTTCCTGCAGCATCTTCAGGATGCGGCGCTGATTGGAAACCGACAGGGCCATTTCCGGTTCATCGAGCAGCAACGTCGTGCCGGGTTCCAGTGATGGGAAGTTCGTGCGGAACATGGCGAGCATCACCTGACCATGGCTGGCCATCTGGAGAAATTCCAGCATTTCAGGCTGATCTTTGAAAAGCTCCGTCTGCATGCGCGGGTTGTGTTGTTCGGCATCAAACAGAAAAACACTGCCCGGCTTCACGTCGCCGCGATCCAGACGATAAGCATAGCCATCGACTTTTTCGTCTTTGAGCGCGTATTGAATGGAATGCAGCAGCGTCGATTTGCCGGAGCCGTTGTCGCCGGTCAGCATGACGAGCGGATGCGACAGGTCAACCACGATCGGCATGTGGAAGTTGAGATTAGCGAAGACAGGGTGCGACAGGATTTTCAGATACATCGCAACCTAAGGATAGCAACGTCGGCCTACAGCAACCCCGATCGGAGAAGCAGGGCATCCGTGTCGGGATCCCGTCCCATGAAGCGGCGATACAATTCAGCCGGGTCGTCGCTGTCGCCTTTCGAGAGAATATTCTCGCGGAAGGCTTCACCGGCTTCGCGGCTGAAGATTCCTTCCGACCGGAAACGGGTGAAGGCATCGGCATCCAGCACCTCGGCCCACTTGTAGGAGTAATAGCCGGCTCCATAGCCGACGGGGCTTGCGAACAGATGCGTGAACGCCGCGATCATAGCGTAGCCTTCCGGCAAAGCAGCCGGATTGAACTGCTGCAGTATGTCGCGCGCGTAGGCACAGGCGTCGCCATCGCGCGCCGGATCGTAATCGCGATGCAGCTTAAGATCCACGAAACCGAAACCCAGTTGCCGCATCTGCATGTTGGCGCCGCGATAGGTTTTTGCGGCGACCATCTTTTGAAACAGATCTTCCGGGATTGCCGCGCCCGTCTGGTAATGCCGGGCAAACATATCCAGGGCTGCGCGCTCCCAGCACCAGTTTTCCATGATCTGACTGGGAAGTTCCACAAAATCCCAGGCCACGGCGGTGCCAGCCAGGCTCCTTACTTCCACGCGGCTCAGTACATGATGGAGCAGGTGTCCGAATTCATGGAAGATGGTCTCCACTTCGCGATGTGTTAACAGCGCGGGCTTGTCGGCCAGGGGAGGGGTCAGATTTCCACACACGCAGCCGACATGGGGCTCGAAGCGATCGGGCGTGTCCACGCCTGTTATAAATCCGTCCATCCACGCGCCGTCGCGCTTGTTTTCGCGCGGAAACCAGTCTGCGTAAAAGGCGCCCAGCAACAGACCATCGCTATCGTGAACCTCGTAATAACGAACGTCGGGATGCCAAAGGGGAACTCCGGTACGCGCCTGCACCCGAATCCCGTATAGCTTTTCCACGATATCGAACATTCCCGCGACGACGCGCTCCGCCGGAAAATAGGGCCGCAATTGCTCTTCGTCGAATTCATACAACTTTCGCCGCTGTAACTCCGCGAAATAGCCGATATCCCAGGGCGCGAGTTTGCGGCCGGCAAATGCTTCGAGTTCGGCATTCTCGCGTGCAAACGCAGGCTCGGTTCGCTCTTTCAGATCCTCCAGAAACACCAGCGCTCGCGAACCGGTGTGGGCCATGCGGTCGTAGACCACGAAATCGGCGAAGTCGGCGAAACCCAGCAACTTTGCCTTTTCGCGGCGCAGTTCCAGAATGCGCACGATAATCGGCCGATTGTCCCGCTCGGCTTCCGTGGCCCGTGCGATGTTGGCACGATAGAGTTTTTCGCGGATGGCGCCGTCGGCCAGGTACGTGATCGCCGGCGTAAAGCTGGGGGCCTGAAGAGTGAACCTCCAACCCGCCAACCCCCGCGATTCCGCGCTCTGGCGCGCCGCGGCCATGGCGCTCGGCGGCAAACCCTCCAGGCTGGCCTCATCGTGGATGATCAGTTCCCATGCATTCGTGGAATCCAAAACGTTTTCGGAGAATTTCGTCGTCCATTTGGAAAGCTCGACGTCAATTTCCGCCAGCCGAGTCTTGCCCGCCACATCCAGTTCCGCGCCGCTGCGGCGGAATGAATCCAGCGTCTTTGTCAGGAACCTAAGGCGCGTTCCAGTGAGGGCCTTTGCTTCCTCGGTTGCCGCATACGCCCGTAGTTGCTTCCAAAGGCCTTCGTTCAGCGGTATTCGAGAATAAAATGCGCTGGTTTCAGGCTCCACTTCGTTCCACGCGGCGCGCAGCTCCGGCGTGGTCGCCACAGCTTCCAGGTGCCGCACGATCCCGAGCGCATAACCCAGAGCCTCGGTCGACTCTTCGAGCGCGAGCATTGTATTTGCGAATGTGCGCGGCGAGCGATCCGCTACAATCGCGTCAATTTTCTCGTTCGCTTCTGTCAACAACGTGCGAATACCGGCGGCTACATGTTCCGGACGAACCTGATCGAATGGAATGGCAAATTGAATCGAAAGGAGAGGATTATCCGGCATGCGTTCCGCGGTAATAACCTATTTATACGTAATATTACCTTACCGCAATTACCGGTGATATACGCCGGGTGGTGGTCAACCCGGAGACGGGCGGCGGCGGGAAACTCCGGCTCGGCGGGCGGCGGCTGTCGGCACGAGGTCGCGCGACTACCTGCCTATGCAGTCGGGCGCCAATGCCGTTCGGAATATGATAATGTTCAAATGCGAGCCGGGTCCAGGTCCGCCGGCGCAGGCCCGGAACACTTGAATACAGAGGAAGTAAAGCATTGAGCGGAACGACGAAACGGGTCTTATTCCTGGCTGCCGCGGCGCGGATTCTTTTTGCCCAGCAGCCTGCCCCGGTCCGGTCGTTCATTACGGCAAACTGCGCCCCCTGCCATAACGCAGATCTGAAATCCGGCAACCTGGACCTCACCACTTTTCCGTTCCATCCCGCCGATCCAGTTAACTTTGCGCGCTGGTCGCGGGTTCATGACCGGGTCCGCGATGGCGAGATGCCGCCGATCAAATCCGCCTCGCTCACACCGGATGCGCGGAATGCATTTCTGAAGGCGCTCGAAGCTCCGCTCATGGCGGCCGATGCCGCGCGGTATGCAGCGCAGGGCCGTTCCACCTGGCGCCGGATGAACCGCTACGAATACGAAAGCACGGTCCGCGATCTTCTCGGTGCGCCCTGGCTTCAGATCAAGGAGTTGCTTCCGGAAGATGGCGAGGCCAACCACTTCAACAAGTCCGGTGAGGCGCTCGACGTTTCGCACGTTCACATGAATCAATACCTGGCTGCGGCGGAATACGCGTTGCGTCAGGCTCTTCCGAAATTCGCCACGCGGCCTGAGGCTGTCACGAAGCGGTATTACGCCCGGGAACAGAACTCCATGTTTAGTAAAATCCAGTTCCCCGATTCCCCGGAGCGCGATATGTTCCCTGTTGTCGGCGATTCGGCCGATATCATCGCGCTGAAAAAGCTGGGCCCTAGAAGTGTTGGTCCGGCGCTTCCAGCCATACGCGAAACGGAAGGTCTGGGTGTTGTCGCCAGCACGTACGAGCCGTTGGAGATGCGCTTCAATCAGTTCACAGCTCCGGTTTCCGGACGGTACAAGCTGCGACTGAAAGCACACACGATGTGGGTGGGGCCGGACAAGGCGCCGCGCTGGTGGCGGCCGAACCCCGAAGTCATTTACCCCGGCCGCACCACTGAACCTGTCACGCTCTATTCGGAAGTGCCGCCCCGCGAAATGCGCAAACTGGGAAGTTTCGATGTCGGCCCGGAACCAGTTGTCAACGAAGTCGAGGTTTATCTGCTGAAGGGAGATTCGGTCCGCCCGGATGCGGTGCGCTTTTTTCGCTCGCGCCCGCCCAACTGGCGCAATCCGCTCGCCACGGAAGATGGACAGCCCGGCGTTGTCTTCAACTGGCTGGAAGTCGAAGGCCCTCTTGTCGACCAGTGGCCAGCCCAGGGACACGAACTCCTCTTCGCAGATCTGCCCTATACAGTGACGAAAGGTGTCACGGAGTTCCAATCGAAGAATCCCGACGCCGATAGCCGACGTCTGCTGAAAGGGTTCCTCGCCCGTGCCTACCGGCGCCCTATCCCCGATAACGAGGTGGAGCGTTTCGCGGGGCTGGCCTCAAAATCCATGGCTGCCGGTTTCTCGTTTACCGACTCCATGATCTCCGCTTACACAGCGGTTCTCTGTTCCCCGGCATTTGTCACTCTCGAGGAAAAACCCGGTCGCCTGGATAATTACGCGCTGGCGTCGCGTCTCTCTTATTTCCTGTGGAATTCAGAGCCGGATGCAACCCTGCGGGAACTCGCCGCACAAAACAAGCTTCAGGACACCGCCGTACTTCGCGCGCAGACACAACGTTTGCTGGATGACCCGAGGTCGCAGCGCTTCGTCCATGCCTTCCTCGATTATTGGCTCGATCTTCACAAGCTCGACGTCACCTCGCCGGACGAAAATCTCTATCCCGATTACTATCTGGACGATTTCCTGATTGAATCCGCAGGCGACGAAAGCCGCGCTTTCTTTACCGAACTGATAAGGAAAAATCTGCCGGCGCGAAATATCGTCTCTTCCGACTTCGTCACAATCAACGAGCGTTTGGCAGATCTCTATGGCATCCCCGGGGTGAAAGGCGCGGCTATCCGGCGCGTACCTTTGCCGGCGGATTCCACGCGCGGCGGTTTTCTCACCCAGGCAAGCGTTTTAAAAGTGACAGCGAACGGCACCAGCACTTCGCCCGTCCTGCGCGGCGTCTGGATTAACGAGCGAATTCTGGGCAAACCCGTCCCGCCGCGCCCCACCGGAGTTCCGGCGATTGCAACCGATACGCGCGGCGCGGCCACTATCCGCGAGCTTCTGGCGAAACACCGCAGCCAGCCTGTCTGCAACTCCTGCCACGCGTTGATCGACCCGGCGGGATTCGCGCTCGAAGCTTTCGATATCGTGGGGGCTCAGCGCGACAAATACCGCGCTCTCGGCGAGCTCACCAACGGTGCAGCAAAAGCTCCGGGCATCGGCAAGAACGGCCAGGCTTTCGCGTTCCACTATGCGCTGCCCGTCGACGCCAGCGGCACGCTGCCGGATGGCCGTACTTTCAACGACGTCCGCGAACTGAAGAAGCTGCTGATCACCGATGAACGACAATTGGCCCGCAACGTAGCCTCGCAGTTGATTACCTACTCTACGGACGCGCCGGTTCATTTCAGCGACCGGCCAAAACTCGAAGCAATTCTGGATCAGACGAAATCCAGCGACTACGGAGTGGAAGCCATTATCCAGGCCATCATCCAGAGCGAGCTTTTCCGCTCCAGGTGACAGACGAAAAACAGGGTATAATCTAGCCAGCTATCGGAGGTCCACGACGATGTCCAGCGTCAGCTCAAAGAACGCCCTTTCCCGCCGCCATATTCTTCGCGGAGCCGGCGTTGCCCTTGCCCTCCCTTTTCTTGATGCGATGACGCCCGCCTTCGCACGCGCCGCGACCACGCAGGTCCCGCGCAGGTTCTTCGGTATTTGTAATAACCTGGGGTTGCTCCCCGATAAATTTTTCCCGGCACAGGATTCCGCCGGCTCCGGTTACAAGCTCTCCCCCTATCTGGAACATCTGGCGGATTTTCGCGACGACTTTACGGTCTTTTCGGGTGTGATGCACCCGGACGTGGATGCCGGCCATCCCGCCGACAATGTTTTCCTGACCGCGGCTCCCCATCCCGGCAACGGCGGCTTCCGCAATTCTATTTCTCTCGATCAATACGCTGCGGAGCGGCTCGGCAACCAGACCCGCTTTCCATCTTTGACTTTGGGCGTCAATGTCTCTCAAGGCCAGCGCAGCCTCTCGTGGACGCGCGGCGGAGTACTGATTCCTTCGGAAGAAAAGGCTTCCGTGGTGTTCAAAAAGATGTTTATCACTGGCACAAAGGAAGAGACGCAGGAGCAGACGCGCCGCCTCGCTCTGGGCCAAAGCATCATGGACACTGTTGCCGACCAGACGAAGAGCCTTGAAAAAAATATAGGACCTTCCGACCGCGCGCGCCTCGATCAATACATGACTGGCGTACGCGATCTCGAACAGCGTCTTGCCAGCGCGTCCGAATGGGAGCAGAAGCCGAAGCCGGTAGTGGCCGAGCCTACGCCGATAGATCCCGCCGATCCGAAAGCCTACATGGACAAGGTGCGGCTCATGTATGACATGGCCCGCCTTGCTTTCGAAACCGATTCCTCGCGCTTCGTCGCGCTTCTGCTCGATGGCGTCAATTCGCCCGCCATCACAGCCGATGGGCAGCCAACCGATGATGGTTATCACAATCTTTCACATCATGGCAAGAACGCGAAAAAGCTGGCCCAGCTGGAACGCATCGACCGCGAGCATATGAAACTGCTGGCCAAGCTCTTCGGCGATCTGAAGCAGTGCAGGGAAGGCAATGAATCGCTGCTGGACCGCACGATGATTCTCTATGGCAGCAATATGGGCAATGCGGACACGCACGTCACCACGAATCTGCCGACTCTGTTTGCCGGAGGCGGCTTCCGTCACGGCCAGCACCTTGCCTTCGACCGCGAACGCAACTACCCGCTACCTAACCTGTTCGTGTCCGTGCTCCAGCGCCTGGGAATCGAGCAGGACAGGTTCGCAACTTCGACAGGCACCATGAGCGGTCTGGAACCTCTCTCGGCTTGACTGGAACGCGCGTTCCGCGGGGTGATAGACTTTCCCCGATGCGAACCATCGTCCTCGTTCTTTTCACTCTTGCGCGGATCGCCTCCGCCGCCGTCGAGAACCCGCGTTGCGAAAAGACCGGTCCGGCGACATATAAGATCTCATTCGATCTTTCTGGTCCGAACGAACAGGTTGCGATCTTCGCCAGTTCCAGCCCGGACCGAATAGATTCCAATAAAATAATCGCAAAGGCCGCGGCCAGTCCGGTGAGCGTGACTGTCAGCCAGAACGGCCGGGTTTATTTTCATCTCAAGCCGCGTAAGGGTCCGGTCCGGATCGTCGCCGCACGCCGCCTGGATCTGGACGGCACCTTCAACACGCGCGATCTCGGCGGGTACCGTGGCCTGGATGGCCGCTACGTCCGTTGGGGCTCGATTTACCGTTCAGACCAGTTGCACGATCTGACCGACCACGACATTGCCTATCTGACTGCGCTCGGTCTGAAACTGGTGTGCGATTTCCGGGTGGATCCCGAACGTGCCGATTCCCCCACTGATACCGCGCGGCTCCCCGCAACAAAGTTCGCCAAAATGAATATCGACTCTTATGGCGGCCGTTACGGTGCGGCGCGCGCTGCCTCGGGTGCCGGAGGCCGGGGTGCTGCGGGAGCATCCGGTCGTGGTGGCGCAGCCCGCGCCGGGGTCGCGGCTGGAGCGTCCGGACCAACGGCCGCGTCCGGACGCGGTGGAGCACCTCAGCCATACAACTGGCTGCCGCTGGCCATTCCTCAATATTCCCGCGTTCTGCTGAGTATCGCGGCTGGCGATGTCCCGGTTCTGTTCCATTGCTTCGCCGGCAAAGATCGGACGGGGGTCATGGCGGGACTTCTGCTGAGCCTGCTGGGCGTGCCGCGCGAAGTCGTCCTCGAAGACTACATGCTGACCAATGAAATCCCGGACAGCAAACTTCCGGTGATTGCCAAAGGCTTTATTCGAAGGGGAGACAACGGAACTGACCTGGAAGCGATTCGCCGCGGGTCGCAGGTCAACCGCGGTCAGATGGAAGCCACGTTTGCCTCCATCGATAAGAACTATGGTTCGGTAACGGCCTACGTTGAGAAAGAAATGGGTTTGACCGCCAGCGACATCAGCATGATCCAGTCGCGGCTCCTGATTCCCTAGATTCAGCAGCCGCTCTGCTTTTACAGGAACGTCTTGAATTCCATCACGTCGCCATCCTGGACAACGTACTCTTTGCCTTCAGTCCGCAGTTTCCCCAGTTCGCGGGCCCGCGCGATGCTGCCACATGCCACCAGATCGTCGTACGCGACTGTCTCGGCTGAAATGAAACTCTTTTCAAAATCGGAGTGAATTACCCCGGCGGCAACCGGCGCTTTGTCACCTGCGCGAATGGTCCAGGCGCGGGTTTCCTTCTCACCCGTTGTCAGGTAAGTGCGCAGCCCAAGCAGATAGTAGGCTTCTTTGATCAGTGTTCCGGAGCCCGATTGTTCGACGCCCAGTCCCGCCAGATATTCAGCACGTTCGTCGGGCGGCAGCGTACACAGCTCGGATTCAATTTCGGCGGAAACTACTACCGCGCGCGTTCCATGATGGTGCGCCGCGTAATCCCTGACTTTCGCCACCCACGGATTCGCATCCGGATTGCCCAGTTCTTCCTCTGCAACGTTGCAGGCGAAAAGCGTGGGCTTTGCGGTGAGTAGAAAAAGCCCCTTCATGAGCGCGGTCTCTTCCGGCGACATCTCCAGTCCAAAGGCAAATTTGCCCTCGTTCAGGTGCGGCTCCAGCCGGTCGATCAGATCGATCTCCGCCTGCGCCTTCTTATCGCCGCTCTTCGCCATCTTCTGTTGCTTCGTGCGGCGTTTCTGGATGCTTTCGAGATCGGCCAGAACAAGTTCCGTATTGATGATGTCGATATCGCGGATCGGATCTACCGAATCCATGACGTGTTCGATGTCCGAATTTTCAAAACAGCGGACGACCTGGATAATGGCATCCACTTCGCGGATGTGCCCGAGAAACTGGTTGCCCAGACCTTCGCCGGTGCTGGCCCCTTTCACCAGACCCGCGATATCCACGAACTCAAAAATTGCCGGTACGAGCTTCTGGGAACCGCTGATGGCAGAAAGCACCGCGAGTCGCTCGTCGGGAACGGTGACGATCCCCTGGTTCGGTTCAATCGTGCAAAAGCGGTAGTTGGCCGCCATCGCCTTGCGGGTTTGGGTGACGGCATTAAAGAGCGTACTTTTGCCGACGTTGGGAAGACCTACGATTCCTGCACTAAGCATGTAAATTTGAGTTTAGCGGGCAGCCGTCGATTTCCCGCCATAGGTGGCCCGCCAGGCCTGATAGAATCTGCGTTGATGAAATCCATCGTTCTTGCCCTCTTCTGCGCTGCCGGACTCGCTGCCGCCCCTGTGGATCAAAAAGGCGTCGAGTATGCCAGGCCCGACGGCCACGCACTACTGCTGGATCTGCACGTTCCCGACGGCCCCGGGCCGTTTCCTGCCGCTATTCTTGTGCACGGCGGGGGCTTCGATGGCGGCACTCGCGCCTCCAATATGGCGCCGACCTTCCAACCGCTTGCCGATGCGGGCTTCGCCTGGTTCAGTATCGATTACCGGATGGCGCCGGAATTCCGCTTTCCCCAGGCGAAAGAGGACATTGACACCGCCATCAAGTGGGTGAAGGCGAATGCCAAAACGTACCGGCTCGACGTTTCGAAGCTTGTTCTGAGCGGTGAATCCGCCGGCGGGTATCTGGTGAACTACGCGGCGGCTCATGAAACCCCGGAAACAAAAGTCGCCGCCGTCGTGGATATCTACGGACCTGCCGACTACGAAAAGATTGCCCGCCAGCGCAAGGATTATCCGGCGCGTTTCAACATGGCTTCCATCGGGAGCCATCAGTCGAAAGGCGGTGGGATCTGGTTCTTTCAGGTTGAAGGCTACGATGAGGCGAGTTACGCCAGGTTGAAGGAAATCTCGCCAATCCACGCGGTGCACAAAGGCATGCCACCGTTCCTCGAGATTCACGGCACACGTGACGATCAGGTGCCTTACGAGCAATCGACGATGATGTGCGATGCGATCCATAAAGTTGGTGGCGCCTGCGAAATTGTCACGGTCGAAGGCGGCGGCCACGGCATGGGGAGCTGGAAGGATGCCGACCAACAGCACTACAAAGCCGAGATGATCGCCTGGCTGAAGAAGACTCTCAACCTCCGATAAAATAGTGGTCAAAAGCGCGTCGGCACTACACTAGCCGCCACGCGTGATATCTTGATTTTGGTCCAATGAAGATCCTCGCAGTTGCTCTTGTCCTGGCGGTTTCCGCGTTTGCGGCCGATATTCCACGCACGTGGGAAAAGTCGCGCGTCGAGTCCCTCGAATTGCCCCTGGCGAAGCCGGAGTTCTCACCCGTTCATCTGGATGAAGCCGCGTACTATCGCATTCCGGAGCGGGTGATCTACAAAACTTACCCAGTTTATGCGCCCGGACGCGAGCCGGCTGGCTACCAGGAATTTCTGAAGGCAGTCGAGCCGGAGGTGACTTTCGATCCCTCGAAACTCACCACTCCCGAACAGTGGATCGCCGCGGGCAAGCTCGTATTCGACGCCCCCACGTCGCTGCATCCGGTCTTTTTTACGCCCCAGAACCTGCGCGATCCGGAATTCTTCAAGCAAAGCGGGATGCCCATCGCGAAAGATGGAACCATCCCTTTTGCAAGCTGGGTGGTGCGCCGCAAAGGCACTGTGGAACTCGGCTCCATGGGCTGCAATACGTGCCACACCAGAGTTTTCGCCGACGGAACTGCTGTCGCCGGAGCGCAGGGCAACAACCCGAACGACCGCGAAGGCGCGCTTTTGCTCCAAGCCACCGCGGCAGCCATTGGACCGGACAAGACCCTCGCTCAGGTGCGAAACTTTGCGAAACAGTTCGAGATGCCGTGGCTGACCAACGACATCAACCGCCTGACCGGTTCCATGAGCCTCGATGCCTTGGTTGCCGCCGGCATGGCGATTCCACCCGGCGTGACTGCCCGCGCCAACACCAGCATGTTGCTGCCGCCGCAGATTCCCGATCTGATAGGCGTCCGCGATCGCCACTTCCTCGATCACACTGGTCTGATCCGCCAACGCGAAATCGGCGATCTGATGCGCTATTCTTCACTGGCTCAGGATTTGTTTTCCGCCGACCATTACGGCTCCGGGCCAATAGAAGGAACATCCGCGCCTGCTGCCCGCTACAGCGATCCGCAACTCTACGCGCTGGCGCAATACCTGTATTCGCTCCAACCGCCGCCCAACCCCAATCCGGTTGATGCGGCTTCCGAACGTGGCAAGACTCTGTTCACGCGGGAAAAGTGCGTCGGCTGCCACACGCCGCCGCTTTATACCAACAACATGCTGGTAGCGGTGGATGGCTTCGATCCGCCGGCCGGCGCGGCCGATGTCGTCTCCATCAAAATCGACCTCGACCCTGCCTATACTCTCGAAACTCACAAAGGAACCGGCTATTACAAAGTTCCCTCGCTGAAAGGCGTCTGGTACCGAGGGCCTTTCGGCCATAACGGTTCTGCCGCGACGCTGGAAGACTGGCTGGATCCTGCACGCGTCAAGCCCGGGTACGTTCCCACCGGCTTCAAAGGCTATGACGGTAAGACCCGCTCAATTCCCGGCCATCCGTTCGGACTCGGCCTCTCGCCCGCCGAACGAAAAGACCTGATTGCCTTCCTGAAAACGCTCTGACCGTCACCCAACCGGCTGGGCCGCCAGCCGCTTCGCCAGGCGCGCCTCTGCATCTTTTTTCCCCACGCCCTGGTGCTGCGCTTCCACCGTCGCAACCGCGGCTACGTTGACAATATCGTTCACGCTCGCCCCCCGCTGCAGCACGTGCACCGGCTTCGAAAGTCCCATCAGGATGGGCCCGATCACCTGTGCTCCTCCGAGGCGCGACAGCAGTTTATACGCGATATTGCCCGACTCGAGATTTGGAAATATCAGGACATTGGCGCCACCTTTCAGCGTGCTGAAAGGATAAGTCTCGTCGATGATCTCGCGCACCACCGCCGTATCGGCCTGCATCTCCCCGTCCATCGGGATTTCCGGAAAGCGCTCGCGGGCAATCCTCACGGCATTTCGCATCTTGACGGCGGCGGGATGCGCGCTGTTTCCAAAATTCGAAAATGAAAGGAAAGCTACTCGCGGTTCCACATCGAACTCGCGCGCTACCCCGGCTGTGCAACCTGCAATGCCCGCCAGGGTTTCCGCATCCGGATCGACGTTGACCGTACAATCCGCAAGGAAGAAAAGCTTGCCCCGCGGCGTCACCACGATATAAGTTCCCGCAACCTTCCCGATTCCCTCCTGCATCGGAACAATCTGCAATGCCGGCCGAAGCGCATCCGGATAGTGGCGCGTCAGGCCGCAGATCATCGCAGCCGCATCGTCCAGGTGCACCATCATCGCGCCGAACATATCGGGATTCAGAATCAGCTCGGCGGCCTCGCGGCGAGTGACTCCCTTGCGATGTCGCAGGCGATGCAGTTCGTCGACATAGGACTGCGTGCCCGGCCACGATGCCGGATCCACAATACTGCTGCCCTCGAGCTTAAGCCCGAGTTTGGCGGCCCGTTCGCGAATGCGGTCCTCTCGGCCCAGCAGAATCGGGGTCGCCATATCCTCATCGATCAGAATCTGAGCCGACCGCAGGATCTTGTCCTCTTCACCTTCGGGAAAAACAATTTTCTTCGGCTCGGAACGCGCCTTTCGGATCACGGTGCGCATGACTCCGGGCGAAGTGCCCAGACGTCGTTCCAGGCTCTCCCGGTACTCATCGAGATTGAGCTGAAGCCGTGCCACGCCGGTTTCGATCACGGCCCGCGCCACGGCCGTCGCCTCACGAATCACCACTCGTGAATCGAACGGCTTGGGGATGATGTACTGCCGACCGAATTCAAGATGATCTACACCATAGATTCTGCATACCGATTCCGGAACATCTTCTTTGGCAAGCTCGGCCAACGACCGCGTGGCGGCCAGCATCATCGCGTCGTTGATCGTGGTCGCCCGCACATCGAGCGCACCTCGAAATATCGCCGGGAAGCCGAGTACATTGTTCACCTGATTGGGTAAATCGGATCGCCCCGTTCCCATGATGATGTCCGGACGCGCCTTGTGTGCCGTGTCCCAGGCAATCTCGGGATCGGGGTTCGCCAGCGCAAAGATAATGGGATTCGCGGTCATGTCAGCCAGCAAAGCAGGATCCAGGCAATTCGCCGCCGAAAAGCCAAAGAACACATCCGCGCCTCGCATGGCATCGGCTAAAGTGCGGGCTTCCGTCTTGACGGCAAACCGCTCTTTATGCGCGTTCATGCCCGCGGTGCGCCCGGCGAAAATGACGCCCTGTGTGTCGCACATGATGATGTTTTCACGGCGCACGCCCAGCCTCACGTAATGGTCGGCGCACGCAATGGCGCTGGCCCCCGCGCCGTTGACCACAACCCGAATGCCGTCCATTTGCTTGCCTGCAATTTCGACTGCGTTGAGCAGTGCCGCGCCGGAGATGATCGCGGTCCCGTGCTGGTCGTCGTGAAAAACGGGGATGCCCATCGTGCGCCGCAGTTCCTGTTCAATCTCGAAACACTCGGGCGCTTTAATGTCCTCGAGGTTGATTCCGCCGAAAGTGGGTTCGAGCAATTGGCAGGCCCGGATGATCTCTTTGGGGTCCGTGCTTCCGAGTTCAATATCGAAGACATCGATGTCGGCGAAGCGCTTGAACAGAATCGCTTTGCCCTCCATGACCGGCTTGCTCGCCGCTGCGCCAAGATTCCCCAGTCCGAGAACCGCCGTGCCGTTGGATATGACGGCCACCAGATTGGCTTTAGATGTGTACTTGTAGACGAGATCCGGATCGCGGTGGATCTCAAGGCACGGTGCAGCCACACCCGGCGTATACGCCAGGCTCAGATCGCGTTGGGTGAGGCAGGGCTTCGTGGAGCTGACTGATATCTTCCCGGCAGGGCAAGACGAATGATATTCCAGAGCATCTTCATCGCGTATCACGACTGGCAGCCTCCGAATTCTGTCGCATTTCGGTTGCGGTACATACTTTGATTAGATCACCGCGAACCGCGGCATCCGTTTGAGTCCGCCGCCGAATGTTGCTACCTTAATGTTGTGAAACTCCTTCTGCTCGCTCTCCTGTGTGTAATTCCGCTCCAGGCGGATACCTATGCGTTGATAGTGGGAATTTCGGAGTACGGCAAACTTCCTCACGACCTCTGGCTTCAATACCCGGATTCCGACGCCAATACCTTAGCCAAATTTCTGGCGAGCCCACGCGGCGGCTCGGTACCCGCTTCGAAAATGCGCGTGCTCACCAACGCGCAGGCAACAACCGGGGCGCTTCGGGAAGCGTTTCAGACCTTCCTTCGCCAGCCCGGAAAGAACGACACGGTTTACATCCTGATCGCCGGTCACGGCACCGTGGACGCGCACGGCGCATACATTCTGACGTACGACGCCGACCCCGATTCCCTTGGATCGACCGCCATGCCAATGGCCGAGATCCGAACCCTGGTTGACAACGAAGTAAAGATTGCAGGCCACGTCGTGTTTCTCGCCGATGTTTGCCGTGCAGCAACCATTGCGGGTCAACAGAGTACTGCCATCGGCGCGGCCGTTGCACAGTTGGGTGAAACGCCCGGCGAAATGCTTGGATTGATGGCCGCTCGCCCCAAGGAACTTTCCATGGAAGGACCCGAGTTCGGTGGCGGTCACGGCGCGTTTACTTATACGGTTTTGCAGGGATTAATGGGCGAAGCCGATACCGATCACGACGGCTTCGTCACCGCCGGTGAGTTGATTGATTATGTTTCGACTGGCGTGCCGAAGCTGACTCGCAACAAGCAACACCCGCGGGATTTCGGCAACATGGATAACGGGCTCCGCCTGGCCGAGATCGCCAAGCCTGGCATCGCATTACCCTGAACGCCTCGGAATTGCTCGGCCCCAAGTCATACTGAACGAATATGGCCGAAATACTCGGATTGATCGGTGTAGGAAAACTGGGATTGCCCATTGCGGAGAGCCTGATTGCGGGCGGGTTTTCGCTTCGAGTCTGGAATCGTACTCCGGAAAAGGCCGCCGGTCTCATTGCCAGAGGCGCTGAAGCGTCGAAGTCTCCCGCCGATACCGCAATCGCAGGCGGACAGGTTGTAACCATTCTGGCCGACGATCGCGCGCTGCTCGAAGTCGCGGATGACGCTTTCTGCAAAGCCGTCGGAACCGGCATCCATATTTCAGTGAGCACGGTTTCGCCGGTCACATCACGAACAGTAGCGGAACGCCACGCGCGGTTCGGCGGACGCTTTGTGGCTGCGCCGGTGTTCGGACGACCCGAAGCGGCGGCGGCGAAAAAGCTGTGGGTCTGCACTTCCGGTGACGCGGCATCGAAAGCCGCAGTCAGGCCGGTGCTCGACGCCATCGGTCAGGGCATCTTCGATTTCGGTGAAGAAGTGGGCGCGGCGAATGTAGTAAAGCTGGCGGGAAATTTTCTGATAACGGCAGCGGTTGAAGCCATGGCCGAAGCCTCCGCCATGGCCGAGAAGAATGGCGTTCCCCGCGCCGACTTGCTCAATATGCTGAACTCGACAGTCTTCAACTGTCCCATCCACGTCAGTTACGGCAAAGCAATTATCAATGCGCAGTTCGAGCCCGCCGGATTTCCAGTTCCGTTGATCCTGAAGGATATGCACCTGGTACAGAAAACCGCATCGGACGCGCGCGCTCCCATGCCAATTGTCAATCTGCTGATCGACCGATACCTGACAATGCTGGCGAAGGGCCTGGATCGCTACGATGCAGTGGGCCTCGCCCAGGGCGTGGCTGCCGATGCGGGTTTGAGCTGGTAACGTCCCGAGCCCGACGCTCAATTTTACCTGCTGAGAAATTTCTCCCAGAACGCAAGCTTCCCGACGCTGCCTGCGACCGGAATCGAACCGGGCTTGTCACCGATCTCCATGGTCTCTGGCTTCTCGCCGATCGCGGCCCACGCTGGCAATCCTTTTCCATTCGGATCGCCATGGAGTGCGAAGTTCGCCCAGTAGGATGAATCCGTATCCGCGATTTTCCGGTCGGCGTCGGCAAACGGCCGGTCCGCCATGTAAAGTGTGTTGAGCGCATATGGCACGTCGGATGTATGGAACGCCCCGTAGGTTGCCGCATCCGGTCCGGGCATGACGTGATCGTAGAAGTAAGTGAACGTTTTCGACTTCGCGGTCTTCGCCCTGTTGCGCGCCCACAGGTACATAGAGACGCGGTTCTGGTCCCACGCCGCGTCGTTCGCCGAAGCACGAGCCTGATCGTCAGTCGCCGCCGGATAGAGTTGCAGGAATTGTTCCGCGCTGTCGCCGTAGCGCTGTTTCGCCTGGGCCTTAAAGGCCTCGGCGGTAGTGGTGGGGTTGGGTGAGATTCCGATATCGTGCTTCGTCCAGCCGGTAATAATCGGCACGTCGGCGTTCTTGCCCGCCGCATATGCATCGGGAATCGATTGGGTCAGTAGCCAGTTGTCGATAATGATTCCACCGCCCCGTCCGCCACCGCGTCCGCGTCCGCCGCCCGTCGCAGCCACTGGTTCCATGAGCTTTTCAAAACTCATGGCCCGCAGGTCGGCGATAGAAGCGGCGCCTTTGGATTGCGCAAACGTCGCACCGGCAGCTTCCGCCTGTTCCAGCTTTGTCCCCGATGCCATCAGCCCCCCAGCAACGCTGGCGCCGCTTTGCGCGATCCCGCGAGCGAAGAGACCTTTCGCCAACGGCGATGCCGTCAGGGCCAACACCGAACTGGCTCCCGCGGACTGGCCCGCGATTGTCACCTGCGCCGGATCGCCGCCGAACTTCGCGATGTTGGTCTGAACCCACTTGAGTGCCGCCACCTGATCGAGCAGACCGTAGTTACCCGAAGCGTGGTTCGGCGATTCTTTCGTCAATTCCGGATGCGCGAAGAAACCCAGTATGCCGACCCGGTAATTTACCGTGACCACTACGAGTCCCTTCTTTGCGAGCCCTTCGCCGTCATAAACCGGCACCGCGCTGGAGCCTTCGGTCAGCCCCCCGCCATAGATGTAGAAGAACACAGGGCGCTTTTCGCCGGCGCTTGCCGCTCCGGTCCAGACATTCAGCGACAGGCAATCCTCACTAACGTCGTTGTGAGCCATGAACTCGTACGTCCAGGGTTTGCGTTCAGTCACGATGGACTGCATGCAGCTTGCGCCAAATTTGTCGGCCGTCTTGACTCCTGTCCACGGCGCCACCGTCTGCGGTTCCCGCCATCGCAAACTGCCGACGGGAGGTGCGGCGAAGGGAATTCCTTTGAATACCTGAATGGAAGCGTCGCGGCCCGGGGTGCCTGAAATACGTCCGCCAGTGATGGCAACTGGCTGCTGAATCGCTGCAATTACAGGCAACGTGGCGGCTGCTGCGAGGAGCAAAATTCTGCGCATAAAACGCAGTCTATCACCGCAAACGGAGAACTATCTGTTTGAATGCAGCGACACTAAAAACTCAAGCGCAACTGCATAGCCACCTGACGATTGAACGTGCTTCCGCCGGAACTGATATTCCTGTACACGCCAAAGAAGGGCGATGAAAGATCGCCGCTGGGCGCTGAATAAGTCGTGTGGTTGAGCGGATTCTGCGCCGTGAGGCTGAAATTCAGATTATAGGTTCGCTTCGCCGTAACAGCCGCACCACCAACCAGTGACGACGGCACCGTGATGCTCGTGCCTCCCGGGCCGGACACAGTTGTAGTGGTATTGGCTGGCGCCGGCTCTTTCTTCTTCGCTCCCAGAACCCAGGAACGAGTCAGTTGCGCGTACACGATATTTACATTCGAAGGCCCGCGCGCGAAGTTCCGGCTAATCCCCGTACCGGCCAATGGATTGAGATTGAAGCACCCGAAATCCGGTTTGAATATCAGTGTGCCGCCGCTGCAATTGACACCGTTGACGCCGGGCACGAGCGACGGTCGCTCGGAGATGATGGTGTCCCCGTTCAGGTCTCTTCCCACCGTGATGTTATACGGGGATCCGCTCGAGGCGGAAAACTGCGGCGACAAACTAAACTTGCCCGGGAGGGGAATCGAAGTGACCAGCGTAATCCGGTGCCGCGTATCCCCATAGGACGATGGCCCCCACTCGGCACGCAAATTATACGGATCCGCAGGCTGGCCTTCCGCATCGCTCCTGCCGTAGGAAAGGGTGTAATATCCGGCCAGGAACATTTTCTTGTAGTTGATCGACGGACTGATATTCAGTTGATGATTGCGGCTGAAACCGGTTCCTTCGGTCAGCAGGCGAATCTGTGAGTCGTTAAACGGGAATGCTCCGTTGACTGGCGCGTTGATATCCCTCGTCCGCTGCAAATGCGTGCTGCGGCTCTCCACATAGTTCACGCTCATGCGCACGGACTTGCTGATCTGCTGGTCCACGCCGATCGAGCTTTGATAATTGCGCGAGGCTTCTATGTTCGAGTCCACAATCTGAACCTGCTGCGGCAAACGTCCGGCCTGGAGCGTGGCAATCGATGGAATCGTGGGATAGAACGAGGGGTTCGATACGACAAACGACTGCTGTGTCACGCCGTTGAACCGCAGCGCATTCTGGAAAGTGAACATGCCCACCCGGCTGTAAAACGCGCCTGCGCCGATTCTGAGCACCGTCTTGCTGGGCTTGTTCGCTTTGGCCCCCACGTTCCAGGCCAGAGCGATGCGCGGCGCCCAATCGGCATGGTCCGCCTCATTGGTTTGCGTTTCGTACCGCAACCCGTAACTCACAGTGAGGTTCGGCCGGGCGCGCCAGTCGTCCACAAAAAAGAACGCCTCGTCCAGTTGGTGAATGGAAAGTGTAGGCTGGCCGGCGCTCAGGCTGAACTGGAAAGCCCCGCCGCCTCGCGCCCGGATGGCCGCGTCACCGAGTCCCTGAAACAACAGTGTGCGGCGGTAAACTTCGAGCGCAGTCAGTCCTGTCGACGTACCGGAAATCGGCTGGTTCGCGGAATCGAGCGCCGGGCCCGTACCGCCCTGAAATGTGTACGTTCCGCCGAAATTGTTGACGGAAGTGTTGTCCATGTACGCAGCGCGCAGACGCCCTCCCCATCGGAAGGTGTGCGTCTTGTACCCATAACTCGTACTGCTGTTCAGTTCGTAGTTGTGGGTAATGGAGCCGGAATGCCCAACCTGTGCTCCTCCGCCCGTGAATGCGCCCGAAACCACAATGGAGGGAATAGAGTTATCGCCGGTGCTCTCATTCGCATTTCTATACCACTGGAATCGGGTATCGCTGACCATGCGGGGCGAAAGAATAGCTGTTTCCGAAACCTGTAGCTGACTATTGTTCCCGTGATTGTCGTAGCCACGGGAAGCCAGCGCAAAATCGCCCACCCCAAGATTGGAGGCGTGATTGTGTCCGTTGAAGTAACTCACTGTCAACGTGTTCTTGCTGTTTAAAGCTAAATCGAAGCGCGGCCCCCAGTTCCAGTTTCCACGCGGTGTCAGAATCCCCTGATTGATTTGCAGAATATTCAGATTGTTATCGAGCGTGGTTGCGTAGACGAACGCATTTTCGGTGACAACGTTGCGATTGAAATTCGCGCTGTATGAGAGTTTGTTCTTGATTAACTTGCCGGAAAGATTGGCTCCATAAGCTTCCTGTTTGTACTGCGGCCGTTTCGGCTGCGTGAGCAGCGGGCTCCGGGAATTCAGCGCTTCCTTGTTGTAGCGGCCGTTGACACCACCGTGCATCGCACTGGTTCCTGGCTTCGTGATGATCTGGACGCCCGAACCGAACGAATACTCATTTTCCGGGGAATACGGATTCGAGTTAATCCGGATTTCCTGGATGGAAGACTTAGGCGGCAGTTGCGCGCCACTGAAGCCATCCACGGTGATCTGACCGCCATTGGGGCCGGAAGTTGGACCCGCCAAAGCCAGCAGCTGCTGCTGCAACAGATCCGGATCGTCGGAGAGCGCATCCAGTTGCTTTTCGCCCAGAACCAGCGCATCGCCGTTCTCCGTCGGATCGATGCTGATGGCATTCGCTTCGCCCTGAACGTCCACTACCTGCGCATTCGCCTCAATCGACAGCTGCATATCGACAACCAGCGGTGACCCGATCTCCACATTCTGCTTTGTCCCCACCGAGAAGCCCTTCGCGATGAAACGGATCTGGTATTTGCCGGACGGAACCGCGGCAAACGAATACTGGCCGTCGACTCCGGTAGTTTGCCGTAATTCGCCGCGAGCCCCCACCAGTTGCACCAGAACCCCCTGCACGCTGGAACCGGATGGGTCGGTAACCACGCCCCGCAGGCTTGGCGAGGATGTTTGAGCGTGCACGCTCACTAACAGAATGGCGAATAAGATTATGGCGAAGCGGACAGTTCGGCTGATCATCTTGAACCTCTTTTCGGATTTGCGTCCTCGCGCGCTCGTCTGTTCCCGCGCTTACCTGCGGCTCGGCCTTTGGCGCGACTTCCTGGCTACGGACCAATACTGGAAATGCTGCCCGCCAGCCCCGCAAGACTGGGAGCCGGACCGTTGCCCGCGCCTCCGCCTGCCGCTACCGCACGTTGCACCAACGCTTCCGCATTGGCCAGAAATGTAATAGCGGTAAGCTGACCGGCGCGCGCGCCGCTGGTAGCTGAGACGACAATCGTGTCGCCGACTTTCATATCCTCAAACTTCGCGGCCGGCAGCGACTCAAGCATCTGGGCCACGTCCAGACCACTCCGTCCGCCGCCGCCTGCCCCGCGACCCGGAACGCCCGCAGCAGCCCCGGCCGCCGGTGCGGGTGAACTCGCGCCGCGCCCTGCCGCCATCAGGCCCGCCATTCCGGCTGCATCCGGCATTCGCTTAATTTGCGAATCCGGAGTGAAGCGTATGACGAAGGACGCTTTCTTATCCACCAGATCCTTCACCGTAACTTCATTGGCCGCGGAGTTCAGGGCCGTAATGGTTCCCGCTTTACTCAGGAAAGTTCCGAAGATCACTTCACCGGCTTCTACGGTCGCTCCATCGGCGCTCTTTTCGCCGCGCGCACGGAGTTGATCTCCGATGGCGACCTCGCCGAGCTTGCTGACTTTCGCATCCGAGTACTTCACCGAATCCGGAGCGTAACGTTTGAACGACGTCTTATCGTCGGCTTTCACGGTGAATTTCGCCACACCGCCCAGCGTCTTCTGCTCCAGGGAAAGCACATTTCCCTGAATCGCGGTCACTACTCCTGCAACACCGCGGCGGGTCCAGTCCAAACGATCTTCCGCATTGCGTTTCGCAATATCGCTTGAGGCCATCACGACGATTCGGCGCGCCATCCCCGTATTGGCGGCATCGAGCGTAACGAGCACCCGATCCCCCGGAGCGACTTCAGCAACCTTGATGGCGGCGGCCTTGCTCAGGTCCGTCTGGCCCGGAGCCACGCGCTGCGCTGTTGTCGCTGCATTGAAACGAACTACGGTCGAGGCGCCATTATCCTGCTTGACGTCGATTTCGGAAGCATCGGCCCGCACGGCCGATACCGCGCCGATCACAGAACTACCTGCCGGCGTTTGCGCCAGGGCGGCAACAGTGAACAGTGCGGCTGCGGCCAGCGCTAAGCCAATCCGTGGCACACGGGGATAGACGGAATCCTTCATCGGACCTTTCTCCAACTAAGACGCCGAAAACCTTCGCACGTTTACTGGATTTTGAAGTTTATTTTTGTGAGGTGCCCGGGAATTGTGCAAAACAAACTAAGACATTAGTAGTATCAGGCGAAGATCTGGGCTGCGGCAACCCCTGCGCGCTCAACGTTTATCGGCGGCCGTTTGCGGTATTGCAGCATCCTTTTCCGGGGTCGCTCGCTTACCCGGATGCCCTTCGCCCTCGCACGCCAGAACATGCGTGAACTCCGCCCCAAAGAAAAAAATCATTGCCGAGTAGTAAACCCAAACGGTCACCACCACCAGAGATCCCGCAGCACCGTATGGGGAACCCACCGCCGCCTTGCCCAGGTAAAGCCCGATCAAAAATTTGCCGACCGTGAAGAGCAGCGCGGTGACCGTCGCGCCGATCCAGATGGGCTTCCAGGCAATCTTCGCTTCCGGCACGTATCTGAAAATGAGCGCGAATAAAATGGCGGTTCCCGCGAGCGAAATCAGCAGATTAAAAGCGCTCAGCATGAATTCCGGCAGGGGGAGCATTCCTCCGAAGAACTTGCCGATGGCAGCCAGAACGGCGCTGATCACGAGCGATACCAGCAGAAGAAATCCAACCGCAAAAACCATACCAAAGGAGAAGAAATGCAGCTTGACGGCGCCCCAAATCCCCGCCGTCTCCTGTGGCTTTACGTCCCACATCTTGTTGAGCGCGGACCGGAGCTCGCCGAATACGCCCGAAGCCCCGTACACCAGCGTGGCTATCCCGACGAGTGAAGCCAGAATGCCGGAGCCGGGTTTCTGAGCGTGCTGCAACATCGCCTTCACCGCCTCGGCTCCCGCGCTCCCCACCAGACTCGCGACTTCACCGAGCAACTGATTCTGCGCCGTCGAGTAACCAACCATGAGCGCGATGATCGCAATGATCAGAATCACCAGAGGCGCCATCGACAGGATCGTGTAAAACGCAAGCGCAGCGCCGAGGCGCGGTGCATCGTGCGAATTCCACTGGGAGAATGTCTCCCGGAACGTAGCCCATATGCTGCGGTAATTCATCGTGCTGTCCTGCCCGGATCTGCTTCTCTCATCCTCGCCAGAGGGCCATGCATTTTAATTACCCACTTTCCTGGATTGGCGAAAACAACTTATCTGAATGTGCATCCTCGGACTCACGCTGGCCTCTGCCGGGCACGGACCGTGAACATCTCAACAGACTGCTTGCGGGCATTTCTCGAATACCGTAATATTGAACCCATGTTGCAAAGATGGATGTCGCTCCCCTTCCTCGCGCTCGCGTTCTGGCTGTTTCCGGTATCGTCTGCCAATGCCGCTCCACTGCAAACGTTCAAAGAATGTGTAGTGGGAAAAAGGGTCTCGACAAACGACGGGCGGAAAGGGACAATCACCCGCCTGGATAGTGCCTGGAGCTATTGCTACGTGAAATTCGACGACGATGGCATAGAAACCAGCTTTCTGTTCTCCTTGCTGAATTCTGAAACTGGCCCAGGCGGAAAGACCGACCTCAAGGTCGCCGTCGGCACGTACGAATGTGTCACCGGCGGCTCCGCCACCATGGATTTGCGCATCACCAGCGCGGCGACCTACTCGATCTCGGACGGCTCCGGGAAGTTCCGCCTGGACCCCAGCGGCAGGATTGTTTTCGAATCCGGTCCGCTCAATAAGTTCTTCTCAAAACTCCTCCCGGGTGGCAGAATCGGCCTGAATACCGACGGTGGCTCATTTTATCCAACCAGTTGCGACCTGAACATCAATAAGCATTGAGATTCGCCGGTCCCCCGGCGCGATCTTTCCATTCCCGTTCGCAGCCGATGACGCATCCGTGTATTCAGCCAATCCCGCATTTTGCGCATTGGCCGATTTGCGGTGACAACTTTCTTTAAAAATTTATTGCCTTTGTTTTACATAGACTTATCCCTGAAATCGCCGCTGTCGGGGGCTCAGTTTCTTGACGCCGCATGGTACAGCTATGGCCAGGATGACAGACCAGAGAAGTTCGAACTTACCCAGAAGGCGGCCACCGGCGGCGCCTGCCGAAAGCCTTGCCGGCATCATGTCCTCGAAAATCGTTGGCCAACCAGGCGTAATCGAAGCCCTGGTGCCATGCGTCGAGATGTTCCAGGCTGGCCTCGCCCCTGAAAACCGCCCCGTTGGCGTATTTCTCCTGCTGGGGCCCACCGGCACCGGCAAGACCCGAACCGTGGAGGCGCTCGCCGAAGCGCTGCACGGCAACGCAAAGAGTCTCCTGAAGATCGATTGCGGGGAATACCAGATGGAGCACGAGGTCGCGAAACTCATCGGAGCGCCCCCTGGCTACCTCGGCCATCGCGAGACTCAACCCGCCCTGAACCAGCAGAAGCTTGCCGCCGTCGCGAGCGAAAAGTGTGGACTCTCCCTGGTCTTATTCGATGAAATCGAAAAGGCCGCGCCCTCCATGGCTCGCCTGATGCTGGGACTGCTGGATCGTGGAATCCTGCGGCTCGGCGACAACACTCAGGTCAGCTTCGAAAAAACCATCGTTTTCATGACCAGCAATCTCGGCGCGAGAGAGATGATGCGTGAAATGGCTCCGGAGATCGGCTTCCAGTCCGCCGTTCCCATCGCACCGGAAGAAGTCGCCGGCAAGCTGAACAAAGTGGCGATCAATGCGGTCAGGCGAAAGTTTTCCCCGGAATTCGTGAACCGCATCGACCGGGTCCTCACCTACCAGCCGCTTGGCGCTGCCAGCTTCGCCGCAATCGTCGATCATGAAGTGGAGCACCTGCAGCGCCACATCGTCGCTCGCCTCGGCTCAAGGGCCTTCGCGGTGGACGTACCGTTCGCTGCCCGGCAGTGGCTGCTCGAAAACGGTACCAGCGTTGAATACGGTGCCCGCGAACTCAAGCGCACGGTGCACCGCCACCTCACGCAGCCGCTCGCGGCTATGGTGACTCAGGGCTGCATCGGCGCGCACAGCTGTGTGCGCGTCAGTGTGGGGCCGGATCGTCAGTCCCTCTCGCTGCGCGTGGGAAGGGAGAGTGAAACGTTCGGCTCTCCGTTCCCCAGCGTTCTGGTGGTGGAAAAAAATCGCGAGCTGTCGGAGTTTCTGGACCGGCAGATGAGGGATGCCGGCTGGGATGTCCATACCGCGACGAATGCCGTCGAAGCGCGCAGGATTGCGACGAAGCGTAAACTTCACGCGGTGCTCGTCGATGCGGATCTTCAGGACGAATCCGGAGTCGCTCTCGCTGCGCAGTTACGCCGCGCGAATCCGCAGTTGCGAGCAATTGCCATGACCCGCAAAGAATTGGGACACGTTGAAGAAGGACTTCGCAAGGCCGGTGGAGTAGCGATTCTATACAAGCCATTCGCGATGCGCGATGCCATGGAACTCGTTTACACGCAACTCCGCGAGCCTGCTTTGGAGCGCTTCGAGGACTCACCAAAGGCCGCATAGTAATATACAAGTGCGGGGTGGAGCAGTCTGGTAGCTCGTTGGGCTCATAACCCAAAGGTCGAAGGTTCAAATCCTTCCCCCGCAACCAATTCCTTCAATCGGTTACGCGGAACGTCGAGCGTGCCGAACGCCCCTTAACTCCCCATCACCGCAACCGCCCGCTCTTTTGCCCGCGCGGCCACCATCCAGTCAGCTTTGCCTGCCGCACGACGAATTCTGTTTCGTGATACCCTGATGGCCGAATGGGCAGCAGTATTTGCCCTACATGCGCCCTTGCTATTTCGCGATTGACGCGATAAAAGTAGAGTCGTTGCCGTGCGAGGTCCCGCGGCACAGGTAAACCCAACGCAGGCAGTTAAACTTAAGTCCCGGAGCTTATGTGATTCGAGTTCGCCGTCATCTCAAATTCGTACTGGCCTTCGCCGCGGCCACCGCCTTCGCACAGCGGGGTCCCGCCATCCCGCAACAGCTTACATTTACTCCCTACCACGCAAACGGCATCTATAAACAGGGTGAGACCGTGGGATGGACCGTGTCGCCCGGTCCCGTTGAACCTGACTACGCTTATAAATGGACCAGTCGCCGCAACAACGCGGTCGTATTGAAGGAAGGCAAGCTCGATCTCTCCCCGGGCAAAAACAAAATCGAGATCGTAGCCGACCAGCCCGAAATGATCTACGTAGCGGTGGAAGCGTACGAGAAACTCTCCGGGGAAACGGCAACGCCCGCTGGCCAATCGACACCGACTTCACCCCCCGGCCCACCTGCCGCTCCGCGCTTCACAGGTGGAAACACCGGGCGGAATACCGGATTCTATGCCGTTGGCGCCGCCGTTGAGCCGACGAAACTTGGGCTGTCGATTCCGCGCCCTGCCGACTTCGATGCGTTCTGGGATGCCAAGCTCGCGGAGCAGGCGAAGATTCCCATCAACCCCGTGCTGACGCCGGTTCAGACCGATGTGGCGGGCGTAGAGATGAATATGTTTGAACTGGATGCTCTCGGTTCCAAAACCCATGGTTATGTGGCCAGACCCGCGAAGGAGGGAAAGTTTCCCGCTGTGATCCAGCTTCAGTATGCGGGCGTTTATGCCTTGAATGCGCGGGCCGATGCGCAGCGCGCAGCCGAGGGCTGGCTGATGATCAATGTCGATTCGCACGACAAACTGCCGTCCGACGCCGCCGGAAATGTGCCGCGCAATTATGCCGTGGTT
Organism: Bryobacteraceae bacterium; assembly: GCA_025928545.1. GTDB lineage: Bacteria > Acidobacteriota > Terriglobia > Bryobacterales > Bryobacteraceae > BOG-234. Next base: position 35,398 of record JAICJH010000006.1, on the reverse strand, counting down.
GGCAATAGCGACCGGGAGAAGTCTTATTTTCTGGATATGTACCTGCGAGACTCACGGGCGTTGGATTATCTGCTGACGCGGCCCGACTGGGACGGCAAAACACTGGTTCTGACCGGTGGCAGCATGGGCGGCCAGCAGAGTCTCGTCCTGGCGGGGCTTCGGCCGGAAAAGATCAGTGCGGTTTTAGTCTGCGTGCCTGCCGGAGCGGACACCAACGGCGATCTTCACGGTCGTAAAGCCGGTTACCCCAACTGGGCTTCCGATAACCCCGAAGTGATGAAAACGGCTCTTTACTTCGATACCGTGAATTTTGCGTCGCGCATCAAGGCTCCGGTTCTTGCGGGCATGGGTTTCATCGACACAATTTCTCCGCCAGCCGGCGTCTGGACGGCATTGAATCAGATTTCAGCACCGGTGGAACCGCTGCCCATGATCGAGTCCGAGCACGATAATCTCACGCCCGACAAGGGGCGTGCGTGCCCGGCCCGAACACGAGAAGTGCTGAATGTCCTGGTGAACGGTGGGGAATTTAAGCCCACCCCGTTCCAGCCTTAATCGCGGTCCTCTGATTACAGTCCAGGCTGAATCCTGTGACGGCCAGGTTCGTTTTGTAAAAACGCCGCTTGCCCCCAGGTTTGTCACCCTACTCAAGCCCAGTTCAGCAATCTTCTGCCTCTATTTGGCATGTTTTGATGGACTTCCAAAAAGATGCATTCCGAATCGAACGGGCGGCGTGCTCCAATCCAATCAGGTAACGTTTCCATTTTTGAGGTTACGTGCCGTGGACTTTAACGGTCGTCTCCGACAACGAGCTCCGCCCGGTAGTTCTTTCTCAATCGAATATCGACTGGATGACGCCGCACCAGAGCTGTCTACACGCGCCGAAGCGGCAAACCGGCAAACGCCAGGTTCGTTTTGTAAAAACGCTGAAATTGCCCGCGAACCGGCCAGGTTCGTTTTGTAAAAACGCACATCTGCCCCAACACGGCGCAAATTACTGGCACTTATCTCCCGCACAGAGATTTTTGCTGAAAAACGGCATAACGAAATTCTGAAAGCGGACAGAGACAGCGCTGGTGTGGGTGCCCGGATAAATTTGAAATGTGTTGGCGATTCCGTTGTTATCCAGCACGTCGTGAAGTTTGCCTGCGTCAACCCGCAGACCATCCTGATCTCCTACATCCATCGCAATTGCTTTGTACCGCCGCAGATTCCCGATGTACTGATCGACAAATGCCAGCGGAGCATTCGCCGCCCATTTCGCGAGCACATCTTGCCGGACGACACCGTTTTCCGTCGCCAGATCCAGATACAGCGGCGGCTTCTTCGGATTCGGCGACCAGGCTGCGGCGGAGGCGAGCTGAGCTCGAAGCCCGAACGGCAGACTCGCTGAGTCCGCCGGCGTCTTGACGTTCTCAAGCGCCTTGTCGTTTGCCTGGTTGGGTGGCGTTGGCCCTGCTCCCCGTGCCGAAAGACAACATGGACTCATAATGTACAGGCTTCCGAAGACGTCAGGGTGTTTCATTCCGATCCGGCTCGCGCCATAGCCGCCCATCGAGTGGCCGACGAGTCCGCGGCTGGACCTCCGCGGAATAGTTCGATAGTGAGCGTCGATGTACGCAACCAGATCGCGCGCGATAAATTGCTCAAAATCACCGGTCGTGACGGAACTCGAGTACATCGACCCGTTGTGCACAGTCTTCGAGTCCGGTAATACGACTATCATGTCCTGTGCGCCCTGCGCGAAAGCGCCCTCGATCGTCTGGGGAACATGGATCTCCTGCGTCCACTGTTGTGCGCCAATCGAATATCCGTGGAGAGCATAAACCACCGGATAACGCTTGTTCTTATTCGCCGCGTAGCCAGCCGGCAGGAAGACGATGACTTCCCGGTCTACAGCGTCCCCCTCCAGATTTCCCTCAAGGGAGGCGCCGTGTACTTTGATATGTTCAACCGTAACTGGCTTCGCGCCCGGCACGAGGTCGGGCACTTCGGTTTTCACCTGCGCCACCAAAGGCAGAGTCAGTACGAGCCCAAAACTGAAAAGGCAGGAAATTCTGATTTTCATAGATAGTGCTCTCCGAAGGCCTCAATATATCACTCAAGTCCGCAATATGGAAGCGATTCCACTTGCATATATCCGGCAGGTGAATAATACGTGATTTCATAAAAAATAACGTGCCTTCTAACGTCTTGTTTTTTCTTGACTTCAATAAACGCCGTTGTTAAACTTCGCATAATAAGAAAGTACTGTTGCGTCATAGGCAACTCTCTTGAAGTGTGCCGAATGGGGCCCGCATGGCCCATCCTGGCGGCCGGCGTTGACCGGCGTGCTGACGCAACAACGAGGAAATCCTGAATGCAAAAGACCTGGTTCGGACGCATCGCCGGCACTGTAATTCTGCTTGCGGCACTGCCTTTGTATGCGCAGATCGATAACGGAAACATAACCGGTCGCGTGACCGATAGCAGCAGTGCCGTCGTGGTTGGCGCCAAGGTCACCCTGGTCCAGACCGACACGAATTTCGAAACCACCACAACAACGAATGGAGAGGGTATTTACCGCGCGCTCAATTTGCGCCCGGGCCCCTATCGGGTCACATTCGTGGCGCCCGGTTTTCGGACACTCGTGCATGACGGTGTGAACCTGCGCATCAATTCGACGGAAGCCGTGGATGGCCAGTTGGAAGTAGGCGCCGTGAGCGAATCGGTGGAGGTGAAAGGAACCGCTCAATTGCTGGATACCGAAACTTCTTCCAGCGGCACCACCGTAGAGGGCGACTACTTCTACAGCCTGCCCAACTATCAGCGGCACGCAACGGCGGTTCTGTTTTTTACACCTGGAGTTACGATCGGTTCAAACCAGGATACAAAGGGACTGTTCGGAACCATAGACGGCATCGGCAGCAACCAGATGGCCTACTTTGAAGACGGCGTTTTGGCGAACTTTGGAGGTCGAGGTTCGGGCTCGTCGGAAACCGTGGATAACAGCATCGAAGAAATCAAAGTCTTCACTTCCGCGATGCCCGCGGAATATGGCCACTCAGCAGGCGTTGGTGTCTCGGTTGTGAAGAAGTCCGGCGCCAATGAGATCCATGGCCTTCTCTCCGACCAGTTCCGCACGCGCAGCATGCAGCACCGCCGCTTCTTCGATCAGTATCGCAATTCGCAGGTCCAGCCCGGCTTTGTAATCAAGGCGCCGCCGCTCATTGTCCAAAATCCGGATGCCAACTTCAGCGGGCCGGTGTACATTCCCAAAATTTATAATGGCAGGAACAAGACCTTCTTCTTTTACGGCATGCAGATGCTGATCGAGAAACAGGGCAAGCAGCTATTCGCGACTGTTCCGACCCCGGCGATGCTGAACGGCGATTTTTCGTTTGCCGGAGCTTTGACGAACGGAGTGCCTGTGGTTCCCAATCAGATCTACGATCCTGAGACCACCGCCAACGTAAACGGAGTGTGGAGCAGACAGCCTTTCCCCGGCAACATCATTCCCAAATCCAGGTGGAGCAAAGTCGCCACAACTTTCCTCGGGCTGAATCCTATTGGCCCGCCTACAGTCCCCGGTTCGTGGACCAGCACCGGGCCGAGCAATAATGTCCAGCTCGGGCCCATGAAGATCACGATGTATCATTCGCACACCGGGCGTATCGACCACCAGTTCAACCCCAATTTTAAGGCATTTACCACATATACCTATAACCAGGAATGGGGGAGACAGCCCCCGCTGGCCATCACCAATCCTCTATTCGACAGTTCGCTGAATAAAGGCATTACTTACCGCAACACCGGTTCCGTGGGAGCAACATGGATTGTGCGACCGACGATGGTCAACGATATTCGCCTGAATTACTATTCGACGGACTCAAACAATTCCTCGATCACGCGCAACAACAATTATGCTGCGCTGGTTGGGCTGGGGTCGGCAGGCCTTCCGCCGACTTGCCTTCCGGGCGTGATCCCCGGTCTGATCACGGATCAGGCCAATCTGTCGCCGGGCTGCGGCAGCAGAACTGTGACTGAAAACTACACTTTTAAAGACGACCTGAGCAAGTCCATGGGCACCCACAATTTCAAAATGGGTTACGAGTTGCTTCGGTTTCACAACAATGCAAACTCGGGCCCCGGTAACGTCGATGGCACATTCAATTATGGTCAGGGAACCAACAATAACGCCGGGGCCGGAGTTGGCGGCCTTCAGGCGAATGGCACTGCCATAGCTAATACTGGTGGCATCGGTTTGGCTCAGTTCCTGTTAGGCGACATCAACAGCTTTAGCTTTGGCCAGAACACGGACAACCTTTATACGCGGTCATGGGAACACAGTTTATATATCCAGGACGACTGGAAGATTAGTAAGACTGTAACGCTGAATCTGGGACTGCGCTACGAAATCGAGCCGCCCAAAACAAACAAAGCTGGTTACATCAGCCTCTTCGATCTCAGCATCCCGGACAACGAGACGATCACGAACACCGCCTACTTGCCTTTCTGCCCCGCTGGTGGCTGCAAGGGCGCGTATACGCATCCGAAAGACGGTACACCGTTTGACACGGACTGGCGTCGCGTGGATCCCACCGCTGGTGTCGCATGGAACGTCTCGCCGAAGATGGTGGTCCGTGCCGGCGCGCGCCTTTCGCATCTCGACACCTTCAGCGACAGCACGAGCCTGCTTTTCACCAATGAGCTTCTGTCCAAGTCCTATTCCGCAAGCCAGGTGTCGGCAAACTTCGCGCCGCTGTTCAGGCTGGACAATGGAATACCGGCCTGGAGCTTCCCGGCTCTGCGGGCGGATGGCTCCGCTCCTGCTGTCAACACCAACGCCGGAGCTGTCAGCCCCACTATCATCCCGAGAAACATCAAGACGCCCTATGTGGCAACCTGGAACATCGCCGTACAGCGGCAACTGGGCAAGAGCTCCATGGTGGAAGTTCGATGGGAAGGCTCCGCGCAATCGAAAGGTTTCGGAAGTATCAATATAAATACCCGGCCCACGGGGATCATCCCGAACGCGAACCATGACGGGACGATGATCAACCTGAACGATCCCGCCAACGCTCTCTACCGTTATCAGTGGGCGACTAACTCCATTGCTGCGTACCAGACTCAATATGCCCGGCCCTACCCCAATCTGGGGAATGTCAGCGTAGAATGCAACTGTGTCCATACGAACCATAACGCCGGCATCGTGAGTTTTCAGCACCGGATGACGAAGGGACTCAGTTTCCAGGGATTCTACACTTACTCGAAGTCGATGGGGATGAGCAGCACTACGAATCTCAATCCGTATATGGATTGGGGCCTGTACAAGGCACGCCAGAACTCAGACCAGACGCACAACTTTACGGGCACCATGAATTACGCGCTTCCGGTAGGAAAGGGCCGCACGTTCCTCAACCACAGTAACCGCCTTGTTGACTCCATTTTCGGCGGTTATAACATGACCTGGACCTATACGATCGCTTCCGGCACGCCCGCGGGCATGAGCATCAGCGGCGTGTCCTTACCGAGCTACACGGCTGGTGGTTCCACCTTCACCAACATCAATGTGCCGCAATATCCCGGCTTCATGCCCTCTTATGGCAACAACATCCTCCTGCTTCAGAGACCCTCCCTGCGCGATAGCTGGCAGGACCTGGGGGGCGACCGTTTTACTCAGGCAAACCAGAACAGCATGATTAATTGCGGCGCCACAATCGTGAATTACGGGAACAGTTGCTTCACTTACGCGCCCGCTTTCACCAATGGGAACTTGGGCGCCAATGTCTGGAACAACCAGAGATTAATTGCTGCCAGCATCGCGATGTACAAGGATATCCCGCTGAAGGATCGGATGCACCTGCAACTGCGCGTGGACTTCCAGAATCCGTTCAAGTGGTACAACTGGAACGGCCCCAGCACAAGTCTGAACGTCCAGAGCCTCACTAACGCCGCGACTTTTGGCAAGATCAATCCGGCAAACTACGGTGAGACCCAAACCGGCACCCAGGGATATGGCGGTGTTGCACTGCTGAATGCGACCGTGGCGCTGAAATGGTAGCGTAGAGCCCGAACTTCGCGCTCGGATAGAATTAGTGCTTCGCAAGCGGCAGCGACTAAGGTCAACGTCGCGGCGAGTCAGAACATTATGAGATACGCGTTATTGTTCGCCGGTTCTTTTCTGGTCACCGCCCTTGTCGTGGGCCCGCTCGCTTTCGCGCTGGATGGTACGGTCGGTATCCATGATCCCTCCACCGTCGTGATGAGCAATGGCAGGTTTTACACCTACGGCACTGGCGGGACCTCCCTTGTCTCCGACGATGGCTGGACCTGGCGGGCCGGCGACACGCTGCCGCGCCGCGGCCTCGCGCCCGACGTCATTCACATCGGCGATCGTTTTTATGCCTATGTAGCCGCGAACATTGGCGCGCAGCCACGCGCCGATGTCAACATGATCTGGAGCAAGACTCTCGACCCCACTTCACCGGATTACAAGTGGGAAGAAGGTGGCGTCGTTGCCTCTTCCGATGGCGTCGAAGATTCCAATGCGATCGACCCCGGTATCTTCCGCGATCCGAATGATGGCAGATTGTGGCTGGTCTACGGCTCTTATTTCGGTTATATCCGCCTGGTTGAGCTCGACCCCAAAACCGGCAAGAGATTGCACCCTGGCGATCAGCCCCGCAACCTGGCGATTAACTGCGAAGCCTCCGACATGATGTTCCATGACGGTTGGTATTATCTGCTGGCAACCCATGGCAGCTGCTGCCGCGGAGCCGACTCCGGCTACAACATTCGCATGGGCCGTTCCCGCAAAGTGACAGGTCCTTTCCTCGACAATATGGGCGTCGACATGATCGTCGGCGGCGGCAAACAGCTCATCGGCTCCGGCGGCCGCGTCGTCGGGCCTGGCCATTTCGGTCTTCTCGATCAGGGCGACGGCGTGTATCGTTTCTCGATGCATTGGGAAGCCGACCTCGATCGGGGCGGCGCCAGCGTGCTTGATATCCGGCCCTTGCTCTGGAAAGACGGCTGGCCAGTCGCAGGCGAGAACCTCAAAGAAGGTACTTACGAAATTCAGTCGGCTCGTACCGGCACTTCTCTCGAACTGCGAGTCGAGGGCGCGCCCGTAGGTGGCGCCCGAGTCGGCAGAGGCGGATCGGGTGGTTTCGGTGGCAGAGGCGCGGGCGGTTTTTCAGGCGGCAGAGGTGGTCCGCCCGGTGCCGGGCCCGGAATCTTTGGCGGCGTGGGTGTGCCCATTCCGGCCCAGCAGGCGGCCCAGGTCTCGGCCAACTGGCCCTCCGGAAACATCGACGTCCGTATGGCCAACTATCTGCTTGAAGCTCAGCAGAAATGGGCGATCGCCGCTGCTCCTGGCGCTGGGGGCTATCTGGGGTCACCTTACTTCAGGATCACTATCGCCGGCACCGATCGGGCACTGGCAGCTACACAGGGCGGTGAATTGGTTACAGTGCCGGCGTTCAGCGGTGTACCCGAACAGCTATGGCGGATTGAGGAACTGCCGGACGCTACCTGGCGCATTACGCCGAAATCTGTGCCCGGCTCAAAGGACGCACTTGCTCTCTCGGCAGTGGGCAGCAGCTTTGCGACGCTGTCGAAATTCGACCCCGCAAGCGATAAGCAGCACTGGCTGCTTCGGATGCCGTAGAGGCTTTCCAAATGAAGCTATCCCGCAAACACACCATTACGGCCGTTGCGCTTCTGGCCTTGCCCGCGTTGCTGCTCGCCGCCCAGGTCACGTGGCCCACACTCAGCGCTCCCGTGACCCGCGAAGCGCTGCCCGACGCCGACGGCTTTATTCCCCGCTGGCTGCTCCTCGAGCCCATTCCTGCGAATGGTCTCACCGACAACCAGGTGCAGGCGATCGTCAAGAAAGAATACTTCCCAAATCAGTTCACACTGATCCCGCACGACGGCGACAAGGTTACGGTCGACGGTACCGAATTGGCGTGGCACGCCGTGGATACGAAGCTCTACAACGTCAATCTCTTTCACTTCGCGCGCGCGCTGAACAAGCCCACAACCAATGTGTTGTTCTGGGCTGTGACCATCGTCAATAGCCCGCGCGAAATGAGCAACGTGCGACTCGCAATCGGCTCCAACGCTGCTTCCGTCTGGTGGCTGAACGGCAATGAGGTTATCGGCATTTACGGTGACCGCCAGACCGTAATTGATGACGGTGTTTCGAAGCGTCTTACGCTCAATAAAGGCGCCAACATACTGCGCGCCGCTATCGTAAACGGCGGCGGCGCAACCGATTTCTGCGCCCGATTTCTCGATCCGGACGACAAACCGCTGAAGGGCTACACCGTGAGCCTGACTGCACCTTCCAGGTAAACCAGGGCGATTGGCTCACTTCGCATGCGCCGCGTTCACTACCGCATCGAAAGCGGGCTTCGGCTTTCCCTGCCGGTCGAATAACAGCGGATAATTGGTGCGCCCGCGGGTCGGGAAGTTATTCAGCCAGGAATTGGCGTCCGTCACTCCCCAGAAGGTTACGCGACCCATATCCTTGCGGTGCTTTACGAAGACTGCAAACAGATCCGCGTATCGTTTCGCCAGCGTCGCCTGCATTTCATCCGGCAGGCCGGCCACATATGGATTCGACGCTGCGCCGCCCGCCGCGGTGGCCGATATATCGGCCGAGTTCTGATTCGTCGTGCGCGGCAACACGTCCACATCGAGTTCGCTGATGTTAACTTCCAGCCCCAGCGCGCTGAAGGCTTCGATGGTGTCCGATTCCGCCTGAGCGGAAGGAACTTCCAGTTTGTTGTGGCCCTGTAGTCCGATGCCGGTAATCGGCACTCCCTGGCCCTTCAACTTCTTCATCAGTTCCACCGCGCCTTTGCGTTTGGCCGGATTCTCCAGGGAGTAATCGTTGTAATAGAGACGCGCCTTCGGGTCGGCTTCATGGGCGAATTCGAATGCCTTCGCGATGTAGTCGTCACCAATGATTTTGAACCAGGGCGATTGCCGCATGGTGCCATCGTCGTTCAGTGCCTCGTTCACGACATCCCATCCCGCAATCCGGCCCTTGTATCGGCCAACCACTGTTTTGATGTGGTCGTGCATTCTTTCGAGTAGTGCCTCTCTCACGAGCGGCTTTCCGCTGTCGTCCTGGAAAACCCAGTCCGGAGTCTGGCTGTGCCACACGAGGCAATGCCCCATGACCATCATTCCGTATTTTTCGCCGAAGGCGACATATCCATCCGCCGGACCGAAGTTGTAGGTGTCCTTTGCCGGGTGGACTGGCCCCCACTTGAGAACATTCTCCGGGCTGATGGTGTCGAACTGCGAAATGATAATCGGCGTTGCGCGTTGATCGCGCTCCTCAAATTGCGCCTGATTAATTGCGGCTCCGATGTGAAAGACACCCTGATAAGCGGACTTCAGCGTGACCGGAGTTTGCCCCTGGGTCATCAGGCAAACGACGGCGAGTAGTCCTGGTAGCTTCTTCACTGACCACCCCTGGCGAAACACAAAGTCACTGCCGTATTGCATCTTCATGATCGTTCCTTCCGCTGTCCTTCTAGCGTGCGTTGCGCATTACGAAATGTAGATTGTATGTCGCCAGGCAACACAATCTATCATATTCCCCGTACACGCCGACCGGCCGGCGCACTGACAGTTGCGAAGCCAGCCGCGCGACAAACGGCGCTGCCTACTTCGTTTTCCTGCTCAGGTCCGACAGAATTCGTTCCTGATCTTCTTTCGTCAGCGCCGCAACTTTAGGCGCCGCGGGCTTCTCATATTTGAACGGCAGGTTTGCCGAGGAAAAGCTGGGCATTTTCGCGTAGATTGCCAGATCGGCCGCTACCTGGCTGATGGAACGTCCGTACACCTTGTTGAAAACAGCTCCGGTCGGCTGGCCGGTTCCGAGCGTGCCGACGAATTCACCGAATTTGGGCCGGTAGTCCGGCTGGAACATGATCATATGGGTGAGCATCCAGACCCCGCCCTGAAAATCGGCGGCCATGGCGCTCTGCGATTGAGCCAGCGCGGTAGTCTGAGCGGCATTGCCTGCGCCAAATACAGCCGCTTTCGCATCGTTGTCCGCGTAGAAGTTTACGCCTTGCCTGTTTCTGGCGGCTAACAGCGCAGCATGGTCGATCCCGAACATCATGCTGAGATCCAGATCGGCGACACCTGTCGAACGATAATCCCGGACGGGCGGAATTCCGAGTTTGATCTGGTTATCGGCCGGCTTGAGCGTCGAATAAAGATCTGCCAGACCCGCGCGAAACCAATACGGCAGCGACGGAGAATACTCGTCCATCACCAGTTGTGCATACTCGCGAAAGATCTGTTCGTATATCTCGGGTTTCAGGCCCACGGCCGCGATTGTCGCGGGAACGGCGCCCACCTGCGCATAGGCTTTCGCCGAGCCAACTTCCTCCGGCCGGTACTTCGAATAATCTGCCGGCGTGTGGAACGCTACGATCCGTACGGCTTGTCCGCCCGGATCTTTAGAATGCGTCGAGGCAAGGAAATAGGCTCGAACGGCTTCCAGATGCTGCAAGGCAGCTTTCGCATCACCTTCGCTTTCGGAGGTATACAGGTCGAAGTGCTCCGTAGTCGCGTGAATCCATTTCGCGTCGGCCGCAGAGGAGCGGGCCGGTTGCAGAACGCAGGGTACAAGCAGAGTCAGGCAGCAGATTAGGCGACGCATTCGGGTGGAACCTTCCGACGGCCATTCTACATGTTTTCCCTATATCGGCGGGCATCGGCGGCCATTCGGGTTTTTCCACATCCCGCAAGACAATGCCGCGTTGTGCGAACCCCGCCGTCAGCCTATCTTTTCCCACCAGTGTTTGTCGGCTGGCTGCGAGAGTTCTTTGAGCTTTCCGCGTAATTGCTGTATGTGCGGCGTCTGGTCGTGAGCATCGTGATGAGCGTTGCTCGCCCAACTCTCATGAAACAGAAATTTCGAAGGGTCGTCGGCGCAGACGTGCAGGTCGTAAAACAAACAGCCATCTTCCTTCCGGGTTGGCGTGAGGACCTCGGTCAGAGCTTGCTTCAGCTCCGCCTCTTTTCCGGGACGGGCCTGAAACCCGACGGTCATGATAATTGGTTTAGCGTCCATTCGTTTAGCGTCCATAGATATGAAGATAGCTCGTGATCTTCCATTGCCGGCTGCGCGAGGCAGACGAGGCAATGTGGTCGCCGCATTGCTCGTGTCGAACTGACACGTGGAGCTTAAAGGATTACCCCGCTTTCACGGCAGCGTGTCCGAGCCTCCCGAAAGCGCATCCTGGCAATACGCAGACAGAGGTGCGCCTCGTCAATCGCCTCCGCCGGGCCGGAGAGCATCACGTCTTTCAGCCGCGACGATGCTAATGTCAGCAGGTCCGCCGCAGCCTCCATCCGGATCTGGCATTGCCATTTGTCGTCGGGATTGCGGTTTATCGGCGGCGCCTCCCTCTGCCAGTCGCGTCGGTCAGCAATGAGCTGCATTCGGTTGGCTCCCCAGGAATTCTGTAATTGGATTCGGTGGGCGGACTGGAAATCTGTGAATCGAATTGACCGCGGTCTGTAAGCGCGTCGAGTCGGGCCTGACCTGAAGGGTTGCAGGAAACGGGAAGATTGTTGCAGGGTGCCCAGGTTTCCGCTGCTGTCCTTCGCCGACCGTGGGCGATGCCGGAAGATTCTTCAGGGCCACCATCGCCAGTTCAAAGCGGTCGCTGACGCCGACTTTCGGATAAAGCCTGGAAAGGTACACCTTCACCGTTCCTTCTGTAACTCCCATAGCCCAGGCGAGTTCCTTGTTACTCATTCCCTGCACCAGAAGTGAGATCATTTGCCGTTCCCGGCGAGTAAGACTAATCTGCCGCGCAGCCATCATGCTCTTGCTCAGATCGTGGTCGATCCAGAAGCGCCCTTCGGCGACTGCGCTGATGCAGCCAATGTGGGCGTCCAGCGTTGCACCTTTTGAGATCACCCCCCGAATGCCTGCAGCAAGGCATTGAGAAACAAATTCCGGCGAGATGCTATCGATCCAGAGCACCATTTGGCTGGCTGGCGATATGGTTTTGAAGCGGCGCAGAGTATCAAGCGATACTCCGGCGCTCATTTCTATCAGTAATACATCTATAAGCAATAAATCTAAAGTTAATTTCTCGATATTCTCTTCCAGATCCTGGATCGTTGGGAAAATATTCGAAACCGAAAACCTGCCTGCAAGTGTGCTGCGAATTCCGTGCGCCAAAACCGGACTGGTTGAGCACACGACAACTGTTTTAGTTTTCACTGGACAGCAGATGGCAAGACTGCTGCCAATGATGGTTCGCTTCAGCACGTTTCATTAGTTCGGCGCGGAACAAGGGGGACAAGATCCTATGCCGTTGCATGTCACTGCTGTGGAACATGTTGTGGGTCTGCCCGCGTCGATGGTCGTGCGGGTGAATCGAGGCGCGATCCAATTCGGTCAAAAAAGCACTGGGTCATTTGCCCCAGCCAACGTGCCGGTTGACCCATTCATAGTAAATAGCGGTTTGTAAACTCCTCCGTTCCTTCCTAAAATGAATTCACCTGGAGGAACTTCATGCCCTTCCGAACGACATCCGCAGGCCGTTGTTTGCACCGGGGGCGGCTCAAATTCCTGGTGTTAACGCTCGCGTTCTCCTGCGTGGCAATGGCAGCCGACGATAAGGCCGCGGTCACAGTCATGACGCGCAATATGGATAGCGGGACGGATCTGCTGCTTATCTTCGCAGCCACAACTCCTGCAACTTTCACGGCCGCGATGGCTGCCACCTACGCAGAAGTCAAAGCCAGCAATATTCCGCAGCGCGCCGGCAGACTGGCCGACGAAATCGCGTTGACGCAACCCGACCTGATCGGCTTGCAGGAAGCCACGTTGTGGCGCACGGGAGCGCTTGGCAACTCGCAGGCAACCACGGTTCTATACGATCAACTGCAACTCCTGATGGATGCTCTGGCTCAGCGGCATCTCCACTATTCACTCGTGGCCGTTCAATCGCTCGTCGACGCGCAGGCCCCCGATCCTCTCGATGCAATCAATCTCCGCATCACGGATCGCAACGCTGTTCTGGTGCGCAGCGACGTGCCGCCAGGTCACCTCGACGTGCTCGATGTGCAATCGCAGTTCTATACCGCCGCCTACAATATTTCAAGCCCGATTCTCGGCGAGGTTCACAACCCGCGGGGTTTTATCGCCGCGGACGTCAGGGTGCGCGGAACCAGATTCAGATTCGTGACCACGCATCTGGAATCCGTGAATCCGGACCCGGCGTCGACGGCGGCGCAGGTTGCGCAGGCCAATGAACTGATTGCCGCGATGAGTTCATCGAGTGAGCCGGTCATCCTGGCAGGAGATTTTAACGCGAATGCCGATCCTGGACCCGATCACACCCCCACGGCAGGCAATCTCCTCGCAGCGGGTTTTCTCGATGTCTGGCGCGTTGCACACCCGTTGGCGATTGGCTCAACGTGGCCCTTGTTCTTTGAGGATCAACTGGCCGGTGTCCCCGTAGTTCCCTTTGAGCGGATCGATCTGATTTTCGCCCGTTCCACGGACATTCTGGATGTTGAACAAACGGGAACCAATCCCCCCTATGGATCCGACCACGCTGGCGTGGTCGCGAATCTGCTTCCTGAAATGCAGCCACGAACCACCTGCCGGGCGCGGTCGCTAACCTGCCTGGCGGAAAGCCGCTGATAATTCCGAACGAGTAACAGGACCGGGTTTCCCATTGCGTTTGCGCCCGGGAAAGCCGCATGCGAGAATAATCCTAATTATTTAGGAGGATGGTCCGCGTGCGTCTCCCGCCAATTCAGCCGCTATTCGCTCTCGCACTGCTCGCCATCGCGACGAATTCGGCCATCGCCGGCGCGTTGAGCGGCCGCGTCGTCCAGGACGACAGCAATTCGCCACTCGCCTCCGTTGACGTCCGCCTTTCCAAAACCGGCCAGCCGCGACTCGTCGCGGATCTCGATACCGATGTGTCCGGCAACTTCGCCGTGCCCGATCTCATCCCGGGCGATTATCGCCTCGTGTTGTCGAAGCCCAACTTTCTCGGTGTCACTTTTGAATTCACCATCGCCGCGGAGACAGGCAAAATCGCGCATCAGTTCCGGCTCATTCGCGGGGCCGCCATCTCCGGTCAGGTCACCGACGGCTCGGCGCGGCCACTGCAGGATGGCTTCGTTTACGCCATGCCCAAGCCAGCCGAAGGCGATTCGTTCCAGCCGATCAGTCAAATGACGCCGAACGGCGCAACTGCCTTCGTTCCGCTGGATCCCACCGGACATTATCGTCTCTACAACCTTCCTCCCGGCCAGTACGCGGTTGCAGTCGCGTGGGGCGCGACCCGCCAGCGTGCGGCGCAGAACGGGGACACGCCTGTCCTCGGCGGCCTGGGTAGCGGCGTCCAGTTTTATCCCACGAACGGTGCGCCTTCGCTTTTCACGCTCACGGGCGGAGAACAGGTTCAGGCCAATGTCATTATTGGTGCGGCTCAGACATGGTCTGTCAGCGGCAAAATCGATCGCGAACTCAAACCGAACGAAGGCCGCTTCTGGCTGGGACTTGTGCTCCCCGAACAACCCGGCCTCGCCGTTGCCGCGACACAGACCAATCAGGCGGGCACATTTACTTTCGAAGGCATTCCCGCTGGAAATTACGAATTGCTTGTCTCCGGACCCTCGCGCGGCTATGGCGGAGGCGGCGGCATTCTTGAACCTGCGGCGCAATACTCCAGAACACGCGTCCTCGTTTCCGGTCAGAACGTCACCGGCCTCGTTGTCTCGCCCGCGCCGGGTCGTTCAGCGAGCTTCGTGCTGAAGCGGACCGACAACAGTTGTCCCGATTCCGCCGCGCTCTCCATGACATCTCTCGAAGACTGGACCACCGTGCTGAGCGTGAACCAGACCATCGGTTCAAAACCGCAAATCGTCAATAATCTCGCGCCCGGTCGCTTCCGCGTTACCGCGAATGTGCCTGGCGGCGATTGCTACGCTCTGCCCAAAACGGTGGATATTGGCGAAGAAAATGGAGCGATCGAAATTGTGATGTCGCCCGGCGGCGGTATTCGCGGCACGATGAGCGGCGCGGGGATGAACCCGCAGTATCTCGCCGTCCTCTCCGAGCCCGATTCGGCTGCCCCGGGCTCACCGCGTGTCGCTCATCCGGATGCGGGCGGTGCATTTTCCTTCAAGGCGCTTCCCCCCGGCCGGTATTGCCTCTCCGCCGTGGCGGCGAATGAAACGTCGCAAGCCCGCTGGGTTGTGGCCGACCCGCGCGCGTGCAACGTCAATGTGGCCGGCGGCTCTACCCTCACCCTGAATCTCGAAGTTCCCGCGCAGGCGAAATAAGGAGCAATTATGCGATTTCTTTTCGTGTCAATCCCGATGGCGAGCCTGATCGCAAACACCCTTTCCGCGCAGGCAGGTTCCGGTTCCTCCACTCCCGTTCCCGCCGGTTCCATCAGCGGACAAATTGTCTATTCACCCAGTGGCGCGCCCGTTCCGAATGCCGTTGTTTCCACCCGCGGGGCCGGCGGACGGGTGGAGGTAAAGACAGATGCACAGGGCCACTACGTCCTCAAAGGTATTGCGGCGGGCGCCGCCACCGTCAATGCTTCCATGGATCAGCCGCAGGGCTTTCCGCTCCAAACCTCACGGCGCGTCCAAATCGGTCAGGCGCAGGATCTTATTGGCATCGATATGAAACTAGCGATCCCCCCGCAGATCAAAGGCCGTATTATCGATCAGAATAAAGAGCCTGTTCCCAATATGCAGGTAATGGCAGTGGCGCGCGAATATTCGCACGGCGCGCTCCGCTATGTGTTCGCAGGCGCCACGCAATCGGACGATCGCGGCGAATACACGCTCACCCGTTTCGAGCGAGGCCGCGGCTTGATTATCATGGTCCGTCCGAGTCCCGCTCGGGCAGGAGCCATTTCCGATCTTCCGACGAATGCCGCCATGCGCAAGCAACTCGCCGCGCCCACCTTCTATCCGGGCTCTGTGTCGGTGGAAGGCGCGCAGGTGCTCACGCTAGGCGATGGCGAAATCCGCGAAGGCGTGGATATTCCGGTCGTGCGCGCACCGTCGCTTTGCATTGAGGGGCACACGCTGGCCGGCAGCGCCCCCGCCGCGCTTAGCTTCGATATATCCCCCGAGGTCCCGACATTCGGACAGTCAGGCAACGGCGGCATGTATGGCACGGGGATGTTTCATGGCGAGACCGGCCCGGACGGAGTCATTCGCGCCTGCGGTCTCACCCCGGGAGCCTGGGCGATTCATTTGGATCAGCGCGGCGCGAGTTTCCGCGATGCGCCCGCGTTTTTCGGAACCGCGACATTCAGCCTGACCGATTCCGATCTTCACGACGTAGCGATTGCGGCGAGTCCGCGAGTCAGTCTGCCGGTGGAAGTGACTCTCGATGGCCCTGCGCCTGTCCCCACGCCCGACAAACCGCGGCCGATTCCGGATCTGACCGTCTCGCTCCAGTCGCTGGTTTATGCACAGCACACCGGTGAGTCGGCAACTAACAAGGTGAGTGTTCCCGGCTCTCTGTCAATTCAGGACCTTCTCGCGGATAACTACTCGCTTACCGTTCGCGGTCTTGGGCCGGGCATGTATATCGAAAGCGCGACTTACAATAACGCGGACGTTCTGCGCCACACCCTGCGCGCCGGCGCGTCAGCCGACAACACGCCGCTTCGCATTACGATTGGAGAAAACGGCGGTTCGATCCAGGTAGCGGCCACGGACAAGGATAGTCATCCGGCCGATAACAGCTTCATCACAGTATTCCCCGCCGACGCTATTACAGAAGCAGATGTCGCCGCCACTTACACGAGCGGCACGACGGATCAGACCGGAGCCTGGAAATCCGGAACACTGGCGCCCGGCAAATACTACGCGATCGCCACGCCCACTCCCGCCGATCGTTCACCCGAAGCGATCGGAAAACTGCTGCGCGCACGCGTGCAAAACGATCCCGTCACCGTCCCGCCCAGTGGAACGGTGAATGCCGCGGTAGTCGAGCGCACGCTTCAATAGGTCTTGATCCGGCCTCTGCGGCTACTACTACCTCTTCGTGGTGACGAAGACGTCCAGCACAGCACACCTCTGTTCACGCGTGACAGCGTGGATCGCCTCGTCCAGAGCCCCCGCCAGCTGGTCTGCGTCGCGCACTATCCTCGCAAACGCGCCGCCCGACGCAGCCGCAATTCCCGAGTAGTCCGGCGGTGGCTCAAACGAAACTCCGATGTCCTCGTCCCGGCTGGCATAACCATCGGGATGAACGGCTAAAGCCGAAAGCCGCGGAGCGTTCCAGCCGCCGTTGTTGTAAATGACCTGGAGAAACGGTGTCTTATATCGACGCGCCATCCAGTGGACGGAAGACGGCACACTGAACATGTAGGAGCCGTCGCCAGTCAGCGAAACAACAAAACGGTCCGGCGCTGCCAGCTTTGCGCCGATTGCGGCGCCCCCGCTCCAGCCCAGTGAACTGCCGCCGCTGGTGAAGACGTCGCCGGCGATATGTTCCTTGATCACCCGGTAGTTCGTAATGCCCTCGTTGAGCACAATCGCATCGGGAGTGAGTCGCTCCCGCACGCAGGCGGTCAGGAACGCGGGAGTGATGGTGTTGCCGGAAGGCCGCGCCTCCTCGCCTCGCAACCGGGTTTCGCGAGCGGCGTGGAGGTCCGTATAGTGCGTGGTCCGATCACTCACGAGGTCTGCATCGATACTCGCCTGGTCGAGGTATTCGTGAACCTGTTGCAGCGCGGTAGCGGCATCGGCGCGAAACGATCTTACCGCCGCGATGTACCACATCGGCATCTGATCCTTCAGCGGATCGACATCGATGTGAAAGATCTTCGCTGCAGGGCTGGGACGATTCACAAGCGGAATCCAGGGGACGTCGCTATCCAGCACAAGGATCAGATCGGTCTCCGCAAGAACCGGGTTCTGGAAGGGCTCGTTGTAATAGCAACCCTGATACATCGCATGGTTCGCCGGGAAATTCGTATATCCTGGCGCCGACTCGATCACTCCCACTCCCAGCCTCTCCGCAAGCCGGACTAATGCGGTGGTCGCCTGCCGTCGGCGCCCCAGATACGACGTGACCACCAAAGGCCGCTTCGCTGCGAGCAACGCCTCGGCAAGCTCTTCCACTCCCGATGAAGGCAGCGGGCAAGGTTCGACTGGCGGCCAGTTTGCCTGCTCTACGGCAACACGGGGGACTTCCTCCTCCAGCACCTCACGGGCGGCCATGAGGTAGACCGGGCCCTTCGGATCACTTCGGGCAAACTGCAACGCCCGGTACATCATCTGTTTGATGTTCCGGCCTGTCCGGACCTCGGCCGCGTACTTCATGTAGCCGCGAACGATGCCGCGCTGATTGAACGAATCCTGAAGCCAGTGGATGAACTCATTGCGTCCGCCCCGCAGTTCACCTTCCTGCGTGAAGGGCGAAGCGCCCGCGAAGATCAGCACGGGTACGCGGCCCTTCGCCGCATTGTGCACAGCTCCCGCCAGGGCCTGGGTCCCGCATTCGACATGGACAAGCACCGCCTGCGCTTCGCCGCTTACCTGCGCGTAACCATGAGCGGCGCTGAGCGCCACCATCTCATTCGGGCAGGTAATCAGCTTCGGAGCGGGGCGTCCGAGAGCCTTCGCCTCCGCCAGCGCTTCCATGATTCCCGGATGATCGCTGCCGAGATTGGCGAAGAGACAGGTTATCCCCGCATCATTGAGAGCCTCCACCCACGCTGTGCTTGCCGTATACATAGGTTCAGAATAGACTAAACTGTTTTCAGCAAATGCTGACTCGCCGCCTGTTCCTCTTCTTTCTGGTCGCTGCCGCGACCGCCGCTCCATCGTACGCTCAATCCGCCTGCGAGAAGCTGGCGGGCTCGCATTTCCCGGCCATTACTATTACCTCGGCTACATCCATCGCCGCAGGTCCGTTCACCGCACCAGCCGAGGGCCCGCGCATTCCGGCGTTTCAGGCGCCTTCGTTCTGCCGTGTCGCCGCAGTGGTCGGGGCCGAGGTCAAGTTCGAACTCTGGATGCCGCTCCAGTGGAACAAGCGGCTGCTGAGCGTCGGCAATGGCGGCCTCGCCGGCACGATCGCTTACGCGCCCATGATCAAGTCCCTGCTCGAAGGCTACGCCACGAGCAGCACCGATACCGGCCACTCCGCTGCAAGCACCAATGACGGCGAGTGGGCTCTGGGCCACTACGAGCGCATCCTCAACTTCGCGGACCGCGGCACTCACCTGATGGCGGAGGCCGACAAGGTCCTTCTGGCCGCATTCTACGGCGCACCGCCGGCGCATGCCTATTTCAACGGCTGCTCCCAGGGCGGCCACGAGGCCCTGATCGAAGCGCAACGCTATCCCGACGATTACGACGGCATCGTCGCGGGCGATCCCGCCAACTACTGGACGCACCATTATGTCGGCGGTCATCTCTGGTCGGGCATCGCGACCGATGGTGACGCCTATATACCGGCGGCGAAGGTGCCCATCATCGCGGATGCCGTGAACAACGCCTGCGACGAACTCGACGGCGTCAAGGACGGCGTGTTAACCGATCCGCGACGATGCCACTTCGAGCCCGCCAAACTGCTCTGCACAACTCCCGATACCAGCGCCTGCCTGACGGCACCGCAGGTCTCGGCAGTCACCAAACTCTGGGCGGGTCTGAAGACCTCGAACGGCCGCCAGATCTGGCCAGGGCTGGTGCCCGGCGGCGAGGCCGGTCCGGGTGGCTGGGCCAACTGGATCACCGGCACCGGGCCGGGTCGCAGCGGACACCTCAATCTCGGCATCCCGTTCTTCCGGTACATGCTGTTCGACGATCCCGAATGGGATTATCACCGCTTTCGTCTGGAGCCGTCCGACGGCTTCGACAGCGACATCGATTACCTCGATACGAAGCTCGGCGCAATATTCAACGCGATCAATCCCGACCTCAGCGCGTTCAAGGCACGCGGCGGCAAGCTCATCCAGTATCACGGCTGGAGCGATCCGGATATCACTCCGCTCAACAGCATCAACTACTACGAGAGCGTCCAGAAAACGATGGGCTCATCGACAGCCGACTTCTACCGTCTCTTCATGGTGCCCGGCATGCAGCATTGTAACGGCGGCCCCGGCGCGGCAACTTTCGACATGATGCCCGTGCTGGACCGCTGGATCAGCAGCGGAACCGCACCGGACAGTGTTATCGCCTCGAAATCCACCAACGGCGTCGTGACGCGCACCAGGCCACTTTGTCCCCATCCGCAGGAGGCCAGATGGAAGGGCACGGGCAGCACGGACGAGGCGGCTAATTTTGTTTGCGCTGTGCCGCCAGCCGCATCAGCTCCAGGCGCAGGGCGCTGACGAGAGCGTCCCAACTGGCCTCGATTACGTCCTCGGAAACTCCGACGGTGGACCAGCTACGTGTCCCATCGGACCATTCGACAAGCACGCGGACTTTCGCCGCGGTGCCCTTGCCGGAATCGAGTACGCGGACTTTGTAGTCCGTCAGCCGCACGTCGCCGATTTGCGGATAGAGCGCCGAGATACATTTACGCAGGCAGACATCGAGAGCGTTCACCGGGCCGTTGCCTGTGGCCTCGGCTGAGTGTTCGCCATCGCCCGCCTTCACGCGTACACGGGCGGTGTGAGTGGTTTCGGAACCTTCGGCGCGGATTACAGCTTCGTATCCGAGGACATCGAAAAATGTTTTCCCGGGATGCAGCGCTTCCAGAACGAAGAGCTCGAAGTTTCCATCGGCCGCTTCCAGATCGTAACCGGCAAACTCCGCGTCTTTGATGCGTTCCAGAAGCTTGCGGCGGGAGTCTTCATTGAGCAGTTTGTTCGGATCGTATTGCTCGAGCTTGTAGACGATGTTGCTGCGGCCCGCGAGATCACTGACCAGGACGCGCTGGTGATTGCCGACGAGTTCGGGCCGGATGTGTTCGTACGTCGTCGAATCCTTCATGACGGCGCTCACGTGGATGCCGCCTTTGTGGGCAAAGGCGCTCTGGCCGACGAAGGCAGTGCCGCGCGGTACCGGCAGGTTCGCCAGTTCGGCAATGTAGCGGGCTGTCGAAGTCAGCAACTGGAGGTTCGAAGGGCCGATCGTCTGCTGGCCCGCTTTTAATTCCAGGTTGGCGATTACGCTCGCGAGATTGGCATTGCCGCATCGTTCGCCATAGCCATTCAGGCAGCCCTGCACGTGCGACGCGCCCGCTTCGACTGCAGCCATGGTGTTCGCCACAGCCACATCGCAATCGTTATGAGCGTGGATGCCGATTACGCCATCGAACTTCGAGCGAACGTCAGCAACGATGGCGCGGAGCTTTGAGGTCGCGGTACCACCGTTGGTATCGCAAAGGCAGAGTACGTCGGCTCCGGCGTCATGAGCGGCGCGGAGGGTTTTCAGAGCGTATTCAGTGTTGTTGATGTAGCCGTCGAAAAAATGCTCGGCGTCGTAGACCACTTCGCGGCCGTGTTTCTTCAGATACGCCACCGTCTCCGAGATCAACGCGAGATTTTCATCTTCGCTGATACCGAGCGCGCGGTGGACGTGCAGATCCCAGCTTTTGCCGAAGATGGAGATGACCGGCGTCTCCGCTTCGAGGAGTTCACGAACATTACGATCCTCGTGGACCGGGTTCTTCGCAAACCGCGTGGAACCAAAGGCCGTCAGCTTCGAGTGATTCAGCTTCAGGCCTTTGGTGCGCGCGAAGAACTCGCGGTCTCGTGGATTGGAACCAGGCCATCCGCCTTCAATGTAATCAATACCCAGCTCGTCCAGTTTCCGCGTAATGAGGATTTTGTCATCCACGGAAAAGGAGACGGCTTCGCCCTGCGTGCCGTCGCGAAGAGTGGTATCGAATGTCTGAATGCGCATGGTTGGTTTCGGGCGCGCTTACGCTACGCCCGCTTCTTTCGTTTTCCGGAGGAAGGTCATCATTTTGCGGAGTTCAGCGCCGACCGTTTCGATCTGCTGTCCCTGCTGTGCATCGCGCATGGCGAGGAACTTCTTGCGGCCGCCGGTTTTGTTCTCCGCGATCCACTGCTTCGCGAATTCGCCGGACTGAATTTCCGCCAGAATCTTCTTCATCTCGGCGCGGGTGGCGTCGTTGATGATGCGCGGACCGCGCGTGTAATCGCCGTATTCCGCCGTATCGGAAATCGAGTAGCGCATGTAGCTCAGGCCACCCTCATAGATCAGGTCGACGATGAGCTTGAGTTCGTGCAGGCATTCGAAGTAGGCGATCTCGGGAGCATAGCCCGCTTCGACCAGGGTCTGGAAGCCGGCGCGGATCAGTTCCGCGGCGCCGCCGCAAAGAACAGCCTGCTCACCGAAGAGGTCGCTCTCGGTTTCTTCGCGGAACGAGGTTTCGATCACGCCCGCGCGCATGCTGCCGATGCCGGTCGCATAAGCCAGGGCATTTTCGAGAGCCTTGCCGCTGGCATCCTGATGGACCGCGACCAACGCGGGAACGCCCGAACCTTCGGTGAAGACTTCGCGCACACGATGGCCGGGAGCCTTCGGGGCGATCATCGAAACGTCGATATTCTTCGGCACTTCGATTGCCTTGAAGTGAATGCTGAAACCGTGCGCGAACATCAGCGTCTTGCCGGCGGTCAGGTTGGGCGCGATATCGGCTTCATAGATATCGGACTGGAGATGATCGGGGACCAGGATCATGATGACGTCGGCGGCTTTCGCGGCTTCCGAGGGCGTCAGCACGGTCAGGCCGGCAGCGGTCGCTTTCGCGCGGCTCTTGCTGGCGGCGGGGAGGCCGACTACAACGTCGAGACCCGAATCGCGCAGGTTCAGCGCGTGCGCATGGCCCTGGCTGCCGTAGCCGATGATGGCAATTTTTTTGCCCTTGAGGGGCTCGATGTTTCCGTCTTTTTCGTAGAAGCGTCTTGGCATTGGGAAAACTTTGTCCTTAAGAGATTTTGTGTTGACTTAAACAGCTTGTGCTCCCGCGCCAGTCGGCACGGGGGGTTGCAGGCGAAGCTTCTTCGTCTCGAGCGACATGGCTACCGCGCCCGATCGTGATACGTCGCTTTCGCCGTAGCTGCGCATCACATCAATAAACTCATCCAGCTTTTCGGCCACGCCGGTGGCCTCAATCGCAAAACCTTCCACCGAGGAATCGACCACGCGCGCCTGGAAGATTTCAGCTTCTTTCAGGACGGCTGTGCGATTTTCCTGCGAACACTTGACCCGCAGCAAGACCATTTCGCGGATCAGCGAAGGGGAATCGGTCATATCGGTAGCCTGCAGGACGTTGACCAGCTTGTTCATCTGCTTGATCACCTGGGTGCGGAGGCGTTCCTCCACATCGACGGTGATCGTCATTCGGGAAAGCTCCGGGTCCATCGTTTTCGCGACAGTCAGGCCTTCAATGTTGTAGCCACGGGCGGAGAGCACGCCGGTGACACGCAGCAGCGCGCCCGGTTTGTTCTCAAGAAGAATAGAAATTGTCTGGAGCATGATAATTTTCCTTAGTTAATCCACCGCCACGGGCTGGGGCGGTCCCAGGACCATTTCGTAAACCGCGCCGCCCGCGGGCACCATGGGGTATACGTTTTCCATGGGCGCCACCGTGACGTTGAGCAGATAAGGTCCGGGAGTTTTGAAGGCGGTCTCCAGCGCCGAAGCGAGTTCCTGGGGCTTATCGACCGTGCGGCCGGTGAAGCCGTAGGCACCCGCCAGTTTCTCGACATCAGGGAAACATTCGAGAGCCACCGCGCTCTGCCGGTTGTTGTAGAAGAGCGTTTGCCACTGCCGCACCATACCGAGGCAGCCGTTGTTCATGACGATTATCTTTATGGGAAGGCCGTGCGTGGCGATGGTGGAGAGCTCCGGCAGGGACATCTGGAAACCGCCATCGCCGGAGATGGAGATCACGAGTTTGTCGGGCCGCGCCATCTGTGCGCCGATGGCGGATGGCAGGCCGAAGCCCATGGAACCGAGGCCGCCGGAGTTGATCCAGAGCCGGGGTTCGTTGAAGCGGATCAACTGCGCCGCCCACATCTGGTGCTGGCCGACGTCGGAAGTCACAATGGCCTGGCCGCCCGACAGGCGGTCGATTTCATCCATCAGATGTTGCGGACGAATGACGCTGTCGTCATGGCGACGGTCATAAGGATGCTCTTCCATCCAGCCGCGGATTTTGTCCCACCATGCGCCGCGGGCGTTGGCCTTGGTGGCGCGCATCTCGGGTTCGAGTTCCTGGACGGCTTTGTTGAGCTTCTGGAGAACGCGCTTCACATCGCCCACGATCGGAATATCGGGAGTGCGGTTCTTGCCGACTTCGGCGGGGTCTATATCGACATGAATGACGCGGGCATGCTTCGCGAACGCGCCCAGCTGGCCGGTGACGCGGTCATCGAAGCGGGTGCCGAGAGCAATCAGGAGATCGCACTCCGTCATGCCCATGTTCGAAGCGTAGCTGCCATGCATGCCGGGCATGCTGATGAAGTTGCGATGGCTGGAGGAAAGGCCGCCGAGACCCATGAGGGTGCAGACGGTGGGCATATCCACGAGCTCGACCAGCTCTTTGAGTTCGGCGGACGCAGCGCCCGCCAGAATTCCGCCGCCGGCATAAACGAAGGGGCGTTCCGCTTCCCAAATCAGTTGCGCGGCGCGACGGATCTGGCCGGCATGGCCTTCGGTGAACACTTTGTAGCCAGGGAGATGAATGGAATCGACCGGAACGTAATGGCCGCGCGCCTGGAAAACATCCTTGGGAATATCGACCAGCACAGGACCGGGCCGGCCGCTGGAGGCGAGATAGAAAGCTTCGTGCACGATGCGCGGCAACTCCGCCACATTGCGCACCATGAAATTGTGCTTTGTGGCGGGGCGCGTGATGCCGAAGGTATCGGCTTCCTGAAAAGCGTCGCTGCCAATCAACTTGGAATGCACCTGGCCGGTTATTGCGACGAGGGGAATGGAATCCATCAGGGCATCGACGAGGCCGGTTACGAGATTGGTGGCGCCGGGACCGGACGTGGCGCAGCAGACGCCGACCTTGCCGGTGGCGCGCGCGTATCCGGCGGCGGCGAAGGCGGCATTCTCTTCATGGCGTACCAGAATGTGCCTGATGTGCGAATCGTAGACCGCATCGTAGAAAGGCAGCGTGACGCCGCCGGGATAACCGAAAAAGACGTCGACGCCTTCTTTGGCGAGACATTCGAGAAGCATCTCGGCGCCGGTCATTAATTTGCCGGTCTCGGCTGCCGTTGTGGTAGTGCCTGCTGTTGCGTTCGGAGTTTGCATATTGACTAATTGCTCCTGATTCCTTTACCGCTATTTACCGTTTTGGATTCCAATAGAAAAGGCCACCGGCTGGGCTTGCACCCCGCTGATGGCCTCGAAAGTCTTTGACTTAGCCGAGTGCCTCAGGCGGGGCCGGATACGACGACCACATTAATTCCGACCGCGGTAGCGGTCAGAGTAATGCTGACTACAGGAGTGGTCAGGGTAACGACACGGGCTGTGAAGCTGTACGGCATTTGCAGAACTTTCAGTTTAATCGGAAAGTTTTAGAAATGCAAGTAGAGTCAGCTATAAATATTGTTTATGGGTTTCGGGTATCCGATCCGTCTTCGGGCTCCAGGGTTATGGGTTCAGGGGCGGCTGGGCCGGGTTCGTCGGGGGTGAAAATGGGTTCGGGAATTTGGGCCGGCTGTTTGTTTTGTTCAGGGTGGCGGCTTCGCTCGGCACCGGCATTTCTTTCGGCGGGGATTTCGTTGGGCATTTCGTCGAGCGCTTCGTCGGGAGCATCCGGGACGGGTTCGGGCGGTGACTGGATGGGTTCCGGGGGGCTGGAAATGGGTTCGGGAATTTCGGCCGCTTGTTTGTTTTCTTCATGGTGGCGGGTTCGCTCAGCACGGGCATTTCTTTCGTCGCGCATTTTGTCGAGGGCGGCGATGGCGCGAAAGTACTGGCGCTCGTAGCGGTGCTGGTAGCGGCTGAGGAGATCGAGATGGCGGCTGTTGTCGCAGAGGGAACGGAAGGCGAGCATGGCACGGGTGGCGGCATCCTCATCAGTCATGGAAGGGGCCTGGACTTTCATTTCATGGTTGAGTCCAGCGGCGCCCACGGCCCAACAGCGCATGAGGAACCACATGGCGGCGACGGCGTTTTGAACCATCATTTCCTGGGAGGGAGTTTCGGGATCGTATTCGTCGGTGATGGAGCTGGCGAGTTCATTGAGACGCTCGGCGGATTCGCCGTTGATCAGGATGATGTCGCTGAGGAGTCCGTGTTTCAGGGAGTTACGGGAAGAGTTACGTTTCCCGATAACGGAGGTGGGGCCAGTGGATTTCTGCGCGTTGGCCCGGTTCGCGGCTAGTTGTTTGTCTGAAAGTGCCATAATCTGCCACGATTATGCACTGAGGGGGTTGGGGCTGGATAGTTATGTTGTTGAATCCATTGGCGAAAATTGTTGTGAACGGGGGTTTGGGTTTGGGGGAAATTCGTAATGGCCGCCGATGCACGCCGATTCACGCCGATGCTCTGAGGAGGGCAATAAATTACTTGGCTAACCATTTCGTACTGGGATTTTAATGGTATAGATTTGAATTCGTAGCTGTCGCTTCAGCTTTCTTCGCCCTCGCCCGCTTCCTTCGGAACTTTGCTTTCCGTTTAGCGTCGTCCGCGAGCATTGCGGCCTTTGGAACTTTGAGAACCATGCTGACGGCATTGTCGAATCGCTCCCAGTCCGTGTCTCCAGGTACGACGGGGGCCGCTAGTGGCTTCATCGGCGTCTCCTTCTGGTGTTTCCGTGGGCTGCCTTTGGTCTCGCCTTCGGTTTTCTTTTGTTCGGACCATGCGATACGGCTGGACGCGCACGACATATGTCCGCCATGTACTTGCCGCAACACAATCCAGCATGATCCTTAGCGTGATAGACATGCGGAGGTTTGGTCCCCCTCGGATAGAACCTGCGATCCGCCAAGTAGGGAAGTGACTCTATATCGTCAGTACACACGACACAGCACTTTGACACTATCACCATCGCCACTATGTGTGCGTCATTAAACTCTTTGCAAGGTTCGAGTTCCTTTAACTTGGCTTCTGTCGCATCCACGCGTGAGTCGTTGAGTCTAACCAACCGATTTTTCCGTTCAAGATCGACAAGTAATCTGCCGAATCTCCTGATGCGCTCGCAAATCTCAGTTCGGTACTTCGTTCCGCCGAAAACAATACTTCCGCCGCCATCCATCACCCACGCAAATACCGGCTGAAACCTCTCGTGTTGGGCGTTTGTTGGATCGAAAACCTTGGGGAAACACACGGTGTCAATGATTACGCACATGAGGTCACAGTCCAAGTATCTTCATTTCTTCGGCGAGGAAGAAATGCCGATAGCTGTCTGGCTGGTCCGACGGCAATTCACCTTGTGCATTTATGGGCAGTGAATGGACGGTATTATGCCTATCGCGCCGTTCAAAAAATAATATCTGACTATCTGGCTTCTTGGTTCCTGGCTGCCTGTAGTTCATCCTGAAACGATCTATCGTGAAATCGCTGTGCGTCTCAATCAGAAAACGTTTATTGTCCGCAACGGCCATCTCAAAGAACGCGTCCCCTAGCGATGCCTGTGCCCGTGGATGTAAATGCACTTCGGGTTGTTGAATAGCAAACCAACTCCCCTTGGGGCGCGTAAGTATCTCGACAAACACAGGGAGTGATTGAGACACACCGTAGCCTACATTAATCAGATTTAACGGGCTTCCGTCGAGTACGGCGTCAACTTCAAATGGGGCGGTTCCATCCTCCCCGTGCCTCTTGATTTCTATTGACTCAAAAAGGCCGCTCGATTTTCCAGCCTTCCCTATGAATGCGTCAAATGAGGTCTTCCCTTCAGCGCCGGGCTGCGTGACCCTTCGTATTAAGTATGGCGTGTGTTGACCGTCCGAGGAAAAGTCACCCTGTGATATGTCGTCGTAGGTTCGTTGGGCCTTTGTTCGTATCGGAGCTATCCATACAATGTCTCTCCGACCGTAAAAAATCGGATGATCGCTTTGGGCTTTGAGCTTAGGTGTTTGAGCTATTGCCATCATCAATGGACCATAGAGTGGATACTGCTCAGGGTCTGGATAATGACTATCCTTTGACTCGGTGAGCCTCTGATAGTCAGACGCGGCTGAGTCTCGTTCCTTAATCCACCGTGGCATTATTATATTTCTGAGGGACACCAAAGTGATCGCTTCTTCCAACGGCATCGACTTGAAGTAGGTTTTGGAACCGTCTATGCGAATGAACAACTGTGTTGTCCCAACGATTGACGTAAAGCTACATAGCCTCGCCAGCCCCCCGTGATTCGTGAAGGTATACAGCATGGCCGTTAGAGAAACTTCGCGATGTGCGCTAGGGCCAGGTAAGTCGTCAATGATTCCGATGCTAAAGTGAGTGCGCTTGGATGAATGAGCACTTACTATGTCCTGAAAGTGACCTAAATTAACGTCTTCGGTACGAAACTTTTGTGCATAAAGAAATTCATTAGTAGATAGCAATTTTATAAGGCTAATTATTGATGTCTTGCCTGAGCTGTTCTCTCCTACGAAGAAGTTGACATCCACCAAAGGAATGTACGTATTCGAGAATCCGCGAAAATTGTCTATGAACAAATAACGCATCAGTGCCTATTTGGCAATCTTTTTATTTACTCTTGCCGGAGTCCGCACGTTCCGTTTCGGGAGATGTGTCGACGCCGCATCACGAAACAGTTTCTTCATTGCCTCGTGCAGGCTGATAGGGGGAAGAGTTTCTGGAATTTGTGTTCTGGTCATCTGCTTGCTAACCGTTGTGTCCATATGGCGATCTCCTCTGTCAACTATTATCTCGCAGCCACCTTGCATCGGCCCTGTCGCTTCACAAGAGGTGCTCCTGAAGCGAACCGGCGTCCTGGGTTTTTCCCGTCAGCCGATCCCACGTTAGCCGCTTACCGACGATCCCCCGTACCGCCATGTCGAAACGCTCTCCGTCAGTCAGTTTCCGGCTATTGAAACGGTAGGTCTGTTCATCCAGGTACCGGAACAGATGAAAGGGTTCCACGCTCACGTACGTACCGTTCAGCATTCGTTTCGTGAGGCTCCAGAAATTCTCACAGCCATTTGTGTGCACCTGCTCACGGACATACTCAACAGCGTGATCTACAACCTGGTGCTGGAATTCATCCAGTCCTTCGTAGGACTTCAAGGCGTCGGTATATAGCGCCGATCCGGCTTCAACGTGCTCGCGAACTTCAGCCTGTAGCGCCTTCTTGCGACGATTAGGCACGACACTAGTACGCATCCGGCTGGGCTTGCCATCCTTGCCGCGTTCCAGAATGCCCATGACGGCTGTTTTATCTTTGCCGCCCGTGCCGGTGATCTTGCGAGTACGGATGTGGGCGTGCATGTTGCGTGCCTTGCCACCGATAAAGGTTTCGTCTGCTTCCACTTCGCCGGTCATTTTATCACCAGATCCCATGCCGAGCGCAAACCGAATCCGATGATCCATGAACCAAGCGGACTTCTGCGTGATTCCCATGGCACGGCACACTTCATAGGAACTGATCCCATTCTTGCAGTTCACAATCTGCCACATCGCTGTCAGCCACTTATCCAAGCCCAGTGGACTTTCCTCAAAGATCGTCCCGACCTTGACACTGAACTGCCGCCGCTCGTGTTTCTGTCTGCATTTCCATCGCCGTTGATTTGCGAGAAAGATCACATCCTTGCAGCCGCAAATCGGGCACTCTACGCCGTTCGGCCAGCGTTTCCGGACCACGTATTTCAGACAGTTATCGAGATCGGAAAAATAAACAATCGCATCTTGCAGTGTCTTTGGTTCGTGTACGGCCTGAACGTCTTCCATGCTTTGGTTAGCCAAGTAATTTATTGCCCTGAGGAGGAGCAGCCCCCCACTAAAATGGTGATACATTGTGAGTACGGAGTCACCTCATGGTCAAAAAGCTTACCAAGCACGGAAACAGTCTCGCGCTGGTGATTGACCGGCCCATCCTGGACCTCCTTAAGATCGATTCCGAGACGGCGCTTGATGTCAGCACCGACGGAAAACAACTGATCATCGCGCCATCGAGACCTGACGACCGGCGGAAGAAGTTCGACGCAGCCCAGGAATGGGCGCACAGGCGATACGGAAAAGCGTTCCGGAAGCTGGCCGAGTAGATCATCGGAATGGCTTTCATGGAGCCCGTGTTTCTGAGTCTGGACGAGGTCCTGGAGATCCACGAGCAGCAGATCAAGAAACACGGGGATCGCTGGGGCTCCGGGATGTTGTCGGACTCGAATCGGCGGTCGCTACGCCTCGGGCGACATTCAGTGGCGAATTCCTGCATACGTCGATTCCTGCGATGGGGCGGCGTACCTGTTCCATATCTGCCAGAACCACGCATTTATCGATGGCAACAAACGGGTGGGGGCTAACGCGGCGATCACGTTCTTACTGATTAACGGCTGGGAGCCAGTTTTCAGCGAGGAAGAATTGGTCGATCCCGCGCCATTTCAAGCGTATCTTCAGGTTGCAGCTTCGTCTGCCAAACTGCACGAGATCAGGGTCTGCGCACTGCTGCTCGGGACCCAGTTAGACGATCTACTGCGCCTTATTTTTCTGCAACAGTTGTACTTCTCGGGGGCGTTTCAATCGATTCCCCCGTCGGGCAATATCGGGTAATGCCGCAGCGGTGTCTGCCGCCTTTCCTCGTGTACGCGTTTGCCAAACCATCCCAACATCGGGCACTCTCGTTCCTGCTTCACAGGCAATACAATGGCGACAACAAATAGCTACAATTGACCGATGCGTGTATTCATCAGCTCAACTTTCCGCAAAGTACGCGAAGCGGCAGCTAATGCCGTCATTCGTGCAGGATATGAGCCAACCATGGCCGAGCACGTTATTGCCAGCGCGAATCCTATTGGAGAGATCATCCGTGGCTTGATTGGTGAAGCAGATATCGTTCTCATTATCGTCGGAAAGCGCCCTGGGACAACGGCACCGGGGAACGATATCTCACGGACTCAGACTGAATACGAAATGGCGATGAAGAATCGCAAGCCGGTCCTTGTCTTTGTGGAAGACCAAGAGGAAGGTGAGTGTCCGCTCGATATTGACACTGAAAAGCGAAGAGGGGCCTTGGTGGCAAACATCCAACGCGAGCGCCCTGTTATTCACTTCAACTCTCCACACGAATTGACCGCGCAGATACTGTCGGTGCTGGGTTCATCGCGAATAAAGGATCTTCCGCCGGAAGCCAGAGCCGACGCCATGCGCAGCGCCACGGCAGAGTTTATCGGCAGTACGCAGCCGGCGCGAGCGTTGTCCGAATCATTTGATATCACTTTTGCTCCAAACCTTTCCGCTGATCAGATACAAACGACCCTCGCTGCGTTGGCAGATTATTTTCGCGCGTGTGGAGGTGTGGGACTGCAGATGGATTTCGATCTCGCAGACGTTCTCGTTGAGGAGCCTGCCAATGTCCTCGCCTGAAGGAGTCATCACGAGACTGATTGCCCGAGTCAGAGCACTCTTTGCCGAAGAATGGCGGGGACCATCCGGCCAGCACATTCTCGAAACGATCACAACGATCTCAGACTTCACTGATGAGCACCATCTCCGACCCAAGGACGTGCTCGGCGAAGGTGTCGAACTCGGCAGGAGAAAACTCGAGGGACTCGCCAACCACGAATTCTCCCAGGCGACGAAGAACTTCGCAGACGCAGAAAAGACCAAGATTGAGAATGAGCTACAACGCCGAGTTCTTGAGAGCGACGTCGCACGAAAAGAGGCGAAGTCACGCAAGGCCGGAGCTGAGGCACGAATAGAAGAAATCAAGGCGCTCGAGGCAGAGATGGAGTTTATGGAAAAACTCCAACGCGCAGGCGTCCTGCTGCATAAAGATCCTGCTGGTAATCTGACCATCCTGCCTGCCCCGGTCAACCTATCGTACCTTGCGCTACGGCAACGCGTCCTCGAAACACGATCGCAAAGCGAGAGTGTTGCGCACGGCACCGACAACTACGGGAATCTTGAAAGGGCATCGACCGCAACATTATCTCCATTCGATCCGGCGGCGGAAGCACGGCGTCTCGCCGCGTTATTCAACGATTTTTCCATGTCGGTGGACGAATATTGGTTGGGCTTGCCCGCCTATACGCCAAAGGAGCAATTGGTCAGCCTAAAAGTTCAGGCGCAGACGTTGCAAACCCAGTCGCATCAGTTTACGGCCGAGGCAATCGGCGCCACGTTGGCGGCGATTCAGAACGATCTGGCGCACCTGAAGCAGGTGATTGCGCAGGCCAGGGATCAGTTGGGCGTGCTGAACTCTTTGGCGAAAGCGATTGCGGTCGCTTCGTCGGCAACTGAGCTTGGAGTCGCAATTGCGATAGGAAGTCCCGGCGGAATTTTAGCCGCGACTGAGGCTCTGGCGCGGCAGGTTACGGGTTGATCAGCAGACCAGACCTTCGCGCCTAATCTTGAGCGCACGGGGATTACCAAGGATCTCAGTGAACACAAAAAAGGCGCAGCCCCCCAATGGTGATCGATAGCGCCAGCAGCGCCATCAATGAACTGACCAATCGAACTACGAGCTTGACGAATCGGCCTTTGCGGGACGCGCCGCGATCCCCATCCCTTTTCCCGAGGCCCGTTTATTTGGTGATTTCCTGAGTCTGTTGCAAGTGATGTTCTTGAAGGTGACAGTGATCGCGTCATTGATTCCGGTGTTCGCGGCGAGTTGTTTGTCTGAAAGTGCCATAATCTGCCTCGATTATGCACTGAGGGGGTTGGGGCTGGATGGTTAAGTTGTTGAGTCTATTGGCGAAAATAGTTGTGACTCGCCCATGGCCGGTCGCCACAACGGGGGGATGAAAAAGATTTAGAGCAGGAGCAGACTGCTCTTGTCGAGGGCGTACAGGAAATTTCGATGAGGCGGTTGAGGCGGCGCCTTCCCGTTGCTCAATCGTGCAACAGCATCCGTTGGCCGAGGGCATACAAGATCCGTTACCGATATGGTACATATCAGGCCACGCCTGTAAACCAGAGGTGCCGGGGATCTAATCCTCTGCGCGAGCAGATCTCCGTGCGAGATAGAACGTCCGGCAGCCAGGGCGAATCCCTTGATCGCCCACGAAGAACGGTGTCGCGTCAAACTTTCGCACCCGATCAAAGCCCGCTTTCAGCAATGTGCTTCGTATCTCAGTCTCGGTCCAAGCGACCTGTTCAACCCGCTCATGATGACGCTTCCAGCAATCGTCCTTTTGTATAAACCATTCGGCTCTTGACCATCCCCTCCCTCGCTCAGCGTCGAAACCTCCGTGCAGTACCAGTGCCACCCCGGGCTTTTCCATCCACCATGTACCTGGCCAGATCTTTTCAAATGCAAGCAGATTATTCACGTCAAAATAGAAGTAACCGCCAGGACGCAAACTGCGGGCAACGGCGGCTCCCACTCTGGCCAAATCCGCTTTTTCGGGAACGTGATTGAGGGCATCAAACTCGCACAAAATCAAGTCAACCGGTTCCGGAAGGCGGAAATCGCGCATGTCGGCACGACGGACACGCAGGGGAACTCCGAGCCGGGCAGCCTTTTCACGGGTAAGGCGGCACATGACTGACGAGCTGTCGACTGCGTACATGGTGATTCCAGTGCCCGCCAGCAGGGCCGCCGTTGTCCCCGTACCACAGGCAAGATCGCAAGCCGATTTCACGCTCGGCAAAATTCTTCCCAGCACACAGTTCCGGGCCGCTTCAAACCACGGTAGATGAAATGTGAAGAATTGATCGTAATACTGCGCCAGCCATTTATACTCTCGCCTACCACGCATATCTCCAGTATCCTGGGGATGCCACAGTATTCGCTGGGTTGCCCACCGGACAGCGACCTCTTCCCCGCGCGGAACATCCCTTTTGACTTTCCGCCACCGATTACGTAGCAGTACAGACTTGGCCCGCACATCAAGGGCCTGATTCCTCACCATCCTGGTACCAGTACTCACTCCATTTCGCCTGTGCAAGTTATTTCGATTTGACGCCTACGATTTTGTTATGTTTGATAAATCTACTTTTTGGAGGAAGGCAGATGAGACTCAGATTGGTATTAACGGGGGCAATTGCCGCGTTTGCGACGGCCGGTCTAGCCCAGGCTGCCACGATCACCGAATCGGTATCGGGAATACTCGGAAACGGTTCGGTGGATACGCTGGGCTTGTTTGCCACGGCCGGTACCGACTTATCGGGTACTTCTGTCACCTACTCGTTCAGCTATGACCCGGCCAACCTTTCAACATCGAGCGATGCCCACAATGTTTACAAGTTCACCAATTCCAACGATGGCAGCGTGGCGGTCAGTGTTCTGATCAACGGGCATCAGTTCGATTCCTCAACGGGCTTATCGGCATTAGCCAGGGAAGAGAACGACAGCGGCAGCGGTAACGTCTTCCAGGTCGAGGCGTACGATGCCAACGGGAATCAATTGATCGAAAATTTTTTCCCGTCATTTACTTTGTCACTAAACGAAATCACAAACCAGTCGGCTATCGACGCTATTGTGCACGGGGAAGGCACCACTTCGTCGCTTGTGTTCGCATTCACAGGGAGTCGGGTCGAGGGCTTCAATGTAAATCTGGGAGCGGTTGCCAGTCCGGAACCGGGCACGATGACTCTGTTTGGGACGGCGCTTTTACTGGCAGGGCTATACCGCCGACGCAGGAAGTCGCCGAATCCAGTCTGAGAGTACTCACTTAAGTGAGGCAATCCATGGCTCGGATCGGCTGATCCGCATGAGGTTGAATCAATGATTAACCAAACTGGAGCTGCAGTCGGGGGCAAAGCCAGACGGCGCCATGACCATTGAGGAACTCGGTCGGACTATGTGGCGTGTCGACCGAGAGGGGTATCTGCGGGCCGCGCAGGATCCCGCTAATTGGTTGTTTTGCAGCTGGGAGCCCCATTTCCTGGCTGAGGAAAGCCAGCGTTCGGGACATTAATAAGCTACCGATATTGGTACATATCAGCCGATCGTCTGGCTAGCCAACCGGCGCGCTTGCTTGGGGTGCAAGAGGTCGTGGGTTCGAATCCCGCCAGCCCGACCAAATTTTTCAATCAGATGCGGGAGATTGGCCGGCTCCCGCGAAATCAATCACGAAGCTGACGCAAAGTCGCCGAATCGTATACAGTATGCGTTCACTGCATAGTGCGCTACTATCAACGCTGACCGGCAACGTGGTAGCCGAGTAAAAAACCGAAAGGGTTCCATCTATGAAGATAATGATCGGAGTCGGTGTCCTGTCACTCCTCGCTTTGGCAATGTATGCCCAGCAGCCGGCGCCGCCTGTGGACGCGGCGGCCCGTGGCGCATCGGGCGGCGCAGGAAGAGCTGGCGGTGGCC
>JAICJH010000131.1 GCA_025928545.1 Bryobacteraceae bacterium | reverse complement strand
GCATCAACGTCGAACTAATTCAGACCGCAAGCGACACACGCGTGTGGGGCGGCACGTATGAGCGCGATCTAAAGGACATTTTTGCGCTGCAGGCTGAAGTGGCCCAGAAAATAGCTGACGAAATCCGGGCAACTTTGAGCTCGCCTGATCGCGCGCGTCTGGCCCGTCGGCACGCTCCCGATCCGGATGCCTACCTAGCCTATTCCAGGGGGCGGTTTTTCTGGAACAAAAGGACCGCAGTGGACCTGAAGAGAGCGATTGGCTATTTCCAGCAGGCGATTGGCAAGGACCCGAATTACGCGCTGGCCTATGACGGTCTTGCGGATTGCTGGTTGCCGCTCGGATGGTACGCATACATGCCGCCGTCAGAGACTTTTCCGTATGCGAAGGCCGCGGTGACAAAGGCGCTGGCCCTGGATGACTCGCTCGCAGAGGCACATACGTCGCTGGCGTTCGTGACCCTCTACTACGATCGCGACTGGGCCAAGGCTGAGCGTGAATTCCGGCGCGCAATTGAGTTGAATCCGAACTACGCAAACGGGCGCCACTGGTACGCCGAATTCCTGTCGCTGGCAGGCCGCCATAAGGAAGCCATCGCAGAATCGGAACGCGCCCGGGAACTCGATCCGCTATCGAATATCATCAACACCTGGGTGGGCTCACGGTACTTTTTTGCCCGCCAGTACGACGAGGCGATCGAGCAGTACAGAAATGCCGTGGAGATGGACCCGGGCTTTGTTCCGGTGCATCTGGTGCTCGGACACGCGCTCGAGCAGAAGCACATGTACCAGGAGGCCATCGCGGAACTCGAAAAAGCAGTGAGTCTATCCGGCGGCAGCCCGGTTTATATGGCGTCCTTAGCGCACGCCTACGGAGTTGCCGGCAGGCGAGGCCAAGCGGAGAAGCTATTCGAAGAGCTCAGGAAGTTATCCAAACAGAGATATGTGTCCTCGTATGACCTCGCACTCGCAGCACTAGGGATCGGCGATACAGATCAGACATTCACGTTGCTCGCACGAGCGGTCGAGGAGCGTTCGCCGCGGGCTGCCTTCCTGGGAGTAGACCCTCGGTTTGATGGTCTCCGCAGTGATGCTCGATTCAAGGAGCTGATGATTCGAATCGGGCGGCCATCTTAGATGCCGGAAACTCCCGGACGCAGCGCTCTCGATTTTGAACAGAGCTGTTTCTTTCGTCACGCTACGCCCTTCACGCCCTTCCCCTCGACAATAGTGACGATCTTATTCACCGGGGGGTCCGCGGCCTTGTCCACCTGGCCGCTCGGCCAGTGAATTTCGAGCGAGCACTGCTTTGCGCTGCCTAAACCGAAATGCAGGCGCAGATCGCTTTGTGAAATGTAGCTGCCGCCGCTACGCACTTCCTGCATCTGGTTGTGGCCGGCTGTCCGGCAATACACGCGCGCGCCGATTGCGCTCCGGTTCGACTTCACTCCAATCAGCTTGATCTTGATCCAGTTGTGTTTCAGCGTGCTGTCACAACGAAGAAGCTGCGGAACGTCGTTGATGCAGTTAACCAGCACATCGACATCGCCGTCGTTATCGAAATCGCCGAATGCGCAGCCGCGCGCGGGAGCCAGTTCCGTAATGCCGGGGCCCATCCGGAGCGACACATCTTCGAATGTACGGTTGCCGAGGTTGTGATACACGACTTTCCGCTCGCGGTATCCCGATTCCAACGCCGATTCGCGCACCTCCGGATACACATGTCCGTTGCACACCAGGATGTCCGCCCAGCCGTCATTGTCGTAGTCGAGAAAACCGGCTCCCCAGCCGAGAAAGCGGGTGTTCCGCCCCAGACCGGCCCGAAACGTCTGGTCGTCGAAGATCATGTTGCCCATGTTGCGGTAGAGGCTCGATGTGTCGCCGGCGAAGTTTGTCTTCACCACATCAAAGAGCCCGTCGCAATCGTAGTCGGCCGCGTCCACGCCCATGCCCGCCTGGGATTTGCCGTCGGCACTATAGGCAACCCCGGATTCAATGCCGATATCCGTAAACGTGCCGTCGTGATTGTTCTTGTAAAGGATCGATGAAGTGGAGTCGTCCGCGACGTAAATGTCAGGCCAGCCGTCGTTATCGAAATCGCAAACCAGAACGCCGAGTCCATAAGTTCCATCGGTTTTGAGGATGCCCGATTTCTCGGAAACATCCGTGAAGGCGCCCTCACCGTTGTTGTGGAACAGGATGTTCCTGGCGCCTTTCAATCCGGGCGGACCGCACGCGACCACGAGCCCCTTGTATAAGCAGGGGCCCGATTCGGGCAGCGGCGCCGTCTTCGGATCGAAATCGATGTAATTGGCGACGAACAGGTCGAGGTTGCCGTCGCGGTCGTAGTCGACAAAGGCGCAGCCGGTGTTCCACCGCTTCAGGCCCGGCATGCGCGTTGTCACTCCGGCCTTTTCCGCAACATCGGCGAATGTGCCGTCGCCCTTATTGCGATAGAGCGAGCAGTCGCCCCAATAGGTGACAAACAAATCGTCCCAACCGTCGTTGTCGTAATCGCCGATGCAGCAGCCTTGTCCCCAGCCCGTTCGACCAACCCCCGCCTTGACCGTGACGTCCGTGAATGTGCCGTCCCGATTGTTCTTATACAGGCGGCTGACCGGCGCTTCGCCGGGCGCATAATGCGCTTCGAAGCGCGTTCCATTTACCAGGAATATATCGAGCCATCCGTCGTTGTCGAAATCGAAGAATGCGGCTCCGCACCCGGTTGTTTCCAGTAGATAAGTGTTGCGCTGCGCCCCTCCGAAGATGGTTTTTTTATTGAGGCCGGCCTCGCGGGCAACGTTAACGAATTGCACCGGCAGGGGCGTGGGAGCTGCACGGATTAACTGATCGAAGGTGAAGACGGCCGCCGTGCGGCTGATGGATTGAATGAACTCGCGCCGGGACCTCAAGCCTTTTATTGTACGGGCAGAAGTATGATCTGCCCTGCCCAAAATGCCGGCGTTCTGGCGCAGGCAGCGGACCAAGTCTAAATAGAACAAATTCAGGCGTTTCCATACGCGTCAATCAGTAAAAAGCAGCCTATGAAACCGCTGTTACTGGCTCTATGATGGCGTCCGTACGTCGCGATCTCCGAGCAAGAAAGAAAAAGTACGGGATGCATAGCACGCACAGCCACGAAAACCAATCGCCGGCCACAGAGTAGGGCGTGCGGGTCCCCCGGATCGGAACTTGTGCGGTTAGCGCGACATCGCGGAAAGCGTTGTCGGCCGTCGCCAACGTGTGGCCCTCGTAGTCGTAGGCAGCGGACAAGCCTCCTTCTGATTGGCGGACGAGGTTAAAACCCTCTTCAATAGCCCGGAAGCTGGCCATTTCCGTATGGCGCGGATCGATAGCCCGCCAGTCATGAGCGGGGCTAAGGACGAGATCGGCGCCAAACGCTCCTGCTTGGGCAAGTAAGCGTGGGAAATCCATGTCGTAACAAATGGCGGCGCTTAGGCGGCCGTAAGGAGACACAATCTGGCGCAATTTGCCGTCGTGAGGAGCGGCCATGGACATCTCCGGGCCCGGAGTGGGGTGCGCCTTCAGGTATTGCCAAGCGATCTGGCCGGTGGGCTCGATGAGAATAATCTTGTTCTGTAAAGGCCGCTGCGCTCCTGGACTCCAACTGGAGAGCGTCATGCCCAGGTAGATCTTGTATTGAGATGCCAAGGCGCTGCCCCGTGCAACCAGCGCCGGTTCATCCTGATGAAGGATGCTGGCGGCGCCTTCAGACCAAAACACAATCCTGGCGCCGGCACGCGCCTCGCGTTCGGTCCCTGCTAGCAGAGCGTTCTGACCCGCGCGGGCCGCGGAGATGAATTGGTCGAGTTCTAAGGAATTTCCCTTGCGGTGAATGACGCGATCAAGCAGGGTCGCGCTGATCGCCGGGCCATCCGCGGGTGGGGAGAGGGCAGCAACGCGCACGACCGGCGAGAGTACCGGAAAGAGGGCGAGACGCAAACCGCCGAGAAAAAAAACGGAAATGCAGAAGGCGGCAAAGACCCCCAAAGCGCGCTGACCCGGCTTATCGCTCATTCCTTTTTCGAGAAGTAAGTTGGCTACCGGCGCAAACCACATCATCACGAAGGTAACGCCACCCAACCCAGTAACGGCGAGTAATTGCAAGAGAGGCAGGTCGCCTGCCTGCGTATATGCGACGGAGCCCCAAGTGCCATGGAGACCAAACCCCATCAGAAATTGAAGTGCGACCGTCGCAGCGGGGAAGACCAGCGTGCCGATGACCGGATGGAGCCGTCTGACCAGCCACCGGTCGGTCAGGTATGGGAGAAGAGCAATGGCCGTCACGAGCATGACGAAAAGGTAGTAGAAGATTCCTGGAATGGGAATCATTCCGCGCTCGGCGATCATAAAGGTTATTAAGCGAACGGCAAAGGCTCCGGATACGGCGTAACCTAGCGTCTGCATTCGCATAAAGCGCATCAGGCAAACTGGAGCCAGCCACGCGGCAACGGCTACGGTATTTCTGCCGTCGGCAACGACTAGCAGCGCCGCTGCAAGAAGCAGCCAGAACCACGGGCTGCGATCTGTGAGGCGCGCCTTTCGATCACGTTTCGAATTCGTATTTATTGATGACGCAACGAGGGTTTCGGTATTTGCGGTCCTCGCGCGCGTATCAGGCATCGTATACCACGAACTGCGGAAGGACAGTCCCTTGTACTGTGCAGCCGATCCACCGGCTATCATCCGCCTCCGCGGCAGCAATTACACCATAATGACTTCGATGCCGTACTCCCGCAATCGCTCCACCACGTGAAATGGCGCATTGATGTCCGTTATGACGCGATGGATCTGCTCGAGACGCGCGCTGACCGCCAAGGTGCGTTGGCCGAATTTGCTGGAATCTGCAATGACGGTGACCTGCCGTGCGGCATTCACCATCTTCGAATTCAATTGTGCTTCGAGAATGTCGATGGTCGTCGGGCCGATCTCAGCATCCAGGCCGACTGTGCTGAGAAACAGGTGATCGGCATGCATCGAGGCCATCATGTGCTCCGCCTGCGGGCCGACAAACGCATTTGAGACCTGGCGCAGGATTCCGCCGATCATCAGCAGGGAAAGGTTGGGCGACTCCGCGAGCCGCGTAGCCACGTTCAGCGCGTGCGTAATGACAACCAGATTGTCGAGCGTAGAACGTCGTATCTGGTTCGCCAGTTCGAGCGAGGTGGAGCCGCTGCACAGAATCACAGTCTGGCCCGGGCGGATTAATTCCACTGCGGCTTTGGCGATCCGGGCTTTTTCCTCCGG